>CALCCA010000139.1 GCA_937899725.1 uncultured Halomicronema sp.
AGAAGCAGAAGCCTTTCGTCTCAATACTCGCGTTGCAGGTATTCTTCACAGCTTGTGAGTCAATCATGATGAGGGTGGTCCACTGCGGCTTTTTTCCGACCTGACCCCGCACCCGCTCATGCAGAGTGGTCATCAGTTGCTCCAGCGTGCCCGCCTCGCGCCACTGCTTGTAGGGCCAATAAACGGTTGAGTAGGGCGGCAAGTCTTTGGGCAAGTCAGCCCAATTACAGCCATTCTTGAGGCGATAAAGAATGCCATCGATAATCGCTCGATAGCTCCACTCTAGAGGGCGCGTTTTCTGTTTCGCTGGCAGCACTTCGGGCAACAGGGGTTCGAGTATTTGCCATTCGGCATCGGTCAGACTACTGGAATAGGCCATGATGATTGCAATTGGCGACACTCCTCACAGATTCACTCAAAATTCAAAAGATCTCAAATGGGTTCTATACAGCGTTTCCTGAAAGTGAAGTTCAGACCTAGTGCTGAAACGCCAATATTTCAACATCCGAATTTTGGAAAGGCTGTATGGGCGAAGTAGGGACATTTTCAAGGGCTCTTTTACGAACAAAGGCAGGGTTAGACAAAGACGTAAGACTTGGTCTAACCCTGCCTTACCCAGTTAGCCTGCAGGTTTAGCAGATAGTAGAGAGCTGTCCGATGACAGCGTCATCACTCTAATCGATAGGTGAATCTGCCCTTTATAGAGCGTCGCTGCGCTGACACTCTCTGCTGCCACCATCACCCGACTCTATCCCAGCACTGATTGATCAATCTCTATCGTAGAAAGATTGTTGAAGGTCCGATCTTCAAACTGCCCAAATTGGGCAAAGTGGTCAAAGCCACTGTCAAAAACACCCATTGAGACGGCGTCCGCAACATCAGTGTTGTTTTGCAGATATACCGACTCGTCAAAAGCCGATAAATCTGATCCTCGCCCTTCGTCTATGCCAAACTCAACGTAGTGTTCAAATCCGCTGCCGAAGGCACCACTGTCAACGGCGGCAGCTACGTCGCTATTGTTGAGTAAATAGTCAGATTCATCAAAATTTTCACTCGGGTCACGACCTTCGGTATGGCCAGTACTTAAGAAGTGATCCAAGCCGCTCGAAAGCTCCCCTTCCTCAACCGCCTGCTCGACATCCGAGTTATTTTCTAGATAGAACGATTCGTCGTACAAGACGGAAGGGTCACGCCCTTCTGATAGACCAAACTCAGTAAAGTGGTCGTATCCCGAAGTAAGCTCACCACTGTCGACAGCCGCTGCCACGTCAGCATTTTCACTCAGATAGAAGTCCTCGTCATAAATCTGAGCCAGTGGTATTCCGCCGACTTCATCGGTAGGGGCCTCCGCATCGGGATCTTGGAGCTGAATGTACTGCTCATAATCAAGGAAGTCAACAATCTGACCGTCGGTTGTGCTCCGAGATATGGATGAAGTCACTTCTGGCTCTTCCGAATCGCCATCTTGACTACCATTTTCATCGCCAGAGTCATCAGGCGATTCGGAATCATCAATAATGATGCTTCCTTCATCGGCCTCGACGAAATCTTCAGCGGTGAGCTGACTAGCTTGCACATCATTCAGCACCGCTAGCGTGTCGTCGCCTACAGAAATGACTGCATCATCGCCCTGTTGGGTAATGGTCAAGTCTGTGAATTGCAGCGTTGACACATCTGCAGAACCATCCGAACTATCGAACTCGGTTGTTTGACCCAGCAGCAGCGTGTCTTGGCCATCTTCAAAGTCTTCGATGGTGACAAAGGTGTCGGGGTCTTCTGAGGTGCGGTCTGGCGACCCGCCGATGGCAAACTGGTCAGCACCGTCGCCCCCAGTCAGACTAACGTTAGCACCAACGCCAGCTAGTTCGTCATCGCCACTACCGCCATTCAGCTGCACATTGTCGCCCGTGATCACGAGATCATCATCGCCGTTGCCACCATTAATAGTGCTGTCGTCGCCTGTGACGACAAGGTCGTCATTGCCGTCGTCACCGTTGAGGGTGGTGCGATCGCCCGTCACCACGATGTCATCATTGCCCCCACCGGCATTAATGGTGTTGCCGTCGCCGGTGATGACGCTGTCGTCTGGGCCATCCGACCCGGTTAGCACTGCGTCTTCTCGATCCTCTACAGGCTGTAGCGTGCTGGAATCCTCATCCGCATCATCTGTGTCAGATACCGGCTCCGAAGGAGTCTCGTCCATAGGTACATCCTCATCAGCATCATCTGGTTCTGGTTCATTATCTGAATCAGACACCGGCTCCGAAGGGGTCTCGTCCACAGGCGCATCCGGTGCCTCATCATCGGGTTCCGGATTTGGCTCTGCAGGCGACTCATCAACCGGCGTATCTGTACTCTCGTCAGCATCAACTCCGATAGTCACGCTGTCGTCATCGGCTTCGACGAAATCTTCAGCCGTGAGCTGACTGGCTTGCACATCGTTCAGCACCGCTAGCGTATCGTCGCCTACGGAAACGACCGCATCATCGCCCTGCTGGGTAATGGTCAGGTCTGTGAACCGAAGAGTGGACACAACGACGGAATTATCCGAACCATCGAACTCGGTTGTTTGACCCAGCAGCAGCGTATCTTGGCCATCTTCAAAGTCTTCAATGATGACGAAGGTGTCAGGGTCTTCTGAGGTGCGATTGGGTGACCCGCCGATAGCAAACTGGTCAGCGCCCTCTCCCCCAGTCACACGAACGTCAGCACCAACGCCAGCTAGTTCGTCATCGCCGCTACCGCCATTTAGCTGCACATTGTCACCGGTGATGGCGAGAACATCATTGCCCTCGCCACCATTGATCGCGCTGTCGTCACCCGTCACGACGAGATCATCATTGCCGTCGTCACCATTGAGGGTGGTGCGATCGCCCGTCACCACGATGTCATCATTGCCCCCACCGGCATTAATGGTGTTGCCGTCACCAAGGATGACGCTGCTGTCTGGGTCTGACGACCCAGACAGCACTGCATTTTCGCGATCGCCCAAAGCGGGAAGCGTGCTCGAACCTTCTAAATCAGTCGGAGCGTCGTTGTCACTGCCGCTGCTCAAACCCGTGTCAGGGGTCAAGCTGTTGTGGTCACTCACGACAGAGCTATCGTCACCCAAGATTTCATCAACGTCGTTTGTAAAGTCGTCATCAAAGTTGTCTGTATTCTCAGACATCTGCAGGCTGTCATCCTGAATTTCATTCATAGTCATTCAGCTCATTTGATACGTCTATTCGGAGAGTGCTTTGCACATCAATCTGATTTCAAGCGCGTGTGAAGCACTGCTCAATCCTGAAGACTAAATCTCTCAACCCTGAAGACCACACCTTCACTACATAGCAGGCTCTGAATTGGCTGATCGGTGCAACTCTCAGACTGCTTTGCATTAGGAGGAACGGGTCAAAGACTTAACTCTGCAGCCCGCTCACTGACCAAGTTACGCCAGCCCTCTAGCTTTTTTCTAGAGGTATAAATCATTGCTTCGGATGAGTTTAGTCATGGAAATATGGATGACAAATGTCATTCACATTCCGCTGTAAATCCTCTAGGATCGCTTTGCCTGAAAATGCGTGCTCTGCAACGGTGTGACTGAAGTGTCTTCTGTGGATTTATGGCGAGCCCTGTAGTACCCAAGCTGTTGCGCTACGTCGAGTGGATGTTTTTGGGTTGGCTAGCGTTAATGACATTTCCTCAGCTGTTTGCTGAGGGCGAGCTGACTGTTATCGAATGTATCGAGATCGGCACGATCGCGCTGCTGATGGGATTCAGCGTCATTACTCCAGAGCAGCAATCGCTCTGGCAAAGACGCCTCTACGTGTTGGCAGGCTTGATAGTGCTCATGCCGGTGCAGCTAGTTCCCGTCATGATTGGGCAAAACTCATATGTCGCTTTGATCGGTTTTTTTGTCTACCTGTTTTTAGCCAAAAGCTGCTTTCTGCTACCGCGCCGCGATGTGATCACTGCCGTAATTCTGACGGGCTTGGTATGGCATGGCGGTCTAGTCTGGTCTTATTTCGCGCTGATGGAACCGCTACAGGAGGCAATTCGTCAGTATCAAGAGACGCTACAGCAAGCGGCTGATAGCACTTATCAGCCTTCTCTCTGGGCCATCGGACTTAGAATCGCGCTGTCTGTCTCAGTCTTCTGGATTCCCTTTACCGGATTGGTGGTGTGGCTTTGCCTTAAGGCCACCTCAGAGCATAAAAACCGTCAGGCTGTGCTAGCCCTGAGCGCGCAGGCGGAGATTCTTGCCACCGATTTAGAACGCACCCGAGTGGCCCGAGACGTACATGACTCATTGGGGCATACCCTAACCACGCTAGATATTCAGCTCAAGTTGGCCCAGGCCCTCTATCCTCAACAACCCGAACGGGCATTGACAGCCTTGACACAGGCTAAAGGGCTAGCAGAGCAGTCATTGGTAGACATGCAACAAACCGTCTCGGTGACCCAGCCCGCTGACTTTGACCTAAGAGCGACTTTAGCGCTCCTGATTGCCCAGATGAATCACTGTCAGAGCTGCTTGTTTGAAGCGCGTATTGATGATCTCCCCAAACTACCGTTAGAGATGAATGAACAGCTCTATCTACTGATCAAAGAGGGATTAACTAATATTCAAAAACACAGTCAAGCGGCGATCGCTCAACTGCACATACAAACCGGCTTAAATACCATTTCGATCAATCTGATTGATGATGGTATGGGCTTTAACCCCAATGCGCCGACAGCCGGATTTGGCCTGCAGGGCATGGCCGAGCGAGTTCAAATCTTAAAGGGACAAATCACGATTCGCAGCCGGCTGGGCAAGGGCACATTTATTGATATCACCGTGCCACGCCCAGCGAGCCCTTCGGGATGAGCCCCGTTGATTTCGGAGATGACAGCCATAGGCCCCAATGAGCAGGTCGAACGCCACAGTCTTGATTCATACCGTTCTCCGTTTTCCCCAAACACCGTCTTCTAAAAACCTGTAGACGTTCTCAACTATATGGCTCCCAAAGCAATCGCAGCATTTCTCGATGCTGATCACTCCAATATCGATCCCTTTGTGCCGAGGCTGCTGCGCTATGCCGAATGGGCGCTTTTTGGGATCTTAGAAGTCAGCATGATCCATCAAGTGCTACGGGGTGACTCGTTGAGAAGCAGCAGTAGTCATTTTGGCATGGGTATGCTCATACTCATCGCCATCTTGAGCTGCTTTTTTCCCATCCGTCGTCCGCTGTGGCAACGACGAGCCTATGTTTTGGCAGAGATGGCCTGCATCACGCTCATCTTGATAGTTACAGCCTGGGAACTGGGTGTCTTTTACTTCATTTTTTTGGTGAGAAGCTGTTTCCTGCTGCCGCGTCGCGACGTCATGGTGACGATGGCCGCTGTCATCATGGTCATTATTGGCACCTCACTCTGGTCTCATGTGGCTCATGCTGAGTCGTACCTGCGATACGCTGAGTACATGAATCGAGCGATTGTAGAGACCCCCCATTTAGTCGTCACTCGGGGCGTCATCAACAGCCTCACCAACTACATTCCCTTCAGTGCGATAGTAGTGCTGGCCTGCTTGACGCTGGTTTCTGAACGTGAGAGCCGACAACAGGCGACTGCCCTAGCAGAAAAAGTTTCGACGCTAGCGTCAGACCTAGAACGCAGTCGCATTGCGCGGGAAATTCACGACGCCCTGGGCCATACTTTGACCGCCTTGGATAAACAAATCACCCTCGCTCAGCAGTTGCACACGGTGGCTCCAGAAGATACTCTGCAAGCCATTAATCAGGCGGAAGGATTGTCAGTCCAGTCTTTGCAAGAGGCCCGCGCGACCCTCTCGACCTTGCGACAGGGCAAGTTTGACCTCGTCATGGCGCTGGATACTTTGGTCGAACAGGTTAGTCAGTCGACCCAGCTAACCGTTCATGTCAGAGTCAATGTGCCTGCGCTACCCTTCGCAGTGAGTCACCAGGTTTACTTAATTGTCAAAGAGATACTGGGTAGCTTTGAGAGCCCTGATCAGATGTCGGCAATTGTGCTCTGGATCAAGGTAAGCTCCGAAAGCATTATGATCGTGGTTGAGGAACAAGAGACCAATCAGTTTGAATCTTTCGTCACCCAAGTGCGATCGCGGCTGCAGTCTGTAGAGGAGCGCATTCGTTTTCTACAAGGACAGTTAGAAGTGAATCGGGTTATCGGCAAAGGGATGTCAATTCAGGTATCGATTCCAAAATGATTCGAATTCTGCTGGCGGATGATCAACCCCTCTTCCGTGAGGGGCTTATGGCTTTGTTGGCGCTGGAAGATGATTTTGAAATTGTGGGTGAAGCCGAGCACGGAGAAAAGGCCATTACCTTGGCAGAGCACCTGCAGCCTGATGTTGTTTTGATGGATGTACGCATGCCCCTCTGCAATGGCGTCGAGGCTACCCGGCAAATTTGTGAGCGCTGCCCTTGGATTCATATCCTCGTACTAACCACCTTTGACGAAGACGAGTACGTTTTTCAATGTCTGGAGGTGGGTGCACTGGGCTACTTGCTCAAAAGCACGCCTGCCAAGCAGGTGGCGATCGCCATTCGTAATGTGCAGCAGGGCTACAGCCACCTCGGCCCCACGATCGGCCCTAAAGTCTTCTCGGCCCTCAAATCGCCTCAGCAAATTTCTCACTCAATCAACCAGACGTCTCTAAGTCAGCGCGAGGCCGACATTTTGAGACTATTAGGTCAGGGACACAGCAATCGTGAAATTGCCAACCTGCTGCACCTGACCGAAGGCACTGTGAGAAACAACATGACGAATGTTTTCTCGAAGCTGGACGTCAATGACAGAACCCAAGCTGCTCTGTGGGCCTATGAAAATCTATTGGGCTTTTCGCAAATTTAGAAGAGTCGTTATGACTGAACCAGCAACCCACTTGTTGTAGTCTGGATCGGTCTTTTTGATGCATGCTGAAAATGGCTGTAGTGCATTGGTTTCACTGAATCCATCCTACGATGATCTAAGGGCTATCAAGAACGGATTGGATATAGCATGCCGCAGTTTGATTCGGTCACTCCAGATGCCTGAAACTGTTATCTGACAGGCTTTTCAACTCCGACTTCTGCATTCCGACTTCTGCATTCCGACTTCTGCTATATCAACAATCGCGAGTAGGGACTGCAGATTTTTGTGGTAAAAAGGCTAATTCTGGTGGAGGGTTAGGACGATTCGCTAGGGGCGACAGTTCACGATCTCGGCGGGGTCGAATTGCGTTCCCAAAAGCAGCCTTCGGCATAGCCTTGAATGTGGCGATCGTGCTCCGCGATCGCCAACCGTTTTTCGGCCAGACAGCAGTAGTCTTCATTGACTTCGATGCCGATGTAGTGGCGATTGAGCTTTTTGGCCACGACGGAGGTGGTGCCCGAACCCAAGAATGGATCGAGCACTACGGCCTCAGGCTCGGTGCTGGCGAGAATCAGTTTGGCGATCAGCTTCTCGGGTTTTTGGGTGGGGTGCTCAGTATTTTCGGGCATTGACCAAAAAGGAATCGAGATATCCGTCCACAAATTGGAGGGATGGGTCAGCCGAAAGCGGCCCCGTTGGGTGTCTTGCCAGTCTTTGGGGTTGCCCTGGAGATCGCGATAGGGGGCAATCACGCGGCGCTTGAGCTTCACCGCGTCAACGTTAAAGGTGTAACGGTCAGACACGGTGCAAAACCAGATGTCCTCTGAGGCATTCTTCCAGTTGGTTTGCGCGCCTCGGCCCTTTTCGCGCTCCCAGGTGATGCGGTTGCGCACGGTGAAATGTTCGGTCAGCAAGGGATAAATCACGGCGGAGGATTGCCAGTCGGCGCAGACATACAGCGAGGCGGTGGGCTGCAGCACCCGCTTGAGCGGCACCAGCCACGACTGAAACCAGGCTTGATACTCGGCTGGCGATCGCGATTGAAAGGTGTGACCGTTGTAGTCTTTGCGCAGGTTGTAGGGCGGATCGAGCATCAGCAAATCAACGCTTTGGGCGGGGAGCTGGGCCATCGCCGTCAGGCAGTCTTGATGCAGGGTGCGATCGAGCACTGCGGCCAGCGGGGCCGGGTCAGTCAATTGCTGTAGCCGGAGTTGATAGGTGTGGCGATCGGCTGCCGTCAGCGTCAGGGTGCGATTACGAGGGGCTTTCGGTTTAGACAGCGACACAGCAAAATCCTAAAATTCCAAAGAAACTTTGTGCGGGGCAGGCGGTGCTGCCGTAGGATAGCCCTGCAATGTTAGCTAAAGTCAGTCGATTCGCCCGGCACTTTATCCGCCTCCATCGCTATGCAGCCTTTTTCTCACTCTCAATGGACCGCCATCAATGCCCTTGGCCAGCAGGTCGATCGGGTACTGAACCAAGCACGAGTGGGGCTGACCATGGGCGGAGAGCCGACCTATGTGTCAGCCCACGATCACACCTCGCTGCAGTGGCGCTACGACGCGCTGGGCGAAGCTAAGCGGCAGCTAGGTGGGCAACTGTTAGAACGACTGCAGGCCAACTTGGGGCCAACCGGCAGCATACGTCATCAGGGGCTAGGCAAGCTGTATCCGGGTGAGGCCGCGCCGCGCTGGGCCTTAGGATGCTTTTGGCGATTAGATGGGGTGCCGCTATGGCAGAATGCAGCACTGCTGGCGAGGGATGGCACCGCCACGCCCGGCGATCGCTCGATGGCTACGACCTTTATGACCGAGCTCATAACCTGTTTGGCGATTCCCCACCAGGCGATGATCGCCGCCCATGAGCCAGAGGACTCAGACTCAGCGACCCCAGCCGCTTGGGTCTTACCGCTGCTGACGACCCTGGTGGCAGGCCAGCCCGTTTGGCAAAGCTGCCGCTGGACTGGGTTTGACCAAGGGATGACCTTGCTCCCAGGCGACTTAGCTGCTGCCCTGCGACTGCCACTCGACACGCTGGTAGAGACCGAAACCTGGCTGACCGAAGCCTGCCCCCTGCTAAAGAGTGCACCCATTCGCCCTGAGCCGGTGCCGCCGCTCGCTGAGGCTGACAGCATTCGCCTGGCGCTGGTGGTCGAGGTGCGGATGGGGACAGTGCACGTCTTTTTGCCGCCGATCGCCGCTGCCCGTAGCTATGCCGATGTGTTGACCGCGATCGAGGCTACGGCTGAAGTGCTCGGCCAGCCGGTGATTTTAGAAGGGTACGGTCCACCCGATCATCAAGGGATTCAGGGCTTCAAGATTACGCCCGATCCTGGCGTGTTGGAGGTCAACATTCACCCTGCCGCCAGTTGGGACGAGCTGGTGCACCTGCACCACAGTTTGGACGAAGCGGCGATCGCCTGCGGCCTCTCTTGTGAAAAGTATGGCCTCGACGGTCGGCTGCTGGGCACCGGCGGCGGTGCGCACATTACCATCGGTGGCGCCACTCCCCAACAGAGCCCGCTGCTGCGACGACCGGATTTGCTGCGCAGTTTTTTGACCTATTGGCAGCATCACCCCAGCCTGTCTTACATTTTTGCGGGGCAATACATTGGCCCCACCAGTCAGTCACCCCGCGTTGACGAAGCGCGCCACGACAGCCTGTACGAGTTAGAGATGGCCTTTCTGGCTCTCGCGCCGGGTAAGGCCGTCCCCCCTGAGGTCATAGATCGGCTGCTCAGTCCGCTGCTGCAAGATGTGGCGGGCAGCACTCACCGCACGGCTCTGTGCATCGATAAGCTGTACCCGATTCATAACGATCGCCTGCAGCTGGGGCTGCTAGAGTTTCGAGGCTTTGAGATGCCGCCTCACACGGGTCTGCGCCTGCTGCAAATGCTGTTGATTCGCGCGCTGGTGGCCCAGTTTTGGCAGCACCCCTACACCCAGCCGCTGCAGCGCTGGGGGGCCGAACTGCGCGATCGCTGGCTGCTGCCCCATTACCTGCTGCAGGATTTGCAGGCCGTTTTGCAAGAGCTTAGGGTCGGGGGCTATGAGTTCAAACTGGCCTGGTTTACGCCCTTCTTAGTGCGCCGCTTTCCGCAACATGGCAAGCTGCCCCTCAGTCAACCACCGGGAGGAGTGTTAGAGCTGCGCACGGCGCTGGAACCGTGGCCGGTAATTGGCGACGCCGGTGGCAGCGGGACGGCGCGGCCAGTCGATAATTCGCTAGAGCGGCTGCAGGTCTTTGTCACTGGGGTCACGCCTGAATCCCTGCCTGAGGGCGCGCTGACGGAACGTTACGCGGTGCTCTGCAACGGTTATCGGCTGCCGCTGCGGGCGACCGGGCAGCCGGGGAGTTATGTAAGCGCGGTGCGATTTCGGGCGCGATCGCCCGTGGGGCTTGCAGCGGTGGCAACGGTCTCCCACTTGGCGATCGCGCCCCAGACGCCGCTGCACTTTCAGGTGATTGATGTCGCCTAAAATCAGAGTCTTGGTGACCTGATTTATCACGCCCAGATGCCCCAGGTCGCCGCCGAGGTCACGCTGCCGCAATCACCTGAGGAAGCGCGATCGCGCCTGCAGGAACGGTTTGTGCCGTTGCCGATCGGCCCTGTCCCGCGCTCGATGCCACCAGTGGTGGTGCATCCTGAGACTCCGATGACGTTAGATCTGAGACTGGTTGTGCAAAATCAGTCTGAATAGTTCTGCCAGAATTGCCACCGTGTTCAGATTGAAAAGTTTACTCTTCGTTTCAGGCAGTTAGTGGACTGAGCCTGCTACCAGGCAAGTTAGTCCAAGCGAGTTGCACTAACTTGCCTGACGAGCGTCATAGTTGACGTAGCTAAGCATAAAAATATCGACACCGACTACATAGTTTGTCGGAGTTTATTGATTTTTTCTATTAGTAGACGCATTTGCTCTGGTTTGTTACGAAACCACTCTGTCGACCAAATTCGATGAATACGCCAACCAAGTCTCTCAAGTACTTGTTGTCTAAGTCGATCACGGTCTCTCGCTGTAGACGAACTGTGATATGACGCACCATCGCACTCAATCCCTAATAGAAATTCTCCCGGATGAGTATTATGGGCGATTGCCAAATCAATTCTGTAGCCTGAACAGCCAACTTGAGTGCGGATTTTATAGTCCTTCAATGAGGAATGATGCTTCATTGTGTAATACACATCTTCTTCAAATGGCGAATCAAAGTGAAGATTATCAGTGTAAGAATTTCCTTGTAGGCGTTGACCACCACTTGCTGCGTATTCTAGATAATCGCGTAGTAGTCTTACGCCATCACTTTGTGTACGGGTCAAATCAATTTCGCCAGCAAGTATAGAAGAAACTAGAGTGATTTTGTTTTTTGCTCGTGTCACGGCCACGTTGAGTCGTCGTTCTCCACCTTGCTTATTCAGTGGGCCAAAATTAAGAGATAGTTTGCCTTGCGGGTCACGAGCATACCCAACGCTGAGTAGAATCACATCGCGCTCATCACCTTGTACATTCTCCAAAGCTTTGAGAAAAAATCGAGATGAGTCATCCCGGCAAAAAGCTTCTAAATTAGAATGACCTCTTCCTAAAATTTCTATCTGCTCCTGGATAGCATCAGCTTGAGCCTCGCTAAATGCAATAATTCCAAGAGACTGGTCGGAAGCCTCCTGAGTGTGCTTTAGAACTAACTGAGCAATGACCTCTGCCTCACGTTTATTGTTCCTGCCTTTGCCACGATCATAAATACCATCAGGAATATGCTTGAACCACACTCCAAACTCTGGATTTTGAATGGGGTTAGGAAATGTGACTAATTTGGAATCATAAAAATGAAGGTTTGAGAAAGTGATTAGGCGCTCATCTTGGCTACGATAATGCCATCTCAATGTATGCGGAAACATGAAATTTGAACATTCATCTAGAATACTTTCGTAACTTGCATCATCTTCATCGTCCATGTCTTCATCATCATCGCCCGTTGAGAAAAATGAGGTAGGCGGAAGTTGCTTTCTATCACCCATCACAATAATCTGATCAGCACGAATAATCGATGAAATAACATCCTCAGTTCGAAGTTGAGAAGCTTCGTCAAAAATGAGAACGTCAAAATGAATTACATTTGGATCGATATATTGACTGACCGATAGAGGGCTCATCATCCAGCAAGGCTTTAGACCTTTAGCTAGATTCTGAATTCCTTTATGCTTATCATTGAGAAGTCTACGAATCGACAAATGCTGCTTTTTCTTAGTCGCTTCTTTTTTTAACCTTAACAATTCAATTTGAGCAACTGAAGTTTCCGCGAAATCCTGCCACTGCCCTATGTGGCTGCATTTCAACCGTTCTCTGGCAACCTCTAATTGTTTGTAGTCAAGACTGGAAAACTCGTCTATTTGCTGCTCATGTACTTTTGGGTTGAAACTTTTTAGTTCAGGTTTTCGAGCAAGAATAGCGTCAAGACAAGTTTGATAAATTATTTTCTCTAAAACTGGGAACCAATATTCGGAGTCCAGTTTGCTATCGCGCAAAGCATTTAAAAACTTTGTGGCTCCAAAGTTTTCGAGTTCTTTACATGTTTCTTGGTAAGTTAGCCAGTCTTGAAAGCAGGATAGATCAGAGTGAGCTAAATATAGAAAGCTTTCTAAATCTGCAAAGGAAATTTTATGAAGGGATACGCCAAGTTCGGTGATATCGTTTTCGTTAAAGTACAAGAGCAAAAAATCTAAGCCTTGTTTAATCTTGTCACGGCTTGATTTGAATTTGCGGATAAATTGAGCTAGCTTGCGTCGCTGGGAGGACGAATCAATGATCTTTTGAATACAAGCAACAGGGAGATCATAGTGCTGTAGGCCAGTCAGCCAGCTCAATGCTTGTTCAATAGTCTGTAACTCTGATTGATGAGAAACTTTGGAATTGAATAGAGAGCCGAAAACTTGACAAGCTGGATAAACACTTTGGTTAAGGTGATTTCGGATAGATTGAACTTGTACGGCCTGTCCCAGATCGCGTTTAATTTCATTGTGAGAAATTTTATTTCCAGTAACGCATAAATTATTCAAATGCTTTTGATCGCGCCAATAGTTCAGATTAAAGATCCGAATAATCCAGAAGCGGCTATATTGTTTATATCTCTCAAATAATATAGGTAGATCTGGAGAGAAAAGCTCAGAAGAGTACTTTTGTTTTAAGTGAGGTTCAAAGTTTTCAACAACCTGAACATCAGCTTTTAATTTTGAAAAAGCATTTTCGGCAGTTGAAACCTCAGCTCTAGTCCAACTTTCTGGTAAATCTGCTGGAGCGTTTGACACATAAACCAAGGCATCATAATAGGTCTCCATAGATTCTAGATTTAATCTAGGGTCAACTTGAAGCAGTGATTGAAGCTGTTGGTTGATATTTTTGTTCGAAGCTAGTACTTCCTGAAACTCTGCTATCTTTTCTCTTAATTCCAACTCAAGATCAAATGAATAAGAGTCAAGAGAGCTTTTGGCCCAAATCGTTGTCTTTTCTTTATGAAAAAAAGATGGAAATTTAGCCAGCTGATTTAGAAGGTTCTTTGCTTGCTGTAATCGTTCAAGAGACCATTGATTAAAATTAGGAAATATAACATTCAACTCTGGAACACCTTCTCTTTGCTTAAGCAATAGTTCGCCAAATAGTTCAAAGGGCGACTTGCCTAAAGGTTTTTCCTTATTGTGTAAGCTTTCAAGATATGTGCTGACAGATTGGCGAGTCAATATTAACTGAGCAAAAAAGTTGTCGTAATCTGCTTTATCAAGATCGCGAGAAATGTGCTCAATATACTCAATAGTTTTTGATAGATTTACTATCAGTTTTCTTTTATCGGTTGTTCCACCATGATGAAGGTTGAGGCATGTATGATCTAAACCACATTCAGCCATGCGTTGATAAACCACTCGAAGTGCAGTATCTTTCTCTGCGACTAACAAGACTGATTTCCCAGCGCCAATTAGTTCAGCGATCATGTTGACGATCGTTTGACTTTTGCCTGTTCCTGGTGGACCTTGAACAACAAAGCTGGAGCCATCCTTTGCCGCCTCAATTACAACTTGTTGACTGGAATCAGCATCAAGAATTTGAAACATTCTTTCAGGCTTAACTTTTGAGTCTAAGACTGATGCAAGTGGTGGATCTTTGTAACTTGCTTGATAAGCGCTGAGATTACCGCTAATTGCTTGCAAAATTGGATGAGCAAGAATCCGAGCTTCGTTTTCAACAATGTCCTTAACCATTGCAGCTTTGGCATAAGAGAACAGTGATAGAAAAATGCTTTCTTTGACTTGCCAGTTCTGTTGTTCTGCTAAGAGATGACGAATCCGATTAATTAATTCACTGTAAGCTATTGCTTGAATTGCTTCTCCTTCTGGAAGCTCAATCCCGAAAATTTGCTTTAGTTTTAACGATAGGGTTGGATTAAGAAAAATATTTTCCTCCAAAATAGAGATTTTATATATCTCTCGTTTTGGTTGTTTTTTTAAATCTATGGGAACCAAGATTAGTGGTGATGTCAAAGTTTCCTCTGGCTTGTCTTTATCGTGCCAAGTCAGACATCCAAATGTCACGAATAGGCTGTTAACTCCTTTTTCTGCTAATGATAGTCGTGCTTCTCGACGTATCTTTTTGAGTCGTTTTAATTGCTCATTACCTTGTTGACGAGTTCTCAGCACCACAAGACGTTTTGCTGTCCTTGTATTGGACAGTCTGGCCTGAGAAACTTCTTGTGTATCATTGTCTGATCGCAAAAAAAGTTCTTTTTTCTCTATGATTAGCTGTTTAAATAGAAGCTCTGGCTGTTCTGATAAAATTTCTAGGGATCGAGGACTATCTTGTCGAAAATTGATGAGAGGATTCCGCTTTCCCACATCTGCCAAGCCAGCTTTCCATGCCGCAATTTTTTGAGCAAGGTTCTGCTGAGAATCTGAATTCGGTTGTCTCATATTGATTTTTCCTGTAAACAGACGTTCTGCCCAGTATTTTAGCTATTTCTTTCTGTGAGCATCTTCTCCATCTCTCTTCTTTACGAGGATTGGAAATTTCACAAGTCTCGCTGTATTACCAGGAGCCACATTAATGCTTTGAAGAAAGACTGCAAGCCTGACCCGTTGATCCCTGGGTTCCCCGGCGTTGTTGCCAGACTTATCTTGGGAGTCCGATCCCGTCTCTGAGAATCGCTATTACTTCGTGAGTAACTAGCACAACCTGCCTGAATGCCTAGCAAATCAACAAAGCTATTGTGAGAATAGCCGTTGGGATGATGAGAAATGGTCAGTTCTGCCACAATGCGATTAAATTGAGCCAGAATACAGGATGTCGAATGAAAGCAGTTGTAATCGTTGGCAGGCAGCAATGGCGTTGCAGTTTCAACAAGAGTGGCAGCGAATTCAGCATCTATCTAGCTGGCGGCCTAAGTTAGGGCGGCGGCAGCTCATGCTGGCCAGCGGCGGGGTATTTTCGGGGGCACTGGTGCTGTCGATGGTGCCGCTAGCCTTTGGTGAGGGCACATCACAGCCCTGGCAAGAAAGCCTCTGGCGCAGCACCGGCCTGGTGCGGCAAACGGTGGTCGATCTCTATCGCCTGGAGCGATCGCAGCAAACGGCAACGGCCTCCCCAGAAGCTGACGCGCCGCCGGATGCGGCCACGACGGACGCGGTGGCCTCGGCGACGCCGACGGATGCCGCGACTTCCAGTACGGCCCAGTCACCGCCCCAAGTACCGGCACCCGCTGTGGCGATCGGTGAAGACGTCATCGACAATGTGCTAGAAATGCGGGTCGCGGTGGCGCGCAATGTATCAGTGCTGACGGTGGGATCGAGTTCTCTCGGTTGGGTAATTGATACTGACGGCACGGCCCACTGTGACATTCCGGCCCAAACCAGTCTGACAGCCTCGCCCACGGCCTCGGGCATTAACTTTGACGGGTGCCAACTGTCAGGTGCGGTTTGGTTAGAGGCGGAGCCGGGCGGCTATGTCTTTGTCAAAAATGGCTGGTTCAAGGGGCGGGTGCTGCTCTATAACGATGGCGGACAGCTAATCGCGGTCAATTTCGTTCGTTTGGGTGACTATCTCTCTAGCGTGGTGGGCAGCGAAATGTATCACCACTGGCCGTTAGAAGCGCTCAAGGCACAAGCGGTGGCGGCCCGGTCTTATGCATTAACTCACCACGTACGACCCGCCAGCGATTACTTTGACCTCGATAATACGCAACGCTTTCAAGCCTATAAAGGCATCAACTTAGAGACCACCAACACTCAACTTGCTGTGGTTGAGACGGCGGGCGAGTTCATCAGCTACAACGGCGGCATTGTGGAATCGCTGTATGCGGCCTCTGACCAGATTGTGCAAGAGGCCCACGGCGGCCAGGGCATGAGTCAGCACGGCGCCAAAGATCATGCGGTGCAGGGCTATGGTTATGAGCAAATTTTGGGCGTTTACTATCCGGGGACGAGTCTCTCGCGGTTGGTGGTCGAGCAATAGGTGAGAGAGATGCCCCCGCTTGCCGATTAAAACGATTTTCCCGGCTTCGAGTCTTTCCAGCAACAAGGTGTCCAAGAACCCGCTTTCTAGGGGCAAACTGCCGGAGACGGTTGACCTAAACCCCAGAAGCCGGTTTCCTCAGGCGGGATATGTTGTGTTGGACTATTCTCAGACCCGTTCCAGCTTTTGGTAGGGCATTGCAGGCAGCACCACTGCGATCGCATCATGGGGCTTCACTTTGCCGCCGGTGACGACGATCGCCATCACGCCCGCTTTTCTGATCAGGTTGCCGTCAGAGTCTTTATCAATGAGGGCCAACATCAGCCCGGTTTGGTAATCGTCTAACTGAGTGCAGGGGTTTCTCAAACCCGTTACTTGGAGTGTGGCTGAGGGACCCATTTTGAGAAGGGTATGTCGGGGTAACGACAGCAGGTCGATGCCTTGAGTGGTGATGTTTTCTCCCATCGCGCCGGGACTCACCTCGAATCCCTTGGGCCGCAACTCGTCAAAGAGTTCCCGGTGAATTAAATGGACTTGTCTCAGGTTGGGCTGGGTGGGATCGGCTTTGACGCGAGAGCGGTGTTTGACGGTGACTCCTCGGTGGGCATCGCCCTCAACCCCTTCCCCAACAATTAAGCTGATTTCTGCAATAGGTTCTTTAGCAAAAGCATGCGTTGATCTTTTGCTGACGGCAACAACGGAGGACATACAGTTCAGGGCGATCGCGACAGAGCAATCGTAAAGCAGCGCTAACCCGGTCACCGAATAAGACGATGCAGAGCTGCGTCACTCCGTAGAACTGGACGTTGCCACCAATCCTGTCTGGCCGTCGCTAGGCGGTTCGTCAGCGGTGGCGGCCAGCGGTGGCGGTTGATTGAGCCGCTTAGTGCACCACCAGTTTTGCTCAGCTACCGTCAGCCGCGCCGTATAGAGCGTGGTGACAAACGGCGCTCCGCGATAGCCTTGCCCCAGAATCTCGACGTTGTAAGACGGGTAGCGGCGCGTCGCCATATCAGCGACAAAACGACGACCAATGCGTCGCCAGCTCGGCTCTTTGCTGCGCCACTGCAGGCGACAACAGGGCCAGGGCAATTGTTCGCGATCGTAGAGGCGACAGCAAGGCCCGACGACGCGATAGGTCAAATGCGCGCCCGGACTCTGAAAGACGTGACCCGATGGCCAGGGATGCACAGCGTTGTCGGGCAAAGGCGGTATCATCGAGACAGCAAATATGTCCATTCGTGAACGTCTGTTTAAGAGATTTATCATGTCAGAGCCCATTACTGCTGCGGTGAGCGATCGCATTTGCAAGCATATGAACGGTGATCATGCCGATGCCGTGTTGATGTATGCCAAAGTATACGGTCAGGCGGAGTCGGCGACAGCAGCCACGATGGATTCTATTGATCCGGAGGGGATGAACCTGACGGCTGCCGTAGACGGTGCCGAAGTGCCTGTGCGCGTGACCTTTGATCATCCCCTCAGTGGTGCTAAAGAAGCTCATCATGTGCTGGTCGAGATGCTGAAACAGCCCCAGGGCGAGTAACCGAATTTAGGCCGGCGGCAAGATCATTTTGACGCGCTAGCCTGTTGTTTCCCGATTTAATTTGCCCGATCTGTTGAGTGAGGCCGCATAGAGGCATGGCAGTCAAGATTCGATTTGTGCCCAATGATGTCACCGTTGACGCCGAAGTGGGTGAGCCCCTGCTGGCAGTCGCCGAACGCGCTGGGGTCGTCATTCCTACGGGCTGTTTGATGGGGTCTTGCCACGCCTGCGAAGTCGAAATTGAAGGTAGAGAAGATCCCATTTGCTCATGTATCAGCGCTGTGCCACCGGGGCAAAGCGAACTCACCATTAATCTCTACGTTGATCCCACTTGGTAAGGGCGTTGTAGCGGTGCTCTTGACTGCAGTGACCACGACAGGCCATTAGCAATGGTTGACGGTTGAGAGAGGGCACCGGTTGCTGGGTGTTCGACCCATTGTCCTGAAAATATAGCAGAAGTCGGAATGCAGAAGTCGGAAGTCGGAGTTAAAAGGCCTGTCAGATGGTGATTCCAGCTATCTAAGTGACCGGACAAATTGCGGCTTGCTATAAAACCTCACCTAGCCTCTCCTTATCAAGGAGAGGTGCCGCAGGCGGTGAGGTTGTCCTGCAAACAACCTGGACTCAGGGCATCGCATCGCGGCTGACACCCGACGGTCGGCAGCTCTGGGAGTGGCGCGATCGCGCATGGAGCAGGGGTCTACCAAGCGCTGAAAGTTGGCAAGTTTTAGTGATCTGTCGCCTCATGCCCTCAAGCGGGAAGGCTAGCCATAAGGCATCGATGGTTGAGCAGTGGCGTTACCTGCCCTAATTAGGTTCGGTTCTACTTACTCACTGTCAGCATTGGGCTTGTTAAATTGAAACCAACTGTTAAGCACAGGCTTTCGCATACTTTTTGTATTCGCAGTTAGTTTTTCGCTAGCCGATTGAGGTAATAAACGTGAACAACCCATCAGGCCACACTTCAGATTTTTGGGAAAGCCAAAAAGGGAGTGGTAACGATCTTCTGGAATATGTGCAGTCGATGAGCCCTGAAACGGTCTCTCAACTTTCGCGTCCGGTCTCGTCAGATGTGATGCAGGCGATGGAGCACAACGTCATGGGTCTGCTCGGCGGTTTACCCGCGCAGCATTTTGACATTTCGGTCACGACTAGCCGTGAGCATTTAGGTCGTCTGTTGGCCTCGGCCATGATGAGCGGTTACTTTCTCAAGGGTGCCGAGCAGCGCTTAGCCTTTGAGGAAGCGATTATGACAACTGACCCCGCCCTCGATTCAGAGTAGGCTGTCTGCTGTGGCCCCCCGCAGAGACGCGCCGTAGTGACGAAGTCAGATAGTCATCAAACCAAAAATCCTCCCCGCGATCGCTCGGTAGCGTCTTTAGAGGCGCTGCCGAGCGATTTTGTTGAGTCCTTATCGGGTCGTGTGGCATCACTGCAGCCAGCGCTGCTGGCCTGGTATGCCCAGCAGGGGCGAGATTTGCCCTGGCGACGAACTCGTGATCCCTACGCGATTTGGATCTCAGAGATCATGCTGCAGCAAACTCAGGTCAAGACCGTTTTGCCCTACTATGATCGCTGGCTGCGGCAGTTTCCGACCGTCACCGCGTTAGCTCAAGCTGATCAGCAAAGGGTGCTCAAGGCTTGGGAAGGGTTGGGCTACTATGCTCGCGCCCGCAACCTGCACCGAGCCGCTCAGGCGATCATGGCCGATCATGCTGGCGAGTTTCCCTCAACTTTTGATGCGGCGATCGCCCTGCCCGGCATTGGCCGCACGACTGCCGGCGGCATTCTCAGCGCCGCGTTTAACCAGCCCGTCGCTATTTTAGACGGCAATGTAAAGCGCGTGCTGGCCCGTTTGATCGCCTTGCGCACGCCACCCAGCAAGGCCCTAGATCAGCTTTGGCTCTTGTCGGAAAGGCTCTTGCCCACCGATCATCCCCGTGATTTTAATCAGGCCCTGATGGATTTGGGTGCCACCCTGTGCACCCGTCACCGACCGGCTTGCTTACTGTGTCCCTGGCAGTCGGCTTGTGCCGCTTACAATCAAAACGTGCAGTTGGAGATTCCTATGACCGAAGCCCGTGCCCCCCTGCCCCACAAGCAAATTGGTGTAGGTGTTGTCTGGAACGAACAAGGCCAAATTTTGATCGATCGCCGTTTACAAGAGGGGCTGCTCGGTGGCCTGTGGGAGTTTCCGGGGGGCAAGATCGAGCCCGGTGAAACGGTTGAGGACTGCATTCGCCGAGAACTGCAGGAAGAGTTAGCGATTGAGGTCGAAGTGGGCGATCGCCTCATGACGATTAATCATACCTACACCCATTTCAAAGTGACGCTCAACGTGTTTCACTGCCGCCACACCGCTGGCGAGCCACAGCCGATTGAATGTGACGAAGTCCGCTGGGTCGAAGTCTCGGAGCTAGAAGAATTCCCCTTTCCTAAGGCCAATAGTCAAATCATTGATGCGATCAAAGCGCTTTGAAGTGACGCTGGCTAGGGGTGAGAGCACCCGGCTAGATTCGCCGGTAGCCGTGGCTGCCCGGCTATCACTGACGTCCGGGCAGCCATCAGTGCCGATGATTGATGGCGCTCCTGACTATTCTTTCAACACTCATTAACGTCATCATAAAGTTTGGTTTCAAAGGCTTTGTCTTTATCAGATCGGAGTTCTATATTATTAGCAAGGAGTCAAAAGCTCCGGCTTCAAATCGAAAGATCAGTCCACGTTAAATAGGAGGTTACACATCGATTTAACGCCTGACTCGATTTTATCAAACGCAACAGCATCCAACCAGGTTTTTGATATTTCCTCTCATTTTCTTTGGGGAGTACTGGGTTAATATCAAGACTGTTTGACAAGCAACAGTTTTGATATTAAAGCATCTCTAAAAAGATTCTACAAATGAGGAGATCACTCAGAATCATCGCTTGGATGTTGTTGTTGTGTTTAGTCATACTGGTCGGTTTTGAAACAAGGCATTACATCCGCTTCTAGCCTCTTAAATAAGTGGCGACTGCTATTGACCATTCTTCCCTTCACAATGCTGTTTGGTCTAGCAAAAATTGCCACTCATCAGTTCAACTGGGAGTTTTGGGTCTTCGACTCGCTCACAGGCACGCTCTTTGCAGCCGCTTCGTTCATCGTGGCCTTTATGCTGAGTGGCACCCTGCGAGACTACACCACGAGCGCGTATATCCCAATCGAGATTGTTAACGCGATCGCCGCGATCGAAGATGCTAATCAGCTGGCCGCTCAGACCCATGCTGAATATGATGCGCAGCCGCTTACGATTGAACTCACGATCCTGATTCAAGCGATTTTGGCTTGGCTACAGGCGGGCCAGTCAGCCGCACCGATTGAAGCTGCGTTGGAAAAATTAAATAGCCACTTTTCGCGTCTGTTGGCTTCAGGAGATGTGCCTGTAGTCAGCCGCGCCCAGGGTGAGCAAGCAAAGATCCGTCTGCTTATCGATCGAATTCGACAAATTCGCGATACCGATTTTTTAAAGCCGGCCTATGCACTCCTCGAAATTTTCTTGGTGGGGGCAGCGCTGACTTTGATTTTGATCAAGACGACGTCTTTTATACAAAATTTAGTCGTCTCGGCGTTGCTGTTCACCGCTTTTGCCTATTTGCTGCAGCTGATTCGTGATTTAGACAATCCCTTTCAATATGAGGGGTGCTCTAATCTTGATGTTGACTTGACGGTGTTGGGTGAACTGCGCGATCGCCTCACGGCGCAAGCTCAACAACATGCGGTTGATAACGGCCATCCTCAACCACAAAATCCATCAGACGTGTGATTCTGCGAAATCAGCATCTCGGGTTGTCTCATTCATTTGGCTGGTTCTGCTACATAGCACGATGGCGGTTTAGTCGGTTGAAAATGTTATCGCTCTTGTCGAGATCAGGGGGGCCGACTGCTGCTCTAATAGCTGGCAAGAGGCTGAGCTGTTGGCGATCGCGTGCCAGGCTGCTGCTGTCCCAGGGGCGCAACAGACAACCAGGCAAAACTCTGGCATGAAACGGCATGATGGCTGTCTGATTGCTGCCAGTACAAACGCAATTCGGCAGGCCATCATGAAGTCGCTGTGGCTGAAGTTTCTGACCTGATCTATGAATCCTAAGCAGCCTGACCGACCTGACTCACCGGGGCGCTCTGACGATGAATCCCATGTATCTGAGTCCACTGTGTCTGCCCGCCTTTCAGAGTCATTATCAGACCCTGCGGCTTCCCGCCAGCTTTTTGGGTCTTGGTTAAGGGCAAATACGTTAGGCTTTGCGATCGCGAGCACAGCGCTTTTCTTCATTAGCCTGCTTTTGCCTTTCCGAGATCTGCTGGCTGCAGGATTCTTTGTGGGGGGTATTGTAGGGCCACTGCAAGCGCTTGTGCTACGACGCCAAATCTTAAAGCTAAAGGTTTGGCAATGGAGTCTCGCCTGCATTTTGGGTGGTTATTTGGGCACGTTTTTTGGCTTGATCGCGATGCTCTATGTCGTTGGCATAGATTGGCCCCTTCCTTTTATTGATTGGGCTTCTATCGGGGTCTTTGGCGCTTTCATTGGGATCTGTGTGGGCTGGGGCCAGGTGCTCGTTATCGACCGTTATGTGCGCGGCCTCCGCCGGTGGTGGGCCGCTAATGTTATCGGGCGATCGCTGGGTTGGTTGAGCGCTCAGCTCTTATGGCTATTGCTGACTCAAAGAGCAGTCATGTTCCCGGTCGAGAGTCTTGATAGCTTGCCCGTTGTGGTGATCTGTAGTGCTGCCGGCGGTTTGGTTTATGGTGCTGTGACGGCCCGAGCGTTGCCCTACCTGGTGCCAGCTCCGGCTGCCATTGCTGATCATTCAGCCACTACCAATCATCCAGCTTAGAAAAAATACCCTACACTCTCGACGTTCTAGCAGTTCACCAGAGCACGCGTCCCAACTTTGGCGTGAAACGGCCTGCTGACTGCCTGATATCGGTAAGCACTAAGACAGTTCCGGCAGTCACCCTAGCGTCATCGCGGCTGATATTCTGATGAGTCCCATGAGTCTTGAGCAACCCGAACAATCTGATCGGCCTGATTTACCCGCTTCTTCTAACCCCAGCTCGCGTCCTTCAGGGCCGATATTATTCAACTCCATCATTGGGTCTTGGCTGGTCGTAAATACCGTCGGATTTGCCATCGCGACCGCGCTGATGGCCTCAGTTTTTTGGTTTCCCAGCGTGTTTGAGCGACCCCAGGCCAGCGTGTCTCATGTTTCGGGCTTTGTGGTCGGTGTCATCTTAGGGCCGCTGCAAGCGATCGTGTTGCGCCGAAAAGTGCCGAAGCTAAAGGGATGGCAGTGGATGCTTGCAGGTATTTTAGGCAGCTATTTAGGGGTGGGATTGGGATGGACAGTCATACTCTGGATGATTTACGTGGTTCTAGCAGTGCTCAACCTGTCTTTCCATGAACTGGCCGGGGGATTTGTCTTTCTGGCGATTTTTGGCGCGGCGGTGGGGGCCTGTGTGGGGTTGGTACAGGTTCTCGTCTTAGGCAAACGGGTACGAGGTCGGCGCCGGTGGTGGGTGGCCAGCGTTATCGGGCGATCGCTCGGTTGGCTCAGCGCTCAGCTGGTGTGGCAACTGTGGGGCAGTCAACCGCCCAGCGATGTGCAGTTGGTTGAGTTCTTGATTTATGGGGCGATCGGCGGGCTGGTCTATGGGGTGGTGACGGCTCAAGCACTGCCCCATCTCAACCCGCATCCGCGTTCTGTTGCCGACCATTCAAATTGAACAACACCCTGGCATGTTGGCTTTTTCAGCATTTCAATAGCAGTTAATATCCCAAAACTTTGGCTTGAAGCGGCATCGTTGAGGCCCAATTTCTGCCCACACAAATTGGGCTGCCATCGGCCCCCATCGCATTGCGATCGCAACGCTATGGGGGCCTCTAGTTCCGATGAATCTGCTGCGCTACGACACCGTGATAAACTTAGCTCCCCTGTCCCTCAGCTTCCTGCTTTCTCGAAGCATATAGTTGTTCCACGATTAAGAGATGGTAAGTAGGTAGCCATAAATAAACATTGCTGTGGGGTTCGTTGTGGTGACAGCCCAACGCACCGCCAGGACTGGCTTTGGTGCGTCACGCTAGGCGATGACACACCCTACGATAGTTAAGGCTTTCTACTTATGAGCCCTGAGCAACCCGAAGAATCCGATCAGCTTGATTTGCCCGAAGCCCCAACCGAAGATGCGCCTGACCCCTCATTCAGGTCTCAACTTTCCGCCCGATTTCTGCGGACTTGGTTGGGGGTGAATGCATTAGGATTCGCCATCGCCCCCACGCTACTATTCTCAATTGCAGGCGATCGCGCTGCAACCCAGATCGCCTAGGCTAACAATTTGGCAATGGGTTCTTGCCAGTATTTTGGGGGGCTATCTCGGGCGTGTCATCAATTAGAGAGATGAAAAATTCGGGCTCTACGGAAATGAGTATGCTGTTGTAGCAACTACTATACCGAGCCGTTA
>CALCCA010000140.1 GCA_937899725.1 uncultured Halomicronema sp.
AAGTTCGACGAGGTTCCAGTTCCGCCAAGATTCATCTCTTGATTAAGCAACGCCGCATTTTTTTCGAGGTACAGCAGGGTGAGCGTGTTCAGGCTCGCTAAGGGGGCAACGTCCACAATGTCATTATCGCTGAGGTCGAGCACTGTCAGATTCCTCAGGCTCGCTAAAGGGGCAATGTCCACGATGGGGTTGTAGTAGAGCCCCAGCTCCATGAGTTGAGGGAGGTGAGCTAAGGCAGTAACATCCGTAATGTCATTGGAACCCAGATCAAGCTGCGTGAGTCGGGTGAGACTCGTGAGCGGGGCAATATCCACAATGCCATTGCTGCTCAGGTCGAGCATCGTCAGATTGGTCAGGCTCGCTAAGGGAGACACATCGGTGATGCTTGTCCCGACCTCACTGGGATAGCCATCGAGGTCGAGGCTAGTGAGGGTCGTCAAGGCGGCGGTCGCCTGATCACAGGCTGATGTGCCCGCTGCCTTTAATAACAGGTCAACGGTATTTCGAGCCGCTGGGGCCAACTGCGCTTTGTGTTGGCACCAATCGGCAAAATTTTGAAAGGTGTTTGGCGCATGCTCTTGAGTCATGATGATGCCTTTTGAACGGCAGCGCTGGGGTGAGCCCAGTTAGAAATGACAAATCGTCTCAGGCTGTCGGGGACAGGTGCGATCGCGCAGTGGATTATTCACTAGGGAAAGCACATTCAGACTGGTCAGACCGGCTAACGATTGCACATCGGCAATTTGATTAGACGTCAGGTAGAGTTCGGCCAAGTTAGTCAAGTTGGCTAAGGGCGTCACGTCGGTGATCTGATTGCTATCAAGGCTCAGCCAGGTCAGGTTGGTGAGGTTGGCTAACGGCGCTACATCGGCAATTTGATTGTCGCCAATGCCCAGCTCGGTCAAATGAGTCAGACTCGCTAAGGGAGCCACATCAACAATTTGGTTCTCATAAAGGTGCAGCTCGGTCAGGCGGGTCAAATCCGCCAGGGGACTAATATCCACAATTCGATTAGCCCCCAAAACGGGTTCAGTCAGATTCGTGAGACGGGCTAACGGGGTCACGTCGATAATTTCGTGACCCCAGAGCACAAGTTCGGTGAGGTTAGTCAAACTCGCTAAGGGCGTCACGTCGATCACCCCCCGCTCCCAAAGGTCAAGCCGGGTCAGGCGGTTGAGTCGGCGGGCCGCGCGACCACACTGCTGTGTTTCAGCCTGTTCTAAAAGTAAGGCGATCGTATGCTGGGTTTCTGGAGACCAGCCATCTTGGTGACGACACCAGTCGGCAAAGCTTGCCACCCGGTCGGTCGGCAGATCATTTGAGGTGGCAAGGTGAGTACAGCTAACAACCACAACCCAACATGAGAGTAGGCCGAGGGCGATCGCACGCTTCATGGTGATTCCTCATCCTTATCAGATCAGCCTAGCCAAGGGATCTCCCGAGCCATTGACCGAAACTGGCCAAGTGATGGGCTCAAAACTGACAGATCGTTTCGGGTTGTACCGGGCAGATGCGATTTTCCAACAAATTGCCAGAGAGAGAGAGGCTGAAGAGATCGGTCAGACGAGCCAATGGAGTGACGTCTGTGATCTGGTTATTGCCGAGGGAAAGCACTTTTAGGCTGGTCAAGTTGCCCAATGGGGTCACATCGACGATTTGATTGTTGCTCAGGTCAAGTACCTGCAGATTGGTCAACTCCCCTAACGGGGTCACATCGGTGATGGCATTACCGTCTAGGTCCAGCGCCTGCAGGTTGGTCAAATGCGCGAACGACGCCACATCGGTGATTTGATTACTCATGAGAGACAGTTCATCCAGTTGGGGCAGCTCTGCTAAGGGCGTCACATCAGTCACTCGCGTTTCTATTAAGAACAGACGAGTTAGATGGGTCAACTTTGCTAACGCAGTGACGTCAGTAATCGGGTTGCGGTTGAGCCAAAGCTGTTTCAGACGGGTCAGATGCCCCAGGTTGGTCACATCTGCAATTTGATTGTTCATGAGAGCAAGCGATGTCAGGTGAGTCAAGCTGGCTAGGGGAGTGACATCTGAGATTTGATTGTCCTGCAGCCCCAGCTTGGTCAAATGGGTCAAGCTGGCTAGAGGCGCAATGTCCGCGATGCGATTACCACTCAGAAAAAGTGCCTGCAGGTTGGTCAAACTGGCGAGTTGGGTGACATTGCTAAGGGAATTCGCATTGATAGCCAGGGTGGTCAGATTCGTCAGCCTCGCCAACGGGACCACATCCAAAATGTAGTTATTCGTCAGCCCCAGATCTGTAAGCCAGGTCAGGCTCGCTAAGGGGCTCACGTCTCTGATCTCACGGCTATCGAGAACCAGTTTCGTCCTGGCAACCAGTCGCTCGTCAGCCTGAGCACAGTCCTGGGTCTCAACTTTCGTCAATAGTACGCCAACAGTGTGCTGAGCTTCTGGGGGCAAATTGTCTTGATGAAGGCACCACTCGGCAAAGGTTTCAAACCTGTCTGGCGCACTCTCCCCCTCAGGAGCAAGGCTGGCACAGCCAACACTGACCCATAAAACCGTCAGAGAAACCAGGACGATCGCTCGCTTCATGGCGGTGCCTCACCATCTTTACAGCAGCTTTAGGATGAGAACGGCGCTTAAGCTTGAACCAGTTCGACTGGATACACCTGTAATCTTGCCACCCTAAAGTCTGCACTTCAAAATCTTTTGAACCTCAATGCAGTACGGCCAATCCCCCAGGAGCATGGCTGACCATGTCCACCGGTCAATCTGAGTCGAGCGCCGCCCAGTTCGACTCCCCTCAAGACTTTTTCGGCTTGGTTTGTACGGTAATTGGGCCATTTACGATTGCCTGGCAGGCCAATCGACAGTTCGCTGGACGCTTACGGAGCTTACGTTCTTCGACCTTGGTGCGCGGCGACAAATTCTCAATGCCCTCAACAATTTCGACGACGCAGGTGCCACATTGGCCATAGCCACCGCAGTTCGTCATCTTTCCCAAGAAGGTGTAGAGATCAATGCCGTTTTCCATCGCTTTAAATCGCAGATTAGCCCCATCTGCAGCGATGATCTCCTTGCCTTCTTCAAGAAACTTAATAACCGCCATCAATTTTCTCCTCAAGGAACTAAACCAGTCTAATCCGTTGACTTTCACCCGTTTATGAGAGCGCTGAGCCGACTCAATTGTTTGCGGTCAGGGGCAAAATCAGCTCAACCATCGCGCGCTTCATTGCGTGGGGATCTGACACTGGTTACACTTCTTTATATCTTGTCTACAAGACTTATCATCACGAGTGCAAGCTGGCTAGTCACGAAACTTTTTTTTGACTTAAGCCAATTTTGCCCATCGTGTAAACAAGCTGCCTGTGCTCACTTTAGACGCTGCAGGGGGTGCAAGTCTGGTAGGCTGTCTATAATCATGACTCTTAATAAATCTGCAAAAGAACTGTCGAAAGTAAGAGGAGGAGAGTAGTCGATGGGACTGCCCTGGTACCGAGTACATACGGTCGTATTAAACGACCCCGGTCGTCTGATCTCTGTCCACTTGATGCACACTGCATTGGTGGCGGGTTGGGCTGGCTCCATGGCCTTGTTTGAGTTGGCGACCTTTGATCCCAGTGATCCTGTTCTAAACCCCATGTGGCGTCAGGGGATGTTTGTTCTTCCCTTTATGTCGCGTTTAGGGGTGACCCAATCTTGGGGTGGCTGGAGCGTGACGGGTGAAGCGGCAACTAACCCCGGCTTCTGGAGTTTTGAAGGTGTGGCCGCAGCTCACATCGTTTTGTCAGGTCTGCTGTTTTTAGCGGCTTGCTGGCACTGGGTTTATTGGGATTTGGATCTATTCCGTGATCCGCGCACCGGCGAGCCGGCGCTCGATCTGCCCAAAATGTTTGGCATTCATTTGTTTCTTTCTGGTTTATTGTGCTTTGGGTTCGGTGCCTTTCACCTGACAGGACTGTGGGGGCCAGGCATGTGGATCTCTGACCCCTATGGCGTCACTGGGCACGTGCAGGGAGTCGCTCCAGAATGGGGACCAGATGGCTTTAATCCCTTCAATCCCGGCGGTATTGTGGCTCACCACATTGCGGCTGGCATCGTAGGTATCATCGCGGGTCTGTTCCACTTGACAGTGCGTCCACCGCAGCGGCTCTACAAAGCGCTGCGGATGGGTAACATCGAGACGGTTTTGTCGAGCAGTATTGCCGCTGTCTTCTTCGCCGCTTTTGTGGTCGCCGGAACGATGTGGTACGGCAACGCTGCAACACCGATTGAACTGTTCGGCCCGACTCGCTATCAGTGGGATAGTAGTTACTTCCAAGAGGAAATCCAGCGTCGGGCGCAATCTGAAATTGCCGCTGGGGCCTCTACGGAAGAAGCCTACGCCACGATTCCTGAGAAGTTAGCCTTCTACGACTACGTCGGCAATAGCCCCTCTAAGGGCGGATTGTTCCGCGTGGGGCCCATGAACGAAGGTGACGGCATTGCCCGTGGCTGGTTGGGACATCCTGTCTTTAAAGATGGTGAAGGTCGCATTCTTAACGTGCGTCGTTTGCCTAACTTCTTCGAGACCTTCCCAGTCGTCCTGACTGATAAGGACGGTATTGTGCGGGCCGACATTCCGTTCCGCCGGGCCGAGTCGAAGTACAGCTTCGAGCAGACCGGTGTGACGGTGTCCTTCTCGGGGGGCGAGCTAGCGGGTAAGACCGTGACCGACCCCGCTCAGGTGAAGCGAATTGCCCGGAAGGCGCAGCTTGGTGAGCCGTTTGAGTTTGACCGTGAAACCCTAGAATCTGACGGTGTGTTCCGAACTAGCCCTCGTGGTTGGTTTACCTACGGCCATGCTGTGTTTGCACTGCTCTTCTTCTTCGGGCACATTTGGCACGGTTCTCGTACCCTCTACCGTGATGTGTTTGCCGGTATTGACCCCGAACTCTCTGCCGAACAGGTGGAATGGGGCTTCTTCCAGAAGGTGGGTGACCGCTCTAGCCGTAGCAAAGAGACTGTCTAACAGTCTTTGATCCATCACTGGTCATGGTTTAGGTGTCCGACCATTTGCCCTTACGGCAAGGTGCTTAAATGGTCGGACTATTTTTATCAAGATCCTTTAGACTGAAAGTAACTTACGTATAGTAGGAGGCTCTGTTAATGGAAGCCGTTGCTTACATTTTCATTTTTGCTTGTGTGATCGGAACGCTGTTTTTTGCGATCGCCTTCCGTGAACCCCCCAAGATTTCGAAAGACTAATTACACAATCGTGTTTGCTTCAGCAGGCACGTTTTGTTTACGCTTGAATACGACTGAGCTGCGGCGACTTGTTTTTATACGGGTCGTCGCTTCATTTTTCTAGATTTAGATACTATTGGTGAAGGCGCACATCCTAAAACTGTTTTAAGTTGAAGGTGGAAATCACATTCACTTAAAGCATTAAGGGCTTTGTCAAACCCGTTGAGTTCTACCGGAGACATTTAGCTGCATGCAGTGTCCCTTCTGCCAGCATCCCAATAACCGTGTGTTAGAGTCTCGTTCAGCCGAGAGTGGCAGAAGCATTCGACGACGACGCGAATGTCTCGAGTGCCAGCGTCGCTTTACCACCTACGAGCGGATCGAATACGTTCCCATCACGGTGATCAAGCAAAGTGGCGATCGCGAGTCGTTTGATCGCTCTAAGGTGCTGCGGGGGATCGTGCGTGCCTGTGAAAAGACTGGCGTTGTCGCCAACACTTTAGAATCACTGGTTGACGATATTGAAGCTGATCTACAGCAACGGGCTCGTCGCGAAATCGAAAGCACCGAGATCGGTGAACTGGTGCTTAAACGCCTGAAAACCGTTAACGAAGTTGCCTACATTCGGTTTGCGTCTGTGTATCGACAGTTTCAGGGCATTCAAGACTTTACAGAAACGCTCAACCACTTGCATTCTGAGACTCAGGTCGAAACCTCTCCTGATACGACCGTCAACTCTCGACTCAACGCCATGATTTCGTAGAGGTCGCCTGGCGCCCAGAGCGTTGTCTAGCCCCCAAGAGTATTCCGTCTAGAAACCCTCTGACCTCTGTCAGGACTAGTTCAGCCCAGGATCTGAGAGTGACTTCATTCCTTCAAGGTTGTGAGCCAGTCAGTCGCTGGCACCCGCTAAATCGAATTGGAGAGATAGCAGACCGCATTGTAGAGATCACGCTGCACACCCGTTGGGGCGAATCCTTTGAGGTAGATCGAGCTGCGGATGCCACAGGTCAGGGCCAAGGTGGGTAATCCCACCGTCTGACCGGCACAGACATCTGCTTCGGTGTCACCAATCATCCAGCTATGGGCCGTATTGGCACCCAACAGGCTCTGGTCAGCGATCGCTGCTTTTAGCTGGCTGACTTTATGTTGTGTGCGATTGCCGTAGGCAATTTCAGCACTGTCAGGGCCATAGATCTGACCAATCGTCGTCGCCAGGTCATACTGATGCAAAAAGTCTAGAACTTGCGAAGCTTGCCTCAGCGTCACAATCACGACTCTGATTTGTCGATCTTGCAGCATAGTTAAGGCACTTCTGACCCCAGGCTGCAACAGGTCTTGATTAAGCAAGCTAGAGCAGTTGACTAACCGAGCAACATGGGCAAGAAAGTCCTCAACTTGCGGCCCCGATAATCCCGACCAATCAGCAATTGTCGTGTCTGGCAGGCGGTTTTGTTTCATATACCAAAACTGCCCTTTCGTTAAGCGCCGAATGGGCAGCGAGATCCCCTGAGTCGCGTAGTCGGCTTGCGTCGCGGTGAGAGCCAGCTGGTAAGTGTTGTAATAGCGATTGGAAACATCGGCGATCGGGCCGTCAAAATCGCAAAAAAGCGTACTCCCCCGTGGCAGCAAGCCCGATGGGCGGGCAACGCGGGCAACTTGAAGCGGTAATCGACTAATAACATCCTGCATAAGACAAGTAATCTTACTTTTTGTTACAGATTGTTGCAACGTCACTCAACTGTAGCAGCCCCGTCTCAAAAATGGTGTGACTAATAACCAGTCTTGTATAAATTTGAGTTATTGTTTGCACTGTCTTTGATAAGCCTGGCTGTCAAAGTAGGGGTGGGGCTTCGCGTTCCAGCCAGAGTGTCACGGGCCCATCATTATGAATATCCACCATCATTGAGGCCCCAAAGGTGCCGGTGATGATAGTAAGCCCACTTTTGAGCAGTTCGGTGACAAATTGTGCAAAGAGGGGCTCAGCGCTATCGGGTGAGGCCGCTTGCTCAAACGAAGGTCGGCGACCTCTGCGGCAGTCACCATATAGGGTGAATTGGCTGACCACGAGAATCTCCCCGCTGATATCCTGCACAGAAGCCGCCCAGCGATCGCCCGCATCGTTATAAAAGAGGCGTAAATTCAAGCATTTTTTTGCCATCCATTCAATTTCAGCGAGGGTGTCGGTGTCGGTGATGCCCACTAACAGGGTTAAACCCTGAGCAATTTCGCCTTTAAGCCGCCCTTCTACCGCCACGCGAGCATGATTGACCCGCTGCACTAAGACCCGCATACGCTTATCGACGACTCAAAGACGACTGATGGCTAACCGTTTGGTACGCCTGACGAATTTTGCCAGCAATGGCGATGACGTCTGCTTCGCTGGGCTCAGCCTGGAGCGATCGATAGATCTGCAGCTCTAGTCCCTGCAGTCCCAGCTCTTGATTGCCGGCAAAACGAGGCTGCAACACAAAATGGATGTGATAGGGCGGCTGATCGACCCAAGAATTGATATAGATGCGCTCAGCCTTGAGGGCAGCCTGCATCGCGTAGGTCATCTGCTGTAGGAAAGGGCCGAGTGACGCCGCTTCATTCGGCGTCAGCTGCCAAAAATTTTCTCGATGTGCCCGAGTTTTAACAACCACGGCTCCAGCGCCATGTTTACCCACACAGTGATCGGCAATCCACCAGGCATTTTCGGCGATGATGCCGCCAGGCGCGCTGAGCTCACCATTGACCATTTGACAGGCAAGGCACCCAGGCACTGATTGATGAGCATTGAGAGGAGGGTGAGACATCTGAAAATCGCTGCAAGACGCCATTGCTATTGTCGACTTGGTCAGTGACAGAACAATCTTACGATTTGCCGCTGGTAGCACTGCCGCATCGATCAAGGTCTGTTATAAACCGAGCGATCGCCATCGGGTATCCCGCTGCCGCATCAGCGCTCGCTCTGATGCCTACGTTCTATCAATCAAACCCGCTAGTCAGTTTTGAGGCTATGCAGTTTTGGTGACCGTCCTCTCCGCCTAGATGAGACGAGCACCGAGAGTCAACCAAGCGGTCACTGCATGGCTATTTCTATTGGCCAAAGCCTGTGGCGCGGTTGGCTGACGGCAGACAAATACAGCTATTTAATTGCTCCCGCAGTTTGTCATGGTCAAGGTTCTGACCAATCAGCACCACTTGATTTTTAGGGCTGCCTTTCCATTCATCATCGTCGAGTGAAAATCGCTTACCGCTGAGGTGGAAGATGTGCCGCTTAGGGCTTTCGTCAAACCACAAAATACCTTTGGCGCGAAAAATATTTTCGGGTAGCTCGTTATCGAGAAAGTTTTGAAACTTGCGAATTGCCAAAGGGCGATCGCTCTCAAACGAAACGGAGGTGAACCCATCAATGGCGAGATGATCGGAGTGGTGGTGCTTATGCTCATGCTCGTGATCATGAGCATCGTGGTCGTGGTCATGATCGCAGTTGGTATGGTCTTCGTGATCATGTGCCCCATGGTCGTCGTGGTCATGGTGGTCGTGGTCATGCCCAGACTCAGAATCTTGGCCAAAGTACTGGTCTGACTCGAATAAACCCACACTCAAAATGAGCGGCAAGGGCACCTCTGACTTCATTGTGCGAATGATACGCGCGCCTTCTTTAACCTCACGCATCTTGACTTCCAGCCGATCAAGAGCCGCTTCGTCTACTAAATCCGCTTTATTCAGCAGCAGGATGTCGCCATAGGCAATCTGGTTGTAAGCAGCCTGACTGTTGAATAAATCAAGGCTGTAGTTTTCGGCATCAACAACGGTCACGATAGAGTCGAGACGCGTGAGGTCTCGCAGTTCTGTGCCTAAAAAGGTGAGCGCGATCGGCAGCGGATCGGCCAGCCCCGTCGTTTCGACGACCAAGTAGTCAATTTTGTCTTGCCGCTCTAAAACTTTATAGACGGCATCCATCAGATCGTTGTTAATCGTGCAGCAGATGCAGCCATTGCTCAGCTCGACCATCGTGTCGTCGCCGCCTTCAGCAGTGATCAGCAAGTCATTATCAATACCGATTTCGCCAAATTCATTAACTAGCACCGCCGTCTTGAGGCCGTCTTGATTGCTGAGAATATGGTTCAGTAACGTCGTTTTGCCGCTGCCCAAAAAACCCGTAATGATAGTAACCGGCATGCCATGCTTGGCGTCTTCCATGCCTTGAGCTTGATTAGAGGTAACCACTGAAGTCATAAGCTACTGCCAAAAGTCGCGATAGTTTCCATCATAATATTCTTTGCGAAAGGCGGTTCTGCGGAAAGGACTGAGTCCGTCGCAACCGCCGGCGTTGAGCCGATCTGATGGGTCACGCACCCATCAGTCAAGCTTTCTAAAACGCCGATGAGCCACTCGGCCCCTCTGGTGAGGGCGACCGTGGTTAAGGCCTGCCCCACTGAAATAACAAAACCGGGGTGGCGATCGCCACCCCGGCACTCAGCCTGGATTCAGTCAGTCGTAATTACATCAAGCCAATTTGTGAAAGGATGCCTTGACCCGTGAGGTATTCAGTGGCGAGGCCAATGACAAAACCCAACATAGCCAGACGACCATTCCAGGTCTCAGCAAAGTTGACAAAACCGAACTTGTTTTCGCTTTCCATGGTGATTGATTCCTAACAGGTTATGGGCCAACGTAGCGCAACCGCTTGTTACATATTGTAACGCAGCTAGCGATAAGGGTATTTCTCCGAGCCTAAAAAATTAGCCCTACGCTCCTCTGTCGTCGTCTGCAATCTTCCAATTTGCGCTCAAATTCGCCAGGACGGCTCGGTGATTCGGGTCAAAACAGCTGGCCCCTCTTCTGCTTTGTTTACAGCCTTTGCGGTCTCATCGCTTATGATCCAGCTCCCAGGCCCCGTTCCAGTTTTTGGGCATCCCCTCCCGGAGTAAATACTGAATGCGCTGCTGATAGAGCTGTGCAGTTTTATCTTGAGGGTGTTGGGTGCATACCGTGTGGAAATGCTGGGCAGCCGTATCTAAATCCTGATTGGTGTAGGCGGTGATGCCGGCTTCAAACGCTGGCAGGGTCTCTAGTTTTTGGCGACGCCTCATGTCAGGCTCAGCGTCTAAAACCTCATAAACGGCAATCTCTTCAGTCCGCCCTTTGACAATGACCCTGTCTAAAAATCGAAGTTGGTAACGGTCATGGTCTTTCAATTGACGGCGCACGGTTTCCGAAATAATCAGTGCCGCGCCATAAACTTTGGAGAGTCCTTCCAAGCGGGCGGCCAGATTAACCGTGTCAGAGAGGGCATCGGGTTGCATCCGGTCGGGCTCACCAATCATGCCCGCCATGACTTTGCCAAAATGCAGGCCAATGCCGATTTCGATCGCAAAGGTGCTGGGTGATTGGGTATCAATTTGCTGATTGTGTTCTTGTACTTTTTGAAACTGGGAGATCGCGGAGTCGATGGCATTTTCTGCCGTATAGGGAAAAACGGCCATCATGCCGTCCCCCATGTATTTCACCACGAACCCGTTGTGCGTTCTCACCAGCGGTGAGATGCGCTGTAGGTAGTTGTTAATAAATTGGAACGTTTTTCGCGCTTTCATCTTTTCGGCCATGTTGGTAAAGCCACGAATGTCGGAAAACATCACCGTCATCTTTCTGCTGACGTGGTCACCGAGCTGAACCTCAGTGACACTCTGCTTGTTCATGAACTGGAGATATTCCGGCGGAAAGAATCGCGAAAAGGCATTGCGCTGTTCGGCCAGACGCTCAAACGATTGTTGAATTTGCCCCGCCATCTGGTTCACCGAATCGGCCAGTTCTCCCAGTTCGTCAGTGCGGTTAATCTCAACTCGCTGCTGCCAACGCCCAGCGGCAATTTCTTTGACGGCGGCATTGAGTTGCAAAATCGGACTGGTGAGGCGTTGAGCCAAGAGCGTGCCCACAGCGAGGGCGATCGCCAGCGCTAAGCCACACAGCACAATCGTAATGCGGGTGTTGAGCTGAATTTGTCCCATAAATTCGGATTCGGGCACCACCACCACAATCAGCCAGTCCAGACCAAACCCATCGTTGAAGGGCAAGACTTCTAAAAATTGGCGTTGCCCATCGAGGGCAAACGTGAGCTGCTGGCTCTGCTGAATACGGCCAAAGGAACTGAAACGATTGAGCAAATAGGTAGCCGATTCCTGCACTTGCGCATTTTGGCTTTGGGTCGCCGCCAACAGCTCAGGCTCATCCCCCACGGCTGACATGAGCGGTTCGTCCGTTGAGCTAGAAATCAAGTTGCCCTGACGATCAATGACAAAGGCCTGTCCTGATTGCCCAATTTCTAGCTGCTTTAAAAAAGTTCGAAACTCTTCTGGCAGCACCACATCAGTCGCACAGACCCCCAACAACTGACGACCATTGCGACTATAAACCGGCAGACTAGCCGTCACGTTGGGTAAGCCCGTGGTAAAGGCAAGATAGACCTCCGTCCAAATTGGGCCTTCAGTGCTGATGGCAGATTTAAACCAGGGCCGCACCCGCGCGTCATACGTAGGCTCGGTCTGCCCTAAAAAATGCTGTCGATAGCCTCTCACATCTAAGCTGCTGTGCTGACGGAGAAAATTTGTGTCGGGATTACTGTAAGACAGCTCTAACCGCCCCGTCTCAGGCGATCTTAAGATGCCAAAAAATTCTCCTGAGCGAGCACTGCCACAATATACAAAGGCGATCTTGGGATAGATTCTCATTTGCTGAAACAGCAAATGTTCCCCTTTGGTTGCTTGTTCAATATCCAAATCGCCGTTAGAAAACGCTGTTGCATTGAGGCGATTAATCGCATGGGGATCACCCAAGTAGCTTTCTAACTCACCCTCAATGCGGGCTGACACTTCACTCCGCAATTGTGAGGCTAAAACCTGCACCGCCTGTTGACCATTACGAAAAGAAAGATAACCCACCAAACCGACCGCCGCAAACAATTGCACCAAGACCGGTAACGTAAACGCTAAGTGCAACGAAGAATTACGAATTGCTGTCTGGGTACGTCGTCTCAAAACATGGAGACTGCGGTGCAGTTGTTTCACGGGCTAATATCAATGTTTACTGATGGCCGTCTGTCGTGATGAAGTGCCAGAGCAGTCGGGCAATCAACCTCAATAGCCTTTATGTAGGGGCTTAGCCCATTGCCGACTTTCGTCAATACTAAACTGCCCAGTTCCCTCTGCGAATCTGCTGTCATTAAATTAATGTCAACATGGCAGCGCTATGCAGCCACTGGGTCAGCAATCTTGGAGTGAAACGCAAGGGTAGAGTGATCGCCAGACGGCTGCGGGCATGGTTTGGCAATCGCGGCTAGCGTCGAAATATTGACTGAGGTCACCGACTGACGGCTGCCAGGGCTGCCGCCTACATATAGAAACTCATTTTTGGAGAACGCTTAGCCAATTGGAGAACGCTTAGCCAAACTGTTTCTTCGCCTCTTCATACACCGCTTCTGTAATTGCAGTAAGTCCCTTTTCTAGAGCAAACTTTTCGATTTTTTTACGGGCCGCTGGTCGCACAAAAAAAGGAATTTCTTTCAAACGAGCGATGGCGGCTGGAGTCCACTCTACGGAGTTGACCATAAGGAAGCAGCGTTGCTAATAAACTACGACAATCATCTCGGATTCATTATCCCCAATTGTTGACTCCGGCAGTGAATTGAGCCTTTCGCAATGTCAGATCTCCGCTATCCTTAAGAGCACAGAATTGCCTAAGTGATGAATTGAGGGCCTGAGATGTTCAAGCCAGTGAGCCCAATTGTCCGCCACTGCCTCTGGGGCAGTGCCGTAGTGATGGTAGGCCTGGGGGGCCTGTTTAGCTCATCCGCAATCGCGGATGGCATCCCCGGCGTCACGTTAGGGACTGAAACCGGCGCAGAGACCAGCACTCCCGTGACCGAGGGCGCGAATGCCGCTTACACCCAGGCGATGCTGGTTGGGTATGCGGCGACGGAAGAAGCTGACTATCAAACGGCTTTAATCAACTTTCGGCGGGCCTTAGATGAGCGTCCTGGTGACGTCTATGCGCTCAGGGCCATTAGCAATGTGGAATCCTACATTGAGGCCGAGCGCCGCGATCAGCTTCGCCTGCAGCGATTGGCAGAGCTGCGGGGCCGGGTTGACGCCGCAGTCACCGCGAGAGACTGGGCCTGTGCGGCAGCGACGGTTGACGAAATGATGATCCTAGTGCCCGCTGACTCTCTCGATCGCAGCCGGTTAGTGACCTATCGCGGTGAGTTGTCGTCGCTATTAGATGCCCGATCAGACATTGATCAATGGTCAACCATTTGTCCTGGTTAACATGAGGGGCAAGATGTTAAATCATTGTTTGCGATCGCGATCTGCTTTTGCCCCTCGCTATTATGCAGATGTTGGATTTTTGCACCTCAACGGCATCGGATAATCTGCGATGACTGCTCCACCTGCTAATTTGCCTTCAATGCCCGCCGATGATGGGCAACATCTCTCGCGGTTGCGATCACTCGTCGAGCGCGTCATGGCCGATGGCAAGATCTCCGCCGATGAGGCGCAAGAACTACGCGACGCGCTCATGGCCGATGGTCACATCTCCGCCGATGAAGTCGATTTGATCCGAACGGTCATGCAGCAGCAACTCAAGGATAGACATTTAGAGTTTGAGTAGAAAATACCCCATGTCACTCAGAATCACACCGGGAAACAGCTATCCTCTCGGTGCCACGGTAGACGGCAAGGGTGTCAACTTTTGCCTCTATTCGCAGCAGGCGACTGGTGTTGATCTCCTGTTATACGCGGGGCCTGAAGCCCCCTACCCAGAGCATACGATTCATCTAGACCCGCGCTATCATCGGTCGTTCAACTATTGGCATGCCTTTGTTAAAGGCATCAAGGCTGGACAGGTTTACGCCTATCGAGTGACCGGCCCAAATGATCCCCAGCGGGGGCAACGCTTTGATGCCGCCAAAGTTTTACTTGATCCCTACGGGCGAGCCGTCGTAGGGCAAGAAAATTACGATCGCCAGGCCGCCTGCCATCCGGGTGAAAATTCCCCCTATGCGTTGCGCAATGTTGTCGTGGATCTGCGAACTTACGATTGGGAAGGCGATACGCCCCTCGATATCCCCTACTCCCGCACCGTGATCTATGAAATGCACGTCAACGGGTTTACGCGCCACCCCAGTTCTGGCGTGGCCGCTGAAAAGCGGGGCACGTTTGCGGGCCTGGTTGAAAAAATCCCATTTTTGCAATCGCTTGGGGTGACTGCCGTCGAGCTGCTGCCGGTGCATCAATTTGATGAGCGCGATGCCCCCCTGGGGCTCAGTAACTATTGGGGCTATAGCACTATCAGCTTCTTTGCGCCCCACCGGGCCTACAGCTCTCGACAAGATCCCGCTGGCCCGGTCGATGAGTTTCGAGATATGGTCAAAGCCCTCCATAAGGCCAATATTCAAGTCATTTTAGATGTGGTGTTTAACCACACCGCCGAGGGCGATCATCGCGGCCCAACGCTGTCATTTCGCGGCATCGACAATCAAACCTATTACATTCTAGAAACCGATGATGCCTCAATGTATGCCAACTACAGTGGCTGCGGCAACACGGTCAAATCAGGGCATACCGTAGCGAGTCGGCTAATTCTTGACAGTCTCCGCTACTGGGTTTCGGAGATGCACGTTGACGGCTTTCGCTTTGACCTCGCTTCGGTCATGTCGCGCGATCGGGTAGGCCGACCACAGGATGATCCACCCATTTTGTGGGCGATCGAATCAGACCCCGTACTTGCTCGCACTAAACTGATTGCGGAAGCCTGGGATGCCGCCGGCTTGTATCAAGTGGGCTCCTTTATTGGCGATCGCTTTGCCGAATGGAACGGCCCCTTCCGTGATGATGTCCGACAGTTTGTCAAAGGCGACAACAACACGGTCAGCAAACTCGCCGCGCGGCTCTTAGGCAGCCCTGATTTATTTGTGGATGATCCGCAACGGGAGACCAATCGCAGCATCAACTTTATTACCTGCCACGATGGCTTCACCCTCAGCGACGTGGTGTCCTACAACGGCAAACATAACGGTGCGAATGGCGAGCAAAATCGCGATGGTAGCGATGCCAACTTCAGCTGGAACTGCGGTGCAGAAGGGCCATCCGATGAGACCACAGTGCGCCAATTAAGGCTGCAGCAAGTCAAAAATCTGATCACCATCTTGCTCGTGGCTCAGGGTACGCCGATGTTACTCATGGGCGATGAAACGGGACGCACGCAAAAGGGAAATAACAACGCCTATTGTCAGAACAACGCTTTGAACTGGTTCAATTGGGATGCCCTGAATGAACACCACGAAATCTTCCGCTTCACGCAACGGATGGTTGATCTGATTCAGAATTTGCAGCTGTTTCAGCAACAGAATTGGTTAACCGTGACCGAGTCCTTCATCGAAGCACCTCATCTCATTTGGCATGGGGTCAAGCTATTTGAACCAGACTGGTCAGACCATTCCCACAGTCTGGCTTTTACCCTACATGACCCCGCAGTGGAAGAAGAGATTCATATTATGCTCAATGCCTATTGGGAACCCTTGTGTTTCGACTTGCCGCAGCCTCATCCCCATAGCCAGTGGTATCGCATCGTCAACACTGCTCGTCCCGCCCCCAATGACATCGTAGACGGCACGACAGAAGCGGTAAAAAGCCGTCAATATCTCCTAGCAGCCCGTTCTTGCGTGGTGTTAATGGCGCTATAGCAGTTGCCAGGCCGGTCAGACCCCGACTGCGGAGCCACTTGGCTGATGCACTGAGAATCAAAGTGCTTTTCGGTGTCCTCAGCCAAGTGGTCAGCGCATAAGTATCAAGCCCTAATTATTGTCGGGTGTGTCATCGCCTAGCGTGACGCACCAAACCCAATCCTGTCGGTGCGTTGAGCTGTCGCGACAAAACCTCGACAGCAATGTTGGGCGACGGGGCCTGATACCCCTGCAGAACTATCGCGTATGGGGCGGCAGCTGAGCATTCACCGGTGTTTCGGCGGCTGGTGCCATTTGGGGCGACATGTCTGCGGCATAGGGCAGGAGTCCTCGATTTTCAAGCACCACCTGCTTGAACAGCAACTCATAGCGATTGAGCGCCTGTTCAAACGAATATTCGTGCATTGCATGACGACGCCCTTGCTGCCCCAAACTCTCAGCGAGTTGCGGGTTCTCATAGAGATTTTGCACTGCCTGCGCTAAATCTTCGGGATCTTCTGGCTTAACGACCAAACCCCCGCCACTTGCCCGAATCGCTTGCGCTGCCGTACCGTGAGCCGGAACGGCAGCCAAGATCGGGCGACCGCTCGCGAGCAACACCTGCGTTTTCGATGGCATGTTGAAGCCGACCACATTTTTTTTCTGCACAATCAAGCCGACATCAGCGGCAGCTAACATTTCGGGCAATTCTGCGCGGGGGGCAAAGGGCCGCAACAGCACGTTATGGATGCCAAGTTCTTGTCTGAGCTCGTCTAAGTCTGACAGCTGGCTTTCTTCACCCACAATGACAAAGACCAGATTCTCTAGATGTTGCAGCTGCGCAGCCGCCCGAATGACCGTTTGAATCCCTTGCGTGCGAGCAATATTGCCCGAGTAAAGCACCACAAACTTATCGCCGAGGCCATTCGCCTGGCGGAAGGCATTGTTGTACTTGTCCATCGGGCGAATGAAATTCACATCGACCCAGTTCGAGATGATATTCATCTTGCTGTTGGGAACGCCCTTACCCAACAAATTTTGGCGAAAGCCTTCGGCAATCACGCTAATCCGCGTGGAAGAACGATAGGCAAAACTTTCCAGCGTTTCGAATACTCGAATCGCAAAGCGATTGCTAATCAGCCCGGTTTGAATTGCGGCTTCGGGCAGAATGTCCTGTAAATTGAGCACCGTTGGGCAGCGATAAATGAGCTTGAGCAGCGCCACGGGCACCGAGACGGGCAAGGAAGGACTGGTGTATAAAATGACATCCGGTCGCCAACCTTGTAACGATTTCAGGAAACTGAGTCCCACAAAGCTGCTTTCTAACAGAAATCTAGTCAGCAGTCCGGGATTGGGGCGAATCCACACGTAACAGCGCTGAATCTTGACGCCATTACGCTCTTCGGTGATATATCCCTTGCCTCGATAGGCCGGGTAGATTTTGCGTTCTGGATAGTTCGGCATGGCCGTCACCACCCGCACCTCATGACCACGCTGCACTAAACCTTCTGCCAACTCTGTCATCAGGGGCGCAATCCCAATGGGCTCAGGATGGTAGTTGTAGGAGTAGATTAAGATTCGCATTGACGCTAGATATCCTTGATGTGCTGATGACGGGTCAGGGAGAGAGCCGTGAGTTTCGTACTGGTTGCTAGACAGAGCACAACTCGGCTTCTCGCGAACAAAGATGGACGAATAGCCTCAAAAAGCTCATGCATCTCTATACATATCCCGTAGATTGACGACGAATTCCTTAAATAGAGCCCGTCTTTATGAGAACTCAAAGCTCTGATTAAGATAGTAAAAAGGTGGCAAAGCCCTGATCTCGCTGTTAAGCATGCCCAGGCTGGCAAACAACAATACTGGTGTTTTTACGGCATTTCCTGCATCCCAGAAGCGATCGGCGGTAGCTTTTGGGATATTTCTAAGTTCAGTAAGGTGCCTTAATTCTTATTTTCCTAAATAGCACTCAGCATTTTGCCTGTGCAGGGCAAAATGCTGAGTGCTACAGGTGAATTGATGTGGTTTCGCGATCGCGGATAGATGTGCAGCTGAGTGCGGTTGTGTGAAGCTGTTAGCAGCGGTCACTCGACTCGATCAACTTAGGTTGAGAAAACCGCGTCTTTACCTAGACCTACTCAGCAGAGAAATCGCCATGACTCCGTCGAACGATCGCTGGAATCCTCTTAGACTGGTAGATACGTTGAACTTCTTTGGTGAAGTTCCGCTAGTTGGCAATTTTCGATGGTTACAGCATATGTTTGGCGCGGCGGCAAATCCCCAAGCTCCTCCGGTCGATGCCCTAGAACCGACAAGGGCGGTGGTGCTACTATCCGAGGCGGGATCGGCAGCGGATGCTCTGAGAAAGATTCTGGAAGATCGAGGCATTGCAGTGCGATCGCAGCTATTGCCGCTGGATTCACCGCTACCGCCAGCCGCTGCCAATCGCATCGTCAACACACCAGCCATACTTTGGAAAGGTGTCCCCGACGACGAGGAATGCTTATCAGCCCAGATCGCCGATCTGCAGCAGCTCCCCGCAAGTGAAGAATATCCGCTGTTTGACTTTCGGACAGCGGCCCCAGCAGTCTTGCAAGACATTTGGGGGGCGGTGGATGACGTGGTCATGGGCGGGGCTAGCGCCAGTGGTCTGGCTTTGTTACCCGATTATGGACGGTTTGCAGGCAACGTTTCTACCGCCAACTCTGGGGGTTTTGCCAGCGTGCGCACCCGCAATTTTGAGCCCCCTTTTGATTTATCAGGCTGGCAGGGGGTGCGGTTGGTCGTGCGCGGCGATGGTCAACGTTATAAAATCATTCTGCGCAATAGTCACAACTGGGATAGTTTGGCCTACTGCACTTCGATTGATACTGAAGCCGAACAGTGGATCGGTGTCGACATTCCGTTTTCTGCCCTGCAGGCGACCTTTCGGGCCAAAACGCAGTCAACTGCACCGCCGCTGAATCCAGCTACGGTCGGCTCTTTGCAGCTGATGTTGAGCAAGTTTGAGTATGACGGCAACCAAAATCCGCACTTTCGCGCGGGTGCATTTTCACTCGATGTGCGATCACTGGGAGTTTACCGCCAAGCGACAGCTCCCGTCACGATCATGATTGCCTCGTCACCAGAACAGGCGGCCACTTACACAACGTTGCTGGCACAGAGTGGCCTAGCCCATCAGATATTGACCCACGATGAGCCAGAGTTTGCCATGAAGCTAGTGCAGGCTTTACCCAGCCGTTGAGCTGTCGTCAGCTCCTTGAGCCCGCTGCATCGAGCGCTACTGCAGAGTGGCAACCCCAAAAGTGGCGTTGAATTCCTGACACCAGACGGCCACAGACGCAAACGACTCAAGGTCGATTTCTGCCGGGACGACATAGTCTTGAGCACCGGTAGTCGCCGCTAAGGGCGCAATCACCACATAGTCTGCTTCGTCGATCGGATAGGCAGGCGGTGACGTTGCGGCCAGAACATCGGGCGATCGATGCAGCACCACGACCAGATCAGGCCCATCAGAACTTGAAAAGCTGTCATCGAAGCGCAAAGCCTGTTGCCCTCCGTCACTAATCAGTTCAACACCGCCAGTCGTATCATGCTCGGCGGACACAAAGGTACCGGTGCGGACGACGGGCTCGGCGGGCTCGGTCGGAGTGGCAGAATCGGCAGATTGCGTTGGCTCGGTAGTGGGAGCAGCGTCGCTATCGGTGGTGGAGGCGTCAGGCGATGCTGTACAAGCGGTGGCTAGCATCGTTGCGCAGAGCATTACACAACCGAGGGTGAAGCGAGAGGTCAACATGATTAATCGCCTTGAAGTGAAGCTAATGCCACCTTAATCGGAAAGCGGCCGGGCAACGGCCTGAGAAAATCTTCAGAACAGAACTCCAGAATCATTAAAGAACGGGTATTCCCAGATTAGTGGTGCTGTGTGGGTAGTGATTTGTGGTCGCGATGGATGAAATTCCACAGCCATCCGATGTGATTGCGTAGCCTTTTTGAGAAGGCCAAACTGCGCCAGACAAACCGCGAGACGCGCTGCTGCAGGGTACAGTTCAAGCTCTGATAGCTGGTTTTGCCGCTATCGCAGAAGTCGGAATGCAGAAGTCGGAAGTCGGAGCTAGAAATCCTGTCAGATAACGGTTCCAGGCATCTGGAGTGGCCGAACCAAACTGCGGCGTGCGATGGCAACAGTCGGTCAATCAACTCTCGGGTGAACTGGTTGAGCCGCTGATCGGTCGGATTCTCAACGAACTGGTAACGGCATTGACGGCAAAGATAGCGCTGTTTACCCAGATGGATGACCGTCTTTGACTGTAAGGGCAGATGGCATCGTCTCTAGTGGGGTCTCACGATCGCCTGAGCAAACTCGTCATTACCCCCAGGGCACTACCCAAATCTTTGAGTGCTTGACTGATTCATTAGCTAGATCTTCTGAGCTTTGCTAGATACCGGTAAGATGAGCCTTTAATCGGCTGGGGTGACATCGTTGAGTGGCCACCGATAATCTACCTTGATTTGCAGGCGACCGCAGTGTTCTTCGAGCTGCCGCTGCTGGGAAAGGGCCTTGCGCAGAGTACTGATCAGCTCGCTGACTTCGAGCTTGAGGGCGGGTTCTTGATAGGCAGCAAATAGGGTTTGCTGCTCTAACAGCTGCAGCAGCAACTCATAATGCACGTGAGACGGGAGGGGTAGCGGCTCGCTCATGAAAACGTTGAACCTGTAGTGGCATGACTGACAGAGGAGTTAGGCATACAGCTGAGCGATCGCCTCGGCCAAATCGGCTTGTCGCATCAGCGACTCGCCGACGAGAATGCCCTGCGCCCCGGCGGCTTGGACCTGAGCCACGTCTTGGGGAGTGTGAATGCCTGATTCACTGACGACAAAGATTTGCCGCTCTCGCAGCTGGGCTTGGCGCGCCTGCAGTAGTTGCTCGGTGGTTTCTAAAGACGTTTCAAAGGTTTCTAAATTGCGGTTGTTAATGCCAATGAGCTGAATCGGGTCGATCGCTAAAACCCGGTCGAGTTCTTCGAGAGAGTGCACTTCTACCAGGGCACGCATGCCGAGTGCCTGAGCGATTTTGGTGAAATAGCGCAGGTCAACGTCGCTCAAGATGGCCGCAATCAGCAACACGGCATCGGCTCCTTTGACCCGTGCCAGATACATCTGATAGGGATACAGAATGAACTCTTTGCAGAGCAAGGGCGTATCGACGGTGGCTCGGACGGCGGCTAAATACTCAAAACTGCCTTGAAAAAAGGTTTCGTCCGTCAAGACCGATAGGCAGGCGGCTCCGCCCGCTTGATAGGCTTGGGCGATGGCAACCGGCTCAAAGTCAGCGCGGATCACCCCGCGACTCGGCGAGGCTTTTTTGACTTCAGCAATCAGGGCGGGTTGGCGATCGCTCTGCTGCAGCGCGGCCAAAAAATCGCGCGGCGGCGGGGCACTGATCACCTCTCGCTGCAAATCGGCCAACGGCATCTGCTGGCGTCGGCGTGCCACCTCTTTTTCTTTTTGCCAGACAATTTTTTCTACGATGTTTTGCGGCTCAGCATCTGGGGCCTTGATTTTGTACGTCAAACTTTGCACAGAGACTTCAGGGTAGGGCGACCGACGGCGAAACTGCATGGTGAAGGAACCTCAGGCGCTAACAACGGCGCGCTTAAACGCTTCATCCATCACTTCTGAGAGCGTGGGATGAGTATGAACACAATAAGACAAAGCCGTGACCGTCTGCCCTTGGGCGATCGCATTAGCGGCTTCTTGAATCAAATCAGAGGCATGCAATCCGAGGATGTGAGCGCCTAAAATCTCACCGGTGTCTTTGCGATAAATCACCTTAGCGAGACCGTCGGATTCACCTTCCGCTAGAGCCTTCGAGTTGCCCTTAAAGTAGGTTTTGACCGTGGCAATCTCAAAGCCATCGGCATCAGCCATGGCCTTCGCTTGGGGCTCTGTCAGGCCGACAAAGCTCACCTCAGGATGCGTAAACGCAGCGGCAGGAATGCTGCGGTAGTTGACGGTTCGCGCTTCGCCACAGATGTTGTCCACGGCAACCACCCCTTGGGCCGAGGCGGCGTGGGCCAGCATCATCTTGCCAGTAGCGTCACCGATCGCCCACAGATGGGGCACCGGCTGGCCGTCGCGCAAGACCCGCAGTTCGTCATCCACCGCGATAAAGCCTCGGCGATCGGTTTCCAGCCCGACGCGCTCTAGACCCAAATCTTTAGTAGCGGGAATGCGCCCCGTGGCCACCAGGCAGGCATCCACCTCCAGCACATCAACAACTTCCTGCGTTTCTCGATTGACCAGCTCAATGACGACAGGAGAACCGGGCGTGACCTTCTTTGCCAACACACCGGCCCGCGTCTCCACATCTCTAGGGCTAATCAACACCCGCTGGGCCACCTTGGCAATATCTGGATCAAAGGTCGGCATGATTTTGTCGAGGGCTTCGACGATGGTGACTTCGGAGCCTAAGGCGGTATAGATGTCGCAAAACTCTAGCCCAATGTAGCCGCTACCAATGATCGCCACCCACTCGGGCAACCACTCTAGCTGTAACGCGCCATCGCTGGTGAACACCGTTTTGTTATCAATTTCGATGCCTGGCGGCACGAAAGGAATCGAGCCTGGTGACAGCATGACGTCTTTAGCCGTCAGGGTTTGATCACCCGCTGCCGTCGTGACCACGACTTTTTGCTCCCCGGCAATTCGACCCCAGCCCGCAATAATGTCGACACCCAAGCGTTTTAGGCTGTTCGACATATCGCCCTTAATCTTGCTGACTAAGTTTTTGGCATGATCGGCGATCGCCTCCCGCTCAAAGGAAACATCGCCGACCTGAATGCCTAAAGATTTGAGGTGATGGCTATTTTGAAACTCGCGCACCCGCCCCGAAGCCGCGAGGAGTGCTTTGGACGGAATGCAGCCCCGATTGACACAGGTGCCCCCCATGTCAGCCGCTTCAATAATCGCGGTTTTGAGACCCCGGCGCACGGCGTGTAGGGCCGCGCCATGACCGCCGACCCCGGCACCAATAATGACCAAGTCATAGTCAAAGGCTTGACTCACAGCTCTCTCCTCAGCAATCGCAGCGAATTCTAGAGTATCGTTTGCGGCAGCGACTGGCTACCTGGCCAGTCGTCCTGCAGCTTTTCTATTCTTGACCAAAGTGGACAATTTCGACAGTGGGCATCCCTCGCCCCAGCGGCCGGGTCACCAGTTGACCCGGTTGGGGCGCCATAACATCAGACCATCGGCCGGGCTCAAGGCCCTACGGTCGCCCCAGCTTTGGCGCCACACTGGGCGATGTCGTTGAGGGCAACACGGGAGCCGTCACCGGCGGCACCGGCCAAGCACGATCGCGCGCGCGGGCCAACAAATGGCGCTCTTTCGGCACCTTGACCCGCGTGGCTAAGCCAACCCGTTCTAACAGCTTGATAAAGCGATAGGTCGGGTCAGGCAAATAGACCACGCGATCGGCCCGCAGGGTAATGCCATGACGACTCGATGACGGAAACGTATGGTGCAAATTGTGCCAGCCTTCCCCTAGCGTTAGAACAGCCACGAATCCGTTATTGCGGCTCGTGTCGTCAGTTTGAAAGGGCTGCTCGCCGACTAGATGACTGAGCGAGTTCACAGTTTGCACCCCGTGAAACAGCACTGTGGTGCTGAGGAAAAACGCCCCTAAATATTCCCAGCCTCCCAGCCAGTAAGAGACGGCCCCCAAGGCCACTAAGGGCAAAAAATGCAGGCGATCGAGCCGCCGCAGAAAGGCATCATTTTCTACATCAGCGGGCAGCTTAGTAGGGAAAAACTGGCGCGATAACAGCCAGCCCCCCTGCGACCAATAAACCCCGTTGATCCCCTGCGGGGGGACAGAGGGCGAATGGGGATCGTGCAGCTGATCCGCATGCTGGTGATGAGCGAGGTGATGAGCTTTCCACCAGCTCGGCCCCATTTGCCCAGCCGCCGACGCCATCACACAGCCCAGCCATAACAGCAGTTTTGGGGCCTGGTAGCTTTTGTGAGTCAGCAGCCGATGATAGATACCCGTGGTCGCCAGCATCCGCAGCACGTACCACAGCACGGCCCAGGCGACGGCCCCGGCTGACAAACCAGTGATGAATGGGAGCAGTGATCCCACATGGCTGATGAGGATCAGCGCTGGCCCAATTAGATAGAGCACGACCGTCAGCGGAGAATATTGCCGCATATTTTTTTAGTTGTCCGATATTTAGCAAACCTCAGTCTACCGGCATCTGCCTCTACTCAAATCCCCCTCCAGACAAGCCACCCTGATCAAAGCGGATGGGGGCGTTGATTTCAGCATCACGCACGGCAGACCGGGACGCTTGACATGTATAGCGTTCCCCTGATGGCAACTGGCTTTTGCCCGATCACCGCTCTTCGCCAGTGGAACCTGGCTCAAACTTTAGGGTCTTAAAAGGTAGAACACGGCAATGCGTTTCGCAGAGAATCAGGACCGATCGCAGCATCACCCACACGCATTCATTGACATATGGCTGACTAAAAACCGCACATGCAGAATTCCAGTTTTATCCAAGCGGTCGTCCGGCTGACGAACCAGTTTCGGGCCCAAAATGGTCTGAGCGTGCTCTCAGTAGATATCGACCTGACTGAGGCGGCTCAATCCTATTCAACCACCATGGCGCGCGGAGACTTTTTTAGTCACATCGGGCCAGATGGCTCGCTGCCGTGGGATCGGGCAGAAGCTGCTGGCTACGACACCGGCATTGTCGGCGAAAACATTGGGGTGGGTTTTTCGACGCCAGACGAGATTGTGGACGCGTGGATTGATAGCGACCGACATCGAGCCGCCATGCTAAATCCTCGATACAACGAGATCGGCGTGGGTTACTACTTTCTGCCTAACGATACGGGCTCGGTCAATTACAACACTTACTGGACTCAACTGTTTGGCCAGGGCGATATCGAAGTCGTGGCGGCTGATGGCAGCGTCGCAGTATTTGATCCGGTGCAGTATGGGGCTTCATATAGCGACTTGATTGCCGCCTATGGCTACGATCCGATCGCCTTTGAGCAGCATTACATCATTTTTGGCAGAGCCGAAGGTCGGATTAGCGATCGCTTCGACGAAGGGCGTTACTTAGCCTCTTATGACGACTTGATCGAGGCGTTTGGCTACGACCTCACGACTGCGACCGCCCACTACATTCAATCGGGCCATCAGGAGGGCCGCTCTGATGACGGGTTTGAGCCGCTGCAATATTTAGCATCCTACGGGGATCTCCTCACGGCCTTTGGGGCCAATGCTGAGTCGGCCACCCAACACTATATTCAATTGGGCTATCGCGAAGGGCGATCGGATGCGCTATTTGATGCCGGTCGCTATTTGGCCTCTAACGCTGACTTGATTAACGCTTTTGGCTACGACACTGAGGGCGCATCGGGCCATTACATCCTGCTGGGAATCAGCGAAAATCGTTCTACCACATCATTTGACCCCGCCGCCTACTTAGGACTGCATGCCGATTTGCAGTCAGCGTTTGGGAGTGACCTCACCGCCGCTACTCGACACTATGTTCAGTTGGGGTTCCTTGAAGGCAGAGCTACGGGCCCTTAGAGTTCTGCGAGTTAATCAAACCTGAGTTCGGGATAAGGCCATCAGGCACGCTTACCCGCCGGTTGAGGCGACAATCCCCTCCGGGGAGGGGTGCCAAAGGCGGGGTGGGTGTCGATTATCTCGCTGAGAGTGGTTCAACCCACCCCATTAGCCCCTCCCCAGAGGGGAAAGAAACGGAGTTTGGCTTAACCCGAACTGGCGTTAATCAAGTACCCGAACCAGGCTGTGGATGGGTGTGAAGGGATGGCGGCATGAGGAATGCAGAAATTGGAAGTGGGAATCACAAAGCCCATCAGAGGGTGATTTCAGTCATCTGGAGTGACCGGATCAAACTGCGCCGAGGAAAAATCCTGCACCTGATCCAGCACCATATTCCATCACGTCAGAATTGCGCCGCCCATCAGCTTCTCGTAGCGGCGTTGGAGTTCTTGCCGCAAAGTCGGAAATTTTGACAGCGCCGGATCTTCGTTGATCAATGTTTCAGCCGCCTGACGGGCGATCGCCAGGGCATCTTGATCGGCCACCAAACTAGCCAGGGCAAAGTCTGGGAGGCCGGACTGGCGCGTCCCCAGCACTTGCCCTGGCCCGCGAAAGCGCATGTCCATTTCGGAGATAAAGAAGCCGTCTTGCGACTCTTCGAGCACCTTGAGTCGCTGCAAGGCAACGTCGTTGCGGGTGCTGCTCATCAACAGGCAAAAAGACTGTGCTGCCCCGCGACCCACGCGACCCCGCAGCTGGTGCAGTTGCGATAGCCCAAAGCGCTCGGCATGTTCGATTAGCATCACGGTGGCGTTGGGCACGTCTACGCCGACTTCAACCACAGTCGTCGAGACGAGAATCTGACTATGACCGTCCCGGAACTGACTAATGGCGGTGTCTTTTTCAGCAGAACTCATGCGGCCGTGCAACAGGCCCACCTTAAATTCAGGAAACACCTCTTCCTGCAGTCGCTGATGCTCATCGATCGCTGAGCGCAAATCCAGCTTTTCCGACTCTTCTACCAGGGGCAGCACGACATAGATTTGACGCCCCTGGGCGATCTCCCGCCGTATCAGGTCATAGGCATGGGTACGATCGCGGCCCTTCAGCAAGGTGGTTTGAATGGCTTTGCGACCTGGCGGCAGTTCATCAATTTGACTGACTTCCAGATCGCCATGCAGCGTCAGCGCCAACGTGCGGGGAATCGGCGTCGCCGTCAGCGTCAGCACATGGGGATTATCACCCTTGCGCTGCAGTCGTGCCCGCTGCTGCACCCCAAACCGATGCTGCTCATCGATCGCGACTAGACCCAAGCGCTGAAACTGCACAGGGTCTTCGATCAGCGCGTGGGTGCCCACCAGCAGCGGCAGTTGCCCCGTCACCAGATCTGACAGAGTTTGTCGTCGCTTGGCCGCCCGAGTCGAACCCGTGAGCAACTCCACCGGCAGGCTGAGGGCGTTAAACCAGCCCACCAGCTTGCGATAGTGCTGCTCGGCCAGCACCTCGGTCGGGGCCATCAGCGCCCCCTGATACCCAGCTTGAATCGCCGCTAAGATCGCCACCACCGCCACCACCGTTTTGCCCGAGCCGACATCGCCCTGCACCAACCGGTTCATCGGCGTCGGCTGCTGCAGGTCGGTCAAAATCTCGTTCACGACCCGCTGCTGCGCGCCAGTAAAGGCAAACGGCAGGTTGTCGTAAAACTGGTCAATCAGCGCTCCTGTCGGCGCTAAAATCACCGAGGTTGCCTGCTGTCGGCGCGTTTGGCGGCGTTGCAACAGTCCCAATTGCAGGTAGAAAAACTCGTCAAACACCAGGCGACGGCGGGCCTGCTGCAGCGTTTCATCATCTTTGGGAAAGTGGATATGGGCGATCGCCACCGGCAACTCAACCAGGCCAAATTCTTGGCGAACGGCAGCGGGCAGCGGATCTTGCAGGGCGATCGCAGTCGGCAACGCGGCCACTATCGCCCGCCGCACCAGGGCTGCTCCGACCCCTTCCGTCAAGGGATATACCGGCACAATGCGACCCACCGTGAGCGATTCGGCTTCACCGTCTGGCCCGTCAAGCACCTCCAAATCGGGACTGTCGAGGGTAATGCCATACTTATTTTTTTTCACCAGTCCTGAGGCGGCGACGACGGCCCCGACCGGATACTGTCGTTTCTGGCTCTGCTGCCAGCCCATATTGCGAAAGCGTTTGCCCGGCCAAAACTTGGTCAGGCGAATCTGCCCCGTCGCATCGGTCAGCACCAGCTCTTGAATCGTCAGATTCGGATTTCTCGGACTGCTAAAACAGCCCGATCGCTTCACGGTGCCCACCAGCGTCACCGTTTCTCCCGGCTGCAGCTCGCGAATGGGCACCTGCTGCGCGTAATTGATGTAGTCACGGGGATAGTAATGCAGCAGATCTAGCGCCGTCAGCAGGCCGAGCTTCGCCAGTCGTTCCGCATTCTTGGGGCCAACGCCTTTGAGATAAGTAACGGGCTGCTCAGGGGGCGAGACCTGGCCGTTGCGCCCGGTTGGAGCTGCTGAGGCTGATGGCAGAGCTTTTGACCGCCCGCCCGTCGTTTTCGCGCGGCCATTCTTAGCCGGGCCACTCGCTTTAGCTGGCGCGACAGCGGGTTTCGCCGGCTCTAAAGATTTCTTGGTTTCGTACAGGGTTTGCCGCGTTTCGGCCACGAGATGCTGCCGCGCGGCAAAACTCATCTCGCGATACCGGCTGTAGTCCGCCGCCAGCGATCGCCACTGCCCCTGCTTATCCGCCGGCAAGGGAGCGGGCGGAGCCGATAGTGCCCCTTGCAAGAACTCGCTAAAGCGCTGCTGGTGTCCTTCTAAGTCGTTGAAGCCGCGATCGGCTTCGACCATCAGCGCCTTTTGCAGGCGAATCCAGTCAGGCGCGGTTGCATTGTGGAGAGTGTCGCTCATACGCCCAATCGACCCAAGCTCAGCAGCTAGCAGATTCAGAGACCACCGGAACCCCCAGATTGTTCAGGATACTAACCCGAGACTGGTTGGGGAGGGAAAGCTCCATTCTAAAACCGCTAGCCTGTCAGCAACTGCTGGCATGTGGTTTGAGCAACGCCCGCAAACGGTATGGCAGTCTCACTAGACCCCAAGACCAAGCTCTTACCGCTGAGCGATCGCCTTTAACGGTAGACAAGGAGAAGGGACTCATCCAGCAGACATCGCTGTCCAAACAATCCTGTTCAAGGCCATGCTGCAGCCATCGCGAACCAGATTATTAGGGCTCGTAAACTTCAGCTTCAATGCCTTGATTGCTTAACTCTTCGGTCAAAGCAGCGGCGCCTGCTTCACTACTAAATGCCCCTAATTGAATGCGGGCACCCACATCGAAATTGCGCACATAGGCATCGCCCACGACCTCACGGGCCTCATCCAAAGAGGGATCACCCGTATAGTCTGACACCACGTAGTAAGAACTCACCGGCGCTTGACTCACTGCCGGTGAGGAATTAGCCGTAGCGGGAGCGGCGGTCACTGGCGCTGCCGCTGGTTGAGGCGCGGGGGCCGGTGCGGGGGCCGCTGCCGGGGCTTGATTGGTGGGGGTGATCGCCGCCGGACGCGGCGCCGGAGTAATGTTTTGCGGGATCTGATTGACCTGCTGGGGCGTTGGCGGACCCGCCGCAGAGGTGCCATTAGCGGCGACATTGCCTGCATTCGCCCGATTGGCCCCTAAACCGTTGCCATCGCCAGGGCGATTGGTAGCGAGGGGGTTGGGCTGTCCCGCTAGCGGCGAAGCGTTAGAAGGCAAGTTGCTGAGCGTGTTGAGGTCTAGAGTCGAAAACTCTCGCTGCGAGAGATCAGGGCCAAGCGCACTCAGGGGCGGACCCTCCGGGCTGGCGATCGCATCTGCGTCTGCCGTCACTCCGTCCCCGGCTTCAACCTCATCCACTTCTGAGCCGGGCCAAAGGCGAGCCAGCGGGGTATTGCCAAACAAGTTTTGGGCCGCAGAGGGGTTGACCAGCAAAAAGCCAAACCCAGCACTCGCTACGAGCAGCAGCAACAATGCGCCCAAGCCGAGGGGGGTATTGATGCCCTCAAACCAGCTTTTGGACGTGGATGCAGGCTCTGACCCCGCCGCTGGATATGAGTTATCAAAGTTTTGCAGCAGCGCCTCAGACGACTCCAGATAATTGTCTGGCTGCGGGGCGGCTTGCCGCACGAGAGCGCTTTTGAGATTGGCCACCTCGGAGACGCTACCAGTCGCAGGGGCTGCCACGGGGTCGGAGACAGAGGCTGGCGCACTAGAATTAGCGGTTTGGGCAATGCGCGGATTCGGGGGTGGCGGGGGTGCCGCTGCCGCCGTAGCGGGCAATTTTACCGGCTTAGCCGGGGTCGGTACGTTGATGAGATTGAGCGATCGCTGCCGCCGTGACTGAAACTGGGGGGGCGCAACGCCGGGCTGAGCGTCACCTCGCTTGGCATAGCGATACCGCGCCAACTCATAGTCAAGGTTGATGTTGAGACTAGATAGCGTGCTTCTCAGAGGGGGTTTGAGCCCTTCTAGCAAGGCACTGTTAGCCAGCGGTGATTGAGAATAAGACTGCTGAGGGGCAGTTGAGGGGGTCATGGGGCTCGCCTCACGGAAAATACCAACACGGTTTACACCAACGATGCAGACCAGCCGCAAATTGCTTTAGCCCCTGATTTAGAGAGGCTTTTGCTGATAGCTGCGGTAACTCGCATCTAGTTATAACAATGTCTGCGTAAAAGTGAGCATTCTTTTAAGACAAGATTTGTTTGCAGTTGGCACAATGTCGCTACATTTAGGGGGGTGTCAGAGAGAAATCACGCCACCCCTAGCGACGTCATCGCCCACTGTCAGGCTAGAGTGTCAGGTAACGCCTGGCTGCTGTTAGCAGCAGCTAGGGATTCTCAAGTCTCGGCGGCTGTTGACCGCAAAACCTGGCCAGCGGGGAGTTGTGGGGGAGTTGTGGGGGTCTGCCAGAGCCGGATGCGAGACTGTTCTCAGTCAGCCCTCAAATCTGGCAGTGCCCCAAGAGTGAGACCGCTTGTTGCCACCCTTGCCATATCCGGCGTTTGTAATGATGCGCCTTTAGCGATGCAGTCGATTCAAGCCTTGATGAATAATCTGGAGAGATCGCCACAATGGCAGGCGTCCTCCGGTTTGCGGCAGGTGCTGGCAATTTGGCCACAGCTGGTTGGCGCCGCCGTCGCGCAGCACAGTCAGCCCACCAAGATTTACCGAGAGGTGTTGCAGGTCTCAGTATCGAGCGCAGCCTGGGCACAAACGCTGACCTTTGAGCGCACCCGCATCCGCCAAAAGCTGCACCACAAGCTGCCCTTACTGGCCACCAAAATTCGCGATCTGCGCTTTGCGTCCGCCGAATGGCGGCGACTAACCCAGCGATCGCAGCCCCTCGCCGTAAATTCTCTCACCCATCACCCCAGTTGGGCGGCCTTAAACCCTGATCTTTCTCCCTTACCGCCAGCAACGGCTCACGACGCTTTTCAAAAGTGGGCTGAGCGCAAGCAGGCCCAGTTAGCCAATCAGAGCCAATGCCCCTGCTGCCACAGTCCGTGTCCGAGTCAAGAGCTACAGCGCTGGGGAGTCTGTGCCATTTGCCAAGCGCATCAGTGGCACACCCTACAAAGCCAAGATCGCCAAGAGGCCAAGCACAAGAAAAATATTTGAATTGAGGCCAACAGCAGGCAAACAAACCTAGAATTTATTTTATTCAGATTTACCAAAACTCCCAATACGAATCAAGACTCATATTTCGATCCATTCTCCCTTCTTTTCAGCATCCGCAAAGCTACTGATTTTATTCATTTTGCCTGCCTTTTAATCTACAAACTCAGCAAAAACCAGGAGTTTTTTGAGCGTGGCGACAACTTTTCATTCACCAGCAAATACGATCCCAGCTGACATAGAGTCAATTTCAAGTGGTTTTACCTCTATGCCAGTGAGTATAGATTTCTGAAGAGATTCTAAAAAGATTCTAAAGCTGGCTGCAGGCGGTTTTGACGCCGAAACGATTGAGGGCATTAAGCCTGCCGCTTTTTCCCTTTTGAAAGGCCCCAAAAATGTTTGGACACTATAGAGAAGCTCTATTTCTGGATAATTTTCTGATGGATGCCAATCAGTTAGATGTCTCTTGTTGTCAGCGTTGCCGCCACTTCACGCTGGAAGGCCGACGAGGGGGGCATTGCAGCCAGCTCAACGTACCTGTGCAGGGGGGTTGGACGGCCTGCTCTTTGGCGAGTCCGGTATTTCTTGAGACTGTCAACACGGTCACTCAATCACCCATGGCCACCTGGCCTCAGGGCCTCAAAGTCAGCAACCACGACTTTGACCCAGCAGAGCCAGACTTTCTAGTAGAAGCCGTTCAATAATTGAGCCGCGCTGCCGATTGCGGCTGTCTTTGACAATGAGTTTTGCCCCGTAAAACGCTGAACCGATTGATTGACGGTTCAGCGTTTTGTTTATGGCAACCAGGGATATTGATCAAAGTCAGGCGATCGCTTGTCTAAAAACGCCTGTTTGCCCTCAGCGCCTTCTTCGGTCATGTAGTACAGCAGCGTCGCGTTGCCCGCGAGTTCTTGCAGGCCGGCTTGACCATCGCAGTCGGCATTAAAAGCGGCTTTGAGGCAGCGAATTGCGATCGGGCTCTTGGTTAAAATTTCACGCGCCCACTGCACGCCTTCCGCCTCTAAAGACTCGACCGGCACCACCGTATTGACCAACCCCATCGCCAACGCCTCTTGGGCGGAATACTGGCGACAGAGAAACCAAATTTCTCGGGCTTTTTTTTGCCCGACGATCCGGGCCAAGTAGCTGGCGCCAAAGCCACCATCAAAACTGCCCACTTTCGGCCCAGTCTGGCCAAACACGGCATTATCAGCCGCGATCGTGAGGTCGCACAAAAGATGCAGCACGTGGCCGCCGCCGATCGCATATCCCGCCACTAAGGCAATCACCACCTTCGGGATTGAACGAATGAGTCGCTGCAAGTCGAGTACGTTGAGACGAGGCATGCCCGCTTCGTCAATGTAGCCGCCCTGGCCCCGCACGCTTTGATCACCCCCCGCACAAAAGGCATACTTACCATCGGTATGCGGCCCTGCCCCGGTCAGCAAAATGACGCCAATTGAAGTGTCCTCCCGAGCGTCGGCAAAGGCGTCATACAGCTCCACCACCGTTTTAGGACGAAAGGCATTGCGCTTGTGGGGCCGGTTAATCGTGATTTTCGCCATGCCCTGGCTTTTGGCATAAAGAATATCCTCATAGGTCTTGGCAGCTTGCCACTGTATATCCATGTCATTTGACTTAACAGGTCATGGACTAGCTTAGAGGTGATTTGTCCTCGCTGTAGCGTTCTCAAACGGCGATCGCACGCGGCTAGAGACACAGCTGTGTCCGCTTCCAAGTGGCTGAGAGGAGATCACCAGCCAGCTACGAACGGCGGCGTGATCGCGGCGGCTTGCCCTTGCGGCTCTGCTTGCCCGTCTTTTTACCTGTCTGACGCGGACTGCCCGGTGCGGTGCGGTGCGCGCCAAAATACTTTTCGCTGCGATAGCGCAACCAGATCCTCAATTGCTGAGGAATTTTCTCTTTCTCCACTTTGGTCAAAGTGTTGTAGAGGGCCAGTGCCTTTTCCCGCTCGCCTCGGCAGGCGGCATTGTTGTGAGCATCCCAATAGCTGCGTGCCACCCGAATGCGACGACACACTTCTTTTACCAGGGCGTCCCCTTCTAGCGGTCGGTCAGCTGCAGACATATTCTCTGGCCAAACATCCAAGCATCCTCAAGGTTAATCACTGGCATCCCCGCAATATCCGGGTGACCGATCAGCCCTCTGACAGCCTAGCGGGCTTCTTTCTGTTGCCGCAATGTGACACCATCATGATGCGGCGACACCGATGGCATAGCTAAGCTATCGCGGTGACGGATGAGGGGTGCCGAGTCAGCCAGCTCAGCACATCGGTGGTTACCGCTAACATTTCGCAGGTTTGAACGCTAACACTGTATGCAAATCGCTACTTGGAACGTCAACTCAATTCGATCGCGCCTGACCCACGTGACTGACTGGTTAACGGCTAACCCCGTTGATGTGCTGTGTCTGCAAGAAACCAAGGTGCAAGACGCTGATTTTCCGCTGGCAGCCATTCAAGCAGTGGACTATCAGGCTCATATCAGTGGTCAAAAGTCCTACAACGGCGTGGCCATGCTCTGTCGTCAGCCGTTAGAGGACGTCAGCCTCGGATTTACCCCAATCGTGGGGGCTGATGCAGTTGGCGATTTAGACGACCAAAAGCGCGTCATGACGGGAGTGCTCGATGGGGTGCGCCTTGTGAACCTCTATGTGCCCAATGGCTCCGCGATCGGCAGTGAAAAATATGATTACAAGCTCCGCTGGCTAGGCGTCTTACAGACCTATTTGCAAACTCTTTTGGCTGACAACGACCAGCTGTTAGTCTGTGGCGACTTTAACATTGCGCTAGAAGATCGCGATATTCATGACCCTAAGGGTAAAGACACCCACATCATGTCGTCACCCACCGAGCGAGAAACGTTGACCCAGGTCTTGTCCATGGGCCTGCAGGATGCCTTTCGCAAGTTTACCGAGGAAGGCGGACACTTTAGCTGGTGGGATTATCGCGCTGCCTCGTTCTCGCGTAATCGGGGCTGGCGTATTGATCACCACTACCTATCACCTACACTCTACGATCGCGCCAAAAGCTGCACGATTGATATCGCCCCACGCCAACTCGAAAAACCCAGCGATCATACCCCCGTCATTGTGGAAATCTAATGTCTGCAATGGTCTGCCGGTAGCGCCGCACCCCAACGGCATACACTAAACATCAACGTGCCGCGAAACTGCCATGAACTCTGGAGAGAACCTACAAGAATGGCTATTTGTCATTGCCTATGTGTCCTTTCTCGTCTTTATTGCCTGGCGAGTGGCCTTCTCTTCGAGTGATCGCAATTAGGGACTCGCCAATAAATAACATCCCACGCTTGTTCCCTTGCTCCCCTGCTCCTCTTGCTCCCCTGCCCCCCTTGCTCCCCTCATCCCTCCCGGTCGAGCAAGAACAGATAGAACCGACGCCCATCTTCCCACGATTTCCACAGCGACCCATGGCAGACCTGAAAGCAATCATCTTTGATGTCGATGGCACCCTAGCCGAAAACGAACGCTACGGGCATCGTGTTGCGTTCAACCAGGCTTTTGAGGCTGCCGGTTTAAACTGGCACTGGTCATCAGCGCTCTATAGCGAACTCTTGCAGGTAGCCGGGGGCAAAGAACGCATTCGCTTTTTTGTCGAGCGCTATGGGCCACCGATGCCGGTGATCGATGATTGGGATACCTTCGTCGCGACGCTGCACCAGGCCAAGACCCAGCACTACGCCACCCTGTTAGCATCGGGGCAAATTGGCCTGCGGCCAGGGGTCAAGCGGCTGATCATGGCAGCACGGCAAGCCCATATCCGGCTGGCGATCGCCACTACCAGCCGCCTCGAAAATGTTCTCACTCTGTTAACCCAAACCTTAGCCACCGATGCGCCTCAATGGTTTGAAGTGATTGCCGCTGGTGATGTGGTGCCCCAGAAGAAACCAGCCGCTGACATCTACCACTATGTGCTCGACCAACTAGCCCTAGAAGCCCACTATTGCCTGGCCATCGAAGATACCGCCCATGGTCTCACGGCTGCGACCCAAGCCGGATTGCCCAGCGTCATCGCCGTCACCGACTACACCCGCACCCAAGATTTTGCTGCCGCCGCCTGTGTGCTGACTCATCTCGGTGACCCCGACAATCCTTGTCAGGTGCTATCAGGACCAACCTTGACTCAAGGCTATTTCGACCTGGCGATCGCGGAGTCGCTACTGCCGGATCAGCCGCCAACGTAAGGGGCAACCCATCTGTGGCGACGGCAAAAAACTAGGGCCACGGCGATCGCCGCAGCCCTCATCAAAAGCGATCATTTGACCCAAGACTTCAATTAGCGGCAACTCAGTGAAACCTGAGCCATCGCGACTGTTTTTACTGGTTGTCTACCCGCCATCCTCATCGAGTGATCGCGGGTAGACCTTAACAGTTTTTATGCACCCGTTTTTTTGCTCGATGTCTGAATATACAGAATCAGCAGAAAGACCGTGGGCACCAAAACGAACAAAATACTGGCAACAAACCCTAAACTATTAACTTCCATGATTTAAAGCCTTATCTCTTCAGCACAACATCGACACGACTACAGTCTACGCCATCTCGATGGCAGGATGAATGCCGAGGGTCTCTGGTTGAATTAGGACAAGCGCGATCGCATGGCCTCCTCCCCTTCAAAAATCACCACGCCTGAGGCAGAGCTGCCGTCAAATTGGAAAGAAATCAGGCGTTGCTGATTTTAGGGATGAACGGGTCTTCCAGGACAGAGACTGTGTTGCCCCCTAAATCCCCCAATTCTGGGGGACTTCAAACATCTAGTTCCCCCCAGAATTGGGGGGCTAGGGAGGCGAATCATCCCATCATTAAGCAACGCCAGAAATCACAATGCCACCGTCAAAACTGATCTGCAGCATCGTTGTGGCGCTGGCGCTTAATCTGGCCGGATGCCCGGCCAACAACTTTGCAACACCTACACCCCCCACGATTTTGATCCAAGAGACCGACTGACTACCGAGGTGCGATCGCTTAGCAACGCCGCTACACGCACCATTCCAGATGTCTTATGGGGGAGGTCACTGTCGACTGAGCGTGATCGCTTTTTCTTGTCAATACAGGTCTTGAATACGAGTGCAACCCAGTCTTGCAAGACTCACTGCGAGAATCCACCATTGAGATAAGCACAGCGCTGCCGTAGCACCGATTGCACATTG
>CALCCA010000141.1 GCA_937899725.1 uncultured Halomicronema sp.
GTCCGCCGCATCTAAGCCAATCGCAATCAATGGACGAACCATTCTATCTCCTTTCTTTCCCAGCCAGTGAAGAGCTTCTTTCCAGCAGACTAAAACTCGTCAAAGAAAGTTCCGCTCTTCAAAGGGCATTATTGCGAGTCCGGCGGCACCTCGCCTACCCCGAGCCTCCGCACAATTACTCAATCTTTATCCACCAATCACTTCCTCGAATCTCCCTTCATTACGCCTTCATGTTGGAAGTCCTTATTTATACCTAATATCCGTAAAACACTCCTCGCCCATTCGTCCCCACAAACACCAACCCATCGATTTGCTGACTCGCGGCCAAGACATTGGGCTTGTTGCCAATCGGCTGTGTCGCGGACGTCAACTCTTCCCACTGATCGCCCAAATCCCAGGAGCGAAACAGTCCTGTTTTTTGATCAGCTAGGGTGCCATAGATGTAGAGTGGCGTTCGCCCTCGGGCTGGCTTACCGAAGGCCAGCAAATGAGCGGTTTTGACGCTGTCGATCTCCCGAAAGTTTTGACCAGCATCTTCTGAGTAATACAAACCGCCCTCCCCCAGCGCCAAGCCCAGCCGCTCTGGTTGCCGGGGATCAACTTGCAGAATCGGCTCTGAGGCAGCTGGCCAGCCCTGGCTCAGCAACTCAAAGGACTCTCCCCCGTCACGGCTCTGATAGACTTCACCATTATTCGTAGCGTAATAAAACCCCTGATCGAGAGCCGGATCAGCCACCAACGGCTTCGACCAATTCCAAGGGCCGTCGGGGCCATCGGGGAGCCCGGTGGTCGTCGCCCAGGTGCGCCCCCGATCGCGACTATATAACGGCGGCTCATCATCCAAAATCACAACGATGCTGTCGCACGTGGGTGACGCGATCGCCACATCAATTGGCAACTGATCGGCGGGAAAGCGCGGCGACGCCTGCCAAGTGTTGCCAGCATCGGTGGAAACTGCCAGCAAATATTGGTCATCCCAGCGGGTGCCCCCAATGCGGACGAAGACGGCAGGATCTTGCTCACAGTACGCCAAGCTATAGGTATCAGAAATGCGCTGTGATCCCTGTACTCCCAAACGTTGCTGAGGATAAGTCGCCAACGTATCGTCGTGCACAAAGCCATCCACATCGGCCAAGCCACTGACTAACACCGGCCCGGTCGGCGGCGCCATCAACGCAAAAGACACCACTTGCTCATGCCCCGCCACATAGTTTTTCCACACTGAGGTGGGGCGATCGAGCTGATCGGTGCGCCACACCCCATACCAATCGGTGAGCCAGAGCCGCTGAGGATGATGCGGATCAAGGCGAATCGCGGCAATGGCCGGTTGGGAATTCATAAAATCAGTCCACCACGGCACTTGGCCCTGGAGCCGGCGCGATAACCGCCGCCACGTGGCGCCGCGATCGCGCGACTCAAAAATCTCCGTCTCCCGATCTTCTTTAGAGCTGACTACCAAGTGTTCAGCATCATGGGGATCAAGACTCAGCGCATTGAAGACCACCTCAGCGCCGCCGCTCTGGCGGGGGGCAATCGGCTCCCAGCTTTGATCGCCGTAGCGATAAACGGTATCACCCACCGCGTATAGGCTCTGGTCAGTCGCCACCGCAATTTGTTGCACGGCCTGCGGACTCTCTGGCAAGCGCTGCCAGCGGCTGCCGCGATCACGCGAGACATAGACGCCCGATTCAAAATGGGTGGCGTAAACGATCGCCGCATCTACCGGATCAAACACAATGCCCGTGATGCCCACAGGATCATCCGGCACGATCGGGATATCCATGACTTGCTGCCAAGTAACACCGACATCACTAGAGGTCCACAGACCGCTCTGACGAGAGCCAAACAACAGATGGGCCGAGTCTTGCGGATCAACCACCAGGCGCGAGCCCAGCCATCGGTTAATTTCATTACCGCCCATTGGCAACTCTAGGCCCAACCTTTGCCAGGTGCCCCCGCGATCGCCCGACCGAAAAATTGCCCCCGGCGCATCATCCAGATACTTGCCCGCCGCAATATACACCACCTCCGGATTGTTAGGATCAAGCGCTAAGGCCTCGCCACCATAGTAGTTTTGCTCAGCCGCCGAGAAGCGATCGGTAATCGGTAGCCAGCGCTCCGTCGCCGCCTGCCAACGATAAAATCCCCCCATATCAGTTCTGAGGTAGATCAGATCAGGCTCAACCGGATGGATATAAATGCCAGTAACATATCCGCCGCCACCAATGGGGACGTTAGTTAGCGCCGCTGTCGGCGCGATCAGGGCCGCTTTAGACGTCGGCTGCAGCCACTTATGAATCGCTGCTGATAGGCCAAACGCCAAGAGTAGACCTAGCAACAGGCAACCTATTCGCACTGCCAAACGGCGTACTTGCATAGCAACCTCCACCTTCCAAGAGGACTGGGTTAACGGCCAGATGTCGACATTTTTTGGCGTTGCCAAGCCCCCATTAGCTGAGCCGCCCCTGATTCGGCCAACCGATAGAGCGGGTAGGGCAAGATCGTCAGCAACCCGGCCCCCCCTAACACTCGCAGCGTGGGGGCTGGCTCTTGCCGGAGGATTCGCCAGTCGCTGGCGAGCATTTGCTGCGCAAAATGTCGGGCCATCGCGCCATTACGCAGGCGCACCGCTTTGCGAGACAGAACCCGCGATCGATAGGCCAGACTCAGCTGGCCCCATTGCTCCACCCGTTCAGGCGCGTAGGTCGCGACTTTTTGTAGCACCTGCTGCCAAGAGTCAAACTGCTGCACGAGACTCGCCGATAGGCCACCCGCATTAATGCGATACAGCGTTAACGGTTCAGCAATGCCCTCAATTTGCCAAGCGGTCAACAAACAAATGCGTAACCAGCATTCAATATCTTCTGAGCGGCGAAAGTCTTCATCAAAATAGAACGTCTCCACCTGACCGTAGCGATCTTGCTGAACGGCGATCGCCTCCAAAACTGGTCGTCGGATTACCGGCGTTGACCCATTGCCAATCGGATTGTTGCGAAACAGGTATTCGGCAGTAATCGCCTGGAGCCGGGGGGTAAGGTAAGTGCCTGTTGGGTCACCCGCTTCATCAATGAGCACTGAAGGACTGAAACTCAAACCGACATCTGGATTCTGTTCCAAATGCTCAACATGCCGCGCGAGCTTCGTGGGTTGCCACAAATCGTCCCCGTCTAAAAACGCTAGATAGGTGCCTTGGGCGTGACGAATACCGGTATTGCGCGCCCCCGCTAAGCCCCGGTTTTTTTGGTGCACGATGGTGATGCGCGAGTCCTCAAATCGCTGGCAAATTTCGACGCTTCGATCCGGCGATTCATCATCGACCAAAATCAATTCAAAATTGCCATAGGTTTGATCTAGAACAGATTGCACAGTTTTGGCAATATACGCCTCGACGCCATACACCGGCACAATTACTGAAACTAACGTCATTGCCCATGCTCCCTTACGTCAAAAATCCTTTGCGAGCTACAAAAACGTAGCGCATTGACCACAGCAGATAAGTCGGGACGAAGCAGTAATAAATAGCAACCACAGAGATCGCCACTCCCCGTGCCCCAAATTGCACGCCCACCAGCAAAGACAACCCAAACAATACGGTAAAGCCAATATTCCACAGCAGACCAATGCCGGAGCGATCAACTGCAGTCAATAAATAAAACGACGCCTGATCAAAGGGACGAGGAATCGCCGAGATACAGATCAAAATCAGAATGGGTATCGCCGGAATCCACTCTTCACCAAATATAAACGGTACATAAAAACGAGCCGCCATGGACTGCAGCATCACGAAGGGAATAATGACGGCAGCAATCGTCTTGAGACTGCTGAGAAAAGCCGCTTTGAGCTGACTCAAGGTCTCTCTCGCCGCGCAGAGGTATGGCAGCAGCGCCGTCGTAATGCTATTGATGATCGTCAAACTAATGCCTAAACCAGCATTGTAGGCAAAGTAGTAAAAGCCCAATTCACGGATGCCAATGAATCGTCCGACGATCAGGTAATCCATATTCTCGCGGGCCGTTTGTAGCAGCTGCACGCCAAGAATATTGAAGCCAAATTTGATGATTTCTCCCCAGCGATGGGTGGTAAATCCCTGGGAAGGCCGCCACTTGTGCTTCCGCAACAAAATAAAATATTCAATGGGCGCGGCAATCACTCTGGGCAAGACAATCGCCCATAGCCCCAACCCAGCAACGGCAAACACCGCCGTCAAAATATTTGCCGTGGTATAGCGGAGGGACTGAGCCATTGCGTAGTCTTTCAGGCGATTTTCTCGCTGAATCAACGACGACTGAATTTGACCCACCGGCACAATCAAAAACGTGATTGCCAGAACACAAATCGGCAAAATCAGCCGGTCATTGTCATAGAACCAAGCCACCGGAAAAGCGAGCGTGCACTGCAGCACAAACAACCCGACAAACAACACCAGGTTGAGCCAAAAAGCACTATTACTCAGCTCGCCGATCTCGTCATCTTTCGCTTGAATCAGCTTGGCATGCAGGCCAAATCTCGTAAACGTGCGCGTAAACTCATAGGTTGTGAGCACCAGGGCGGCTAACCCATAATCTTCGGGGGTTAAAAACCGAGGCAGCAACAGTGTCGCCCCGAGCCTGGAAAAGCGAATCAACGCCTGAGAGATCCCGAGCCATCCTAAGCTGCGAGCAAACCGATCTTGTAATTTACGGCCAATAAACTGTCGAGTTCTTTGGAAGAACTGTTGAATCTTTTCCCCAAGGGACATAACTCACTGTAGTCGCGATTGTAATCTTTATCCGCAGCGGAAATAACGTCGCGTCCAGGTCATCACTGCAGCACTACCGGGGGCTTATCGCCCAAGCGCTCAATGAGAGATTTGGCCCAGTCCTGAGGCAGCGTGTTGAGAATGAAGAGTTTCACGGTCAACCGCTGAGTATCTCTTTCGAGCAGCGATCGCGGCGAATTGAGAATTGACTTCGTGAGCTTTTGCGTCGCGACCGCTAAATCTTCGCGGCTCGATGAGTTGCGCACGCACTGCAGAGCCAAATAGCGGTACAGCTTACTTAAACTGCGAGGCTTCAAGTATTGCAGATCTTTAGGAGCCTGCGAAAAGGCCCGCTCAATGACCGTCAACCCATAGGATTCCATGCGAGGCACGCTGGCTGACATCGCTTGAGAAGATTTTCGATAATATATCTGATGCTTCTTCACCACTGAAAAATTACAGCGGGCTGCCAGTCTGAGGTAATACTCCCAGTCTTCAACGGAATGCAAATTTGGATCAAACTGGCCCACCTCTTCCACAATCGATCGCCTCACCAGAATGTTAGAGCCGTTGGCAATAAAGTTTCTCACTAACAGCGCCGGATAGACATCCCCTGCGTGGTGTAGGGGAACACAGGCATATAAAAAGTTATCGTACTCATCGATAAAAGCCGTCCAACTATAAGCAACACCGGCCTTCTCATCGCGGTTGAGTGCATTGACTTGACACTCAATTTTGTCCTGAGACCAGAGATCGTCGGCATCGACAAAACTAATGAATTCTCCTGTGGCATTGTCAATGCCCCGGTTTCTCGCTACCGGCAGCCCACCATTGGGATACGAGCACACCTTGATGCGCGGATCTTCAAAACCGGCCACCACCTCTAACGTATTGTCTTTAGAACCATCGTTAATCACGATGATCTCGAGATCTTGATAGGTCTGCTTAAGAATAGATTCCAGCGTTCTGGCAATCGTTTTAGCGCCGTTATAGACCGGAATAACAATAGAAACGGTAGACATAAAGACCTCTGATTTAAGAATGGGTAGCGACCGATAAAGGCGGCTCATCGGATGCACTCGCGAACACCCGATCAGGTTCTTGTAAGCCAATCCCCAACATGACTAGTCCAGGCCAAAACATGTAGGCCAGCGTCTCCAGATTTTCGCCAAACGAGAACGCCAGCATGGTCAGAAACACCATCAGACTGACCTGCGAGACCTTGCTCCCCTGAGACTTAATCACCAGATCGACCAGGGTATAAGCAGCAGCGAAGAATAACGCTGTGGTGCCGACCAAACCGTGGGTAAAGAGCACCCCAATCCAAGTGTGGTGACTACCAATTGGCATATCGCGGGTCGCCTGTGAGCCAGGGGCCTTCATCGCGTGGCCCCAGATGGGCGCATCAGTCCAGCGATTGAGGGCAACTCGGGCTAAGACTTCTCGCACATGGGACGATTCACTACGTTGGTTGTCAAAGTAAATCTTGAGGTCAGTCAGCCCCGTCACGATTCGCGAACTTTGCAAACTGGCCAAAAAGGCAGCAAACGCCGCCCCAAACAGCCACATGGGCCGAGTCAAATTAATCAAACTAAAGCGGACGAGCGGTAACACGACCAAACATAACTGCCCCAAGCGAGAGGCAGAACCAATTATCAAAATGATATTGGCACCAATTCCTAGCCACCGGAGTACGACATTTTTTTCGTAGCTAGCCAACCACATATGCACCGTCGCGGCACAGGCCAAAGCAGGAGCCCACGGCGCAAACATCGTTAGCCGACTCTGACCCGAGATATTTTCAACCGCGTGCAGCGCCACTTCGTAATAAAGGTCAGAAAAGCCACCAATTTTAGACAGGATAGAAATTGTGTAGAGCGGCATCTCAACCCCAGCGGTCATCATGATGTAAGCAAAGGGCAAGATGATGAGAGTTTGAACCGCCAGGAGGCAAATAGCTCGGGACACGATTTGAGGGCGAATCTGGAAGCAGCCAATCAAAGGAAAGACCGCCAGCAAAGCCCAAGTGCGCATGAAGTTATTGATAAAAGACTTAATTAAGCGAGTGAGACTGGCATCAATGTTGACTAGCCCGACCATCAAGGCGACTAGAATAGCTAACATCGCCACCACCCAAACCCAAACGCCAATCGGAATATGCACCGCTGACCGTTTGGCAGGCCGAAGAAAGAAATGGTCGAGAACCAAATAAGCCAGCAAACCCCAGGCGATCATGGGCACGGCAATAAACTGACTGCTCAGGAAAAATAAGAGATAAATACCAATAATTGAATAGTAAATAACGGCTTCTTGAAAGTTTTGAGGCTTCATAATCAAGCAGTTTTTAGCGTTTTCAAAAAATTTAGATGTCCGTGAAGCGATACCAGCAGGCCACACTTTTCCGAGTTCGAAGTCGCACACAGGGCTGCTTAAGCAGCGGCTCGACAACCAGGCAGACTAAGGGAAACAATCTGCGGTCCGCAGCATTGAGGCATCTGTAGAGGCCCTAAGACGATTGGGCATTGAACATTGGGCGAATCAACTCAGAGGCGACCAATCTTGATCGGGCTGAATATTAACCAGTTTCAAGTCATTGGGCACAACAATTTTTTCTGGTTTGACTGGGCGACATATCTAGTCTTCAACTACTAGGTGATTTCCCAAAATACGTTCGCAAATTTAGCCTGCGATAGGCTCCGCGATCGCCTGAATTAGAAAGCTTGAGCCACCAAAGCGGAAAAACTTTCGTTTCTCATAAATATCAAATACGTATTTGTGCCGATCTCCTGAATTTGCTTCTTCATAGTCTGTTCACATACTAGTGGAGAGGTGCCTGCAGTGTCTAACGAAACTTTACGCTTCACAGGTTCTTTAAAGTTTGGTCAACCCTCCTAACTCGACCAAACTGAGCGCCGCTGACCTCTCCCAATCGTGGCTGGCCAGCGCTCTACCACCGCGATTAGAGCCCGTCATCAAAACCGCGTTGTCAGATCATCACGGCAGTTAGACCATGACTCTCCACGGCGATCGCGATCGTTCTACGTCACCTACAGCCCCGCACCTGAAAGATTACTGCAGCGCCCAGAAGCGTTGCGGGGCCAGGGCTGTAGGCTAACGATACCGTGATCGTCCGTTGGCCAGCGCGATCGCTCCAACACCTGACCTAGCATGGGCGCCATCGCCCCACCATTTACAGTTCTTTCACAATTGGGCTAGCGCCACCGTCAGGGCGATAAAGAACAGCTGCATAGCGGGCAGCGGGTTGCCACAATCAAGGCCTACTGCGTTTTGAACATGCGGCCCACCGCACCGGTCAACGCTTCACGGGGCAAAAAGCGGCCCGCATTAACCAATAGCTGGTTAGTGAGGCCCCCGGTCACCACGTTAGATTGCCCCTTGTCTAACGCTTGCAGCGCATCACTCACGACGGCTTGAGGCGAGGTATAGTTTTGCCCGACACTTTCTCCCAGGCTATCGGGAAACTCAGCCGTCTTAAAGAATTGCGTTTCGGTTGGGCCAGGGCAGACACCGAGCACTTTGATGTTATGCGGTTTGCATTCAAACCAGAGCGCTTCGCTGAAGCTCAACACAAAGGTTTTAGTGGCCGCATACACGGCAAAATAAGGAATAGGCTGAAACGCCGCCGTGGAGGCAATGTTTAAGATGCTGCCGGTCTGCCGCTGCTTCATGCTCTGCAAACAGCGGTAGGTCAGATCCACTAGTACCATCGTATTGAGCTGAATCATGTTGAGATAGGTGCTGAGTTCGCCGTCGGCAAATTCGCCGTAGGTGCCAAATCCCGCATTGTTGACGAGCAGGTCGGGCTGAAGCTGCTGCTGCTCCAGCTGAGCCATGACCTTGGCAGCGGCGTCAGGCGTGGTCAAGTCTTGCACTATGACGGTGGCTTTGACGTGGCGCTGCTGGCTCACAGTATCGGCGATCGCCTGCAGCTTGTCGGGAGATCGCGCCACTAACACTAAGTCGTAGCCGCGTTGGGCTAACTGCTCAGCAAATTCAGCGCCAATCCCAGCCGAAGCCCCTGTAATTAATGCAACTGCCATAGCTTTCCTAGTGAGTTTTTAACGCGGTGAGGATCGACGCAATGTTGGCTGTAGCTGTCTTCGAGGGGATACCCCACCGCTCACGCTAGCGGCCCTCGCCCATCTGCGTCAGCCTTGCTCTATGGTAAAACCTATTTTCTCTCAGGGAGGAGAGTGTCTCAGAGACAATGCTAGCGATCGCGTGAGTTCTCCCCAGCCGCTGACAGCAGCGAGCATTGTCTGGAGATCCCATGAGAAAATGAGAACCCTGATTCAGTTCTCACCCTGTCATGCCCTTGGAATCAACCACTTTATGCTGAGCCTGACTCAAGTTTGGGGCACCTTGCTCATTTTCGTGCTGTGCCCGCTGCTGGGGGCCTTACCGCTGACGGCTTGGTGGCTCACCCTGTTGACGCGTCAGGCAACCCCACAGCCGTGGCGGCGCGAGATCAGTATTGCCACAGCGGTTGTCGAGGGCAATCAGCTGGTGGGCAGTTTGGCCTGGCTCACCGAGGTGGCCAAAGGCGTGGGGACAGTTTGGCTGGCTCGCCACTATTTCCCCACTGACCCCGGTTGGGAAATCATTGCCCTGATGGCCTTGGTCATGGGCCGCTACTGGCGATCGCACGCCGTAGGCACCACTAGCCTGATTGGCGGGGCCTTTGCCCACACCCCCGTGGTGGCCGGTCTGAGCTTTTTGGTGGGCTTTTTGGGCTTCACCCTATTTCGGGAAAAGCAGCAGGGTCGGCTACTGGTGCTGGGGCTGTTTACGCTGATCACGGCCCTCAGCCACCCCAACGGCATGCGGATCTTGCTGACGGCCAGCCTTTGCGGTCTGATCGGCTGGATTTATCAAAAAATGCCCGAGGAGCTGGATCAACCCAACCCCGCCATGCGGCTCGAATCACGGCGGCTATTCGGCTTCTTTCGCAGCGATCGCGCTCTGCTGGCGCTCCAAAAACGGTTGGACAAAGATCAGGTCGGGGCGAAAGCAGCCTCACTGTCGCAGCTGCTCGGTTGGGGCTATCCCGTGCCAACAGGCTATGTCTTACCCGCTGGGGATGATCCCGCGATGCTGCTGGAGATTACCCAACCGTCGCCACAGGCTCCCGTCATTGCCCGATCATCTATCGTGGGCGATCGCCCAGCTCTCTCGTCCAGTGCGGGGCAATATCCGGCAAGTACCAACCTGACCTCGCCAGAAGCGCTGTACGCGGCGATGAATCAGTGCTTTCGCGCCTACAGCCAGGCCAGTGCCCTGCAGTATCGCCGCGATCGTGACCTGCCCGAGGGCAGTCTGGCCGTCATTGTGCAGCAGCAGGTGCAGGGCCTGTGCAGCGGGGTCGCCTTTAGCCGCGATCCCTTTACAGGAGCAGGAGACGCCGTCGTTATTGAAGCACTGCTCGGCCCGGCCGCTTTCGTCACGGCTGGCCAGCGATCGCCCGAGCAGTGGCAAGTCACCCTGCAGCCCGCTGACCGGCCAGATAATCTCGAAAGTCCTGACAGTTGGCGCTTGCCCGAGGCACTCACCCTCGACGTCAAGGGCAGCGGCGAGACCCCGCAGCGGCTGCTGCAAGAAGTGGCCTTTTTAGCTCGCCACCTGGAGCAGCGCTGTGCAGGCATTCCCCAAAATATTGAATGGAGTTTTGACGGCGATCGCCTCTGGCTCCTGCAGAGTCGGCCCATCATTCCCGTTGAGGGCCAGCGGGGGCAGGGCGCCCAGCGCCAGTTGCCGACCGCTGAACCACCGACTGTTGCCTTGACTGAGGCCACCTCACGGCTGCACGCCCTGCCGGTCTGTCCTGGAGCAGCCACGGGTAAAGTCTCAGTCTTAAAGGCTTTGCGCCAGCCTCAAGCGCTACCGCTCGACACTATTTTGGTCGTGCCGTTTCTCAAGGCCAGTGATCTGCCGGCCTTTGCCCAACTGCCGATCAACGGCTTGATTGCCGAAACCGGCGGCCAACTTTCTAATGGAGCGATCGCGGCGCGCGAGTATGGCATTCCCACCATTGTGATGAGCCAGCGGCGCGATCGCTTGCAATCCGGACAGCGGATTCATCTAGACAGCACTTTAGGGACCGTAGATTTGCTGTAGCCAGCCCTCGCATCGAGTTTGGTTGTTGATGATTTTTTAACAAAGTCTCCCGAGTAATTACGGTGAAAAATTTATTTATCCATCAAGATGGGCAGATTTAGTAAGGTCTATCGGTGGAAATCCGGGACTGCAGCGGCTCATTTTTGAGGTCTCTGCCCGCAGCACTTCCTAAATTTAGTTGTCAGGCGTTAGTCACTGCTTAAACCGATGAGTCATCCCAGTTTTAAGACGTATGTCAAAACTCTCAACAGCTTGCTGAAATACAAAGGGGATTGGCTACAGCAAGAGTCTCAAGATTTAGCCAAACTTTGTCACATGTACGGCAAGCTGCTACAGCTCGATGAGAACGAACGCAAAACACTGCTGTTAGCCGCTTATTTTAAGAACTTGGGGGCGCTCTACATCGCCGACCAGTTATTAGAGGAAGAGTTTCGCGATCATGGTCATATGGTCGCCAGCTTGAATATCTGGTTTGCTGAAAGCGCCAATATCGCCAGAGATTCAGGACTCACAGACGTCGAAGCTATTTTGAACCAGTATCACTTGCGCACCATCCCGCAGCACAAGCTCGCTCGCATTTTTCAAGTGCTCAACACTTGGATTGCCTGCCAACAAGAGAAGGGGTGGCGGCATCCGATGACGGAGCGCGAAGCCAGAATTATCTTGGAACAGCGGGCCCGCCTGCGGTGGTCAGACCCGCTGATTGTGCGGCATTTCATTCACTGCTGTAATCAGTCCTGCAGGCTGTCGGATGCGCCCACCGCTGATTACAGCTTGCCCTCTCAAGCCGCTACCCAAGAAGCATCAGAGGCGATCTCCCCCCTCGAAGAATTGGCCTAAACAGCCAGTGACTAGCAACCATCACCTGGCTGAAATCATTATCTGGCAAGCTTTTCAACTCCGTAGGGCTTGCCCTTCCCGCAGGGTATGCCGAACTCTACATTCTGAATGCTGAACTCTACAGTCCGAACTCGGCTGTACCAACCTCAGCCAGATTGGGTATCCCCAACTGTCAAACTCGGCTCTTGCCAGGGTCATGAACGACTGCGATGAAGATCTTGCCACTCACCGAGGAATATTCCAAAGCTCGGGCAATCTCAGGCTTACGCGCATCAGTTTTATTCTCTGCTTGGTGGCGAAAAACTCAGGACACGAGCGGCTTTTAAGGTTTATTTCATTGCGGGATGTATCGCGTTAGATGTGCGATTCTAAACAGTGTTAACGCAACCCTACGTTTAGAAACAAAAGTTAAAATGGCAGACTTTAATCAGCCAACGGTGATCGTAACGGGTGCCTCATCTGGAGTCGGGCTTTACGCTGCCAAAGCCCTCGCCAAGAAGGGGTGGCATGTGGTCATGGCTTGTCGCAACTTAGAAAAATCCGAGCGGGCAGCGAAAGAAGTTGGGATGTCACCCGACCACTACACGGTCATGCATCTCGATCTGGCCAGTCTCAGCAGCGTTCGCAATTTTGTGCAGACCTTTCGCGACAGCGGCAGACCTTTAACGTCGCTGGTGTGCAATGCAGCCGTCTATCTACCGCTTCTCAAAGACCCTGAGTACAGCGAAGACGGGTACGAAATTAGCGTAGCCACCAATCATTTAGGGCACTTTTTGCTGTGCCATCTGCTGCTAGAAGATCTGAGAAACTCGCCCGCTGGCGATAAGCGTCTCATTATTTTGGGCACAGTCACCGCCAACCGCAAAGAACTCGGTGGCAAAATCCCCATCCCAGCACCGCCTGATCTCGGCGATATGGTCGGCTTCGAGCAGGGCTTCAAAGCTCCGATCGCGATGATTGATGGCAAACAATTTAAATCCGGCAAAGCTTACAAAGACAGCAAGCTCTGCAATATGCTGTGCACCCGTGAGCTGCATCGACGCTATCACGAGAGCACGGGCATCACGTTCAATTCGCTATATCCCGGCTGTGTCGCCGATACACCGCTATTCCGCAATCACTTTGCCGCATTCCGCACGATTTTCCCATGGTTCCAAAAAAATATCACGGGAGGTTACGTGTCTCAGGATTTGGCGGGTGAACGAGTGGCCATGGTAGTGGCCGATCCCGAATTTAAGCAGTCCGGCTATCACTGGAGCTGGGGTAACCGCCAGCAACAGGGCCGCGAAGCCTTTGTGCAAGAGCTGTCGGCAGAGGGTAGTGATGATGCCAAAGCCAAACGCCTGTGGGAACTCAGTGAACGGCTCGTCGGCATCGCCTCAATGGTGAGCACTTAGAGGATGTTTGCTAGGGGTTTGGCAGTGCCACCCCCCGGTTGTTAGCGACCTGGCAGAAACCGTAGATCGCGATCAAAACAGCTTTGCGGTCTGCGCTGCCGTGTCAAAGACGTAGCGGCTTTTATAGTCAGTCACGCCATAAAGATTGAACGAAATCGTCGGCTCGTCTCCATAGGGTTCGACCTGGTGAATCGCGCCGGGGGTAAACGTGATGATGTCACCGGGAGCCAAGATGGTTTCCTCTAGCAGCTCAATTTTGTCGGGCTGATCGGGCGTTGGCGATCGCCGCCAGATCCGATTTTTTTCCTGGCCGCCCAGCATCGCCACTAGGCCCCAAGTAGCGTGATTGTGAATGGTGGAAGCACTCCCAGGGCTCCAGGTCACCATTTGTATCGTCAAGGGAAACTGATATTCTCGATAGAGAAAATGCACGCCCCAGCCGGTTTTGGGGTCAGGCTCTTTGTATTCCATCTGCAGCCAGTAGGAACTGATCAGCAGCTTGCGCACCAGGGGGGCGATCGCTGCCAGCCGTTTTGCATCGTCCTGTTCCGCCGCCAAAACATCTTCTAACTCGGTTAAAAAGCGATAGAGGCGATAGATTTTTTCAGGCTCCTCAGCAGCGGCCGCCTTGAGGGTTTGCAGCGTGCCATCATCTGTTACCAGCCAGTTGCTATTTGCCATGATGCTCATTTGAGAAACCGATGGCTATGGTAATACTGAACGCCGACGAATAGATGAATCTCTGCTGAGGGAGTGGTCAATGGGCAAACATTTATTAAAAATCGCCGCTGGAGGCTTGCTGCTGCTCTCGGCCTGCAGTGCCGCCTCAGAAGCCGAGCCGCTGATGACCCGCGATCGCTGCGCCGCCCAGCCCGGTTTCGTCTTTGTGCCAGCGGGCACCTTTATCACGGGCAGCACCCCTGCCGAGCGCGACTATGGCTACGAGATTTCCGCCCAGGCGATCGCGGATTCACCCGAGGCCATCGCGGCCGCCGAACAGGGATTGCGCGATCGGCGCTGGTTTGAGTTTGAAGCCGATCAGCAGACGGCCTCGTTGGCCGCTGTTTGCATGCAGGCCAATCTGGTCACCCAGCAAGACTATGCTGCCTTTATCGCCGCCACCGGCCACCGCGCCCCCGGCATTTCTGCTGCCGAGTATCAAGAGCAAGGGTTTTTAGTGCATCCCTACGCAGACGTCGTGCCCTACCTGTGGCAAGACAACATGTTTCCTGACAGTTTGGGGGAGCATCCGGTGGTGCTCGCCTCCTATGACGATGCCGTAGCCTATGCCGAGTGGCGCGGCCAGCAAGATGGCGTGCAGTATCGGTTGCCCACTGCCGACGAATGGGAAAAAACCGCCCGAGGCGAAGATGGTCGCTACTTTCCCTGGGGCAATGACTGGCAAGATGACGCCACCCACTGGGGTCAGTCAATCCCTTTTGGTACCAGCGCGATCGCCCGCTATCCCCTCAGTCAAAGCCCCTATGGGGCCGAAGACATGGCCGGCAACGTGTTTGAGTTCACCTCCACCCTGCGGGAGCGGCGGGGCGTCACTGTCTCGGTAATGAAAGGCTGCTCTTGGGATGACCTGCCCGGCTTTTGTCGCGCCGCCTATGAGCACACGCGCCCAACGACTTCGCGCCATATTCTCTTCGGGTTTCGGCTGGTGCTGGTGCCCGAGTTGCTTGAGTAACACGTGTGTCGATCGTGTGATCTCCAGGTGCAACGCGCAAGGGAACGGAGGAGCGGGAGAGTAGCAGACTAAGGGAACGGAGGCGCAGACTTAAGGAATTCAAACTCAAACATGCCCCACCAGCAGAACCCGGTTTCTGGAAACTGGTCGACCAACCTGACAAGTTTTTCGTGGAAACCGGGTTCTGGGACACCTGATTTCTTGGCAAACTCCTAGTTCAAAATTCAGCCATCCGCAACAGCTTGCCAAAACCGGATAGTTTCATCAGCGGCGCTGCTGATCAGCGTTTGACTATCGGGCGTAAACACCAAGTCACAGACCGCCCAATCATGGCGCAGTACTGCACATCGCTGGGGGATCTCACCGCTCCAATCCCATAGGTGAATCTCGCGATCGCGGCTCCCCGTAGCCAACCAGCGACCGTTCGGGCTGAGGGCGATCGCGCTGACCGCATCTTGATGCTGGCCTAGTTGCTGATGCTGAGCCAAATCTGTCAGTGACCAGAGCGTGACGGCACCCCGACGATCGCCGGTCACCACTGCCGGTTCAGTCGCCTTGAGTGCCACCGCCCGCAGTCCCGCTGGCGCCGTCCAAGTGTGGAGCAGTTGCCCCGTCGGCAGCGCCCACAGCCGCAGCGTGCCCGCTTCTCCCACGCTGACTAGGCGATCGCCCAGGGGGCTCACCTGCACTTGGTTCACCGCACCGCTGTGGCGCGTTAAATCCACCAGACGCTTACCCGCATTAATCTGCCATAGCGAAATGCGGCCTGTGGTATCAGCAGCCACGAGCTGCGTCCCGTCAGGAGTGAGGGCGATCGTTGTCACCAGCCAGCCTGGCTGCTGCCAGCTCTGCCGCAGCCGATCGCTGTCTAAATCCCACTGTTTGACCGTACCGTCTTGGCTAGCGCTAAATAGCGTTTGACCATCGGGATGAAAGGTCACCGCCGTCGCGGCATCGCGATGGCCCTCACCCAACCCCAAGCGCTGGGCAAAGGTATGCAAAACCTCACCGATTTGCCGATCCCAAAGCTGCACAGTGCTATCACTATTGGCTGTGGCGATCGCTCGCCCCGTTGGCGCGATCGCCACAGCCTTCACCACTCGACCCGGTGTCGGCCAGGTTTGCTGACAACGCCAGGGGGCAAGGGATTGCTGAGCCAAATCAGATGTGACCCGTGGCTGCGGCACTAACCCTGCTGGGGCCAGATCAGCCAAGGCCGCTATTGCAGTGGGGTAGCGGCTACGCAGCGTCCGTGCGGTTAACCGGTTCAGCACTCGCGCCAGCGCATCACCGACGGGGGCCGGCGTCAACGTTTGCCACACCCAGCAATCTGCCGCTACGGAATACAGGTCAAACGGATGCATCCCGGTAAGCAGATGCAGGCAAGTCAAACCCAGACTATAAAGATCGCTGGCGGGTACCGCTTTGCCCAGGGCTTGCTCAGGGGCCGCATAGCCCGCGCTGCCAATGATCGTGCCGGTCTGCTCGAGTTCACTGGCCGTGGGCACTGGTCGCGCCGCCCCAAAATCGACCAAGACAGGAAGACCATCGCCTGCCGACAGCACCACATTCTCGGGCTTAATGTCGCGGTGAATAATCTTTTGGTCGTGAATAAACTGCAGCACCGGCAAGAGGGCCAGCAGCAGCGATCGCACGTCCTTTTCAGTGAACGGGCCATCCGCCGCCAATCTCTGGGCCAGGGTACGACCCGCCACATAGGTTTGCACCAGGCACAGATCACGCGATGATTCCAAAATGGCAATTAAGCTCGGAATCTGCGGATGTTGCCCGAGCTGGGCTAAGCGCTTCGCTTCCGCTAGATCTTGATCACGGCTGCCGCGCGACCGCAGGATTTGCTTGATCACACAGCGCTGAGGCGGGGTCACCGCTTCATCCCAGGCTAAAAAAGTTCGGCCAAAGCCGCCCTCGCCCAACCCTTGCGTTGGGCGAAACCGTTGGCCCAAGCGCAAACGATCGCCACAGCCCTGGCAGCGATCGCTCTCTGCCGCATTGCTCGGAGCCGGACATTGAGGATTAATACACAGAGTCACCATAGGCCCAATCGCTGCCCCAGTTACGCTGCTACAGAGCGATCGTTGGCACTGTCGCCATCAGGGTTGCCGGGCAGCCGTTGAATTCCGACTGCCGCACGTCGCCTTCTGAATTCTGCAATGCTGAAACCAGATGAGCCCGCATCGCTCAGTCGAGTCGCCATCAAAAGGGATATGACTTAAACGGAATCCACTGACCCCAAAGACGATTCAGCGTGCCGTCGATCATCAGCCCACTCAAAATACTGTTTAAAGCATCCAACAGTTCACGGTTACCTGGTAAGACAGCAATGCCAAACGGATGCTGTGATGGAATTTCGAATGCGACTCTCACCCCAGCATTCTGGGCTTCAGTGGCAAACAAAATCAGCGCGTCTTCCACCACCGCGTCGATATGGCCTTCGCGCAATTCCTGCAGCATTTCGATTTCAACGTCCTTAGTGCCGTCAAAATACACCGGGTCAATGTCGGCGGGTAAGACTTCTAACAGTTGCCGACTGACACTCTCTTGAATCACACCAATGCGCCGACCACTTAGGTTCGACCGATCTTCGATCGGAGAGTCTTCGCGCACTAAAACTGCCGTATCAAACCGGCCATAGGCGCGGGTAAAGTCAGCCCGAGCGCGGCGCTCTTGAGTAATGATCTGGTTAAACCAGATAACGTCATACTCGCCGGTTCTCAAGGTCGAATAGAATTTTTTGAGCGGAATGTCAAACCACACCGGCTCTACCCCGAGGCGATCGCAGACGATGCGCGTGAGCGCTGGCTCAAACCCTTGACGCCGCCCATCGTCCACAAAACTCATCGGGCGAGTGTTGATATCACTGGTAATAATGCGGAGCTGCCCCGACACCACAGTCGTGAAACTGGGCAATTGCTGAGTATCAGTCATGTTTGACATGAGTTTCTATCTCTCACCACCAGAGCAGGAAAGAGTAATCGGCGCCTCAACCCTGACTTGATTAGACCCTAGCAGACCGAATGCCCTCTGAAAAGATGACTTTTGTCCTATGTGAGGCGTCTCAGAGGCATCAAAAACATTCTAGCTTTGACTGATCAGGTTGTGACATCAGCGCAGGCATCACGGTGACATCAGCCTCACTCATCCCTAACTGAGACCAGCCAGTCGGCCCGCCGAGAGAGCACAGACAAAGTCACTGCTGAGTCACCGCCATGGGCCGCATCATGCTTCACAATTCAGCCTTGAGACAGGCCGTTTCCAGCAGCAAGAGCGAGTCAAAGGGGGCGATCGCACAGCGATCAATCAGCCCCTCTAGCACCGTGGCCTGCGGGTTGGCGATCGCTTGCTGAGGGGCCTCGGTACTGCGGGCATACTGCCGCAGCCAGGCATTGGTTTGAATCCACTCGGGGGTAAACATCGCCTCAGAAACCAGCCAGAAATCAATTGCATTGTTGTTCAAAAAAGTTTTGACCACGGCGGGATCAGCGCTATATTGTGCCGTGATCAACTCAACTGAGCGGCGGCTCACTTCTTCGTAATAGCCCAAGTGGTAAGGCAAGGCGAACCCTTGACCGCCCACAAAAATCGAGCGATTGGTAAAGCTCGGCAGGTTATTGATTTCTGCATCTAACCCCGCCGTCACCACGTCTGCCGGCTGACCTTGCAAATATTGATACAGCTCAGGAAACTGACCGTGAATATAGTTGCCCCGCGATTCGCCAACGGCTAAACCCACCACCAGCGGCGCTAAGGCCCATACCAACAACACCGTCAGCCCAACCGACCGTTGCTTTAGTGACCATCGAGACAGCCGTCGCCGCTCAAGGATGAGGGCGATCGCGACGCCCGCGCCCAAAGCCGCGATCGCCCGAAAGCTATGCTCGGTATACCGATTCGGCAAATGCAGCTGAAATAACAACAGATGGGCGACCAAAAAGCACAGCGTCGAGGCGATCGCCACCTGCAGCAATAGGGCAATGCGACCGGCATTCTGTCTGGGCAGGGTTGATCGCCCTGGAAACGCCAGCAAAAAAGGCAGCGCCAGCGTCAGCCAAACTTGCGGCTGCACCTTTAAATCTAGCGTTGACCATTCCAGCGGCAGTAGGCCCGTCCGCTTACCAAATAGCCAAAAATCGGCAAAATCTTCGTCAAAAAACTTGGACCAGCCCGACGGCGACAGGGCAAACATATCTCGCGCCTGAGCCACCGTCAACACCGGCCCGTAAGCCGAGTCTTGCAGTGCGTAGGGCAATAGAGCCAAAAACGCTGCCAGCAAGCCACTGCCAATCACCCAATAGTCCGCTTTCGTGCCGGTCAGAGTCAATTGGCTTTTTTGCCAGCGTACCAGGGTAAGACCTCGCAACCCCAGCGTCGCCGCCATGACTAACACCCCCTGCGGATAAAACCACCCCAACAGCAGAATCGATAGCGCACCAGGCCACCACCAGCGCCGCAGCAAGCACAACAGAAACGCCAGAAAAAAGGGATGGAAAAACGCCACTGGCGTCGCCGCCACCACGTCGTCGCGCACGGGCAGCATTTGGTTGAAAAACATGGCTGACACAAACGCTGCTGGCGGCATTTGTGTCAGTTCCATCAAGATAAAAAAGACCATACCGGTCGCCACGAGCGCAATCACCACCGGCAAAATTTTGTTGAGCACCCAAGGATCGATGCCCACTTTTGCTGCCAGATGATAAAACGTGGTGTAGCCCCAAGGCGCCACCGATTGAAAATAGTCGGCAAACAAATCTTGAGGAAACAGATCAGGATTGAGAAAGCGCTGCATCCAAAACACGTGCTGGCGCGCATCATCTTGCACAACATAGGTCGCAGAAAATGCGTTGTGCAAGGCAGGTAAGCGATATACCACAGCGATCGCCAGACTCATCATCAACCAAACTGCGGTCGGGGTGCACCATGATTTCAGAGACGGATGCGATCGCCCCGGCACAGACTCAGCCATGACCCCTCACCAACAACAACCCACCTATTTCAGCATATTTGTGCAGCGACACTATCGATCGCCCTAGACCTTGACGGTGCCGTCAGTCACTCAGCCGAGGCTAGCCGGAGATTATCCGCCGCAGTCTAGCGATCGCGCGCCGTTTTGGCCTCTCTGGTAGACGGGAGACTCTCACGTTTTAGCAGGGGCTGATCCATCGCCTACCTGGGTCTGCAGCAACGCCAGACAGTCTTGTACAGAAGCGTTTTCGGTCATGGCAATCACCAGGGCTTGATAGGCGTCGGTGTGCTTTTCCAACAGGGTTTGGGCTTGCACGACGGCCCAGCGCTGGCGCATTTGCCCTTCTTGCAGGGGGCGCTGCAGCTGTTGCCACAGGATCGAAAACTTTTGGCGATCGTCTTGACCGCCCTGAGACTCGCCATAGACGAGTTTCTCAGCCGCAATCCCAGCCATCCACACCGTGCAATAGCGATTGAGGGTTTGGGCGGGGAGCTGTCCGGTTTTCAGCGTGGCCTCCAGATCAGTAGTGTCAAACTGCACTCCCCCTAATCCAGGCATGCCTTTGCGCCAGGCTTCCCACGCGCTGAGCGTATAGTCAGCGACCGGAATATCGAGCAGGTACGCTACTAAAAAATGTCCGGCTTCATGACGCACCACGCGATCGCGCTCTTCGCCCGATAAACGGTTGACGCCATTGATCAAGAGGTTACCCAGGGTGCCATTTAAGCTAGTTTGATCAAGCGTAGCAATGCTCAAAAGAGTGGCGATCGCGATCACGGGCAGAGCCTGTGGAATATCGAGTAGCGGGCCGAGCAGCATGCCCATCGTCACCATAAAGATGGTGATTGCCACAATATTGAGCGTAGTTTGACCCATCTTGACGACTCTGTCTCTGCGGAACTGATATGACTATATTCCCAAGTTGTACCCGCCTTGGGAACGGATGGCCCAACCCAGAAGAAGGCTGATGCCTATTCTCAGCTTAGCGATCGCTGTAAAAAGTTTGCAGGCTATCGGAGTCGCCGATAAAGCGCCAGTGCCAGGGTTCGTACTGCACGCCTTGCTCATTCCCCTCTTCAAACGAGAGTTCAAAGCCATAACGGGGGCCGTTCACTTCTAACCATTCGAAGGCAGCGGTCTCTTCAAACGCAACGCTCAGGTTGGCATCTGGGACATCCGCATCCCCAATATCAACTGCATATCCGGTGTGATGCTCACTAAAGCCTGGTGGGGCACTCACCTCAGCCCGCACTCGCGGCGTTTGTCCTCGCTCGGCTTGGATATCAAAGAACAGATAATCTTGATCTTCCTTTGAGCGAAATCCAGAAATTGGCACGAGATAAATATTTTGAGCGCGAGCCGCCGCCACCATCTCATCAAATTTAGTCGCCGCCGCCGGTCGTAGCTGAATCGTCGCATTGCTGGCCACACTCACCAGTTCAGCAGGATCAGCCTCTTCATAGGGAAAGTGTCCTAACAGCGAAGATTGAGACCCCGACGGGCCGACCAGATCATTCGCATTAGCGTTAACCTCCGCTGCCCCGGTCATCGGTAAGAAGGGCACCGGTAGAGCGGTCTCAGCCCCTTGATAGGTCAGCCATGAAACTGCCAGCCCCGCGATCGCGCTCAGCAGTCCCACCAAAAACCAGATCAGCCAGCGCCGAGGGCCGCGCCAACCACCGCCCTGAGTCCCTGCCGACACGGCATCACGCTGAGCCTCAGGAATATCGTCGACAGGACCATAAAAATTGGGTTCCACAGCTCAAGAACCTATAAACATTCGATAATTTACGACTTCAGCAGCACCCAGATGATTCTGCCACTGCCTTTGAGACTGACACCGGATACCAGAGTTTGCCACCCAGAGAGATAATACCGGTCTCACCCGGATAGTGGCGGATAATTGTCCCAGGTCTTGCCGAATTTTATGGCACAACGTTTCCGAAAACTGCGTTGACAACCACAGGATAAGTCCCCTGAGCGGGCGGTATCGTCATCCTGCCTCGCCGATAGTTTGCCCTCATCTAAACCTGAAACTGCCTATCCCTGATCAGACATTCCTTGAATCCAATAACTGCAGGAAGATGGTTTCACGGCAGCATACATCAGAAAAATTATGGGCCTCAACATCCTGAATCTATTCCAGCAGTTCCTGCCAGCCGAGCCCGAGTGTCTCAATGACAACCGCAGGCTAGGCCAGTTGAGCGCTGCGCCTCTGACCCAGCGCAGCCCGATAAACTGTTTAACGTTGATGTCCTTTACCGCTGTTGGGAAGCAACCATCGTGGATTTTCTCGCAACACCTCTGCTCTGGGAACTTTACGAAACGCCGATCGCCACCGCCCAACATGAACGGGCAGTGGCTAGAGCTCGGCGATTGATGTCATCAGGGCACACTGTTCGGCTGGGGGCGATCGCCCTGATCACTATCAGTCCGGCGCTACAGGCCAACATCTTTCCCCCCGCAGGGACCGCCTACATTGACCCACCACCGGGCTATAGCTTGAATATTCGCAACGGCCCTGGCACTCAATATGCCGCGGTCAACACCTTGCGTTCTAACCATGCGATTGCCCTGACAGGGGCCTATCAGAACGGCTGGGCGCAGCTCACAGACGGCACTTGGGTGGCAGGCAACCTGATCAATTCGCAGCCTGTGATCGTGAGCGGTGCTACCACGGCTTACATCGCTCCGCCCGATGGCTTCAACGTCAATATTCGCAGCGGCCCTGGTGTGCAACACGCGGCCGTTAATACCCTCACGGTAGGCACGCTGATTACCATTACGGGCCGCTATGAGCAGGGCTGGGCACAGCTGACCGATGGCCACTGGGTCGCGAGCAATCTTATTCGCATCGGTGTCCCGATCAACCAGCCGGTGCCAGCGCCACCGCTGCCCCCACCGGTACCGCCGCCTGACCCCTTACTTTTGCAAGTCGGCACGCGCAACCTCGCTGTTTTTGATTTAGAGCGGCGACTGCTTGACCTCGTTTACGTGACGCCCAATTTTGTCCCTGATGAATATTTCGGGACTGACACCGAGCAGGCCGTTAAAAATTTTCAACAGCTCAATGGGCTGCCTGCCGATGGTGTCGCTGGCCCTGACACTCGCAGCTTGATGTATAGCGATCGCGCGATTCCCAATACTGCTGGCGGCGGCAGTCCGCCGCCTCCCCCCGCGACCAATCCCGATCCACCCACCGAACCAAATCCGCCGACCGCACCCAATCCACCGACGGAGCACACCCCGCCTCCAGATCTGGGCGATTCGCGTGAGGTGCAGGTCACGACTGCCGACGAACTAGATGCGCTGGCATTTTCCGGGCCTGGGACAGAATTTGACTTGGTGGGCTTTGTACCCCATGGCACCACAGTGACCATCACGGGACGCACTGAGAACCGGTGGTCAGAAGTGGATGACGGCAGCTGGATCTACAACGACTTTTTAGATCTCTAAGTCTGCTGAGCACTGTCCTCTAGCCAAACCATCCAGAGCAATCCGTCGAAGTCACAGGCGACGCCCCTGAGCCCAAACGCCTCAGTGATCAAAGTGCGAGGGGAATTCGCTAGTCTGGTCAACAGAGTGATGCATTGAGGAATGTCGAGAGAGATGAGCAAGTTAGAAGCTTTGCAGACCCTGTTTAACGACATGGAACAGGCTCTGATCGCCTATTCAGGAGGCATCGACAGCACACTGGTAGCGAAGGTAGCTTACGACGTGTTGGGTGATCGCGCGTTGGCGGTAACGGCTGATTCTCCCTCGCTGATGCCCGAAGATCTCGAAGATGCCAAAGTGCAGGCAGCTGAAATTGGCATTGCTCATGAAGTAGTTAAAACCTTCGAAATGGAGAATCCTAACTACACCAGCAATCCCGCTAACCGCTGCTATTTTTGCAAAAGCGAACTCCACGACACGCTCAAGCCGCTGGCGACGCAAAGGGGCTATCCCTACGTGGTGGATGGAGTGAATGCCGATGATCTCAGCGACTATCGTCCCGGCATTCAAGCCGCTAAAGAGCGCAGTGCGAGATCGCCCTTAGCCGAAGTCGGCATCACCAAATTCGAGGTGAGGGAAATCTCGCGATCGCTCGGCTTACCCTGGTGGGACAAACCCTCCCAGCCCTGCCTGAGTTCCCGCTTTCCCTACGGCGAATCGATCACAACGGATAAACTGCAGCGAGTAGCCCGCTGTGAACGCTATCTGCGGCAGCTAGGTCTGCGCAACCTACGCGTTCGCTCGGCGGCAGACTCGGCTCGCATCGAGCTGCCCCCCGCCGACATCAAGACTTTTGTAGAAGCGACCGATTTGCCGGCGCTCGTCGCTGCTTTTCAAGATTTTGGCTTCACCTATGTCACGCTCGACTTAGAAGGCTACCGCAGCGGCAAACTGAACCAAGAGCTACCGCTCAAAACCCTCGTTCAGCAATGAGAGAGTGGTCGCACTGTCGACCCGACAGCGCCCAAATGGCAGTCGAGGAGCAAGCATCGTCATCAAGCCTGGCAACCTTAGCCTTGGCCAGCTGCCAGCATTATTCCAGCATGGCCTTGACAACAACCGCCGGGTCAACCCAAGTACCCTGATATTTCATGCCCCAGTGCAAGTGCGGGCCAGTGGTGCGACCCGTCATGCCAATGCGACCAATCCGCTGGCCGCTCTCAACGGTGTCACCCTGACGCACTTTAATGCCACCGTCGTGATCGACCAGCCAGCGATCGCCATCGGTCTCGATCACTACATACCCCTGCAGATGGCAATAAATATGCAGCCAACCGGATGATTCAATGACCACGCTGGTACCACAAGCCGTATCGTCCGTCACTTCCACCACCTGACCTGACCACCAGGCGCGAATGTAGCTGCCCATCGGAGCCGCAATATCTAACCCGTAATGAAAGCTGCGCCCCCCAAAAGGATGATCGCGGTAACCAAAAGCTGACGTGTAGGCCAAAAACTCTTCGACCGGAAAAGACGCCGACTGCCAGGGCGACAGTGGCTCTTGCCCGACCGCCTGAGTCGCCTGTGCCTCCACCAGCGGCGGCTGATAGCCCAGCTCAGCCACAGCCCAGATGAGCCCACCAAGTAGAGCCAAGCCCATTGCCCCCAACCAAGTAGAGCGCTGCTGAACCACACGTGGTAATTTTGCCGTTGTCGCTGGCTCGCCAGACCCTGAAGACGGGGGCGCGTAGTGGCGGGAATAGCGCTGAATCGGCTGGTCTCGACCGCGATCCACCAGCGGCGACGGCTTGAACGACAACTTCATGACATATCGCCAGCAACTGCAATATAGTATTTTTGTACTATATTGCAGTTGCTGGCGATATGTCTATTGATTTGGCCAGATTGCCTGTTCCTGGCCCCATGCTTGCCCAGAAAATATTAACGCTGACGTCTGCGGTCAAAACTAAGCAGGCGTTCGAGCTTTTTGGGCCTGATATTTTTCTTTGAAGATGGCCTGCTGCTTTTTATGCTCCACAATCGGGCGCGCATATTGGACGCGATCGCACGCTTCCGGAGGAATCTTGCCAGTGACCAGTTCAGCCGTGTCTAAATGGCGAATCTCTGGCAGCCACTGACGAATATATTCAGCGTCTGGATCAAACTTTTGGGCCTGGCTAGCGGGGTTAAAAATCCTCAGAGGCTTAGGGTCCATGCCACTAGAGGCGCTCCACTGCCAGCCACCGTTGTTAGCAGACAGGTCACCATCCACCAGCTTTTGCATGAAGTATTTTTCACCCCACTGCCAGTTGATGATCAAATCCTTCGTGAGAAAGCTAGCGACAATCATCCGGCAGCGGTTATGCATCCAACCCGTTTCATTCAGCTGCCGCATCGCCGCATCCACGATGGGATAGCCCGTCTGGCCCGCACACCACGCCTGAAAATGAGCTTTATTGTTAACCCAGGGAAAATCCTTCAGCTGCTGGCGGTAAGGGCCGGCCGCTAATTCGGGGAAGTAGTACATCACATGCTGATAAAACTCACGCCAGGCCAGTTCTTGCTGCCAGGTTTGCACCTGCTGATGGGTTTCATCACTGCGGCAGCGACCATAGGCCAAGTCAGCAGCTTCCCAAACCGTGCGAATGCCGATCGCGCCAAACTTCAAAGCGGCACTAAGACGCGAGGTGCCCTCCACAAAGGGAAAGTTGCGCTGCTCACCATAAGCCGCAATCTGACGGTCATCTTCACAAAATTGGGTGAGCTGGTCGCGGGCGGCAGCTTCTCCAGGCTCCAGTAACAGCGGTGCATCCCAGACAAACCCGAGGTCTTTGGCCGTCGGCAGCGCGATCGCACCCGCCGCCTGAGCTTGCGCCTGCCGCTCTGATGACAACCCCTCGGCAGCTTCTAAAGCAGCCACTGGCGCTGTTTTAGCCTGGCTGATCCAATTCTTCCAAAACGGACTGTAGACGGTATAAGGCGTGTCATCCGATTTAGTTAATACAGTGCCCGGCGCCTGCAGCAGTTGATCCCAAAAAGTCGTCTTCAGTTCAATGCCGTTCTCTTTGAGGGCAGCCGCGACGGCGGTATCGCGCTCGCGAGAGTAGGGCTCGACCCCGCGATTCCAATAGACGGCGGTCGCGCCAATGGCAGTCGCCAAAGCCGGGATACCGCTGACCGGATCGGTCTTCAGCATGAGTAAGTCGCTGCCTGCGGCAGCATAGCGCTGTTGTAGCTCGGCCAGGCAGCCCATCATGTAAGCCACCCGCGCTGGCGCGATATCATCTCGATTCAGAATGTGGGGATCTAAGCAAAAAACACCCGTCACTTGGGGAGAACGCGATCGCGCGGCAGCCAGACCCACATTGTCACTGATTCGTAAATCTCGGCGATGCCAAAACAAAATGCGATCGGACACGCTCTCCCCCTTAATTTGCTGAGTCGCTGGACGTCCTTCAGTATAGACAGCCCCGCCTGAGCTCGCTGACGGCGATCTCCCGCAGCGGCAACCCCAATTCAGCTCAGACGCCTTTCATGAACAATTACGTTGTTACTCACACAAACCTGCTTTGCTACATACAATAAAGACAAGAACTGTATAAGCCACTACAGTTTTAGATAACACTTTTGTTCGTCGCTATTTTTGGGAGAAACCTCATGAAGCTATCCTATCGGGGCCATACTTACGACGCTCATCTCGCGCCGACCCAAGCACAATCCACCGAAGAGATTGGCGTCTATCGGGGGGCTCGTCTTACTCGCAAGACCTTTCAGCCCCCTCACCACGAGCACGGCAAGGTTGAGCTGACCTATCGCGGTGCGACATATTCTCACGAGCTCTAAGTCCTCGTTGACAGCACATCGTTATACCCACCATCAAGTTGAATAGCTCAGCTTAAATTCAAGCGGCAGTCGGTTTAATCGACTGCCGCTTGTTGCTGATGTGAATCCATAGAAAGCTGGGAAGTCGCGTCAGCTAGCGGCCAAAATTTCATCATCCAGCGGAAATTCACGCTCGACCTGATGACGTCCTGACGCGAGAAAATCGTTTTTGAATGAATCTCTCAGGCCTTCAACCAAGTCAAATTGAGGCCCCCAATTGAGTTCTGCCTTGGCCTTAGCAATCGTGGTAAAAAAGTGTTGTACCCGCATGGGAAAAGCTTTCTGCTTGCCAAAGTCAAAGGCCTTAGGGTCATAATGCACAAGTTTTAGCGTCGCCGGATCTCTGCCCGCCGAGATCGCACAGGCCCGCGCCAAACCGTCAAAACTCACCGCTTTATCGCCTGAGATGTTGTAAATCTGTCCCTTGGCCTGATCGTTACCCAATACTGCCGCCATCGAGGCGGCCAAATCAGCCACATGGCCCATCTGAGTTAGCGCCATGCCATTCCCCGGAATCGGCATGGGGCGATCGCGCACAACGCGCTCAAAAAACCACGCCTCCACATCGTTGTAGTTTTGCGGCCCGTAAATATAGACCGGACGCACTGCGGTGAATGGGATGTTTTGACTCGCCAAAAAGTCTTCGGTGGCGAATTTGCCTTTGTGGCGGCTATTGGGATCAACAGCATCGCCTTCGGCATGGGGCATCTCGTCTGACTTGAGATACACGCCCGCCGAACTGACATAGATAAAATGCTGCACCTGATCGCCAAACAGTGCCACCAGAGGCTGAGTATCGCTCAGCTCTCGACCGTTGTTATCAAAAATAGCGTCGAAGCGTTCCCCCGCCAGCTTTTCCTTGAGCGCGGCAGCATCTTTGCGATCGCCCTGAATCACCCTTACCCCCGCTACCGGAGCGGGCTTATTACCCCGGTTAAACAGCACCACCTCATGCCCCTGACTGACCAGCAATTTCGTCAGGTAAACCCCAATAAACCGGGTGCCCCCCATTACCAAAATCCGCATGCTGTCCTCCCAGCGGCTATCGCATCTCTCTAGGTATCTTAGAATGCAGTTGCCGTTTGATCGGGATGAATTAGCCGCCAACTGAGAGGCGATCGTTAAATCCTATTCATAAACTCTTTGACGAATGCTTAAGCGAATAGGCAGAAAGTCGCAGATTGCCGTCCGCGCCCTTAGTCTGAGACCATTACAGTCTCGCGGGTAGCGCTTAAGCCCATTAAAATAGAGAGACTGTTATCTTCTCAACTATTTCAATAGCTGTACGTTAATAGCAGTTTGCACCTCATCGGCGAAGCTTCATGCAAGAGCTCGATAATGCCTATCGCATCTTAGATTTAGAGCCTGGAGCCTCAATGGAAGAGGTTAATCAGGCTTATAAAGATCTGGTGTTTATCTGGCATCCTGATCGGCTGCCCAAAGACAATTTACGTCTCGTCGAAAAAGCTCAGGAAAAAATCAAGCAGCTGAATCACGCGCGGGACTATCTACGCACCCACGCCCGGGTCGGCTCAACCGCCCCAAGCACCCATGGCAGCGGCTATCGATCGCGCACGCGTCCCCACAGCCGCAGCTATACCAACCCGTCCTACCGACAAAAATCAGCCTACGGTCAATCAACCGGGCAATCGCAGCCAAAAGCATACGAAAATCCCTATCGCGCTTACCAGTCGCGCTATGCCCAGTCGGCCTACGGCACCTATGGCGCTTACCGCAGTGCGGAAACTGGCGATCGCGCCACTCATAACGGTTCCAGCAACGGTTCGACAGCCAGAGACCACACCCGCAACCCGGCTTCTGCCAGCTACAGCGCACCGAAATCTCCGCCCAGAAGCTACACGCCAGGCAATAGTGCCGCTCACTCCAGCACCAACGACGGTTGGAACAACTACACCACTCCGCGCCCCAGTGGCTCCGGCAACGCTGCCAGCGCCAGCCGGGCTAGCGGTCCGAGCTACACCGTCAACAATAGCCGCACCAGTGCTGCTCCCGGTCGGTCAGCGTCAGAAGCGACCACCTCATCGCCTCCCCCCCAGCGCACTCGGCAACAAAATCCTGACCTCAGCGGCTCCAATCTACGCGGGGCCAACCTCAAAGAGAAAGACTTTTCGGGACGCAATCTCAGCAGTGCTGATTTAACCGGCGCTGATCTGCAAGATGCCTTTTTGCATGGCGTCAACCTCAACCGGGCCGATCTTTCCAACGCCAACCTATTTCGCGCTAACCTGCTGCAGGCTAATCTCAGCCATGCCAACCTCCGGGGCGCTAACCTCATCGGCGCTGACCTCAGCGGCGCTGACCTGAGTGGAGCCGATCTCAGCGGCGCTAAGGTGGCCGTCGGCGATCGCGTCATGGTCAAACTCACCAGCACCATTTTGCGCGGCACGATCATGCCCGATGGCACCATTAATGCCTGAGATGCATTGCTCATCGCTCTGTCACAGTCGCCTTCTCTACAATTCACCCGGTAGTGCCCCCCGAACGGTAGATCTCAAGACGATCATCAGAGCCGTGAGACCCGTCCCATGGCTCCGCCGCACCGGCTACTTCACAGTTCCACCGACATTGATGCTGAGACTCTCAACAGGTAAACGGCGTTGGTGTAGAGCCTGCCATCAACAAACTCTTTCGCAAAAAGATATATGTGGAAATTTCCCAATCTGACCAAAATCAGCTAGAACGGGGAAGTTAGCATCCCGTAACGCTGCTGTTGTAGATGCTTGGTTTTTAGCTGCGATCGCCCATGACTTTTTTCAAACCGAACTGGTTGCCCTTTGGCGTACCTTCTCTACCAGGTCTCATCGGTTTTACGACAACGCTTCTGATAACTGCTTTCCCAGCTACCGCAGAAATCATCAATATCGGGTTCGACGAAACCGATCTGCCCACCCTTTCCGATGACGAACTCGTCAAGTTAGACACGCTGCAGTCGGCCCGCTTTCCCATCGTTCTCAGTGATATTAGCCCTGATCGATCAACATTAGTCGTGGCCACGGTTGATCGCCTCAGCCAAAGTGACTGGCAAGTAAAATTTCTTGATTTAAACACCGGCGAACTCATCGACTCCCTAGCGCTGGAGTATGAAGTCTTTGGGCCGACTCTACCGATTCAATGGGTCGATAATCAAACCATTCGCTTTGTTCAAGAAGGATTTTTAGGCCCTTGGGAGGTGGTTTCCCTCAATCGCCATACCGGCATTGTCTCCCGCACAACGGTCTATCCCACCGAAGATGAGGCAGGAGAAATTCTCGGGGCCGCTCCTGACTTTTCTCGATTTGCCCTGCGCGTCTATGAAGAAACGGAAGATGTGATCTATCTGGTTTCTCTGCGATCGCTCGACCGGATTGAAGTCGGTCGTTTGCCCTCAGATTTAGACCTGCAACCGCCGTCTTGGTCCGATAGCGGGCAGCAGGTCGTCTTCGTCACCTCTTCCATCGAAGAGCGCGACCTGTATGAACGCACTCCCTTCAGCCCGACCCTCGCTGATCCTGTCAATCAAGATGCTCTGGGTCGCACGCCCCCCGAAGACAATCTGTTCTTGCAGGAAAACACGGTCAAAGTCTATGACCTCACCCAAACCGAGCCCTTGGTGCTAGAGCTTGATGCCATGAACGATCAAGCGCACCTGCTGGCTGCTGCGAGCATGAGCCCTGGTGGCGAGCACGTCGTCATTAAGTACTTAGAACCCAGTACCCTGGGGGGCCGGGAATTTCCGACCTATTTGTATCCGCAGCGATCGTACTATCAGGTCTTTGACCTGCAGGGCAACCTCATCGACACGATAGAAGATCAAATTTTAGATGGCCCCCTGGAAAGCGCCGCCGAATTTGTCGACGAAGACACGCTCGTTTTTAACGCGACAGTCGGCACCAACCGTCACTTCTATACCTACGAGATGGGCTCGGAGACGTTTAATCGCTTACCACTGCCAGAGGGCAGCGTCGGGCTTGATTCTTGGCAAGTCTCGAATGTTGACGAGGCGCTGATTTTTGCCTTTTCCTCAGTCACTCAGCCCTCTGAATTATTCTCAATTCCCTTAGATGGGAGCGCCCCCCCCACTCAACTGACCGATATCAATGCTGAAGTGACCGCGATCAACGCGGTGCAATCTCATTCCGTCAGTTTTGCCACCAGCAGCGGCCCTCGGGAGGGCGTATTGATTCAACCGGCGGGTGCAGCGTTCCCTCCCGTCGACAGTCCGATTGTCTTTTGGCAGCAGGGGGGACCGGGCTTTTCGATGGTGAATGAATTCGCGATCGAAGTCGAAATGCCCTTTAACCTCCTGCCAAACTTCGGTATCTCCGTGCTGTCTGTACCCCTTGCCGGTCGAGAGGGCTTTGGTGCCGAGTTCTATCGCCTCCAGGCCGATGACAATAACTTCGGCCAAGTAGACATTATCGAAGGCGTTGAAATCGCCGCCCAGCTGGTCGGGGAAGGGTGGGCTCGACCTAACCAATTGGGTATCAGTGGCTGTTCCTACGGGGGCTATTTTGCGGCTCAAACCATCACCCAGTTTCCTGATGTCTTTGCCGCCGCCAATCCCCAATGCTCTTTGTTAGACGCCTTTACCGAATGGCAGCTCGGCTATTCTTCCCTCCTGTCTTATTTGACCGGGCTGACCCCCATGGAAGCACCAGAACGCTATCGCCAACTCTCGCCGCTTTACAGTGCCGGAGACATCACCGCTGCCACTCTCATCTTCCACGGCTCTAACGACTTTTTGCAGGTCGATATGGCCCGCAACTTTCATGATGTCATTGAGCAAAACGACATCCCCACCATGATGTACGAGTTTGAAGGCGTCGGTCACAGCATCTTCGACATTGGCCTACAGCGCATTGCGGCTCAGCTTCAGGTCGATTTTTTCAGAGAGCATTTGCAGCCGTAACGCTATCAATAACGCCTTTTTCTTCAAAGAAAGCTTGATGAAACCCGAAGAATGTTAAGAAGTGTGTAGATAAACCTCGATTTTCTGTTAATGTTAAGAGGATAGAAAGATTCGAAAAGGTAATTTGATATGCGCTATACCGTTGAAGATGGTGGTCGGCTTAATAACTTCGCTGTAGAGCCTAAAATGTACGAGGCAGAGCCTCCCAGCGCCAACGAAAAGCGCAATTACATTATCTTAGGAGCGTTTGCCGTCAGCCTTGTGGTGGGTGTCTTCTCAATTGCCTTTGTAGTTTCTTAACTTTTTACCGCCAAGTAGCTCAATCCCCCTTTTACAGCCGCAGCAGTTTGCTGCGGCTGTTTTGCATGTAGTCTTTGGGCAGATGTTTCGTTACGACTATGAGTCAAACAACCTGCCTTTTGCAATTTGAGACCCGGGCAGATGAGATTCGCACCTCACTCTCAGCCATTCGCCAGATTGAGTCTCATCTCTGGCTGGGCTGCGATGAAACGGCGACATTAGAACGCTTGACCTATCGCGGCGATCACGCTGATGATCATCATCATTTTGCGATCGCGGACTATTTAGACTTACCAAGCTCTAGTGACGAAGAAATCGATATCGAGGGCATTGCCTACAGCGATTATTATCTCTGGTTTGTCGGTTCTCATAGTCTGAAGCGCAAATCTTACAAGCCAGAGAAAACGGTAGCAGATAACCTCAAGCGCCTCCGCAAGGTCGAACGTCAGGCAAATCGCTACACGCTTGGGCGGATTCCCCTAGTTAACGGTCAGCTTTATCCTTTCTGCAGCCATCCTAAAGATCCCGACATTACCTTGACCGCGGCCCAACTCAAGCATCGCAAAACGGGTAATGAGTTAACCAAAGAGCTAGAGCACGATCGCTATCTCGGGGATTTTCTCAAGGCTAATATTCCAGGCAAAGACAATGGGTTTGATATTGAAGGGTTAGCCTTAAACGGCGATCGCCTGCTGGTGGGTCTACGAGGGCCTGTGCTGCGAGGCTGGGCCGTTTTGCTCGAACTGCAGCTAACCGAAGATAAACCCGGCATTCTCAAATTGCAGCAGATTGGGGATAAAAAACAACCTTACATCCGTCATTTTCTCAATTTGAACGGCTTAGGTATTCGCGATTTATGCCCTTGGCACGATACGCTGCTCGTTCTGGCAGGCCCGACGATGACATTAGACGGCCCGCTACAAATATTCTCCATACCTTTCGCGGCTCTCAAATCTGACACTCCCTTACATCATCCCTCCCTCGTTCTCGACCTACCTGAGACTCGCGGGGGCGATCGTGCCGAGGGGCTCACTCTGCTCAAACCCAGTGCTGAAGAGGTCTTGGTGGTCTATGATGCACCCACTTCACCCAGACTGCAAAAGACTCGGGCAGTCTTAGCAGATCAATACTTATTGCCGATAACTCCGAGCAAACCTGGATAACTCTGCAGGCCGACTCAATGTCAGGGCTGGCAATCAACCTTACGAGAGCGATGTGACAGCGATAGACCAAATCAGAACGCCTCATAGACAACGACCAGAAACCGCTCAACGGGCAAAATTTTGTTAATCTCATCTGTAAGCTATCGATTCGCATATAGTTCTGATTAATCAATCTTTGGCAATGATAAGAGGCTTATGCCAAAGTCCATAGATCGTCCCCATCACAGCGACCGTCACTAAAGCTATCACTGTCGTTATCCCTTCAATTAAGAGGTCGCTATCGTGCTTTGCTCGACCATCCTTCAGCACCAGTTCGTATTCCTATGAAAACGAATGCCGCCCGAATTCTTGAACAGCAGGGCATTCCCTACGAGCTTCTGAATTACGAGGTTGACCCCAGCGATCTAACAGCCGAGCGAGCGGCGGAAAAACTCGGACTCCCCCACCAACAAGTCTTTAAAACCCTGGTTGCTCGCGGCGATCGCTCCGGAATTTGTCTAGCCGTCATTCCTGCTAACGCCATACTGGACCTGCGAGCCCTGGCAAAAATGTCAGACAACAAGAAAGTAGAGACCGTCTCCCTCAAAGAAGTCCAACCCCTCACAGGTTATATTCGCGGAGGCGTCACAGCGATTGGCTGTAAAAAGCCCTACCCGGTGTTCATCGATATTTCCGCAACTCAATTCGATACGATTGCGGTCTCTGCTGGTAAACGAGGACACATGCTGATGATCTCGCCGACGACCTATCAGATTGTTGTTCAAGGCACTATCGGTGCGATTACGTCTCACGATCTTGATAAAGCTTGATCAACCTGCGCATAAAGTGCGGTCATGGTTTCATTATTGTGGAGCACAATATCTGCCCCAACAATCTTGGCTGAAAACGGCCACTGACTGTTAATTCTGGCTCGCGCCGCCTCTTCCGAAAGGGCATTGCGCCTGATCAATCGCGCTAATTGAATACTTTCAGCAGCAATCACAACCCAGATTTCAGTCACCTGGGCAACAAAATTAGCCTCAAACAAAAGCGGAATTGACTGTACAACCGTAGGCGCAGATTGCAGAAGCTGCATCTCTTCAGCAAACCGTTGCCGCACAAACGGATGAATTTGCTGTTCAACCCATATCTTCTCAACAGGATCTTGAAAGATCACCTGAGCCAGATGTAAGCGGTTGAGAGTGCCATGGGCATTCAACACGTCGTCACCATATCGCTGAGCGATCGCTGCCAACGTCTTTGTCCCTAACTCAACGGCCTGACGTGCATAAACATCAGCATCCAATACAGGAAGCTGATAGTGCTCAGCTAAATAGTCTGAAACGGTTGACTTCCCTGTAGCGATACCTCCAGTCAAGCCAATGATGCGCTGGCCCATCGTTCCATTGCCTGCGTGAGACCATCCAAAGTGTATTCTGTAGCTTCAATATCTACCCGCCCCAACAGTTGACGACAAGTTTCTGAAGTCTTGGGTCCAATAGAAGCGACAGCAACATTATCTAAAAATCGCAACCAGTCAGTTCCTAAACCTTGCTCAAATAATTGACAGGCATGACGCACAGTTTTAGAACTGGCAAACGTAATGACATCAATACATTGAGTCTGCAAAGCGGAGATCGCTTTCACATCCGGCTCTTGAGGACATCCCGACTCATAGGCAGGCACCTCAGTCACGGTTGCGCCTGCCGCCTGCATCGCCTGCACTAAGATTTCCCGTCCCCCACTTTCTACTCGCGGAAACAAAAATTTCTGCCCAGCTATCGGCTCCGGAAAATCTGTTGCAAGCGCATCCGCGACGAAATTAGACGGCACAAAATCCGGTTTCAGATTGTGGCATTTTAGTACGGTGGCCGTCTTCTTGCCGACAACAGCTAATTTTAGAGCCTCTAAATCTGCTCGATGTCCTACTTTCTCAAATCTTTCAAAGAAAAAAGAAACCGCATTCGCAGAGGTCAAAATCAGCCAATCATAATGCTTGAGCTGACAGATTGCTTCATCTAAAAACTGCCAACTAGAGGGGGGGCAGATTTCCAGCGCTGGCATCTCGATCACTGTCATTCCGACTGCTACCAGCAGTTCAGCAAACTGGCTCGATTGCGCCGCGGCGCGCGTCACCAGCACTGTGATCGGAGAAGTTTGTCGAGGTGATCGGACCATAGATAGTTGCTGAAACACTTGCAATTTAGTTTGAGTCAGGCAATTGCATCAGTCATCATCGCCAACATCTAAAACCGAACTTTTTGCTTCGCCACCCATTCCGCATGCCTTTTGATATTGACATCTGTTCGAATGCTTGCCAATGTTCGAAACTTTTACGCCAGTATCATTGCATCACAATGATACTGGATCCCGTTGTGGCACAAGCAGCATACACAAATTCCTGCATTCAGCTCCGACCTTACATAAGTTTTCTTGAAGCGGGAGCGACGGTGCAGCTTCTTTGGAATCAAATAGTGAAACGTCAGTGATACCTAAGGCCGACACAACAGACATTTACCTTCGTGACTACCCGCCAAAGCAAAACTTTAAACCCACAAAAGCATTGTAGAAGATAAATTTGTCGTCGATGCAAGTAACCGCATGAACACAAGAATGGTAGCAATACGGGATGACTTCTTCTAGCCGCCCAGATTCATCTCAGCAATAATCAATAGTTTTTAAAGCAATCCCCCCTCACGCCTTGTTAGATGAAGACGA
>CALCCA010000142.1 GCA_937899725.1 uncultured Halomicronema sp.
GCGCTCATTTCTGGACGGCTATTATTAAGCGCAGTGTTACAGAGCATTGGTATAACTGGTCATACGCATCTAATGGCACCGAGGCGAATTCTGGTGCCAATGGGGGGTTGAACTTGGGCGGCTTCTCCGAAGTTAGCTCTAATAGAAATGCCCGTAATAACAGCTTCGAATTTACGTTTGCTGAGGGGACCACCGTCTCTGACTTTTCTCTATTGATGCTGGACTATGGTGATTACAACGCATTTGGTGCTCAAGGACACAACGTTTTCCTGACGGCCTACAGCGGTGATCAACAAATTGGGCAAGATTCTCTTGCTGGTCAGGGTAAAGCCTCTGGTGGTGATGCCAATTCGCCTGATGGAGTGACGGAATTTGGTCGGACTAATCTCGCCGTTCAGGGTGAAAATATTACCTCTGTTAAGCTCACCTTCGATTTTCAAAAAGGTGGCGATACACATAACAAGTCCTTTGATCCCTTCCTGGGCTTTGACAGTCTGAGTTTCACCGCGAACGAAGCGGACAGCGCTGATGTGCCTGAACCGGCGACGGCGTTAGCCCTGCTGGTTGTTGGTGCGGTGGGCACGACCACTCTCAAGCGTAAGAAAGCTTGAGGCTAGGATTCTAGAGATCGCTCTGAGTTGAGGGCGATCTCTAGAGAAAACTCAGCAATGTCTGTGAGTGTTCCAGCTGATCGGCTAGTTGATCAAAAAGATTGTTAGTGAACCCCTGTGATCGAAAAAGCCTCGTTCTCTCTGCCTCGATGAGAGAACGAGGCTTAATTTTTTGTGGTTTGTGGCAGGATATAGCAGAAGTCGGAATGCAGAAGTCGGAAGTCGGAGTTAAAAAGCCTGTCAGATAACGGTTTCAGGCATCTGGAGTGACCGAATCAAACTGCGGCGTGCTAGACCTTCTAGAGAGCGCAACGCTCTACGGCAGGGGGCGTTCAGTATTCGGCATTGAGATACCGGTTAAACTACCACTTCAGCGATCTGAACTGCCTTGACCTAACGACAGCTTGCCATATCCCAAATCAGCTCCTTTTGCCCCCTTGACAGTCGTCGAGTACGTTCTTTGGCAGAGCCATGCCGCTGGCATTAGCTAGCGCATCGCAACAGATTGAGACATTGCTCAAACCATGGCTGACCCACTGATCCCATAGCCAATGCGCCGACTCAGATATCATGCGCCGTTATGGCTGCTCGTCGCTCTGATCTTGAGACTTGAGGCGGTTCGATTTTTGGAGCAGATCGGCGAAATAATCGTCATTATTCGAGGGCGAGTCCGCTGGCGGCTCGGCCGATTCCGAAGCTGATGGGGAGACCGGCGGTGGCGTGCGATCAGGATTCGACAACCGGGCTTGGCGCTGCGATCGCAGCTCTTTGGCCTGGGCCTGCAGCTGGCTGAAATAATCAGTGTCGGTGATTTCGGCGACTTGCTCACCGACCTTGGTCTTATCGATTTCAATCTCAATGCGGAGCAGGCTTTTCATCTGCTTGTAGACGGCCTGCCCATAGTCGCTCTTGTTAAAGCGATCAAATAGCAGCACCCCTCCCGAAGCCAGCACAAAGCCCAAGGCCGCGGGCACTAGCGGCAGCCAGCCCCCCTGCAAAAAGACGACATAGCAAAAGCCATACAGCCCACCCAACAGAACAACTGCCACCGCCGTATAAACCAGCGGGCGACGAATGGAGCGAGCAAATAGCGCGCCACCTAACCCCCAAGCCACAATCCACAACGCTTCTACCGGCGGTGACCAGCTCCATAACAGGGGGCGCTCGTCGAGCACCGCACTCAAAATTTGGCTAACCGATTGGGCATGTACGATCACACCAGACATTTTTTGGCTGTCACGCAGCCCGCCACTAAAGGGCGTATAAAACTCGTCTTTGGCTTCAGGAGTAGTCGCACCGATCAAAACGATGCGATCGCGAATTTGGGCAGGTTCCACCTGACCAGACAACACATCGGTCAAACTCACCTGCGGCACCGACTGCTGTGCCGCCCGATAATTCAACAAAATTTGATAGCCGTTGGCATCAACGTTGCGATAGCCCCCCAGGTTAGGCGTCAAGCGGGGCAGCACTGTTTGGCCCAGCTGCAGCTCTTGATTGAGCGTGAGTTCGGGGTTGATGCCCTCTGCCGCCAAATACCGCAAGGCCAGCTGTAGACCCAGAGAAAACAGCTGGTTGTCCGGGCTATTACACAAATGGGTATCGACAGTTGCAGTCTCAGCGGGAGGAGCCGCAATCAGCAGGTTGCGGCGTAAAATACCGCCAGAATCGACGACTAAATCGGAAAAGCCCACCTGCGTCTCGAGGGTATCGGTAGGCGGCGGCACGCCCGGATTATCAGCGCCGCTAATTTTACACACGGGGAAAATGAGATCGCTGCTTTGCAGCACTGACAGCAGTTCGGCTTGGCCTGTGCCAATGGGCAAATCGCGAAACATATCGAGCCCGATGGCCTGCGGTTCAGCCTCTAGCAGCACCTCCAGCAGTTCGGCCACGGTGCTGTCTTGAATGGGCCACTCTTGACGCGATTGAATATCTGACTCGCTAATGCCAACAACGAGGATGCGATCGTCTGGGGGCGGGGTGGGCCGCCACCGCAGCATCTTGTCGTAAACTCCCAGTTCGAGGCCCTGCAGTGCTCCCAAAGTCCGCAAACTGAGAATAACCGTCCCCGTCGCGAGGGTTGACATCACCGCTGGTCGCCCCAAATGACCGACCCAATTGAGCGCCGTTTGTAATTTTGGCGGTAGTTTTTGACGAGGCGGAGGCGTGGGAATGACCATAGATGCAGAAAACCGGGATAAAGCGCCCAAGAGTGCGTCCGTCAATTAACGGCCAAAAGCTTTGAAACTAAGCATGATCGCACCCGTATCAACTTTCTAAGCTAAGAGCTGAAAACAAGGCACGGCAAGCCGTAGAGCATCTAAATGATGACAGACTCAAGAGTTAGGCGTCAATACATTTTAGCCAGGCAGATGCTTTAAACCTGTCATACCACCGTGCAGTGAGAAGTTTTTCGTAAAAACCGTAACAGTTCTCCGTCATTGTGAGATTGCCTGGTGTAGACCTAGATTAGGGACAGGGCGCATCACTCTGATCAAACCTCACTAGGGATACCCATCAGGCGATTTGGGAAAGTTATACGTAGAAAGCCTTAATTATCGTCGGGTGTGTCATCGCTTGGCGTGACGCACCAAAGCCGCCCCTGGCAGTGCGTTGGGCTGTGGCAACATCACAATACTCTACAGCTGTCACAAGTCTTCGATTGAGACGACAGTTCTCAGCTTAATTGCCTCGTTTCCCCCTCACGTTTGATTGGTCACTACTCATTTTTGGGATTCACTAGATTCTATGAAAGGTTTTCGTCGCGTTCAGCAAATTGGCCTACTCAGCACCGTCAGCCTGCTCATGACTGGGGGCTTGATGGCAGGAGTGCTACCGGCGATCGCCCAGGGGACTCTCCAGTTCCGATTGCCTGACATCAGTGCCCCCGGCAACCGCGAATCGGGGTCAACCCGCAGCACCTCCTGCGTGGCCTTTGATGACAAGGTGATTGCCCTGATGCCAGAGACCAACTACGGCTATACCCAAACAGGCTATCCCGCGTTTTACTTCTACCTACCGCCCACCACAGCAGAGCAGGTCAAGTTTGTCATTCGTCATGAGGTGACTGGTGAACTGGTTTATGAAGGGCGGTTCCACATCGCCGGTGACTCCGGCATTGCCCAAGTCAGCTTGCCGAACAACGGGTTACAGCAGCCCCTGATGACTGGCGAAGTGTATGTCTGGTATGTGTCAGTGGTCTGCGACGAAACTGACCCCAGTGCGGATGTGGTCACCGAAGGATTTATCGAGCGGATTGACGCCCGAGTAGTGGCCACCACCACGCCAGCGACGGCGCTGCCTGCACTCTACGCGGGGGAAGGCGTGTGGTATGACGCTTTAGCCGCTTCGGCAGCGCTCAAACAAGACGATAGCGCTGCCGACTGGAATGCACTGTTAGAGGCCGTTGCCCTCGATCAGCTGATTCCGGTCGAGCTGCTGACAACTGAACCCACACCGTAGCTGCCGTCGGGTCGCCGTCTTCCCGGTCATCGGGCTCCCCGGTGTCTCCAGACACCAGAGAAGTCGGGTTTTGCAAACTGTTCTCGCCAATCGTGGCCGCTCTCGACAGGAAGGCGGTTCAGCGCGAACGCTGCTGGGCGGCGGCGATAAAGGCCGCACAGTATTGCTGATATCCCTCCGGAAACACCACGTTTAGATCGAGCGGATCGGTCGTATCCTCCGGATCACCAGGGCCTTCCACCACGGTTAACGCCCCCTCATCGGGGCGAAGTTTAAGCGCTTTACGGTTTTTGAGTTCGCCACCGCTGCTATCGACGTAGGTGACAATGTTGCCAATGTTGAACGATCGCCCAATGTCTTGAACTAAGTGCAAGAAGTTGCGATCGCTGCCGCCGCGTTTAGCCGCCGGTTCACCCGCCACCGTCATCACTTTGCTGGTGATGGTATCACCGACGCCCACAATGAGGGGCATGGCGGCAGGGTCAAATCGCTCTTGAACCAAGTCAATCAGGGCTTGATGAGCATGGGGGGCCGTGCGGACGCTAAAGTCAGCCCCGAGGGGATAGGTACCCGTTTGCTGAGCGTAGTAGCGATTGAGCAGCGCCAGCACGCCTGCCTCTTTGATCGCCCCCCGCAGCATAAATTGAAAATCGGTGGTGCCTGATTCGTCACCCTGGCTGAGCCAAATGACTTCCTTGCCCTGCTCATCACGGCCATGATTAGGTGCATAATGCACAAAAAATGAGTCGGCCAGTCCCTGCTCTGCCGCTTCTGACAGCAGGGTCGCCATCAGCGCCTGCATGGCTTGCTGCAGCGCTACGTAAATATCACGATCGCCCCCAATCGCCGCGTGAAACGTATTGAGGTTAGCCGTCGGCGAGGCCACATTGGTCAGGGCCGAAGACTGAAGGCAGCGCTCCAGCTCGTCAGCCTCTAGCGACAGCGCTTGGGCTGCAGCAAAGCGCTGCAGGGTTTGGCGAATGCGATCGGGCACCGTTTTGAGAAACGCCAGCTCCGCCTCACTGACGCCAGGATGCTGAATCTCGCCCTGGCGCGTTTGCCACTGCACACCGCCCGCCGCCAACCCTGGCAAATACTGGCCCTTGGCGCGGACAGCGGCAGAATCACCAAAGGCTCGCTCAATAATGCCATTAACGCCGCGCTGGCCGATGTGTTCGCCATTGGTCAGCACATAAAAATGGCCCTCAAAGGCTTGCGTTGCGGTGACGTAATCGGGGTCAATTTGGCGATCAAGGGGATCTTTGACCAGACTCATACAAACACCGTCTAAATCTTGAATGATGAGTAAATTGTCTGTGTTGGCGACAAGATCGATGAAGCGATCGTGCTCAAGGGAATAGGTTTGCTGGTGTAGTGGCAGGCTGGTGGCAGAGGTCATGGGGATAGCAAGGTCGCGGCAGTCTCAGCCTATCAAGTCTTGACGAATCGGCTAGGACAGGTCGCTTCACAATTCGCGATGACTTGGGTTTAAGGTTCAGAGGCCAGGATGTGAGGTTCAGGGTTCACGGTGGATAACGCACGCAGCCCAAGGGCCGGGAAACTTCTGACCGGCAGGACTAGCTGGACAGGCGGTCGGAATTTAAGCCCCTGTAAAGGCAACCTTAGCCTGGCCTTAATGCCAGCTGATTTTAATAGTTTGGGTGTTATTTGAATCTGGTTTGAGCCAATTCTGACAACCCGATCGCATTGCCCCATCGTGCTTAACGTCATGCAACCATACAACCTCAAAAACCTTGACTTTGAGGCTTGGTCATCAGCAGTACGACAGCAGATGTTGGAATCATTATCCAAGCGTCGCCTGGGCGCTCAGCAAGACTCTCCGGCACCGAGCGATCGCGAGACCTCAGACCGCGACGCCAAATAGGGCAGCGTCTTTTATTGACATTTAGATATCGCCTAAATCAACCGCAATACTGGACTACGGTGCCCTCGCTCCTGGTCAAGGCATCGCCGCTGGCTTACTCCGAGTCCGAGGGTTGACTGTCGCGACGGCCCAATTCATAAACCCCGCTGCCCACGGCAAATAGCAAACCGAGACTGATCGACCAGCTGCCACCTAGCCCCCAAATCACGCCGTAGTGAATCAGAGTGCCCAGCACAATAAACGGTAGGACGCTGAACATTGAGGCCCAGAATGCATTTTGCGACTCCCGACCCTGACGAGTTTTTTCAAACTCTTCTTGCGAGATGTAGAGCGATCGCTCAGCAAAGTTAAACCAGCGGGTGAGCTGTTCGATGACCCAGTCACTCAATGGCGAAAAGGCCAGATACAGCGCCAGCGCCCACAGCAAAACTCCCGATACCGCCATCGGATCGATGGAAAATGAAAAGGGAAACAGATCGGTAAACTTCATCGCCAAAAGTCAGAGGTGAGCTATGAAAAATCGGGATGCATTCGGGCAGACCTCGGCTAGATAGTTCAGCGACCAAGGCATCCACCAATGTGATCATCAACCTAACCAACGAGCTGTCACCCAGTTAAGCCAGGATTTTTTGCAGAAAAGAGTGAAAAAGGCCCTTAACTTGAGTTAATCAAGGCGGCCAGTGGAGGGTTGGATCAACGCAGTTATTAATTATCTGTTAATAGTATCGACGGCTGGTGGGGTTTTGTATAGGCAGCGATCGCGGGCGCACGTGAGTCCCTTAGCGCTTCGCCGCCATAACGTCGCCCCTAAAAATCACCCCAGGTCGCCAACGCCAGCGATATTGTTATCAGCAGGATGGCTTAACCAGAAGTGATGCAGCGGATTCGTGGCACGTCGCTGGCCATCAACGAAACTGGTTTTTCTGCCTTCGCCGTAAATGCCAAGCATCTTGGATGAGTAGAGGAGATCGGTACCCAGTCTGTGGGAACAGTACTAAGGTAAATCTCGCCGTTGCTAGAGCGCGCAGCCGACCGTTTGTCATGAATGGCGACGATGACAAGGGTCACGTTGGCGATCGCCATTGTCTGCATCGTTCGACAAGTCGACGCTGCCGTCAGACCTAAAAAAAATTGATAAACATGCTTAAATTGAGCTTGACTAATCGAGGCGTGCTGTAGCCTTGGCTTATCCCTGAGTTGAGCGTCTGTGTCCCCTTAATTTGCTCTTTACCGCAGCGAGAGTCGGTTCATTACGATGAGTGTTAAGCCAATGTCTCAAAGCTGGCTATCTCCCCTCTTTTTAGGGACAGCAATCTCTTTATCTTTGTTGAGCACAAGTTGTCGATCAACGCCAGAGGCCGAAGCGGCAGTGCCAGCGGTGCCGGTCAAACTTGAAACGTTACAGTCGGACACCGTCAAAGACAGCTCCAAATTTGTCGGCAATCTTGAGGCCGTGCAAATCGTGGAAGTGCGGCCAGAAATTCAGGGTCGCATTGAGCAGATTTTAGTCGAGCCAGGGCAAGAAGTCGGCGCGGGACAGTCGGTGATGGTGCTCAAGCCCGATCAAACAGTCCCCAACTATGAAGGGAGTTTGGCTGGCGTGGATGTGGCGATCGGCAGCCGTGAAAACGCGGTTAAAGGTCTGGATATTGCTAAAGCCCAGCTCGAGACCGCCCGCGCTCAGTTGGAACTTGATACAGTCAATGTCGCCCGCGCGCAACAGCTCGTAGAAGCGGGTGCCCTCGGCCAAATTCGCCTAGACGAAGCCCTAACTCAGCAAGAGGCCTCGCAGAATGCGGTGATTACCGCAGAAGAACAGGTGTCTGCCGCGCATGTGCAAATTCAGCAGGCCGATGCCGCCGTTCGTCAGGCCCAATCGCAGGCCGATGCTTCACTTGTCAGTGTGGCATTTAAAGAAGTCGTGACCCCGATCGCGGGCATTGTCGATGATCTGCCGGTGAAACTGGGAGATTACGTCAGCACCGGCCAGTCAGTGGCAAAGGTCACTCAGCTCGACGCGCTGACCCTCAATCTGCAAGTACCTTCAAATCGGTCAGCGGAGTTGCGCACAGGGCTGGCAGTCGAACTTTTAGATCCGATTAGTAAAGAGCCGCTGGCCGCCGGCAGCCTGACCTTTGTATCGCCGACGGTCGAGGCGGAGGGGCAAACGATTTTAGCCAAGGCCCAGTTTCGCAATCCTGATGGTAATTTGCGCGATGGCCAAGCCGTTGAAGCACGCATCGTTTGGGATACCCAGCCAGGTATTTTGGTGCCCACGACAGCGATTACGCGAGTCGGGGGGCAAAATTTTGTGTTTGTGGTCGATGAAGAAGCGAATGCAAACGATCAAGCAGTCGTGCGCTTGAGCCCGGTTGAGCTAGGGGATATTCAAGACGGCAATTATCAAGTGATGTCAGGGCTAGAGCAGGGCGATCGCATCGCCACCTCCAATATTCTCAAGCTTAGTGACGGCGTTCCCATTGAGCCTGCGTCCGAGTCGGAGTCCTAAGCTTGAGAGGAGCATCATGGCGCTATTTTCCATCGCCACGAATTTCATTAAACGCCCGGTACTCACGACAGTCTGCACCATCGTCATTTTGCTGGTGGGCGGCATTTGTATTCCTCTCTTGCCGGTGAACTATCTGCCCGATATTTCGCCGATTCAGATTCAGGTGCGAGGCGCTTACACCGGGGCCGATGTCGAAACGGTAGAAAGTACCGTTACCACGATTTTAGAGCGGGACATTACCGGCGTTGAGGGCATGGACTACATGACCTCCCAAAGCTATGCCGGCACCAGCAGCATTTCGGTCTACTTTCCCACCGGGGTTAACAAAGATATTAGCCAGGTCAACGTACAAAACCGGGTGGCCCAAGCCTTGCCGAAGTTACCCTCGCCGGTACAGCAGTTGGGGGTTTCGACCCGCGCCTCTTCTACCAGTATTTTGCTGGTGTATGGCATCTACGCCGAAGCCGGTGAGTACGACGATATCTTTATCAGTAACTATGTCGATCTCAACATCACCGACGTCTTGAAGCGGGTGCCTGGGGTCGGAGACGTGAGCGTCTTTGGCCTCAAACAAAATGCCATGCGCCTCTGGCTGGATCCCAACGCCCTTGCGGCCCGGCAACTAACAATTTTAGATGTCAGTAATGCCCTCAAGTCGCAAAACGTTGTAGTCGGTGCGGGCTCTATTGGTCGAGAGCCGGTGCCTGAAGGCCAAAATTATGAATTGCCAATTCGCATTAATGGTCGCTTTCAAGATGCGGCCGAGTTCGAAGATCTCGTGATCAAAACCCTGCCAGACGGCACGCTGATTCGGCTGCGTGACGTAGGCTATGCCGAGTTGGGGGCAGAGAACTACATCAGTAATGCCTCGGTGAATGATCAGGCCGGGGTCGGTATCGGGATTTACCAGCTACCCGGGAGTAACGCGCTGGATGTGGGCGAAAATGTCAAGGCCGCAGTAGCTGAGCTCAGCGCCAGTTTTCCACCGGGATTGACCTCAGCCGTGGTGTATGACACGACGGAATTCATTCAGGTCTCAATTCAAGAGGTATTTATCACCCTACTACAAGCCATTGGCTTGGTGATTTTGGTGATTTTCATCTTTCTGCAAGATTGGCGCACGACGATCATTCCGGCGGTGGCGATTCCCGTCTCGCTGATTGGGGCGCTCGGCTTTGCCTATATCTTTGGCTTCTCGTTGAACAGCTTGACGCTGTTTGGCTTGATTCTCGCTACGGGCTTGGTAGTGGATGACGCGATCGTGGTCGTAGAAGCGATTACGACCAAAATTAACGACGAGGGTCTGACGCCCAAGCAAGCTTCTATTGGCGTGATGGATGAAATTGGGGGAGCGATCGTCTCCACCTCGCTGGTACTGATGGCCGTGTTTATTCCCGTGGCGTTTTTTCCCGGTACCACGGGGCAGCTATACAAGCAATTCGCGTTGATCATTGCATTTTCAGTAGCGGTATCCACCTTTAACGCGTTAAGTTTCAGTCCGGCGATGTCAGCAATTTTGTTGCGATCGCAATCTGAGGCAGCCGCCGACCAAGCCTCTGGCGGCGGGCCATTACGCTGGCTGTTCGATAAATTTAATCAAGGACTGGCGTGGGTTGCAGCCAAGTATAAAGCATCCGTTGCGGCCCTAATTCGTCTGCGGTACGTCGTCATGACGGTCTTTGTGGCCGGTCTGTTTGCCACGTTTTACATGTTTACGGCGGTGCCTGGTGGCTTCGTGCCCTCGGAAGATCAGGGGGTGATCATCGGTATTGTGCAAGCGCCCGATGGGGTCTCCGTGAGCTACACCGACAACGTCCTAGAATCAGTTGTCGAGACCCTGAAAGCAACCCCAGAAATTGAATCCTACTTTGTCGCCAGTGGCTCAGGTCTAGAAGGAGCGGGCCCAAACCAGGGCCTATTTTTCGCGAAGCTCACGCCTTGGGATGCTCGCACCGGGCCGGGCCAGACGGTCACCGGAGTGCTGCAACGCTTAAATGGGCAGTTTTTCCAAAATCAGGATGCCCGCGTGGTCGCCTTTAACCCGCCGCCGATTCCGGGCTTTAGCGCCACCGGAGAATCAGAACTGCAGCTGCAAGATCGAACTGGTGGGAGCTATACCATTGATGACTTCTTGGCTGGAGCCAATGAAATTTTGGCAGTCGCCAACCAAAAGCCCGCAATCGGTACCGCCTACACTCAGTTCACAGCGGGAACGCCCCAGTTAGAAATCGACATTGATCGCAATCAACTAGAGGCCCTCAACATTGATTTCCAGCAGGCGTTACAAACCATTGGGGCCTCGGTAGGGTCGCAATATGTCAACGACTTTGTCTTAGGCACCCGCAGCTACAAAGTCTACGTGCAGGCCGAGGGCGACTATCGTGATGCCCCCGATGATTTGGAATCCCTGTATGTGCGATCGCGATCGGGCCAAATGGTGCCAATGAGCAAGCTGGCAACAGTCACGCCGACCATTGGCCCACAGATCATCACTCACTACAACGGCTATCGCTCCATCAAATTTCAAATGAGCGAAGCAGCTGGCTACTCCAGCAGTCAGGCCCTAGCGGCGATGGATGAGGCCTTGGACGAAACGCCCCAGCAGGGCTTGGCGGCCGACTGGATTGGCCTGGCCAAAGAACAATTGGCGGCAGGCAGTTTGGGCGCACTGGTGTTCCTCTTTGGCATCATCATGGTGTTCCTCACCTTGGCGGCCCAATACGAGAGCTATATTGACCCCATCATCATTCTGCTAACGGTGCCCCTGGCCATGCTCGGCGCGTTGTCCTTCATTGCAGCTCGTGGTCTGAACAACGACGTGTATGTGCAAGTAGCCCTGGTGATGCTAATTGGCTTAGCAAGTAAAAACGCCATTCTGATTGTGGAATTTGCCAATCAGTCACGGGAAATCGGCCTCACCATCGTTCAGTCAGCGCAAAGAGCGGCAGAAGAGCGGTTCCGCCCAATTTTAATGACGGCCATTTCATCCCTGGTAGGTTTCTTTCCCCTAGTGATTGCCACCGGGGCGGGCTCAGCTTCGCGCTGGGCCATTGGGACGGCCCTCTTTGGCGGCTTGTTGGTAGCCACGGTACTCAGCTTTCTCGTGGTACCGGTGCTGTATGTGGTGATCAAAAGCCTGGAAGCGCAGTTCCTCGGCGGCCAAAAGCCCCCGAGGAATCCCGATAACAGCAGCTCTGGTAACGGCTTGGTGACTAATCCTGATGGCACCTTAACCTTGCCCTCTCCCAACGACACGGGCACTCATACCGAAACTGAGAGTCCAGCACCCACCCAGTTTCAGGAAGGTGACAACCCCGCTTAGGAGGTGACGGATGAACTGGCGCAGAATGTTTTATACCGGCCTGATGAATACCATCATTGGCATCGGCCTGGGGCTAGTGATGGCAAACATTGCCGCGTCGCCTTACACCAGTCGCAGCTATCAAAATCTCGATCGCCTTTATATGATCATCGGCGGCGGCGGTGGCTTTGCCCTCGGCTGGAGCTGGGAAGGCTTGCGGCAGCTCAAAGAAAAGCGCGATCGCGAAGAGCGCGAACTTTCACAATCAGCTCAGTCAGAAGATTAATATTGGCCAGTGGCGGTCGCCCATCCGGCAGCGAAATCACAGTGAAATTTCACATAGGACTTACGCAGAAGCCATTTTAAGAGAAGGATGCTTGAGCTGCTGACAAAGATAGTGGGCGTTGCTTAATCAAGAGATGAATCTTGGCGGAACTGGAACCTCGTCGAACTTGAGGTAGTGAAGCAACAACCGAACCGAGTGCGCCAGCATTGCTACGGACTTGGAATAGCAAAGGGTCTTGCGATGCAGGCGAGCGAGATCGTGACGTAAGCGCGTATTTTCACCTTCCACCCGAGTCATGTACGTCTTGCTGACAATTTGGTCGCCCGCTGGAATAAAGCCGGGATAGACCGACCAGCCATCAGTGACATAGAAATAGCATTGCGTTAGTGTCCCGATTTATTCGCCACCGAAGGGCGGTCATGTTTGGCATGTTCTAGTTGTCTGACTAGAAAGAAGAGAGCAAGGCAGCTTTGTTCATTGGGAAACGCCCCGACTTCATCGGCCTTAGCCCGGAATTCTCGAAAGAACCGTTCGAGTGGATTGGTGGTGCGGACAAAACGATGCCAAGTGTCATCGAGTTGATAAAAGGTAAAGGTCCGCTCTAGTCCCCATTCAAAGGCATGGATCGCATCGGGCTCAAGGTCTTGCCACTGATTGATAAACGCCTGCTGGCGCTGCTGTGCGGCCTCGTAGGTCGGCGCATCATAGATTTCATCAGCCTCCTTGAAGAGATCGGATTTACGCTGTTGCTTCGCGGTTTGGCGCTCCAGTGGCTGACCTTGCTCATCGGTGGTGGGCAAGTGTCGATACTTCAAGTAGGGGGCCATGCCGCGCACTTTATGGGTCATGCAGCGCTGTTGTTGGGTCTGAGGCAGGGTTTTGGCCATTGCCGCCAGTAACCCTTTGGTCCCATCGCTGACGACCACTTGGACCGTTTCCGGGTCGAGGCCACGGGCCATTAAGTGCTCAAAGAGGGATTGCCAGGCAGTGGTATCCTCTTGCTGAGCGATTTCGTAATGCAGCATTTCATGGGTGCCATCCGGCCACACCGCCATCACGGCCAAAATCACTCGGTCTTGGGCTTGGCGCACCTGGCGCTGATGACCCGAACGGTCAACTTTAACCGCCCCACTCGTGTACTGAATCTCCACCCACACGCCATCCACAATGAGGACATTGGGCGTTTGCTCAATACGCGATTGACGCTCGGCTAGCATGCGCTCATGAACCCTCAGAGTGACTTGGTTGACAGCGTTGCGCTATAACACCTGACCCAACTGCCAGGATAGGAGCACCTGGAGATCCCGCCTCGAAAGCCCCAGCACATACAGATAGCACACCCAGTCGAGAAACCCCTGAACCCCTCGTTGGTAGCGCTCCAGGATTTGCCAAGCCCGCTCTCGATTGCGCGCCCGCAGTTTCGGCACTAGCAGCTCATCAATGCGGCCGTACTGAGTATCGACCACCCGACGGTAATAGCCTGAACGACGGGGTCTCAACTCCCCAAAGCCTTCCAACTCCTGCTTTAATTCTTCCACCAAGGCCGATTCCAACACCGCCTTCACCGTCTTCACCACGCTACTGCGGAGTTCCGCTTCTAAACTCTCGTTCAGCGATTGTTGAAACGTTTGGCTTGGGATGCGTTGGATTTCCTCGGTGCGTTCGGCTACGGTCGACATGGTAGATCACTCCTGAGCGGCGGTAACCTACTTCTATCGCCTTTTGCAAGTGCGATTGTTCATGGCGAATAACTAAGGACACTAACATTGCCAACTTGCCACTCGTGCCCAGAGCGGCTGAAACGTCTTGGCACTATGGTCACCGAGCACCCAACCCAAAATCCCTTGGCGAAAGTGGTCAACGGCCGTCCACAGCCAAATTTTGTTTTTGTGTGCCCACAAAAGTTTCCCACTCGTCGAGTTCGCCGACCTCAGGCGTCGTTTCCGGGTCGTAAGCATCGGGGAGGTATGCGCCCACTTGTTTGACCCAGGTGATCACCGTCGTATGGTGCACCCCTTTGACCCGTTCGATCGCTCTAAAACCTCGACCATTGACATAGAGTGTGAGGCATTCTCGTCTGAGCTCATCGCTGTACCCGCGGTGAGGCTCATAGGCGTCGATAAATTGACGGCCACAAGCCACACAGATGTGGTTTTGCTTACCTTTTCTTTGACCATTCTTACGGATGTGAGTCGCTCCGCACTCTGGACATGGCATCGCAAATTACCCTGGTTCATCTCCTAATCAATAGTCCGGACAGTTTTGCTAACGAAGCTATAAGGCTTACAGGGCAATCATCCCAGCAACTGCCTATTTAAATCAAAGTTAGCTTTCAGGCCGACATTGATTTAAATACTTCTAGCAACGAAGGCTCTACATTACAGGCGATGTGAGGAGCAGATTTCTGTCCGGAGTATTGCCTAATTATGCAACGCCAAAAATGCCTTCACCGATCTACGCCCCTTAGCTGATTTGAACCGCTTGAGATCGCTCCATCTTGCGGGCAATCACCTCGTCGATATCGCGCCCTTAACTAGTCTCACCCAGTTGCAAGCACTCGACTTGAGCTGCAATGACCTCAGCGATCTCACTCCCCTCACGAGCTTGACTCACTTAACAAGGCTGAATCTGCGTAACAATCAGCTCGTTGATCTGACGCCCCTCGCCCGTCTCACCCAGTTGACCGAACTGAATCTCCATAACAATCAAATTGCTGATGTGACGCCCCTCGCGAGCCTCAGCAACTTAAAAAAGCTAGATCTGGGCATCAACCAAATTGCTGACGTGACGCCCCTCGCGAGCCTGACTCACTTAAAAAGCCTGAACCTGAGCATCAATCAAGTGACCGACGTCGCGCCCTTAGTCAATCTGCAACATCTGACCGAGCTTGGGCTGTTTTGTAACCCGCTTAATCCGTTGGCACGGCTGCAGATGCACTGGTTAGTCAGAACTATCCGCCATCTCTAAGCACATTGCGTTATCAGGAGGTACTTGACCGAACCAAATCATGTCGTGTCGCTTGACCCGTGGCCCTGACTTGGCATCAGGGCTGGCGCGATCGCCCCTACTCAATGAACGCACCACGCCAATACGTACTTCACATCTGAAATCAACTGGATGGCGGCGATGTTGACACAGTGATTGTCTGATTCGAGATTAACCAACTTGGAGGGTTAACATGACTATCTCAAAAATTGATCGCCCTTTGCTTCTGTTGTTTCTGGGTTGCATCACCGCTGGCCTGACTGGTCAGGCGAGGGCGACCACACCCGCTGTCACCCTACTACCCACCTCCCCAGCCTTGGGTGCAGTCTTACTCCCTGCCGTTGAAACGCAAGCGACCTTCCTCGCCAACCTGCCCACGCCTGTTGAGGCTCAAGCCGCTGGCGGAGAACCAACACATGATGCCGAAAAATGCTTTGTGATGCTGGCCTACGATCCGGAGGACACCTCAGTCAATCTGCGTGACCAGCCCGACGGCAACATTGTCACCGGGCTACCCAACTTTACGCCCTTGGGGATTCATACCGGGCCAGCGCTTGTTGAACCTGGGTGGAATTTTATTCATGTTTTAGAGCCAGACCGATCGGCATACTGGCAGTCGGGATATATCTGGCATGAACTCATTCGCCGCACGCACTATCAGGTCGCAGACCCTCAAGACAGTACTGTCAACTTTCGCCAGTCGCCTGATGGCCCCGTGATCGATACGCTAGCCAATGGGACGGAAGTGCGGTTTATGGGTGAAGCAGGCACCTGGACTCAGGTCGAACTCGCCGATCATCGAACCGGCTATGTCGCCACGGCCTTACTGACTGACCCCAGCTGTTTCTAGGCATTTCGAGTCGTCTACCTTTGACGACGCAAACTCTCATTTTTGGGCTTGACAGAACACTCGGGCTTTGATGCAGAGAGGCTGATTCCAGGCCAATCTTTGACTTTGGAAAAGTCCAAATGCTTCGCCTAAGATGAAAGGATAGGTAATCCGCCTCCCTTATTTTTTGACGCGTTTATGGCCACATCGTTAGTCTCTCCAGAAGTTTTAACCGAGGAAGTTGAGAAGCGCCGCAATTTTGCGATCATCTCTCACCCCGACGCCGGTAAAACCACCCTGACTGAAAAACTCTTGCTCTATGGAGGCGCGATTCACGAAGCGGGGGCGGTCAAAGCACGCCGAGCCCAGCGGCACGCCACCTCTGATTGGATGGAAATGGAGCAGCAGCGCGGCATCTCGATCACCTCAACTGTGCTGCAGTTTGACTATCGCGACTATCGCATCAACCTGCTCGATACTCCCGGCCACCAAGACTTTAGTGAAGATACCTATCGCACCTTGGCCGCTGCCGATAACGCGGTGATGCTAGAAGATGCGGCGAAAGGTTTGGAGCCCCAAACCCGCAAACTGTTTGAAGTTTGCCGCATGCGATCGCTCCCGATCTTTACCTTCTTCAACAAGATGGATCGTCCAGCGCGCGAACCGCTAGAACTGCTCGACGAAATTGAGCGTGAATTGGGTCTGCAAACCTATGCGGTCAATTGGCCGATTGGCATGGGCGAGCAGTTTCGTGGCGTGTTTGACCGGCGCAAGCGCCAGTTTCACCTATTTGAGCGCAATGCCCACGGCAGCAAAGAAGCGGCGAAAGTCGTGCTCGATATGGGCGATCCCAGAATTGAAGACCTAGTGGATCAAGACCTTTACTACCAGTTCAAAGAAGAACTGGAGATGATTGAAGAACTCGGGTCGGCACTCGACCTGGAGGCGATTCATGCCGGTCAGCTGACGCCGGTCTTTTTTGGTAGCGCCATGACCAACTTTGGTGTGCAGCTATTTTTAGACGCCTTTTTGGATTATGCGCTCAAGCCCGGTGCTCGTAGCAGCAGCCAAGGCGACATCGAACCCACCACCGAAGACTTTACCGGATTCGTCTTTAAGCTCCAGGCCAACATGGATCCGAAACACCGCGATCGCGTCGCCTTTATCCGCGTGTGCTCCGGCAAGTTTGAAAAAGACATGGTGGTCAACCATGCGCGATCGGGCAAGAATGTCCGTCTGTCTCACCCTCAAAAGCTCTTTGCCCAGGGCCGCGAGTCCCTAGAAGAGGCGTTTCCGGGTGATGTGATCGGCCTCAATAATCCCGGCGTGTTTGCGATCGGGGATACAATTTATCAGGGCCAAAAGCTGGAGTATGAGGGCATTCCCTGCTTTTCTCCTGAGCTGTTTGCCTTTTTGAGAAATCCCAATCCCTCCAAGTTCAAGCAGTTTCACAAGGGTGTTACCGAACTGCGCGAAGAGGGGGCAGTGCAAATCATGTTCTCAGCGGATGAGGCCAAGCGCGACCCCATTCTGGCCGCCGTCGGACAGCTGCAGTTTGAGGTGGTGCAGTTCCGCCTCAAAAACGAGTACAACGTTGACACTCGTCTAGAACCCTTGCCCTACAGCGTTGCTCGTTGGGTGGAGGGCGGTTGGGAAGCCCTGGAAAAGGCGGGCCGACTGTTCAACACCACCACAGTCAAAGACAGCTGGGGTCGCCCCGTTCTCTTGTTCCGCAATGAATGGAACGTGGGCCAAATTGAAGCCGATCACCCCGAACTCAAGCTCCGCAATACGGCCCCCGTCGCTGCCGGTCAGCAGGTCGAAGATTTGTAGCGGTGCCTTTTCTTGTTAGATCTCTCTCTGCTACCGATCACGCTTCTAACCTGAATGAAGGAGCCAAAGGACAGAAATGTTTTCCTTAACGGTGCTATGAGTTCTCTAACTTTTCTCACAAATACACTGTTCGGATTGTTTTTAGCACTTGGGATTATATCCTTTCATCATATTACCAAGTATCTTTTCTACCCTTTTTTTGATATTTTCCAAGCACTACAGTTCTTTAGGGAGCAGAAAGGGCTTAGTTTTGCAGCCATCGCTTTTTTGTTGATTCCCTTTTGGGCATATTTTTTGCTCGCGTTTTTTTGCATATTTGCAAGAGCAGCCTTGATGGAATTATCAAGTTTCGGGGTTGCTTATATATGCCTCTTCCCTACTTCGATTGCATGCCTTTTGTATTTTGTTTCTTTGTTGTCGGCTCCTATAGATTTGAGTGTTGGTAGCATGAAAATTAGTGAAAGAGAGTTGTTTGCTCAAATGTCTCCTTCCTTGTTTTCACAGTCCTTTGTGCTGATCCTCGGTGGCTTTGCCGCACTATGGATTAGCTTGCTATGGGCTTGAAAGGGAAAGGATATTTTCGTTTGCTTGAATCTAGGAGCGTAAAGTGGAAAATTCGCAAGGTACTCAAGGCTAGTAGTTGAGCCTTTCTATTATGTTCGAGATCGCCTGCATCTAGAACGAGTGCGCCTCTTTAATGGGTTGGGGTGACATCGTTGAGAGGCCACCGATAATCCACTTTTACCCGCAGGAGATCGCAATGCTCTTCGAGCTATCGCTGTTGTGAAAGCGTCTTGCGCAGGGTGCTGATCAGCTCGCTGACTTCTAGCTTGAGTAACGGTTCTTGATAGGCTGCAAATAGAGTTTGCTGCTGCAGCAACTCATAATGCACGTGAGATGGGAGGGGTAGCGGCTCGCTCATGGAAAATTTGAAACTATAGTGGCATGACTGATCGAGGAGTTAGGCATATCGCTAAGCGATCGCCTGAGCAAATTCGTCATTGCCCCTCGGGCACTGCCCCAGATTTACGGCTGCAAATAAGGGCGTAAGCCCACGACTTCGCCAATCACAATGATGCAGGGAGACAACGTTTCAGCCTTAGTCTGCTGCGTGATATTGAGTAACGTTCCCGTCCAAACCTGCTGTTGCGGCTGACTCGCCCACCGCACGATCGCCACCGGCGTTTCCGGACGCTTGCCGTAACGCAACAGGCGATCACAGATCGCGGGCAGCGCTTTGCCCCCCATCAGCACGACTAAAACAGCCATTTGGGCTAAGGCCTCCCAGTTGTGCAGCTCCAAATCATGGGCCGTCAGCACGGTGAATTGACTGCCCAAAACCGGATCTGTCAGTGGCACACTGGCGAGCAGCGGGGCCACAGTGGCAGATGACAAACCGGGAATCACTTCGAACGCGCAGTTGGCTGCCTTGAGCGCTTGAATCTCCGCAGCAGTGCGGCCAAAAATAAACGGATCGCCACTTTTGAGACGAATGACGGTTTTGCCCTGTTGGCAAAGCTCAATCAGGAGTTGGTTGATTGCCGCCTGCGACCAGCTGGGCTGTCCGCCCCGTTTACCCACAGAGCGCACGTCACAAGTTGCAGGAACCAAGGCCAAAACATCAGCATTCACCAGAGCGTCATGGATTAACACCTGAGCCTGGGTCAGCAATTGATGGGCTCTGACGGTTAAGAAATCGACGCTGCCGGGCCCTGCCCCAACGAGATAAACCTTGCCTAAATTCTCCAAAAATTGCCTCAACGCTCAGCCTGCTTGCCCTCATCATGCCGGAACGACGGTGCGAGCGCTGACACCAATTTTCAGCGCTCGGACTCTCCCTGAAATCTGGGCAAGGCAGAGGAGCCAAGGAGCAGGGGAGCCAGTTTTATCGTCTTGTTTCAGAGAATCGGCATGAGACAGCGGGCAAAGCGACTGGGTGGCATCGGGCTGAAAAGCAAGATTAATACACATGAACTATACTGATCGAGAAACTGTCCTTCGATGAGCGGCGAATCTTCATTTCTTGCTACGGTCAGGGTGAGTGCCGTGCGGTCGGCAATGCCTGGGTGTGACTGACCGCTTGTGACTGAATCTTTATTGGAGTGCGATCGCCATGCCTACCCAGCCACCTCCCGTTGAGCAGGAGCCTGATTTAAATGAGGCAGATCTATACAAGGTGCGGCGACGGTCAACGTCCCGGCGATCGCCCCTCATTTTGCGCGTGCTCCAGGGCTTTGCCGGTAGCTTGTCAGGCGGCATGTTGCTGATCGGCATGGTGGCAGGGGTTGGCCTCTGGCGCTCCGGCGAAGATTTTGTCAACGGCATTCGCTCTGCGTTTACGCCCGCTGCCCCGGTGGAAGAAGTCGATGTGAAAACGGTGGTGGTGGAGCAGATTCGCGAAGCCAGCGAATTGACCACGGCCATTTTTACCATGGAAGTGGTGGTGCCGACCTCCAGTACGCGCACGATTGCGAACTATGAAATGGGCAAAACCACTCTGATTTACATTGCCAATGGGGAGGTGCGCGCGGGGGTCGACCTGAGCACAATTGCGTCGACAGACGTTCAGGATACCGGCGATACGCTGCGAGTGATGCTGCCGCCGCCCACCATTATTGACAGCAAGATTGATGTCAACCAGTCACAAGTTTTTGACTACGATCGCGGCTTTTTAGGATTGGGGCCTGATCGAGCGCCGGAACTGCAAGATCAGGCTCAAGAGGTAGCGCTACAGCGGATGATTTTAGCGGCTTGCGAACAGAGCATTTTGCAGGAGGCCAGCGATCGAGCGGAGCTAGTGGTGGGACAACTGCTGCAAATCACCGACTATGAACAGATTGTGGTGGAATCACAGCCATCACCGAATACCGCCTGTGTCGGCGCTGGGGCAGGCACGGTACAGTAAACGAGGTTGTGCCAAGGTATTCTCGTCCATGCTAGAGCTTTATCAGTTTGAAGCCTCTGCCTACAGCGAAAAAGTTAAGCTCATTCTCGACTACAAGCAACTGCCGTATAAGGCCATCGAAGTGACACCGGGGGTTGGCCAAGTTGAGCTGTTCCAGCTTTCTGGCCAGCGCAAAGTGCCCGTGCTCAAAGCTGGCACCGACGTCATTCCTGATTCCACCGCGATCGCCCGTTATCTGGATGAGAAATATCCTGAGCGTCCAGTTCTGCCTACAGATCAACGCCAAAAAGGACTCTGTCTAGCGCTCGAAGATTGGGCTGATGAATCCCTCGGGTTACAAGGTCGCAAAGCGATGATTGGCGCGTTTAACCAACATCCCAACTTTCGGACGGCGCTACTACCGGCGGCGACGCCCGATCTCGTCAAAAATTTGGTCGGTGCAGTGCCAGGCGATGTGCTCAGCCTGTTAGGCATGGGCATTGGATTTGGCCCAGAGAATGTCAAAGAAGCGACCCAGGTGCTCAAGCAAGCATTGGAAGCCCTGTGCCTGATGCTGGCCGACCAGCCTTATTTGGTCGGCGATCAGCCCACGCTGGCTGACTTTGCCGTGGCGGGTATCTCGATGTACATCAAATTCCCCGCTTATCAATACGTTGATTTGCCCGAAAGCATCTGTGGCAAAGGGGTGCCGGGGTTAGCCGATGACATCAGCTACCAGCCCTTTTTTGATTGGCGCGATCGCCTCTATGCTGATTACCGCCAGGTGCGCGTTGGCACTCCGGCGGGGGGCAGTAGCCCAACTTCGATCAACATTGACTAGGACTCATCTGTCCGCGTCAGTTTGATGGAAGGGGGCAACCGACTGTCTAAAATCGCTTGCCGCGATAGTGGGTGCCTAGATTGCCCTTAATCGGCAGTGTTGCTAGTCAGCGCTGCCGATTCTCTTGAATGGCTATTCCGACCCCGTCATACACTGAAGAATGGTGAGGTACGGGGTTACGCGCGATGGGATCAATTCTTCAAACTGTTGAGTCCATGTTGGGCGCATCGCAGGTCATGAGCTGGGAGGCTTTGAGTCCCGCTTGGCAAAGTCGCGTGCACGGGGCGATCGCCGCTGAGTCACGACCCGACTGCATCGCCTATCCCAACACTGTCGAACAGCTGGCCGAGTTGGTGACCTGTGCCCATCAACATCAGTGGCGGCTGTTGCCCTGCGGTCACGGCAGCAAACTCAGCTGGGGCGCATCTGTTACGGGCGCTGATGTGGTCGTCAGCACGCAACACCTTAATCAAGTGGTGGAACATGCTGTCGGCGATCTGACGGTCACGGCGCAGGCCGGGGTAGGATTTGCCGAGTTACAAGCGACTCTGTTACAGACCCGACAGTTTTTGGCGATTGACCCGGCCTATCCCCAACAGGCGACCCTGGGGGGCATTGTTGCCACCCGTGATACAGGGGCCTTGCGACAGCGATACGGCAGCATTCGCGACATGCTGATCGGCGTCTCGTTTGTGCGTCACGATGGTCAACTGGCCAAAGCCGGTGGGCGCGTGGTTAAAAACGTTGCGGGCTATGACCTGATGAAGCTGATGAGTGGGTCTTTTGGCACGTTGGGCATTTTGACCCAGCTGACCTGGCGCACCTTTCCGCAACAGGAAACCGCTCAGACCATCTTTCTAAGCGGAGCGGCCACCGATATTCGGGCCGTAACGGCAGCCGTTTTGCGATCGCCCTTAACGCCCGCCAAGCTGGATCTCTTATCACCAGGGCTGGGGCCAGATCAGGGCGAGCAATTCGGCTTGGCGGTGCAGTTTCAAAGTATTGCCGCCGGTGTCGCCGAGCAAGGGGAACGGTTGGCCGCGATCGCCCAGCCCTATGAACTACAGCAACAAACGCTATCAGACGTGGCGGACGACACCTGCTGGCAGACGTTGACGGCGGCGCTGCTGCCAGACGATCACCCGGAAAATCTCGCGATCGCCAAGGTGGGTATCCTCCCGGCTCAAGCCGTCGATTGGCTCGCATCTCTGCAGACGACACTTGCACCCGGCACCTGGCGAGCCCGCCTTCACGCCAGCAGTGGCCTGGGCCTCTTGCAGCTGAGCTGTGCGCACAATTCACCTGAGCAGCTAACGGCAGTGCGATCGCGCTGTCAGGCTGCCGGCGGCTATCTCAACCTGCTCGATGCACCTGCAGACTGGAAGCAGCAGCTTGATCCCTGGGCGTTGGACGACGCGGCCCGGCTGTTGATGACCCGACTGCAAAAACAGTTTGATCCGCAAGGACGATTGAGTCCCGGTCGTCTGCGATAAGGCCATCAGCCGATTTCCGGTACTCGCGACTCCCCACCAATATCCAGATTCGAGCGATCGCGGCGCGGCGATGCAATAGACACTATTGAAAGATGATCCCCCGCGATTGCCTGTCTCGCCCTCTGCTACCACCCAATCCCGAAATCAACGCGGTAGGCTGGAACTACTGATCGCCAGCGAAATCTCACCAATATGCAAACGGCAGATGCGCCCACGCCTCAACCCGACAATTTGCCCGAGCAAGGATTTGATCCTCAACATCCGCCATCTCAAGAGCTGATTGATGCCTGCGTGCACTGTGGATTTTGCTTGACCACCTGCCCCAGCTATCGGGTCATTGGCAAAGAAATGGACTCGCCTCGGGGTCGCATTTATTTAATGGATGCGATTAACAAGGGAGAGGCCGAGTTTTCGGCTACAGCGGTGGAGCACTTTGACTCTTGTCTGGGGTGTCTGGCCTGTACAACCGCCTGTCCGTCTGGGGTGCAGTATGACCAGCTGATTGCTGCAGTGCGGCCTCAAGTACAGCGCCAGCACTCGCGATCGCTGCCGGGCAAACTCTTGCGAACGCTGATCTTTCAGCTATTTCCCTATCCTGACCGGATTCGTTTATTACTGACACCGCTGGGGCTATATCAGCTATCAGGCCTATCGAAATTGGTGCAGGGCTCCGGTCTGCTCAAAAAACTGTCGCCCAACCTGGCCGCTATGGAATCGCTGCTGCCTCAGGTGACGGCCAAATCTTTTCAAGATAATTTGCCGGCGGTGATTCCGGCGGTGGGCCAACAGCGCTACCGAGTGGGCATGGTTTTAGGCTGTGTGCAACGCGTCTTCTTTTCTGACGTCAATGAGGCGACGGCACGGGTATTGGCCGCCAACGGCTGTGAGATTGTGATCCCCAAAAGTCAGGGCTGCTGCTCCGCGCTCCCCGCTCACCAAGGTGAAGAAGCCCAGGCCCAAGCCCTGGCGCGGCAAATGATCGACGCCTTCGCCGACACCGAGGTCGATTATGTGGTGATCAATGCGGCGGGCTGCGGGCATACCCTGAAGGAATATGGTCACATTTTGCAAGATGATGACGCCTATCGCGAGCGCGCCCAGGCTTTTTCAGACAGTGTGCGCGATGTGCAGGAGTTTTTGGCCGCCGTCGGGCTGACGGCAGAGCTGCATCCGTTAACCGATGACACGTTGCCTGTGGTCTATCAAGATGCCTGCCATCTACTGCATGGGCAAAAAATCAGTGTGCAACCCCGCCAGCTGCTCAAGCAAATTCCCCAGGTACAGCTGCGTGAGCCCATTGACGGAGCGCTGTGCTGTGGCAGTGCCGGGGTGTACAACATGCTGCAGCCCGAAGTGGCTGAAGAATTAGGTCAAATGAAGGCCGAAAACCTGGTGAATACGGGGGCTAAACTCATTGCTTCACCCAACCCAGGCTGTTCTCTACAGATTCAGAAATATTTGCAGCAGCAGGGCCACTCACTGCCGCTGGTGCATCCGATTGAGCTGCTAGATCGCTCCATTCGAGGCGAAAAACTGGTGGTTTAAGTCAGTCATGCCATCCGAGGGCGCGTCATCAGTTAATGACTAAAACCCCACGGGGCCAGCATTTTCGCGCCAGCCCCAGCCACTACGCTAGGAGCTAAAACCGTGTCATCCCAATTCTCTGAAACTGGACTACAGATCTTCCTTTCGACGCCGCTCAAGGAACGTCGGCTGAGCGGAGTCGTTCGCATCGCGTCTCCCCGAGGGAGAAAGCTGACTGACATGTGTAGCTGTAATTGGTAGAACTGGTATCCGCTAGATATTCAGCCGCTGACCTCTGACCGTCTCCAGCGGCCGGGCGGTCAGAGGTCGATCAGACGGTAAAAGCGTACCGTTGCCAGAAGAGCGTATTAGGATGGACAAGCATCATTTTTCCATTCCTGACTATGGCTTCGACATCTCCTGAGCTCACGACAACCACGACTCCTTTATTAGGGCAGTCTTTAGAAGAACTGACGGATTGGGTCAAGGCGCAGGGGCAGCCTAGCTATCGCGGCAAACAGCTGCACCAGTGGCTGTACGACAAATACGCCCGTAGCCTGGCGGACGTGACGGTGTTTTCTAAAGAGTGGCGGGCCGAGATTGCGGCAGTGCCAGTCGGTCGATCGCAGCTGCACTTTCGCTCTGTCGCGCCCGATGGCACAGTGAAATATTTGTTGAAGCTAGCCGATGGTCACATTATTGAAGCGGTCGGCATTCCCACCGAACGCCGACTTACGGTGTGTGTGTCTTCGCAAGTGGGCTGTCCGATGGCCTGTGATTTTTGTGCTACGGGTAAAGGTGGCTTTTTGCGCAATCTAGAGACCCACGAAATTGTCGATCAGGTCTTGACCGTACAGGAAGATTTTGAGCAGCGCGTCAGCAATATCGTTTTTATGGGCATGGGTGAGCCCTTGCTGAACCCAAAAAACGTGGTGAAAGCAGTGCGATCGCTGAACCAAGATGTCGGCATCGGTCAGCGCTCGATCACCGTTTCGACGGTCGGAATTCCCGGTCAAATTCGACGATTAGCCGCCGAATCACTGAAAATTACGCTGGCAGTCAGTCTCCATGCTTCCAACCAGACGCTGCGAGAAACCCTGATTCCCAGTGCTCGTCAATATCCCCTTGAAGCCTTGATGGAGGAGTGCTACGAATATTTGCATCAGACCGGGCGGCGCATTAGCTTTGAATACATTTTGTTGTCAGGGCTCAACGACTTGCCCCACCACGCGGCTGAGCTGGCCGAAATGGTGGGCGGCTTTCAAAGTCACGTCAACCTGATTCCTTACAACCCCATCAGCGAGGTCGATTATCAGCGACCGAGCGATCACCAGATCCAAACCTTTGTCGATGAACTCAAAAAGCGCAATGTTGTCGTTAGCGTTCGCTATTCTCGCGGGCTGGAAAAAGATGCCGCCTGTGGCCAGCTGAGAGCACAGAAGCTAGCCAGCTAGGCTGCACTGGTATCTCAACGGTTCAAGCGCCGTTCAGCCTACTGCAGCCCAAACATCCAGACCGTTGCCAAGTAAGGCCAGGTGATTGAACGCGCCCAAAAGCTGACCCTAAGCACTCGTCGAGCCTGGGCACTGCAGCTCATTCCGTGCTTATGCGATCGCGTCACTCATGAAGCTTAAAACGACAACAGCCTTAGCCGATAGCGTTGTAGCGGAGGCCGTCGTTGAGACCGGTATCGATGGGTGATTGATTGAGATCTGGCACCAGTCGGCAGCTAGAGGTCAGAATTGAAAGGCCGACTAGATCGTAATTTCAGTCATCTGGAGTGGCCTGATCCAGCTACGGGTAGACGTATTGACATGACTTGACGGCACCATGCCAACCATGCCTGGCAGCAATTTAGTGAGCACGAGTGGCCAGCAGCTGTTCTTCTAAGGCGGCAATGCGGTTGTAGGCAGCTGTGAGCTGAGCCGTTAGTCGCTGAATTTGCACTTCGGGAGACAACACAGTGTCATCGCCAGACGTTTCAGGATCAACATAGACCGAATCCATCAGAATATCTTTGTGCATGAGCAAGGACTCACCACGCTGAAAGTTGCCAGAGGGCCGAACGCGTGACGGGTAGCTATCATCCAACACGCTGGCATTTGCCGAAGAAGATTTTGATGTAGAAAGCATCTCGGTCACCCGAGAGTTGACCTGGTCAATCACCTCGTGGAGTGCGTCAACTTTTTGAGTCAGCAATGTGACTTGTGATTGCATAGGTTCCATATGACGCTGAAGCTCTTGGATAGAATTATGTATATCCTATAGCTGCTTTTTTTCAATGCGTCCGTTCCCACTAATGATTTAAAGTTTGTTGATAATTTTTCTCCCCTCCCAGTTTTTATTTGAGTTGGCCCCTTGAGGTCAATGGTTTTCTGTGTCGGGGTTTGAGGATAATATCCTGCCCGTTTGCCACAAGTTAGTCGCGGTTCGTCGGCAATTTGCGAGACACATAAGTTCATTAAGCCCTGATCGAAGAAAAACTTTAATCAGGTCACTCATCTAGTGCCAAATGCTGGTCAGTTAATCGTTTCGGCGCTAAATCAAACTTCTGAGAGAGCTGCTAAAAGCCTTGAAAAATATGGGCTTTGTAGTGCTGAATACAAGATTTGAATGAGCGCTGGCAGTACCCTTGCCTGGCCTTTCAGGCAAGGGTACTGCCAAAGTTTCATCCATCAAAAGCAGGACTTTAAACCGTTTAGATAGAACTCAAGAGAGCTGTTATTAGATAGAACTCAAGGGCGCTGTTAAAGACATTTTTTGACTGCTAGCAATTGCGAGTCACAAGTAAAAGCCTTGTGCCTAAAGCTTCTTAGCAAATAAAAGCCCTTTGCCAGTGCTTTATTCGTTTGGCAAAGCGTCCTGAAGAAAGAAAAGAACGGCATCCTGAGGAGCGGAAAGAACCAGACTGATTTAGATAAAAATCTATGGATCTTGGTATTTGCAGTGATGTTTCACTAGTTGTTGTCGCAGGTTTATGGACGATTGCAATCGTCTGTGTCCCTGGGTGCGATCGCGCTGTTGCCCAGGCTTTTTGTGAAGGTTTGCTTTCTTTCGCCAGCATTCGATCAAGCCGGCGGCAAATCTTTCCCTGATCTCTTGGCTCCCCTGGGCGTTCAAGAGGGCATGAAGAGTGCGCTCACTGAGAGTGATGTCAGCCGCCGAATGCGTGGCAAAAGCAAATCCGACGGCGGCGATCGTCAGCCGCTCAGTGGACTTCGCAGCGGACATGAGGCATGATTTGACGCTCTGCGTGAGTGTTTGGGCGAGATTCCGGCAACGAGTTTGGTAACCTTGACAATAGTTCGTGTCGACAGCCGCGCTGCCAGCTCGTTATCTCAATGTTGACGATGCTGGGCTGGGCCACGCCCTTTGAAATGATGAGTAAAGGACGCTGAACCCGGCGATGGGCGATTGGGGTTCATGACTTCAGGGCACATGGGGCTCGATGCTGCCGCCCTGTTTCTACCGATTTGGTGACAACGACTCCAGCTATTTATTCATCATCAACACGCCCCTATGGACCGAAGACGTTTACTGGCTGGTTTGGCCGCGTTGGCCGTTTCACAAGTCGCCTGCCGCAGCAACACCGCTAATGCCCTGCAGATTATGACGCTCAAGGGGGTCTTGCCCCCTCAATTACTCAACAATTTCAAATCGGGGCTGGCCGAGTCTGAGCAGTTGCGGCTCACCACCCGTCGAGATTGGGCTGACCTTTTTCAGCAGTTACAGGCCTGGCATCCCTCGGCCAACGCTGATGCCACAGAGGCGACGGCGTCCCTCAGCGCTGACTGGGTTTGTCTCAGTGACTATTGGTTGCTGGCAGCGATTCAACAGCAGCTAATTGCCCCGTTGCAAGATATTGAGCAGCTACCCGGTTGGTCTACGCTCTCCGCCGCTTGGCCCACGCTCCTGCGACGCAATGACCAGGGTTTGTTGGCGGAGGCTGGTTCGCTTTGGGCGGCACCTTATCGCTGGCGCTATTTGACCATCGTTTATTCGCGCCGTCAGTTTGAGCGTTTGGGCTGGCAACCCTCAACTTGGCAAGACTTGCTGAATCCTGACATTCAAGGTCGACTGGCCTTGCCGAATCATCCTCGACTGGTTTTAGGCATGATGTTGAAAGCCGGGGGACATTCGGTTAACGATCCTGATCCCACCGCTTATCCAGACGTTGTGAGATCGCTGGCGACACTGACACCGCAGGTCAAGGTTTATTCTTCAGACTATTATCTGCAGGCCCTTATCAAAGGCGACATCTGGCTAGCGGTGGGCTGGTCCACAGAGATTCAACCGCTGCTGTCGCAATATCGCCAGCTCAGCATGGTCGCGCCGGACCCCGGCACCCTGCTGTCGGCGGATGTTTGGGTCAAGCCCAACCGACAGGCTGAGGCGGCCTCTGCGATCGCCCTCACTGAGCTGGAACAAAAATGGCTCGCTTACTGGTGGCAACCGGCCGTAATCACCCCCCTGAATCTGTTTTCCCAAGGGGTGTCGCCCCGATTGCTGACCACGCAAGCCACCACTGGCGTCGAGGGGGCGGCTGAGGCGCGGCGTCCCACCGTTCAACAACTAGAGCAGAGCGAGTTCATTACTCCCCTAGCAGAGCCGGCGATCGCCCGCTATGACGAGCTGTGGCGCCGCTTACGGCGGGGCGAATAAATCTTCAAATTCAGGACTGATGGCATCGATAAAAGGCCCGACAGCGGCGGCACAGGTGACCTCGCTCAGCTCAGGCAGTGACACCTGGGACGGCATTAAGGTGGCTGAGGTCGCAACGCTATCAAAGTCACAGGCATGGACTCCCGCCAGGCTGACTGAGCTATAAACCCTGACGTGGTAGCCGTAGCTCATGCCGGCACTGCCAAATTGCCGAAGCACGGCATATTTTTGAAAGTAATTGAAGCGATTCCAATATTGTGGGTCAACTCTAACGTCGACTACCAGAGTGTCAGTGCTGGAGTCATGAAAAGCGACCCAATCTCTCACCAAGCGATAGCCTTCGACTCTCACTAATGTGTTATCGGCTTGTCGCCAAAGGGTCGGTAGCTGGTCGCGACGCCACCAAAAACTAGGCAATGTGGGTTCAAAGAGGGAGGTGTCTTCCTGTCGGGCTCTGACCTCTTGTGTAGGGGCATCGAGAGGGTTTTCAAAGTCAGTTAAACCATATTCAGAATCCAGGTTTAACAACGTCTCAAAAACGACATCTTCCGGTGCGAGGGCAGTATCTACCTCGGAGGATGGCTGAGCGATCGCCCCGGTGGCGCCAACGATACACAAGGCAACGCCGCACAACCCTAATGCCCTTGGCCAGCGCCGCCACGATGGAAATGAAGCCTGGAGGGATTTTGGCAGCATGGAGGTGACCACAGCAGTTTTGAAGAGATGAACGATGATGGCCTGCTCGTCTGAACCCGCAACGGTCGCCGAGCGCTTTGACCTTATTCTAATCCGGCAGCTCGGCATTGAGAATCAGTTGCAGGCGATGGGCGTGTAGCAGGCTGAGCGGGCAGGCGGCCTGCTGTTCGAACATAAAGGTGACATGTTCAGGGCGCAGCAGGGTGCCGTCATTGCGGCAGCTGCCCACATAGCGGATGACGACGGATGAGTCCGCTTTGTTGCCCTGCCAGTGAGCCGGTAGCCAAGACACCACGCTCTGATCGGCCAGCGTCAGCTCAAAGAGGCGATCACGCAGGTTAACGGATTTCTTTTTGCCTGATTTAGTGGTGTGCTCCCACATGATGCTCTCGGCTTGGAGAATGGCTGCAATCCACTCTGACCAGTCTGGACGAGTGATCGTCTCAGGGTCAGACTCCGGAGCCAACACCAACAAATACTCGGCCCGTTCGAGAGATTTGGTGGCTGAGGGATGCGATAACGGCACATCGACCACCTCGAAGATCGGCATGTCGGCGGGCAACTGGGCCGCGAGCTGAGCCTGAAATGCGGGCAGCTCCATCGGCTCAGTCAGTTCAAAATCAATCACCTCACCGGAACTCGTTGCGCCCAACGGCAAGGCATTGGCCGGCGAGATGCGCGGCCCTGGATGAAAGCCCCCGGTAAAAGCAATTGGAATCGCCGCCCGCCGCAGGGCCCGGTCAAACAGACGCACTAGATCGAGGTGGCCCAATAGGGCCAGTTCACCTTGCTTGCCTAAACGCACCCGCAGTCGCTGCGCCCGTGTCTTGTCGGGCTTAAAGTGTCCTGAAAACTCCGGAATAGCTGGTGGCTCAACGATGACGTTGTGGCCAAAGTCAGACCCACACACGCCGCAATGGGAACAGCCCTCAAATGAACAGTCGGGGACGGTCGCCGCCGCTAGGGCGCGCTGCAGATCGGCCTGTAGCCAGGCTTTGTCGATACCGGTGTCCAAATGATCCCAGGGTAAGGGCAGGGCCAGTTGGGCATCGCGATCGCCGCCCGGCTCGGCCATCACATTCCACTCACCGGTTTCGACTTGGCGATATTTCCAAGAGAGGCCGGCTTCGTCGATGGCTTGGGTCCAGGCGTTGAAGGCTCGATCAAGACTTTCCCACCAAGAATCCATGCCCGCTCCCAGCTGCCACGCCCGATGCACCACGGCGGATAGACGGCGATCGCCGCGGCCCACAAAGTCTTCCATTGCCGAAATGCGGACATCGGTGAAATTTGCTTTAAGGCCGCGCATCTGCCGAAACTCAGCGCCTAACAGGGCTTGCTTCCGTAGGAATTCGCTGGTCGAGACGCTGTGCCACTGGAAGGGGGTATGGGGTTTGGGCGTGAAGTTAGAAATCGTCAGGTTGATCTTGAGTGGTTTGCGACCCTGCTGCCGACATGCCTGCTGCAGCCATCGCACCGTCTCAGCAATGCCAATCACGTCGGCATCGGTCTCGCCCGGTAGCCCAATCATGAAATATAGCTTGACCCGATCCCAGCCTTGCTCATAGGCCGTCTTGACGCCGCGCAGCAGTTCCTCGTTGGTGAGCCCTTTGTTAATAATGTCGCGCAGGCGCTGGGTGCCCGCTTCGGGCGCAAAGGTCAACCCAGTTTGGCGCGTTCCGCCCAGAATGTTGGCAATATTTTCGTCAAAGCGATCGACCCGCTGACTCGGCAGCGAGAGGGAGATATTGTCATCTTTGAGGCGATTTTTGACCTCTAGCCCCACTGCCGGTAGTGCCAGATAGTCGGAGCAGCTGAGAGAAAGGAGAGAGAACTCGTTGTAGCCGGTGGCCCGCATCCCTTTTTCGATCGCATCCACGACCTCCGTTGTATCCACGTCGCGGGCCGGACGAGTTAACATACCCGGCTGACAAAAGCGACAGCCGCGAGTGCAGCCGCGACGAATTTCGACCGTGAGGCGATCGTGCACCGTTTCCACATAGGGCACGAGGCCGATGGCGTAGTGGGGCATCGGGGTCGCCACTCGCCGCAGCACACGAGCCGGGACATCGGGCCGATTCGGCTGCACGGTGCCATCCGCTGCCAGGTCATAAAATCGCGGCACGTACACGCCGGGCACCTGAGCTAAGTCCAGCAGCAGCGCTTCCCGGCTCAGGCCCGCCGCCTTGCCGTCTTCAATCACCAGGCCAATCTCGGGCAGCAGTTCTTCCCCGTCACCCAGCGCGATAAAGTCAAAAAACTCGGCATAGGGTTCGGGATTTGAGGTGGCGGTTTGTCCGCCGGCAAAGATCAGTGGCCAGCTGCCCGTCTCGACATGCCACACACCGGCTGCGTCCCGCTCCTGCCAGGTCAGGGGAATCTGCGCCAGGGTCAGCATTTCTAAAATATTGGTAGCCCCGAGTTCGTAGGCGAGACTAAAGCCCAAAATGTCGGCCTCTGTGAGCGATCGCCGCGACTCCACCGCAAACAGAGGCGTTTGCGTCTCCATCAGCTTTTGCGCCAGATCGGCAGCGGGCAAATAGGCGCGATCGCACAGCTGACGCGGCTGCGCATTCAAAATGCTGTAAAGAATGATGTGACCCAAATTAGAGGCCCCGACCTCATAAACTTCGGGATAGGTCAGCACCCAATGCACCTGAGCCTCATCCCAGGATTTATGCACAGCGCCCCGTTCATTGCCCAGGTAGCGAGCAGGTTTGTTGATTTCAGTGTTGAGCAGCGATTCAACAGCAACGGCCACGGCGATCACCTTGGAAAAAGACAGGGATGAAGTGCAGAAACCACTATAACGAAAAGCTCTGTACCGTTCTTGCGGTGTGTTGATTTGTGATGGCTGGTCGCGATTGGTGCGTCAGGTAGAGCCAATGAGCAGGACTGGGGAGACAGGGGGCGAAGAGAGAGAGGGCGCAAGGGGGGCAACATTTTGAACCAGGAGCATGGGGATTTTTCAAGGTTGCGGTTTAGCTGGGGCGATCGCCTAGGGCGATGACTATCCTGACTGGAGAGGCGGGGGGAACTCCTTTACGGTGGGAGGAATCGCGGGGAGATCGCTGGATTGTCTGATTGCTCAACGGCTAAAGGCCACCATTGCATTCTGGCCACCAAAGCCAAAGCTCAGGCAGAGGGCTGTAGTAAGGGTTGCCGATGTGGCCTGCGTCACCAGGTTCAGATCAAAGGCGGCAGTGCGCAATCCCGTGCAGGGCGGCAACATTTGCTGATTCAACGCCAGTAGACAGGCGACAGCGCCCATGGCGCCGGAGGCTCCCAGCGTATGCCCCGTCGCTCCTTTCGTACCGGTTACCCAAGTCGCCGAGGGCAAGACCTTTTGAATCAGTGCCGCTTCATAGGCATCATTGAGCCTCGTGCTTGTGCCGTGGGCGTGAACGAAGCTGACATCCACTGGCTGCAACTGACTGCGCTGCAGGCAAGTATGCAAGGCAGATAAGCCCCCTTGCTGGCTCACTGCATCGGGTGCGCTGATGTGATTCGCGTCGGCCGTTAAGCCAGCGCCTAAAAAGCGGCCATAAATCTTTGCCCCCCGAGCTTGGGCTGCCGCCGCCGACTCCAGCATCAGCACTGCTGCGCCCTCACCCAAAACCAACCCTTCACGTCGATCATCAAAGGGATAGCAGCCGGTTTGAGCTAGCGCTTTCATCTGCTCAAATCCGGTCAGCGCCAGAGGCGTAATGGGTGCTTCGCCCGCTCCCACAAGAACTTGGTCACATTGCCCGGTGCGAATGAGCTCAGCACCCTGGGCGATCGCCCACAAACCCGTCGCACAAGCTGCCATCGGCGACAACACTGGCCCTTGACTAGCCAGCTGGCGAGCCACGGTCATTGCCCCCATGTGAGGCAGGTGCTCCAGCCAACCGGCCACCTGATCATTCACGAGAGCCGCTTCCCAATCACGCTGATAACCGCGACTGCTGCCGATTACCACGCCGCAGTCCGACAGTGGCAAAGACAACTGGGCATCGTTAACGGCAGCCGTCACCGCCGTCAATAACAGGGTATTTAAATCGCTGGGCCACTTGCCCATCATGGCCAAAGGGCGAGGAGATAGGGCGGCAAAGGGCTGATGCAGCGAGATCGCGCTGTCTCCTCTCAGCAAACGTTGCCAGTTCTCAGGGGCGTTTTGACCGAGGGCCGACACCCATCCAAGACCCGTGACGACTACCGCCATGAATAATTTCTATTCAGGCTGGCGGAGATTTTCAATCCCCGAGACGACCGTGGCTGCTTCGACGATGTCGCCTTGCTCAATGGCGTCGACGACATCCATGCCGTCGGTGACATACCCAAATACCGCATAGCTCCCGTCTAAAAACGGCAGATCAGCCAGCGCAAAATAAAACTGCGCCGAGGCCGAATCGGGCAGCTGCGATCGCGCCATCGCCAGGGCCCCGCGGGTGTGGCTGAGGGCCGGGGGCGCCGCAATGTTAGCTGCCTCCAAGGGTTGACCGTACACTGGCGACTCCGCCCCGACTGGCTGAATCTCGAGGGGAATGTAGCGCTGCTCATTCGTGTCTGGATCAATAAAGCCACCGGTTCCCAACGCTTGGGGCGGCACCGAAGGATCTTTGCTCTGGGGATCGCCCCCCTGGACGACGAAAGGTTCCGGCGATTTCACCACTCGGTGAAAGGCGACGCCGTCATACACGCCGCGCTCGACCAAATCGACAAAATTACCTGCAGTGACGGGGGCTTTCGTCCCGTCAACTTCCATGACCACGGTACTCCCGTTAATCTGCATCTCGACTGTCGCCATCCCGTCTAAAACGGGCAGGTTAGTGTCAAGTTCAGCGGTCACTGCCGGAGTTTCTGCAGCGGGTGGAACGGTTTCTTCTAACGGCGTCTCGCTAGTGGTCGCATCAGCGGTCGGTTCATCATTGGTGCAGCTAGCTACGCCAGCTAAAAGCACGACCAGGCAGAGTATCCAACTCCATTGTCGAAGCTGCATTATCATCGATCGCTTGCTCCAAAGGGTGTACGAAGTGAGGCCATACATTCTGGCATGTTTGCCGTCAAATTGAGGGAAAGCTGCCGCCAACTCGCATAGCGGCCACAGATTCAGGCCGTCAGAGTTGGATTGGCCACCCAGCGGCGAGGCTGCAGCCCAGTCTCGCTGCTCAGGACACAGGCACCTTGATTAATTTCAAATAGCTGAAAACAGTTGTCGCTGTTGAGAATTCTGAACGAGACGGCATGAGCGGTAAGGCACGACTGTCAGCTCCCAGGCAATCACCTTACTGCAGGGCTCGGTTGATAACTCCCTGGCATTGCAAATCCCTATCGTTGCCATGCGGAATTCATCAGATAGGCCTAAATTAGGCAACAATTGGCCATCACGTTCCAGTTTTGTCCTCTCAGATGGCACTGATGACGAGCTCCTCCGGAAATCAAACTAGCGATCGCTGTCCTCACCCCGGCTGGTTGGCCTAGAGCCCTTCGAGAGGTACCTCCAAAAACCGAGCTAACTCAGCACCTTGATTTTCAATTTCTGAGAGGGGCAGCGGCTGTCCGACTCGGGTGAGGGGAATTTCGGGTCGGCCTTTGACGCGCAGATAGAGTGCTCGCTTGGGGTTCAGGCCTTCGCGAATATCGACTCTGATGGCTTGAACCTTGTCCAGGGGATGCTCGATTTCGATGCTGCGATTCTTGCCCAAAAAGCCAGAACGAAAGATCCGCACCTTACCGGTCTCTTTATTGAATTCGTTGTAGCCGCCGCCGACGTCCAGCGTAATGATTACCCAGAGGTAGCCCGCCAACAAAATGCCGACGACGCCATAAAATCCCATGGCAACTCCCTGGGGGATGAAAATCAGCGAAGTGGGATCAGCAAATGGTAGAAGGTTAATTTGCAAATAACTGGAGAGACTAGCCAGGAAAAATCCTGTCGCTCCCAGAGACATAACCGTTGCCCACCAATAGTTGCTGAGGCGCCGCGCCCCCAGCACTGGATACTTTAAAACCGAGTTTGTACTAGCCTGTGTGGATGCAATCATGACCTGAGAATTTAAGTATCAGATTGTAAAAAATTGGATCAATCCCTATCATAATTAGAAACCTGCATTTCTCTAATGACTCACCTCGTGAGCATTTGAGGACGCATCGATAGGGCTAACCTCTCATTAGCAGAGTATAGGGCCTCTGTCGAGGCGATCGCAGCTTTGCAATAAACATGCAAAGTCTTGCATGATAAACATGCTGGATTCCTAGCTATAGATAAGAGGGTTTGAAATGACCATAGCAATGGGACGAGCGCAAGCCCAGCGAGGATGGTTCGACGTCCTCG
>CALCCA010000143.1 GCA_937899725.1 uncultured Halomicronema sp.
AGAGCGAATTCAAGAGGCATTAAGTGTACCTCACGAAGCTGAGAAGCGCTGTATGATGCCGCTGCATAATGCGGCGACAGGGCAACCAAGAAACAGCAGGCGTTGCCATCCGGCGAGCGCCCAATCTTTAGAAACCTCGGCAATGATCAGCACTTCACCATTTTGTGAAATCTGAGAAACCTGAATTCGATTCGCCTTCTGATCAAGATTGATCGTGCCTAACGTCGGCAAATTGCCTTGGCCTGCTAACACCTGACCGTTGCGGATATTGACATAGGCGAGAAAGCCATCGGTTCCCAAGGCAGAAGATTGAGATGCGCCCCAGGGTGCCGTTAAGATCATTGGATTAACGAGGGCATTCACTTCTCCGAGTCCCTCAGTAGGCAAACTCAGAATAATGGATTCTTCTCCCATGACAATGGTTCGCTTTCGCCCCACAATTTGTAGCGCTGGAGTGTGAGCATCGGAGCGATGTTCCAGATCGATCAATTCAGGTGGACTCACGACACCGAGGCTGGTTAAGACCAAAAAGCCTTGCTCATTAACAATGCCAATTTCTCGAAATAAAGGATTATCATAAACGATTCTTTCCAGTCTTTCTTCAGCGTCAGGATCGTTCAGATTAACTGTGTTAGAAACATCAAGCAGAATTTCATTGCCAGTTTTCAAGACTGTATCAATGCGGCGGACTCCCTCATCAACAGCGACTTCGAGTGAGATTCTGGCACTGTTCACATATTCGTAGTAAGAGATGCCGAGGAATAAGGTAGGCGGCATCAGGCTGGCTCCTAAAATCCATCCTAAAAACGGAAGATATCTCCTGAGACGACCTCTCATATGTCCATAACCTGAATATTGAGTCATACAAATCAAAAAGCAGTTTTGTATGACATTAAGGCGAACTACGATGAGCTTTGCCGCGATCGCACCTTATTCCTTTCGCCAAGGCAAAGTGTACCTGATCAAAGTCCTCGCGTTCCCATGCCGCCGCCGGCGCGTCAGGCAACCCCGGGCTAGGCTCGCGAGCTTGTTGGGAGGGTGCAAGCTGCATCAGGCCTATCCACAGCTCTAGGGCATGATTTTGATGAGGAACCCCTTTGCCCACAATGCCCTCTGTCCCGATCTTCAAGCCACTATATCGCCTTAAGGCAGGTATCCAAGTTCCTCTGTTTGCAGCATGTCCAGGGCCTCACCCACCGTACTTGTGCCCCAATCAGTCAACATCCGACTGGCAACTTCATCCATCAAAAAATAGCCCCCCGCATTGTTATAGATTGTTGTCACCGGAAACGGCTCACTCCCGGTTGGCCCCACACCTGTGATGTAGTCAGCAATCACCACCACCACTTCATAGCCCTGGTACATCCAAAACGAAACTGCCTGGGTTTCCCACAGCATCCAGGCATCACTATCCAGGTTGGTCGGTAACTGCTCCAGCAGTGTCCCGTCCGGCAACAGCAGGTAAATGGCTAAATCATTAACGGCAATGCTGGGATCGGAAACTGCTTCGGTGAGGACAAAGGCCACCTCGCCCATATCCCGCAGGTTGACCCAAAAGCTCTGGTCAGGATTAATCTGACGTTCTGCTACGGGCAGATTCCGTTCTACCCAGCCGAGTTCGGCGGGGGTGAGCAACCGCGACTCACCCAGTTCAAGGGCTACAGCCGTAGCTGGTGGGGTAGCCGTAGCGGGAGGCGCTGTTTGAACAGGGGCAGTTGTCGGCTCTGGGGCAGCCGGCGCAACCTCAGCCGGCGCAACTTCGGTGTTAGTGCTTTCAGCCGTCGCCGCTTCCGATGCCGAAACCTCAACAGGGGACGTTTCGGCAGTGGGTGGGGAGCCGCCACAGCTCATCAGCAGACAGGTTGTCCCCACTACAGTCAAGATGCGCCAGGGGAATAAGGCAACGGGATGGGGCATCGATGACAGCCTCAATTTTGGGCAAGAGAAAAAGGTGAAATCAGAAAAACTTCATCTCTGGATACTGGCAGGGTACCCACTTGCCCAGTGAAGGCGATGACCTGTTTGGCGTGGGGCTGGGGTTAAACGCCGACATCACCACAGCCTTCTCAGTGGAACTGGTGCAAATTATCAACCGTACCCAGCCCTATCAGCTCAACTTGCAATATCGGCTCAATCATGAACTGGGAATGGCGGCTCTACGAATTTCTCAGACGAGAGCCGCCTCTTTAGGCAATACCGCGTCAACTTTTAGAACAGATTTTGGCGCAGAGGACGTCGAGCTCAACCGATACAATAGGCTTTTGCTGAGTACGATCGCACCTATGGAAGTTATTCCCGCCATTGACCTATTAGCGGGTCACTGTGTTCGCCTTTATCAGGGCGACTATGAACAATCGCAGGTCTTTGATGAAAATCCCGTTGAGGTCGCGCAGCGGTGGGCCGCCGCCGGAGCGACGCGCTTGCACCTGGTCGATTTAGATGGGGCCAAGGCGGGCCAGCCCGAAAATTGGCAGGCGATCGCGGCCATTGCCGCTGCCGTCAACGTGCCGATTGAAGTGGGGGGCGGGCTGCGCGATCGAGATCGGGTAGCGGCCCTGTTCGACCTGGGGGTGCAGTACGCCATTCTGGGCACCGCCGCCGTCGAGAAGCCTGATCTAGTCAGTACTCTCAGCGCCGAATTCCCCGGACAAATAATCGTGGGGATCGATGCCCGCGATGGCAAAGTTGCCACCCGCGGCTGGCTTGAAACCTCGGCAATCGAGGCGATCGCCCTGGCTCAAGACATGGCACAACGAGGTGCTGCCGCCATTATCTATACCGACATCAACCGCGATGGCACCCTTAAAGGCCCCAACCTAGAAGCCCTGCGGGCGATCACTGAGGCCACGACGGTCCCTGTCATTGCCTCCGGCGGCGTCAGCTCCGTCACCGACTTGCTCAGCCTGCTGACATTAGAGAGACTTGGGGTCAACGGCATCATTGTCGGCAAAGCCTTGTACACCGGCGATATCAGCCTGAAAGAAGCGCTCCGCGCTGTCGGCCCTGGTCGCTGGCAAGATGTGCCCACCGATATCGGCCCTTCCTTTGCCTAAAGGGCAACATTCAAGCAAGCAACTGGACTCCACCATAAGCCGCCCGTTGGTCAAGTTAATCAGATGGCTGAAACGATTGTCTGATTAGCCTTGCCATTCCGACTGCCGACCACTGAATTCTGTAGGAAAGTGCCCTGCCCAAAAGCTGTGCTGCGATGCAACAGCCCGGCAACTACTCAAAACCGGCTCGGAAATTGACTTTCCGAGCCGGTTTTGAGCACACAACTTAACGAGCACATCGAGCCGGTGGCTAGCTAGCCGTTACCTTGCTGAGCTTTCATCGTCTCAATTTCTTGACGGAGCGTTGATAGCTCCTGAGTCAGCGCGTCTAACTCAGCCTGCATTGAGGCATCAGCCACCGGACTGGCGTCGGTATCAACCGTCGCTTCTGACGCGGGTGTCGGCGCAAACGGATTTGGCATCTGCCCCATCTGACTCATGACTGAATCCACGACCGTCCTCGCTTCTTGTTCAGTGACGGCCCCTTTGGCTTCGAGTTCTTGAGTCAGGACATCAAAATCAGTGATGGCCCCGAACTTCTCTTGAGAAGCTTGGGGATCGCGAAAGGCATCCACTAAAGATGCCGTAGCGCCAAGGGTGACGCGAAAACCTTTTTGAATTGTCTCAGTCAGCGTCTCTGGATTCATAAGAAACCGTTGAACCTCTTTAAATCTGTTCACGGATGGCGTTTCAACAGGTCGATTCTAGCGTGGGACGGCCAGGGCATCTGATACTTACTAGCGCTTTAGCCCCTGAACAGAGGCTCTTTTTAGCAGGGCAACTGACTCAGTCATTCGATGGCACGGATCTAGCAGCGAGCGAATCCACTTGGCAGCCAGTTGAAATAGCGGCCAGCCCTGATCCACAAATTATGATTATTGATGTATCGAGATTTTATTTATAAGTTCTCGATAGGGCCAGACAGCTTCAAGCCCGCTAATTGCAATCAAGGAATAATCCTTGAGCAAGAAGGCTTTCAGCCGACGAAAGAAAATTGAACTATCAGCAAAATAGTACATTTAAACTATGAATTTCATCTTGTTTCAATGAATGATCACTGATTTTTTCGGGCTTACGGTGGTAACCAAATTGTTTATGCGGCTACAATCATGTGAGGCAAGTCACAACTCGCAGTTTGAAGTTGGCTTGCTAACACACGCTAAAGGTTTTTTGGATAGCTAGAATCAATTCTGATCGTTTTTTGGTGAATGGTCGCCACTGTTGCCTTGGTAATTTAGGTTGTCTAACGTACATTTTTTGAGACATCCTGCCCTGAGGTCGCAGAAAAAACGAAATGCTAAGCTGAACAAACCCTTGATTTTGAAAGCATCACGCACGAAGGAGCACGAGGAACGCGGCATGACTCAAGCGAAAGAATTGCTCGGCGCAATTAAGCCACAGAATGAGTTGGAACTCTTAATTGAAGGAGACGGCAACTCATCTAAGTTCAACGATTCGGATGATGCAGCTGCGGTTAAAGCTCCCGCCAAAGCGACTAAGGGTAAAACGACTCGTCGCACCCAAACCAAAAAGAAGCACTACACCGAAGACTCCATTCGGCTTTATCTGCAAGAGATCGGTCGGATTCGCTTGCTGCGGGCTGAAGAAGAAATTGAACTGGCGCGCAAGATTGCTGACTTGCTTGAGCTTGAGCGCATTCGCGACGACTTGATGGATGGCCTCGATCATGAACCCACTGACGCTGAGTGGGCTGAGGCTGTCGATATGCCGCTACTCGCTTTTCAGAAGCGGCTTCATCTCGGCCGCCGCGCTAAAGACAAAATGGTGCAGTCCAACTTGCGATTGGTAGTCTCGATCGCTAAGAAGTATATGAACCGTGGCCTGTCTTTCCAGGATCTTATTCAGGAAGGCAGCTTGGGTCTAATTCGCGCCGCTGAGAAGTTTGACCACGAGAAAGGTTACAAGTTTTCCACCTACGCTACCTGGTGGATTCGTCAAGCCATTACCCGCGCGATCGCTGACCAGTCCCGCACGATTCGTCTGCCGGTTCACCTGTACGAGACGATTTCACGCATCAAAAAGACGACTAAGTTGCTTTCTCAAGAGATGGGTCGCAAGCCCACCGAAGAAGAAATCGCCACTCGCATGGAAATGACCATCGAGAAGCTGCGTTTCATCGCGAAGTCGGCTCAACTCCCCATTTCGCTCGAAACTCCCATTGGTAAAGAAGAAGATTCTCGCCTGGGCGACTTCATCGAATCTGATGGTGAAACGCCTGAAGATGAGGTTTCTAAGAGCCTACTTCGGGAAGACCTCGAGGGCGTACTCGGTACCCTGAGCCCCCGCGAGCGTGACGTTTTGCGTCTCCGCTATGGTCTTGACGATGGTCGCATGAAAACGCTGGAAGAAATCGGTCAGACGTTTAACGTTACCCGTGAGCGGATTCGTCAAATCGAAGCGAAAGCTCTGCGTAAGCTGCGTCATCCCAACCGCAACAGCGTTCTCAAAGAGTACATTCGCTAATCAAATCTAGTCGGTTCTATAAACTGACTTTGAAGCTTCCAAAAGCCCTAAGCAATCGCCTAGGGCTTTTTGTTTTGAATTCATCGGATTTACGCATGGCTCCCTTACATTCCGCGCTTGTGGGGGAGGTTGCATCCGGTTTCCCAAAAATTGGAGCTAGGAGGCCAAAACCGGATGCAACTATGTAAGTCATTCCTCGAAATGAATACGATGACTGTCACCAGATGGGATGTCGTCGTCGTGCAGCCGTCAACTTCTTGTCTGACTCAAAGCCGCCGCCATTCCGATCCTGGCTGAATTCTTGAACGATCTGCTCAGTCTCTAGAATCGGCGATCGCCAGTCTGAGCCCTAGTCCCATAAACAAACTGCCTGTGATCCAGCGCTGTAGGGCAACTAATCTTGGGCGGCGGCGCAGGGTGTGCCCGGCAGCGGCGACCACCGCCGCAATGAGCGCCAACCAGAGGCTAGAAGTTGCCGCCACAATCACGCCAAGTTGCAGCGTCTGCAGCGCCATGGGACCAGCCGCCGGGTCAATAAATTGGGGAATGAAGGCGAGAAAAAACAGCGCCGCCTTGGGATTAAGCAAATTGGTGAGAATTGCTTGATAGAAGACTTTTACCAGGCTGGCGCGGGGAGCCGTCGGCAAAGCACTGCCGTGATCGCGGTTGAGAATGGTTTGAATGCCGAGGTAAATCAAATAGGCAGCGCCCACATATTTAACGATATTGAACGCCAGCGCCGAAGTCATGAGCAGTGCCGAAAGGCCAACGGCAGCGGCGGTAGTATGGCCTAGGTTACCGACAAAAATGCCGAGCGAAGAAACCATACCCGCCAGTCGCCCCTGCTCTAAACTGCGCCCCAACACATAGAACGTGTCGGGACCAGGGGTGACCGTAATGACAGCAACGGCGGCGAGAAAGAGAGAGAAGCTAGTCGGATCTGTCATGCTGAAGCCCAGAGAAAGTTTGCCCACTAGCCTAGCGCCTGGCAGCTCAATGCGGCAGTAGCCATCGAGGCAACCGGTAAGCAGAACTGAATCAGAGCCGCGATCGCTGGATAGTTGACCCGGTTGGCAAGCTAGAACCGTCGGTTTATCAAGTCATTCAGAGATCGCGGCAAAATGCAGAGGGATTGATTTTGAGGGGCAGGTTAGCGGCCTCGACGTCAACCCCACGGATGGCGAGCCGCTATCTCAAGTGCTATCAATTAGGACTGCAAAACAGCCGCTACCCAATCACTCTTCGATCGGGGCATAGAAAGTGCCTTCGACTTCGACGATGTCGTCTTGATTGAGGCGATCGACCTCGACAATGGTGCGGGGCGGATAGGGGCCATCGCCCCAAAGTTCTTCCTGAATTTGGTTCACGACTGGACGGTAGCGATACATGTCCGTCACGTACACCACCAGTCGTACCGCATCCTGCAGGGTCGCCCCTTCTGACTCGGCGATGAGCTGCATGTTCATAAACGCCTGTCGGACCCGACCTTCCGTATCGGGCACCAGGGTATTGGTTTCGGGATCAATGCCGCGCATCCCCGCAACGAAAACAAAGTCTCCCGCTCGCGTACCCAGGCTCCAGGTCGCAGTGGGCACGATGCCGCCTTCGGGCGTCAGGGTGACAACGCCGTTGGGCGAGACATGATCATCAGCCGCGAGTGGAGTTGCCGCCACGGCCCAACCAGCGATCGCCAGGGTCGAAAAAACAATCGATTTCATGAAGTTAAGTTCCATCACACCAAGGGGAGTGTAGGCAGTTGTCAGAGCCTTCTATGTATCCCTGGATGCTTTTTAGTTGGCCAACCGGCAAGCAACTCGCTTCACGCACTCGTTGGAGAGCCGCATTCCCCCAAACTGACATCCCCTGCACTCCGAACCCCGTCACGTTGAATGCTCAGACGTTCAATCAAACAGGTGCTGCCATCCACTTTCCCCCCCCCAGGTAAAAGACCTCGATGGCTAAAGATCGAGGTAAAGTTGTCATACCGCGAGCGTTTCATTCGATCATTGTCAATCACCATTTTTAGCGCTGATGGATAACAACAATCTGGTCAAAAGCGGAGTGAATGCCGTGATGGGGGTGAAAGCCGCCCGCGATACGACCGTTCCAACGGATCTGGAAAATCCCCAATGGGATCAGACCGCCACGCTGCAATATGTGGGAGCCACAATCGCCCAAACTGCTGCGATGACAGGGCTACTCTGGCTTATGGATGTCGTGTTAAGTCGCGTTAATACAGCCGCCTTACCGCCTTGGGCATTGACGGCGATCGTCTGTGCGTTTTTTGCCTTTGTCACCTTGCGTTCTCGCTTCTTTTCGCTGTTAGACAATACGCGTAGCAATGGTCGTTACCAATCGATTCAACGCCCCGGCTGGGCACCGCCGCCGCTGGCCTTTCCCATTGTGTGGATGAGCATTGCGGTGTTGCGGGTGGTGTCGGCCTATTTAATCTGGTCGGCCTGTGGTCAAAGCTTTTTGTGCCTGCCCTTGGTTCTTTTTGTAGGGCATCTCAGCCTAGGCGATACCTGGAATACGATTTTTACGGTGGAAGGACGTTTGGGGGCCGCTGTCCCCGTGGTGATCATCGGGCCGATGCTCTCGGTGATCGTCGTGACGATCGCTTACTTTCAGACTTTGCCACTGGCCGGTTGGATCATCTTGCTGTCTGCCGTGTGGCTGGCGATCGCCACTGCGTTGTGTATCAGCCTTTGGCAACTCAACGGTCAGGAACCGCTGTATCCAGTACGATCGAAGGCGAGCTAACACACCACAAAGTTAGTGTTTGTATGCGTGCCGTCTCGAACATGTTGGAGAATCAAGGAACGTACAATTGCTCAATAGAAGGAAGAAATGCGAACAGTACAATGGAGACAATGCGCTCTCCCCTGATTGGCCAATGCCATGATTGCTGTTCCTCACTACATCAGCCCTGAACAATATCTCGACCTGGAAGGTCAGAGCCCGATTCGCCATGAATATCGGCGCGGCTTAGTCTATGCCATGGCTGGCGGCACTGACAATCATGATCGGATTGCGCTGAACCTGCTCACTCTGGTCAATTTACATCTGGGTAATTCAGAATGCCGATTTCATTCTGGGAATGTCAAAGTTAACTATCAAGATGAGTTTTATTATTACCCGGACGCTTTTGTAACCTGCGATCCTCGAGATCGAGGCGATCGCTACATTAAACGCCATCCCAAACTCATTGCCGAAGTCCTTTCCCCAAGTACCCAAGCCTTTGACCTAGACGAGAAATTTAAGGATTATCAACAACTGGATTCCCTAGAGGAGTATGTCCTGATTTTTCAGGAAAGTCAGCAGGTTGAATGCCGTCGCCGCACCGTCACGAATACTTGGGAAACCACGACCTATACAGCAGGAGATCGGCTTTCTCTCAAAAGCATTGACCTGGAATTCGACATTTCTCAGCTATATCTCGGCATCGATTGAAGCTGCGATCTCCCTCAACGCCTATCGAGATCGCCACTGCATTGTGTATCAGTCTCTGGCAACTCAATGATCACGAACCGCTGTATCCGGTGCGATCGAAGAAAAGCTAATGAATCATGCTAGGAGAAAACGCCAGTTACGCTCCTATAATCGACCTCAGCTTTGTTTTAAGTGCATCAATCAGCGATGTGCCTTTCGCTACTTTATCTGTTCCACCCAACTCTTTATAAAGATCATAGACAATTGCTATTGAATCCATCACTAAATCATCACTCAAATCATTTTCACTAAGTTGTGAAATTGATTTATTTTGAGGATACAAATTCTTAAGTGATCGGCATACTACCACATACAAAACATAAAATTTTATGTCAGTAATTTCTGACGCAGAAAAACGCTTGCAATTCTTGATCTTCTCTTCTATCTTTCTCCCCCAGAAAGATACTAAATAATATGTTTTTAAGTTATTATTCTTATGAAATAGCTTGTTATATGATTGATCATCTTCCAACAAGGTTGACGGCCTAGCCCTAGCATAATCAGGTTTTTGCAAGAGAACTGACATTAGACATTGAGATATGAATGGAATGCTAATAATCTCTTTAGGCTTTCTTCCTTCATTTTTGTAAAAATTTTTCCGCCTATCATAGAACAGATTTCTCGGCTTCAAGTAATCTTCGATTTGCCGGTGAACTTGATCTGTAGCTCTCAGTGAAGCTTTTGGAATTGGAGTTTGACTGTTAGTAGCTCTAATGATTCGATCTCTAGTTTCCTCGCTTTCAGGCACTATTACTCTGACTAGGATATCTCTTTTTTCACTATCTATCTTCTCTCGGTTTTTTGAGAAATAGCGGAATATCTCAGAAGATGTCTGTAGACCATTGACAATTTCAGGACTCACAATTATCAGCTCTTTTCCTCCAGGAGCAGAGGCTTCGCTTGCGAGAATAGTTACTCCATTATTGAGCCACCAAAACTCCTCAGAGCTTGGCTTTTCCAAGGTTTCCTGAATCTCATTGTTGACATTTGTTTTTCCTTGGTAATCGCGAACATTTGATTCAAAAATATGTTTAACTAGTTTCCCTTCTGCATTAGTTATGAATTTAAAGTATTCAGCCAGATTAGCAAGAGCTATAAAAACTTGTCCAGAAGTAGACAGGGGACTTTCAGACAATTTCAATCTAAAAACATCATTTACTCTTTCCTGAGTAAGCTTTACAAGTTCTTCAGCTCCAACAAAAGCGATATTAACTGATGCATTAGGAAGCTTGTCTTTGATATCCTTCTCAAGATCTTCTGCTTGCCGATTAACGTTTGGGTGAATGTGGGAACCTTTGGATACGTAAAAAACAGTGATTTTGAGTTTAGGTCTTTTTGTTATCAATCCCACATAAGTTTCTTTAAAGTTTTCGAAAGAGGATAAAATTTTATCGTTGTAACGTCCTTCAAAATCTGAACGTTCAAAATCCAGATCGAATAAGTTCCTGCACAATCTAGATAGTTTTAACAAAGGTTCTTCCGAGAATGAGTTCTCAAATTTCGATTGAATTAGAATAAACTCAATATCAACATTTTTCTTGTATTTATCTTTAAATATTTCATTCTCTTTTACTAAATCACCATTGACAAATAGATAAACTGCATCAGCACCACCATCATGGCTCTCGCCTGCCATTCCTGAGTATACTTCTTCATAGCTAAGTTCAAAATCCTTGAGGACTTGCAAGGCAGAATAGAACTCAAAAAATCTGCTTAGTGATATATCTTCTTCAAGGTTATCATGTTCTTGTTTAACGATTTCTTCAAGCAATATCTGGTTATTTCTTGACATGGAAAGCTGTTTTTGTTTTATACTTCTAGAGTAAATTTTCTGTATATCCTTCTAGGATATTTCTCGATAAATTCTTGCCTTGAATACACTTCAAACGCAATCATATTTTTGTTTAAGTCTATTGTAAGCGATGTTGAAATCTACTTTTATTCTCGATCATCTATGTAGAATATTGCTTCGTTTAGAGAATTAATCGACTGTGTCTTCTCAAATCCCTTTTTTATTCGAAAATCTCTCCTTCTCCCCGTCGACTCTTTCCTAAATAGGCGGAATGAGTTGTATCTTGAAACTTTTCATATATGGACACCCAAGAAAATAGACTATCGGCGACCTCTACTATGATTCTGCCATCGGCTAATTTAGCTCAAATCCTAGCAAAACATCCTCGCCCGACAACTGTGCTGGAAAATCAATTTTCTCTACCTTGCTGTCGGTTCGATAGATCTCTACCTGCTCATCCTGCAGATTGATCAACCATCCTAATCGCAATCCACTGGCTCGATATTCCTGCATCTTTTCTTGCAGCGGCGCTAGCGAATCGGTTTTAGACCGCAGCTCAATCACAAAATCAGGACAGAGAGGAACGAATCCCGACTTTTGTTCTGCTGTTAGGGCATTCCAGCGAGATAGCTCAACCCAGGCAGCATCTGGCGAGCGATCGCCCCCTTGAGGCAGCTTAAACAGCGTCGAAGAACTAAATACTTTGCCCAGCCGGGTTTGATGATTCCAAAGCCAAAGCAAGCTAATCAGACCCGCTTCCCGTTCTCCACTTTCACCGCCAACAGGCGACATAATAATCAACGCCCCCGCCGCTGATCGTTCCAACGGCATGTCTGGATTTGCCTGACAGAGCTGATAAAACTGCTCATCCGTCAGGTTGACTTGATCTAAGCTCAACATCAATGGCAAACCCGTAGTCATGCCCTATCCCTTGTTGCTGTGACTAAATATCTTAAATACTCGATTCCCAGTGATTGATTCGGTATTTCCCAAACTTAACTGATCCTAAAACAGCTAATCAGCAGCGTCATCAGATAACGGCGACAGCTCGCCTGCGATTTCCCGACGCCGCTAAGCGATTGTGATTTTCAACCAAGTGAGAACAATACCCACACCGCGTTCCATGATCATTCCCCATTATTCTGATTTGCGACAGCCTCCCAGCCCTCTTCAGCCGACCAGATGATCGTGCTGTCCGATCGCTCCAAACACGAAATCGATGAGTTGATCAGTTCTCGCGGGTGACGTGGCATTTCGATATGAGAAAGCACGTTCTCCTGATCGGCAAAAACGATTATGTAAACATCATCTCGCTGCTCGATGCCAGTTTCGCCTTCCGCATCCCAATCGAACCCGAACTGGGCGATCGCGGACTCATTCGTCGAGTAGGGGGCCAGCACACAGAGGCGCTCCCAATCAGAGGAACCGATGTCAGCAAGATCGATCGTTTCAACAGACGACTCTAACTGATCTGTGAGGGTGTCACGAGTCTGCGTTGCCGTACTATTGCATCCGGCCAGCAAGCTGACGAAGGCCAAAATCACGAATCGCTTCTGCATGGCATGACTGAAATATCAATGTCATGAGAGTGCCCAATGCCGCCCATCACGATTACCCCACGTGATGCCCCGCAACTCACCTCCAGGTTGCCCTCAGCTCAAGCGCGATCGCCCCATGCTTCTCCTTGCAATAAGTGCCCATGCTTGCCCATTCACCCAAATGTAGTGTGATGAGCCACCCGTTCTGGAGATCATCCTTTTAGGCCGGTGCCCGACTCCGTGGGCACAATGTAGCGCTGCATCGCCACAAAAAAAATCAGCACCGGCAAAATCGAAATAACTGATCCGGCGGCAATCAGTCGCCAATCAAGGGAAAAACTCCCTGCCAGTTTGGCGACTCCGAGTGGAAGTGTGTAATATTCTGGACGATCAAGCAGAATTAACGGCCAGAGAAAATCACTCCAAGCGCCGATAAACACAAAGATTGCCAGCGTGACTAACGCTGGTCGAGTGGATGAGATCATGACGTTCCACCAGATGCCTAGCTCTGAGCAGCCATCAATGCGCGCCGCTTCTTCTAGCTCTTTGGGCACGCCTAAAAACGCTTGACGCATCAAAAAGATGCCAAAAGCGGACGCAATGAAGGGAAAAATCAGCCCCATATAGCTATTGCGCAGTCCCAACTGCACCGCCAACACATACAGCGGAATCATCACAATCTGAAAGGGAATCAAGATTGTCGCCACAATCACGGCAAACAACGCCTCTCGTCCCGGAAAGCGCAGCCGCGCTAGGGGATACGCTGCCAGCGAGCAAAACAAGAGGTTGAGCCCCACTGTTAGCACTGCAACGATGGTGCTGTTGATGAAGTAGCGGCCAAAGGGATTTTGCTGCCAGACGGTGACGAAGTTGCCCAGAGTTGGCGCAGTAGGAATAAATTGCGGCGGAAACGCAAAGATATTTTCATCGGGGGATTTGAACGCGGTGCTGACGAGCCAGAGCAACGGTAGCAACATCACCAGAGCGATCGCACTCAGCAGGATATACGTGCCTACTCGCCGTAGGAAGGGCGATCGCATCAGTTGAGACCAGACTCGGGGCGCTTGCGGAGTTTGCATGGCCTGAGTATTTCATCTAAAAAGATCGGCGGCAAGGGCCATCGGTCTCGTTTATGACATCGATATAGATTTCGTTGCCCATGACATTTTAGGGGCGATCGCCCGGATAATCCCTCATACGTCAGTAAATATCAGTCAGTAAGTAAATATTCCACCCAGGGGTTACGACCGAAAGATGAACATTCTGCAAAGTTCGTCTCAGATCGCAACATTTTAGGCTGCAACATTGACACTAAATATTACAGCGCGTTTACAGGTTTCGTTACCGCCGTGAGCTTGATTCTGCCAAGCCCAGCGACCCCTTAAAAATCCTTGGCTGTCATTGCTCCCTTCACCAAGGGGACTTTCGTCAGTTTCCCACGTCGAGAGTTCATCTTGATGGTTAGCAGGTCGGGATCGCCTTTAGTCAGTTGATGCATCGTCCGATCAACAGTGCTTTTTGCGGAGCATACGGTGTATCGAAAAGATCAAAGCGTACGGAGTTCAGCAATATCACTCTGTCCATTGTGAGTTAAGAGCTGTTAGAGCATTAGCAGGTCTTGAACTTAGGCCTCAGCCGCTGAGTAAAGCTGAGTGAAATCGTTTGCAGAGTGACTGGATCGAGTAATCGTTGCCGATGGCGTTAAGGGTGCGACTGAATGTCTTTGCAGATTCTAGGTAGCCGATACCACATTCTCCGCCATATGGGGGGAGGCGGCTTTGGGCAGACATTTCTGGCCAACGATCTGCACTTGCCTGGCCATCCGCTCTGTGTCGTCAAAAGACTGCAACCTCGTAACACGGATGGTCTGTCGCTGGATTCGGCCCGGCGGCTTTTTGATGCCGAGGCGGAGGCGCTTTATGTGTTGGGCAGCCACAGTCAGATTCCTCGCCTTCTCGCTCACTTCGAAGAAGACGAGCACTTTTATCTGGCGCAAGAGTTTGTTGAAGGCCCGTTGCTGAGTGAAGAAATTTACATCGGTAACCGGCTCTCTGAAGCCAAAACCGTTGAGATGCTGCAGGACATCCTCACAACCTTGTGCGCTGTCCACGATCGCCAGGTGATTCACCGCGACATCAAGCCCTCCAACCTAATTCGCCGAAAAGTTGATCACAAAATCGTGCTGATCGACTTCGGGGCCGTCAAGCAAATCAGTCATCAGCTGATTCAGCCCCATGATCTGCACAGTATGACCGTGGCCATCGGCTCATTGGGTTATATGCCCAATGAGCAGCTAGCGGGCCACCCGTGCCTCAGCAGCGACGTTTATGCTGTGGGCATGTTGGCGCTGCAGGCGCTAACCGGGCTCGACCCCAAACGGCTGCCCCGTGATCCGCGCACCAGTGAGCTGATGTGGCGAGAGTTAGCGTCGGTGCGGCCCGAGTTAGCCCAGGTGTTAGATACGATGGTGCGCTACGACCATCGCCAGCGTTATGCCAATGCCAGCGAAGCGTTAAACGCGCTCAAGCAAGCGGTTTCGCCATCCGCACCCACCTTCATTCCGCCGCTTGAACTAAGCTCCCAGGCCTTAGAGGCCCATGTCGCCTGGTTAGAACGGGCCGATGACCTGTTTGAGCAGAGCCGCTTTCATGATGCGGCCCGCTGCTATGAAAAAGTGGTCAAGGTGCAGCCTAACGCCACCACCGCCTGGTTTAAGCTCGGCATGGCCTTAGAGAACATCGAGCAATACGCCCTCGCGGTGCGCGCCTATAAAACTGTCACCCAGCGCCAGCGCGAAGATTATTTGGCCTGGCTGAAGCTGGGTAAAGCCCTAGAGCGGTGCGACAACTATAAAGAGGCCCTCGCCGCCTACGATGAAGTGCTCCAACTCCAGCCGAAAAACTATTGGGCCTGGGCCGATCGCGGGCAGCTATTAGAACAGCTAGAGCGGGTTGAAGAGGCGCTGGCCGCCTATGATCGCGCCCTCGAGCTCAAGCCCGATTTTCAGTTAGCGCAAGGCCACCGCAAACGGCTCTTGGTGGCGCTGAAGCGGGTCGATCAGCTCTATACGCTGCAGCATTACGACGACGCGATCGCGGCCTGTGATCAAGCCCTGGAGGAGACTCCTGAAGACGCCACCCTCTGGCTCATGCGAGGGATGGCGTTAGAAAATCAACAGCAGCTCGCCGAAGCCGCGATCGCTTACAACACCGTGATCAGCCTGCAGGCCAATGACCATGTGGCCTGGTTTCGTTTAGGCACGGTGCTCGAAGAGTTGGGCGTCCTTCAACGGGCAGCCAAGGCCTATGGCAACGTCACTCGCTTACAGCCCCAAAACCACTGGGCCTGGTATCAGCACGGTCGCCTGCTCGAACAGCTCAACCGCCATCGCGAGGCGATCACCGCTTACCACCAGGCGAGCCAGCTGCAGCCAGAATTTGCCCCGGCCCAAGCCGCCCATCAGCGCTTAATTGGCCAAACCCTGGCGGATCAGCCCCCGGCGGCTCCGGCACTATCGCCATCTTGACGATCGACATTCGCGGAAAGTTGTGACCGGGACTGAAGCCGACAAGTTATAGTGTGAAGAACTGTCAAGAATGGCAGTCGTGACATGCTGGACTTTGCCCTATGCCTCGGTCTTCTTCCTCTGCTGAGTCTGCTTCAAAAGAAGATGTGAATGGTCAAAATGGCCATGTTCCCGCCTCGGCGAATCAGGACGACGACATCATCAGAGTTCGCGGCGCACGCCAGCACAACCTCAAAAATGTTGATCTAGAGCTGCCCCGCAACCAGCTGATTGTCTTCACCGGCGTTTCGGGTTCGGGTAAGTCTTCCCTGGCGTTTGACACTATTTTTGCCGAAGGCCAGCGGCGCTATGTGGAATCCCTTAGTGCCTACGCCCGTCAGTTTTTAGGCCAAGTTGACAAGCCCGATGTGGATGCGATCGAGGGGCTGAGTCCAGCTATTTCCATCGATCAGAAATCCACGTCGCACAACCCGCGCTCGACCGTCGGTACCGTTACCGAGATTTATGACTATTTGCGGCTGCTATTTGGTCGGGCGGGCGAACCCCACTGTCCCCATTGCGGTCGCTCCATTTCGCCCCAATCACTCGATCAAATGCTGGATCGAGTGATGGCCCTGCCCGACCGCACCCGATTTCAGATTTTGGCACCGGTGGTGCGCGGCAAAAAGGGGACTCACCAAAAGCTACTCTCCGCCTTAGCGGCTGAGGGCTTTGTCCGGGTGCGCATCAATGGCGATATTCGCGACCTCAACGACAATATTGAGCTGAACAAAAACCACGCTCACACCATTGAGGTCGTGGTGGATCGGTTGGTTAAAAAAGACGATTTGCAAGAGCGTTTAGCCGACTCTTTGACCACCTGTTTGAAGCGATCGGACGGCATCGCCGTAATTGACATCCTGGCTGAACGCCCAGCTCAGAGTGAGAACAAGGTCGTCCCCATCAATGCGAAGCCGACTCAGGCCCAGTCTGACCGGCTTCCCACCGCTGCTGAAAAAGGCGGCACCTACGCCACAGATACTGAACCGGTAGCTGATGCCATCCCGAAGGAGCTGGTCTTTTCCGAAAACTTCGCCTGCCCTGAGCACGGCGCCGTGATGGAAGAGCTTTCACCCCGCCTGTTTTCTTTCAACTCGCCCTACGGCGCTTGCCCCCACTGTCATGGCTTGGGCAGCCTGCGGACCTTTACCGCTGAGCTGGTGGTACCTGACCCCACATTGCCGGTTTACGCGGCGATCGCCCCCTGGTCCGAAAAAGACAACACCTACTACTTTTCACTGCTCTACAGTGTTGGCCAGGCCTTTGGGTTTGAAATCCAGGATCGCTGGGAAACCCTCACCGCTGATCAACAGCACATCATCTTGCACGGTTCAAGCGAAAAGATTTACATCGAAACCGACTCTCGCTATCGCGATAAAAAAGGCTACTACCGCACGTTTGAAGGCGTGCTGCCGATGCTAGAGCGCCAATATCGGGAAGCGTCATCAGAAAGCTATAAGCAAAAGCTCGAAAAGTATCTGATTGATCAGCCCTGCGAAGTCTGCCACGGGGCCCGACTCAAGCCTGAGTCTCTCTCGGTTCGCATTGGCCCTTATTCCATCAATGAACTGACGGGCGTGTCCATTCGCGAATGCCTGAATCGCATTCAGAAACTCATGGGGGCTAATGGTGAAGCGCCTCTGCTCTCGGCACGCCAGCGGCAAATTGGCGATTTGGTGCTGCGCGAGATTCGTGCCCGCCTGCAGTTCATGCTAGATGTCGGGTTAGATTATCTGACCCTGCATCGCACGGCGATGACCCTCTCGGGCGGCGAAGCCCAACGCATTCGTCTGGCCACCCAAATTGGCTCGGGGCTGACGGGCGTCCTTTACGTGTTGGACGAACCCAGCATCGGCCTGCACCAGCGCGACAACGATCGCCTGCTCAACACGCTGCATCACCTGCGCGACATTGGTAACACGCTCATTGTTGTCGAGCATGACGAAGACACCATCCGCGCCGCTGACCATCTCGTGGATATTGGCCCGGGGGCTGGAGTCCACGGCGGTCGTATCGTCGCGGAAGGTGATTTGCCCACGCTTTTAGCCGCGGAGGATTCGCTCACGGGGGCCTACCTGTCAGGGCGACAGTCGATTCCGACCCCGAGCGAACGGCGGCCAGGCAACAAGCGATCGCTGAAGCTGATCAACGCCCACCGCAATAATCTAAAAAATGTCGATGTCGAGATTCCTCTCGGCCAGCTAGTCTGTATCACCGGCGTATCGGGCTCGGGCAAATCTACCTTGGTGAACGATCTCTTGCATCGGGCCCTGATGCATAACTTTGGCAGCAAGATTCCCTTTCCTAATCAGTTAGAAAAAATTGTTGGTCTCAAATCCATCGATAAGGCGATCGTCATCGATCAGTCGCCAATTGGTCGCACGCCCCGCTCTAACCCCGCGACTTATACCGGTGTGTTTGACGTGATTCGGGAGTTGTTTACCACCACAGTTGAAGCAAAAGCGCGAGGTTATAAAGCCGGACAGTTTTCGTTCAACGTCAAGGGAGGGCGCTGTGAAGCCTGTAGCGGCCAGGGGGTTAACGTGATTGAGATGAACTTTCTCCCCGATGTTTATGTCCAGTGCGAGGTCTGCAAAGGGGCCCGCTATAACCGCGAAACTTTACAGGTGAAGTACAAAGGCAAAACCATTGCCGATGTGCTGGGCATGACCGCTGAAGAAGCCCTAGATTTCTTTCAAAATATTCCTAAGGCCGCGACCCGCTTGCAGACCATGGTGGATGTCGGGCTCGGCTATGTGCGCTTGGGGCAAACTGCACCAACGCTCTCGGGCGGTGAGGCGCAGCGGATGAAACTCGCCTCTGAACTGGCCCGACGGGCCACCGGCAAGACTCTGTACCTGATTGATGAGCCCACTACAGGTCTGTCTTTCTATGATGTTCATAAATTGTTGGATGTCGTGCAGCGGCTGGTGGATAAGGGCAACTCGGTGTTGACGATTGAGCACAATCTAGACGTCATTCGCTGCTCTGACTGGATTATTGATTTAGGCCCTGAAGGCGGCGATCGCGGCGGTGAGATTATCGCCACGGGCACCCCTGAACAGGTAGCGCGAAATCCCAATTCCTATACGGGCCGCTATTTGGCGCGGGTCTTGGCGCAGCATGCAAACGATCAGGCGTGAGTCAAGACGCCCCGCGATCGCGGCCCTCAGTGTGGAATTCCGTCCTCTTGGGTTAAACCAATTCTCAGCTCCAGTGCGTACAGTATCCCTTGTAGGCTCCGGAGATGTGGGTTAGGGGATGAATTTTGAGTATCTGCACCTCTTTTTAAAAAATGCGGCGGTTTGGCGCGACTGGTTCATCGAAAAACTCGATTTTCGGCCGATATCGGGTCAAGCCCTCCATAGCCTGGGGGAATTTGCGGTTCAGTACGGTCCTATCATCATCCTGCTATCTTCTGAGGGCTCCGGTCGGCCAGAAGTCCGCAAGTTTTTGCAGACCTATGCAGAAGGCATCGGTGATGTGGCGTTTCGAGTCCGCAATTTAGACGTGATCGTGGCTCGTATACGAGCCTTGGGCGGCAAAATCAGCGAGCCGATTCACGCTCTGCCAACCCGCACCGGTAGTCTGCGCTGGTGCCGCATTCGCGGTTGGGGCAGTGTTTCACATACCCTAATTGAGTCACCTCTGACTCTAGCGGCATCGTTGTCGCACCCCTCGCAGGCCGCCTCATCAGCAGCCTTGCCTTGGTTGAGCATCGACCATGCCGTACTCAACGTGCCGACTGGGGAGCTCGAGGATGCCGTCAACTGGTACACAACCTACTTAGGCTTTACTCAACAACAGCAATTTTTAATTGAAACGCCTCGATCAGGGCTCCGCAGTACCGTCCTGAAGCATCCCAACGGCAATGCCACCCTGCCGATTAATGAACCCACCTCTCCCAACTCACAGATTCAAGAATTTATTGACCAGCATCAAGGGGCCGGAATTCAGCACGTGGCCTTAAAAACTCAAAACCTGGTGCAAACGATCGCGGTGTTGCGCCAACGAGGGCTCTCGTTTTTATCGGTACCAGCGATCTACTATCAACAGCTGCAGACCCGACCCGGATTCTGGCCAGAGGCAGGAGACTGGGGAGCGATTGCCCGGCAGCAGATTTTGGTTGACTGGCCTGCGGCAGATGCCCAAACGCGTCTACTGCAGACCTTTACTCAACCCCTGTTCGACAAGCCCACGTTCTTTTGGGAATTTATTGAGCGGCAATCACGAATGACTCCAGCCGGTATGAGACGAGCCGATGGATTTGGCGAAGGCAATTTTCAAGCACTGTTCGAGGCGATTGAACGAGAACAACAGTTGCGAGGCAGCCTTCAGTAGTCATTCTGACCGAGCACTAAGGCGGTGCAGCGTTTACAGCCCTTAGGCAGACATCACGCTTGAAAATCGATGTAGCCCACTATCAGAGCATCCCACCTCAAAGGTGACATGCTCCCCTTCGTGGGTTTCATTTAGCTCGGCAGCAGGTACAAATTCGCCTAAATTGAAGTGATCATGACGCAACGGACTCAGCTTATTAAACAAGTGATTCATTTCACGCCATAGCGTGTTGACTTCTTTAAAGGGTTCCCAACGGATAAGGGGCATAGGATTCTCCTCCTGTACCTTGGGGGCGAATTTCTCTGCAATGGCAAAGAGGCTCCGGCTAGCAAGAAAAGAACAGGGATGAATTCTCTAAACATTTTTCTGACTTCTCTTGATTAATACAATAGCGAAATCGGTTAAATAAAAAATTCGGTTTAAGCTACCTTTTTGATCGAGTTTACCCATCAATGTTTTCTAAGGATTCGGTTTACCGTTCTGGTTTTACGGTAAACCGAATCCTTAGAAAAATATTCCCTAGAACTAGAAACAACGTTTTTCTACTAGAGATAAAAAAGCAGATTGCCATGCAATTTGAGCATCGGTAGCGCGATCGCGAATAAATACGAACTATATCCATGCACCACTGCGTGATGAATCCTTGAGTCTGAGTCGCATCGCTCCAACCTGTTCAGAGCGGCTCGCGATAGTCTGCCTAATCCATCCAGCGGCGACAGCCATAGATGAATATTTCTATCGAAGTTGTTGTGTTGGCAGGCGTTTGAATGACTTTTGTCGCTGAGTGTGAGGTTATATGTACGCAGAAACGCGATCGCCTTTTAATCACTGCAAAATGACCTAGCGGGGATGACTCCCAATAATCCTGTTCTGGAACGCTGCTATGGTCGCCTATTACAAAACCCCCTCGACTACTCACGAAAATGAAACCGAGGTCAAGATCTTGACGGCTGCCCAGCGGCTCTTTGCGCGGCGCGGTTATGGCGGCACGACCACCCGCGATTTAGCTCAAGCGGCAGGGGTCGCTGAGGGTACGCTGTTTCGTCACTTTGACAGCAAAAAAGCAATTTTGGTTAAGGTCGCCACCGATGGTTGGATCGAGTTGCTCACTGAGCTGCTCACCGAACTCAGCGAAATGGCGAACTATAAAGCGATTGGCCAGGTGATGCATCGACGTCTGGGCGATTTGCCCCACCATGCGGATCTTATGCGCGTCTGTTTTATGGAAGCGCAGTTTCATCCTGAGTTGCGCGAGCAGGTGCAGGGCGAAGTGATTACGAAGATGATTGACGTCACTGAGGCGTTTTTTCAGACAGCGATGGATCGCGGGGTTTATCGACCGATGAATCCGCGGGTGTTGGCGCGGATCTTTTTAGGTATGTTTGCGATCGCTGGGGTGAGCCAAGACACACTCGGCGAAGCCAGTGCGTCACCGAAGACCTTGCAAGATTTGGCCGAGGGTTTGGCCGATATCTTTCTCAATGGAGTATTGCTAGAGCGTGAGCTGACCTAACCTCACTTTTCAACGACCTCCCGATGCCATGTTGTCAATACCCGGAAGCCTAGGAGCAAGACAAACGCATCTTATCCAACCAAAACCTTGAGAATATCAGATGCGTTTACCCTAAGTCGGACGACGTCTCGCTCACAAAGTCGCTCAGAGCTAATTTATAAACGAAATCTTAAGCCGCCAGACGACGCAGCATCAGCCGAATTAAGGCTCCATAAATCATCCCTTCGCTGTGGTCGGTGTACAGCTCGTAATCCTGGCTCAGCCGCCGATAGCGGTTGAGCCAGCCAAAAGTACGTTCGACAATCTAACGCTTCGGTAACACCTCGAAGGTTTTGGCGGTGCGTTGGATGACTTCTATGCGCACCTGCTTCCCACAAACTTGGCGCACCGCTGAGGCAAAGTTCTCCCCGGAATCCCCTTGATCAACCCAAACCACTTCTAGCCTCGACAAGCGCCCACGGGCTGCGTGAACAACAATGACGGCTCCCAGTCGCTCTGAGGCATTGGCTTCGCTGGCTAAAACGCCCAACACGAGGCCCTGACTGTCTACGACAATATGGCGCTTACGGCCTTTAACTTTCTTGCCGCCGTCAAAACCGTAGACGGCCCCCTGACTTGGTGCGCGTTCCCTAGCGCCGGAAACCGACGCGGGGTCGCATCCGCTTTTTCCGTCATTTTGACGGACTGCGAATCGGCTATTGCCACACTAGAGTCCTCCTCGCGGTTCATCTCGCGTCGCACCTCAGCCCGCAACTCGTCATGAACGGTCTGCCAAATCCCTTTGCGCTGCCACTTGCGTTGGCGTAGCCTGCCTGAAAGGCTTAAGCATTTGTAGACCGTCTGATGGGGCGAAAAGTCATGGGGCAGCATCTCCCACTGACAACCGCTACGTTGCACGTAGAAGATGGCGTTGAGCACTTCTCGTAGGGCCACGGCTTAATCCCTTAGGAGCAGGCAATTTAGGTTTAATCTCTAACCATTCAACATCACTCCGATCGCTAGGATAAAGCTTGCGAGTTGAGTGGACGACTGTAGGTAGAGGGCTCATCGTGGCATCAGAAAATCGACAGCTTTACAATCAAGGCACTACTTCAACTACGCTTGTGCACTTCAACTTCTCTTTAGAAGTCAGCTCTTAGAAGAGCGCGAGAGTGTTATGTTCATTGGCTTCCGTCCTGTGCAGCGAACGTCTCTGGTATTCAATGTCTTTTAGACTGGCTGGTAGTTTAGTGTAGTGTGTTTTTCTGTTGATGACTGCCGTTTATGCAGTCAAATATTTCAGTTGATTCTTACTCAATATCAATTCCCTTAGAGAGTTCTTGTTGAATAAAGGCTTAACGTCTTGTGTAAATCCACTTTCGCCTGATCTCGCGAATCGACTTCACCTATCATCCCGTCGGAATTAGGAAAGGTTGCTGTGTGTTTTGGATCACACACAGTCAGGGTATGAAGCCGTAAAACTGAAAATCAAAACAATATTTTTAAGTTGATGAGAGACTGTCTTAGCTTTAATAAAAGCTAGGTTTGGGTTACCGATGTTTTTAGGGGGAGCTGCGTTGAGTAGTTTTCTGAAAGTTTGGTTTCTAAAGCAATGGCTATTTTCAGCCTATTTCAGGCAGTACTTCTTGTCGGGAACATGCCAAGAGAGCAATGTTATCTCTGGCAGCAGGAATTAATTGGGTTGCATGCGACGTCTGATGCGATCATTGCTCTTGCCTATTTTTTCATATCAGTAACGCTTTTCCACTTCACACGTCGTGAATGGAGCGTGCCAATCAGAAAGATTCTCTTCCTGTTATCTGTGTTCACGCTGGCTTGCGGTGCGGCATGTTTGCTGGAAATTTGGGCACTCTGGCACCCAATCTACTGGGCTTCTGGAGGATTAAAAGCGCTCATAGCATTGGTAATGGTCGGACTTGTCGGTTTAGCCTTTCCATCAATAGGTCTACGTCAGCTGGATAAACTTGTTGCGAATGAAAAAGCGCTAAAGGCAGAAGTTGTGCAACTCCGAGACGTCGCTGCAGCTTTAGAGGAGAGTCATCTCCGTTTTAACAGTGCTTTTGAATATGCAGCCATTGGTATGGCGCTGGTCTCTTTGGAGGGCGCTTGGTTAGATGTCAACAATTCGCTCGGTAAATTAGTTGGCTATACGGCCCAAGAGTTGAAAACTAAGACGTTTCAGGACATTACGCATCCAGATGATCTGGCAACAGACTTGGCCTATCTTCGACAAATGCTCAAAGGTGAGCGACTGACTTACCAAATGGAAAAGCGATATTTCCATAAACAAGGACACATTGTTTGGGTTTCGCTCAGTGTTTCCTTGGTTCACAATTCTGAGGGAAAACCCCTATACTTTGTTTCCCAAATTCAGGATATATCTGCACGCAAGCAAGCTGAAGAAGCGTTACTTCAAAGTGAGGCAACCAATCGAGCAGTTTTTGAGCAGGCTGGAATTGGCATTAATCAAGCTGATCCCGAGACTGGAATTTATATTCGAGCCAATCAGCGCTTCTGTGAATTGCTGGACTATACGAACGACGAACTCAGACAGCTCACCTATCAAGAGGTCACACATCCAGAAGATCGAGATCGAAACATTGAGCAAATTCATCAAGTTTTAGGCGGTACAAGAAAATCTTTCACCCAAGAAAAGCGCTACATTCGTAAAGATGGAACCTATGTATGGGTAGAGATAACAGTTTCCAGAATTTGCAGCGACCAAGATCACATTATTTCTTATCTAGCTATCGTTCAAGATATTAATGATCGAAAAGCGACTGAAATCACTCTTGCAACTAAGACAGAGCAGTTAGATGGTTTCTTTTCACTGGCTTTAGACTTACTCTGCATTACCAGCGCCAGCGGACATTTCCTTCGACTTAATAATATATGGGAGCAAACGCTAGGTTATTCCTTATCAGAGCTCGAAGGAACTGAGTTTATCAGTTATGTACACCCCGATGATGTGGCGAACACGTTGCATGCGGCCTCTCAGCTAGAAGCTGGTGAGCAGGTACTCAGTTTTATTAACCGTTACCGTTGTTACGATGGCTCCTATCGCTGGATTGAATGGCGGAGCCGCCCGAGTGGCGAACTGGTTTATTCAGCGGCGCGAGACGTGACTGAGCGGGTGCAGGCAGAAAAAAGCTTGCCTCAGTTATCTGACAGCCTAGACTTGGCCATAGCCTCCAATGACATTGGCCTTTGGGATTGGAATGTTAGGCAGAATACTTTCCTCTATGACCAACGAACCCAGGAGCTATATGACGTTGACCCAGGCTGCTGCAACAGTCTTTATGAAATGTGGGCTGACCGGCTTCATGGTGCTGATTATGCTGCCGCAACAACTGCTTTGCAATTGGCCATCGAAGGGCAGCAGGATTTTAACCAGGAGCTTCGAGTCCTTCAGGCTGACGATACTGTCCGCTTTGTTAGAGCCGGCGCCCTTATCCAGCGTGATGCTCAAAATCGCCCCAAGCGGATTATTGGGATTAGCTACGATATTACCGAGCGCAAACGTGCGCAAGAGCTGGTCCGACAATATGCAGCTCAGCTAAAGGCTTCTAATCAGGAGCTAGAAGCCTTCGCCTACTCTGTCTCTCATGACCTCAGAGCGCCTTTGCGAGCAATTGATGGTTTTAGCCAAGCGCTCATTGAGGACTATGGAGAACGTTTTGATGCAGAGGGGCAAGATTACTTTGATCGTATTCGTAAGAATGTGGCTCGTATGGGCCTCCTCATTGATGATCTGCTGAGACTATCACGGGTTTCTCGTTCGAAAATCAGCTATACAGGTGTCGATTTGGGCATGTTAGCCCAAGACCTGATGAAGGATTTTCAGGCTTCTGAACCTGAGCGGCATGTCGAGTTTGTAAATGCTTCCACAGGTATCATCCAAGCTGATGCCACTTTAATGCAGGTCGTCCTGCTCAATCTGCTACAAAACGCCTGGAAATTTACGAGCCATCACGCTACTGCCCGTATTGAATTTGGCTTAGTCCTTCAGTTAGAGGAGCCAACTTACTTTGTTCGAGATGATGGTGCTGGCTTTGATATGACATACGTCAATAAGCTCTTTGGGGTCTTTCAACGCTTACACAGGGCGGATGAATTCTCCGGTACAGGTATTGGGCTGGCGACCGTTCAAAGAGCTATTTCCCGCCATGGTGGACGGGTATGGGCGGAAAGCACTATCGAAGAAGGCGCGACATTCTATTTCACTGTCCCTGGCATAAATCTTGAGAGAGCTTCTTAAATCATGGCCTCCTTACGCCCGATTGTATTAGTTGAAGATAATCCTGATGATGAAATGCTGACCATGCGGGCGTTGCAACGCAGTAAGTTGAAGAACCCAATTCTGATTGCCAGAGATGGGGCTGAAGCTTTAAACACCATATTTGCGGCAAATCCGCTACCTAGCGTTGTCTTACTGGATTTGAAATTACCGAAAGTAAACGGTTTAGAGGTTTTGCGCCATCTCAGGGCTGATGCTAGAACTCGACTGTTGCCCGTGGTGATGCTGACCTCATCGACTGAAGAACAGGACATCCTTGATAGCTATGACCTAGGCGCAAATAGCTATGTGCGGAAGCCAGTGGAGTTTAGTCAGTTTACCGAGGCTGTGACTCAGTTAGGACTGTATTGGGTACTCGTCAGTGAACAGTTACCTGAGGAAGTGTAACTATGAGCGAGGTCCTTAACGTTTTAATTATTGAAGACTCAGAGGATGATGCCCTGCTCGTTGTTCGAGCATTGTGCCGGGGCCAGCTTCAACCTAACTGGGAGCGCGTTCAAACAGCTGAGTCGGTCTACGAGATGCTGACCACCGGCTCATGGGATATTGTGCTCTCTGATTACAATTTACCCGGCTTTGATGCTCCTGCAGCGCTAGAAATCGTTAAGCGACTCAAGCCTGAACTCCCATTTATTGTTATTTCGGGAACTATCGGCGAAGAACGAGCTGTAGCAATGATGCGCTTAGGAGTCAATGACTATCTAATGAAAGATAGCTTGGCTCGACTACCAGAGGCCGTGCGACGCGAAGTGCAAGAGGCTCAGAATCGAGTTGAGAATCAGAAAACCAGAGCTGAGCTAAGTCAAAGCAAGGCCACAAGCAGCGCAATTATTAATGCGATTCCTGATCTATTAATGAGCATGAACCGAAATGGCCATTACCGCTATATGGGTAATGGTGGTGGGATTACTAGCATCTGTCCTTACGATGAAAATGCTGTTTTTTCAGTCAATACAACATTGCCGCCAGAGATGGCTGAAAAACGTCTTGCGGCAACTTCAAGGGCTTTGGACACAGGAGTGTTACAGGTTTATGAGCAAGCGCTACAGATCGATGGCATCGATTGTTACGAAGAGGTTCGAGTCGCCCCGCTAAACGATGATCAGGTCTTGATTATGGTTCGTGATGTGAGCGATCGCAGGCGAGCAGAGAATGGCTTACGTGATGCAGAAGAGTGCTATCGCAACATGTTTCAGGGGGCATTGGTCGGAATTTATCAGAGCACACTCAGTGGTCAGTATCTTGAGGTTAACCCAGCACTCGCAAAAATTTATGGCTATGACTCTCCACAAATACTTAAAGCAGAAATAAACGATATTGATCAGCAGATATATGTCGATCCAGTAGCGCGAAAAGACTTGCTGCGTCAAATCCAAAACAATGGCAGCAGCACTAGTTTTCAGTGCCAAGTCTTTCAAAAAGATGGTCGCAAAATTTGGATTAATGAAACTGGAAAATTCATTATGAACTCCAATGGTGAGCCTGTATATTATGAAGGATTTGTTCAAGATATTACGACTCAGAAGGAATCAGAGCTTACTCTCAGGCGGCTAGTCACTGGCACAGCTGCTTTCACTGGAGAAGCATTTTTTCCGATATTAGCGCGCTGTCTTACAGAAGTACTTGATGTCCGCCACGCCATTATTGCTGAGTATGAAAATAACTCCCTGAATCCGCTATCTTTTTGGTCAGACAAAGCGCGTCAGGAGCCATACTCGCTACCATTAAATGCTTCGTACTGCTGCCAAGAGACCTTAAGAAGGCAGTTCTTTAAGCATGCCATCAAAAAAACTGATAACCCCACTGACACTATATTGCACACCCACCTAAATTCTAAAGGTTTTTTAGGCATCGCGTTACTCAACTCAGACTTGCGACCTATTGGACTTCTTTGTGTACTTGATGACGATCCTATTTTAGACCCATCTCAACAGGCCGATGCAATTTTGCAGGTTTTTGCCGCCCGTGCCTCTGCAGAACTAGAGCAGCAGCAGACCAATCGTCAGCTCTCAGATCTAGCTCAATCTCTGGAAGAGAAAGTTGCTGAGCGCACCATTGCCTTAACGAAATCGAATAAAGATTTACATGATGCGATTCAGCATTATCAAGAGACTGAAAAGGCGTTGAGGTTAAGCGAAACTGGATATCGTTTGGCTAGAGACGAAGCAGAAAAAGCAAATCAGGCTAAGAGTGAATTTTTGGCGCTGATGAGCCATGAAATCAGAACGCCAATGAATGCCATTTTAGGCCTGCTTTACTTGACACTTAAAACGCCAGTTAGTCTAGTGCAAAAAGATTATTTGGAAAAATCTCAAGTAGCAGCCAAATCCCTGTTGAAAATCATCAATGATATCCTTGATTTTTCTAAAATTGAAGCAGGAAAATTTGAACTAGAATCTTACGAGTTTTCCTTGAATAAAGTTTTGCGTCAAGTCACAGATATGATGCTTCATAAAGCATCACAGAAACATCTGGAAGTATTATTGGATACTCACCCGGCCATTCCCGACATACTAATCGGGGATAGTTTGAGGCTTGCGCAGATCATCACCAACTTAACCAGTAATAGCCTTAAGTTTACAGATAATGGTGAAGTGGTGATTATAGTCAAGCCAATTAAGCAAAGCACCACAGAAATTACGCTGAGGTTTGGTGTTAGAGATACTGGCATCGGCATGTCAAAAGAGCAAACTCAAAGATTATTTGAACCCTTTACTCAGGTAGATATCTCTGCTAAGCGTCGATACGAAGGGACAGGCCTCGGGCTAAGTATCTGCAAACGGTTGGTCGAACAAATGCAGGGGAAAATTTGGGTTGAGAGCCAACTTAATTGCGGTAGTGTTTTCTGGTTTGATATTGTTTTAGGTGTAGGCGCTCAGAAATTCACTTTAACTTTGTCGCCAGGTTCTTTGCCGCAGAGCCTGCAAAAACTATCATGCTTAGTTGTCGATAACAATCCAACTTCTCAGGAGATCCTTAAGCATCAACTTATGGCAATGGGCTATCAAGTTGACTGTGCCATTTCAGGGGTAGAAGCCCTGCGAAAAATTAAGCAGAATGAGGATACTCCCTATCAGCTTATGATAATAGATTTGTGGATGCCAATGATGAGTGGATTAGAGTTGATTCAATCTATTCAGAAACAGGCAAACGTATTGTCATCTAAGATTGTATTGGTTACTGCTTACAGTGGCAATGATCTTGTTGCTCAAGCCGAGAATCTAGGGATATCTACTATTCTGCAAAAGCCAATTACTGCAAATACATTGTTATTGGGTATTTCTGAGGCTTTCGGTATTTCCCAACAACTGACTTGTCAGACTCGCTTTATATCAACTATCAGGACTACCGATTTTTCAGTTATTAAAGGTGGGAAAGTACTGTTGGTTGAGGACAATGAAAATAATCAACAAATTGCTGTTGAAATACTAGGTAGTACTGGGCTAGAGATTGAGGTTGCAAGAAATGGTCAAGAAGCTATGGACAGGGTAAAGATGCTCTGTTTTGACTTGATTTTAATGGACATTCGGATGCCAGGAATGGATGGTCTTGAAGTAACCCGTCGAATTCGCGATCTGGCGCGCGAAGGAGAAGTTGCATCAGAACGGTTTGCTACGGTTCCCATCGTGGCCATGAGCGCTAATGCGCTGCAGGGAGATCGTGAAGCCGGTTTGGCAGCTGGGATGAACGATTACTTAACGAAGCCCATTGATCCCGAGCGACTTTACTCCGCCCTATTGCGGTGGATTCCCAGACAGCACTTAGAGAGGCAATCTGCTGTCCCTTCTGAAAGAATGATGAGCCAAAAGTCAGAGGCAGATCTGTCTAATCTCCCAGTCTTAGACTGTTATGCAGCCTTAAAACGCTTAGGAGGAAACCAGGAGATATATCAGGGTGTCCTCAAGCAATTTGTGCAGCAACACCAAAACAGTACTGACTTATTCCGAATAGCTGAGCAGCATCAAGACTGGCAAGCTGGGGGAGAACTGGCGCATTCTATTAAAGGCATAAGTGCTAATATCGGAGCCCAAAGCCTTGCTAATATTGCAATGAACCTTGAATCGGCTTTTGATAGTTGCCAAACCGAAGTGATTCTAGTTCTACTCCCTATATTTTCCCAACAATTAGAGAGTGTGATTGAGGCAATCAAGGAATTCGGCGTTGATTCTGAAAGCAAAAATTTATTAAAAATCCAAAAAGAGTTTAATGAAGAAGAAACTAGGGCACTATTATGTCAGCTAGAAAATGCATTAAAAGCTGATTTGGGTGCAGTTACGGAAAAAATCAAACAACTGAGACAGCCGCTGCAAAGTGTTGGCCTTGCTACAGAGCTACAAGCGGTTGAGAATTATTTCATCAATCTGGATATGATATCTGCTGCTCAAGCATTGAAGCACATTGAAAATAGCTTAAGAGAGAGCAATTTCTCTGGCTAAATCTAGGATCTAGGTGGATTTATCTAGAGTTCTAAATTCAATTCTATATTCATGTAACTGTAAAGTTCATCTTGGATGTAAGAGATAGTCAATGACAATAACAAAACCAACCATCTTAATTGTGGATGATGAACCTACTAACATCCATTTTCTTATTGAAATACTGAAAAATGATTATGCAGTATTGGCCGCAGTAAATGGGCGTGAAGCAATTCGATTGGCTTCAGGCTGTCAGAGGCCTGATCTAATACTGCTTGACGTAAGGATGCCAGAGCTAGATGGCTATTCTGTTTGTAAGTTGCTCAAAGATACGCAAAAGACTCAAGATATCCCCATTGTTTTTGTGACTGCTCTTGGGGAAGCAGAGGATGAAACCAAAGGATTTGATCTTGGTGCCATTGACTATATCGTGAAACCTGTCAACCCGGCTATTGTTCATGCTAGGGTCAGCAGCCAAATTCAACTTTCTCAACTCAATCGGCAGCTTCAAGAACTCAATGTCTCTCTAGAGAAGCGCGTTGAAGAGCGAACTGCTCAGCTTCAAACCCTGGTCATGTTCGATAATTTAACCGGCTTACCCAGTCGAGCTGCTCTGCTGCGTCATCTTCAAGAACTTCTGATTGTTTCTGATCCAGATAAAGTCATTACTTTATTGTCAATTGATATTGACAATTTTAGTTTAATAAATGACTCTTTGGGGCACAAGATTGGCGATCAAATTTTAATTGTCTTTGGACAACATCTAGAAAAAATCATAAACGCTGATAACTTGCTAGTTAGGGTTAGTGAAGATAGCTTTTATCTGCTTGCAGACGATATCAATACGCTTCAACAGGCAGCAGCCTTTACTGATCAAATATTTGCAAGCCTAAAGTCACCTATTAAAGTTCAAAACTATGATTTCTGGCTGTCAGTTAGTGTAGGAATTGTCGTAGAAAAAGTATCAAGTTATGAAAATTCATTAGAGCTGCTAAGGGCTGCTGATATTGCGCTGCATAAAGCCAAAAGCAACGGTAAAAACTGTTCTTACACTTATAAAGCAGAAATGCAGACTCTGATTTATAAGCGCCTGCAATTAGAGAATGATTTAAGAACTGCTATTAAAGAGAAGCAGTTTCAGGTTTATTATCAACCTATCATTGATTTGAGCGATGGGAAAATCTCTGGCTTTGAGGCGCTTGCACGCTGGCAGCACCCTGAACAGGGTATGATTTCGCCTGATGTATTTATTCCCTGTCTTGAGGAAACAGGTCTAATTATTCCTGCTAGCCTCAGTATTTTTGAGATTGCTTGTAACCAGTTAGCTAATTGGAACAGACAATATTCACAGCATCTGAACCTAAGCTTAAATTTATCTAATCATCAGTTTTCATACCCAGACTTACTTCAAGACATCACACGGATTATTCAATTGACAGGTATAGCTCCAGCTAGGTTAAAGCTTGAAATTACAGAAAGCACGATTATTAAAAATCTGAAACGTGCACTCAGCATCTTAGAGAATTTAAAAAACCAAGGCATAGAAATCAGTATTGATGATTTTGGGACAGGTTATTCTTCCCTCAGCTATCTTAATCAGCTTTCTGTAAGTAGCCTCAAGGTTGATAGGAGCTTTATTCAAAGTATCGGAGAAGAGGAAGAAAACTCGGAGCTTGCTCGGGCAATCATTGATCTTGGTCATACCTTAGGAATGAGCATTATTGCTGAAGGGTGCGAGACTGAGAAACAACTCAACTTTCTGCGAAAATTAGGGTGTGAATTTGCTCAAGGCTACTTTTTCTCAAAACCATTAGATTGCGAAAGTTCAACTGCCTTTTTGGAATCGTCTCCTCGGTGGGAAAAATCAGAACCTATTTTCTCATTCTAGCTTTTAACTTCAATAATTTAATTTTACATTTTGCCTAGGAAAAACTAGAGAATATAGGTAGAAGAGAAAGTAGAGGTCTAATTAGAAATTTCAGAGATGTTAAGCTGTGGGTAAAGGGACTGGGCAAGCTAATTACATTGAGCGCTTTAACTGTACCTTTCAATAATGAGTTTTATAGCTAATGAGGAAGACGTTGTTCTTCCCAAAAAAAAACAAAGAATCGTAGTCGTGCCACTTAGCATTAAATTCACCGCTGCAGAAATGCATCTTTGCCTTTTTAATATCCTCCAGTTCCATGAATAGTATTGAACCCTAGATAGATGTGTAGCCTACCCAATAAAAATCTAGAGATGATGAATTCTAATGGCATTCTAATCATTCGAGAAAAGGGAAAGACATGTTTTGAATTACTAGAGGAGAAACTTTATAAGATTGGTCGTGCGTCGTCTGATGAAATCTTTCTGAGCTCCAAGGGAATTTCCAGAACTCATGCATCCATATACTTCTCAGACGAGAAATTTTGGCTGGTTGATGGGAGTCTTAAAGGGAAAACAAGTACAAATGGTCTTTTTGTTAATGACGAGAAGATCTCTGTGCATCAATTGAAGAGTTATGATGTTATTACTTTTCATGAAAATATTCAAGCGATTTTTGTTCAGTGCGGAGATGAGATTCAGTTGAACGGAAGCCTTGAAAAATTTCTGACTAAGACGTTTGATTTCTTGAATGTAAAGCAGGAAGAGCAAAAAAAGAATGCTTCAAACATTGAGGAAGGCATGGGGCAAGCCCAGAGTGCCCTACGCCTTCCTCAGATAGATGATTTAACAGGCTTACCTAACAGGCCAGCTTTTGTCTCAAGGGTGCAGAAATCCCTGGCGGTCAAAAATACACTTTTAGAAGATCATCAGTTTGTCATATTTTTCATTGATGTTGATCGGTTTAAAATGATCAATGATAGTCTTGGACACTTGGCGGGGGATCAGTTTCTGATTCAGCTAGCTGAACGATTTAAAGCCTGCATCCGTCCCTATGACATGGCAGCTCGACTAAGTGGTGATGAGTTTGCAATTTTACTTGATAACTTAGAAAGCTTAGATGAAGCGATTATTGTGGCAAAACGACTACAAAATAATATCTCTAAACCATTATTTCTGGGTAATCAAGAAGTCTATCCTAGTATTAGTATTGGCATTGCATCTAGTCAGCTTCAATATCAAACGGTAGAAGAGATTTTGAGAGACGCTGATACAGCGATGTATCACGCGAAAAGAGCTGGAAGATCGAGGTTTATTGTTTTTGACGAAAGCATGCACCAAAAAGCGAAAGAACTCCTCCAGCTTGATGGTGATTTAAGGCACGCAATTGAACACCAACAGCTACAGCTTTATTATCAACCTATTATTTCTTTGGGCTTGAGGCATTTGGTGGGATTTGAAGCGTTGATTCGCTGGAATCACCCTGAGCGAGGTTTGATTGATTCAGATATTTTCATCCCAATTGCAGAAGAAACGAACCTAATTTATCAGATTGGGATGTGGACTATTCAAGAAGCATGCCGACAACTCGCCAACTGGAAACAAATCCCTGCTATTCAAATTCCACTGTCTGTTAATGTTAATCTTTCCGCTCGACAACTATCAGATACAAACTTGGTGAGGTGTGTTAAGGATCTGATTGAGAAATACAAGATTGCCGATGATGAACTTAAGCTTGAAATTACTGAGAGCATCGCTATGGAAAATAGCCAGCAAACGATCAAAGTCTTCAATCAACTGAGGCAAATTGGTATTCCCTTGGTTATTGATGACTTTGGTACAGGCTATTCTTCTTTGAGCTACCTGAATCGTTTCCCAATCGATACCCTCAAAATAGATCGCTCTTTTGTTTCAAGAGTTAATCCGAATACTGAAAATACAAGCGTTAGTATTATCCATTCCATTATCGGTTTGGCTCATAGTCTTGGTGTTAAGGTCGTCGCTGAGGGAATTGAGAAAGAAGAGCATATGGATTATTTGCGACAAGCCCGGTGTGACTATGGCCAAGGTTACTTATTTGCGCAGCCCTTGACCGCTGAAAATGCTACTGCCTGGGCAGAGCGCGGTTTAGATTGGCGCTGGGTGCCAATCTAAAGACCATTAGATTTTGAGTATCTGAGGAAAACGATCAGTCGAATAAAGCGCCCCACTAACTGCTTGAAAAATAGGAGTTTGCTGATTTAGGAGATGCTTCTAGTTGATAAAGGAACTGCCCAGAATCTCAACTAGTTGAGCTTAGCGCGAATCAGGCTACCCTTTAAGGCCGTCATAGAGGTTCCTCTTATGGCTCGCCTCGCTCCCACCCCTCCTACGCCTATCCGACCAAGAACGAGCAGACTGCACCCTGCTCAGTCGCCATCGTACAGCGCAACAGATTGCCCTGTACGATGAAGGCAAAAATCATCGAGAGATTGCCCGAGAGTTGAACATTAGCCGAGATATGGCCCGACTCTGGCGTCAGCGTTGACTAGCGCTAGCGCCCACCGATCTACCCAGTCGCCGAACGCTTAGCCTGGACTGTGGACAATCAGGGCGAAAGAAAAGCAGGAAAGTGGTAGAGATTCTAAAACTCTATGCTCTACCACTCATGTCAGATCATCTTGACGCGCTGCGCCAATTTCGCCAAGGGATTTATGCAAGTTTTCCGTATCGTCGGGATAGCTTGCTGGATTTGCTGGATGCCTTCAGCCGTAATGACCGCGCCCGCTCAACCGTGGAGTTGAATCTGAATCCCTGCTTTCGTCGGCAATACAGCGCGTTGTACAAAGCAATTTCTCAGGCTTACGTCGAGAGCGACTATCCAGTGTGCAGCTTCGCAGCCTATCAGCAAGGCCGGGTGATGTTGAACACCTTGCCCGCGCCGAGCGAGGATGCCTACCGTCTTTGGTCTGGATGAGACGCCCCACGAACGGCGGTCTACTCGTTGTCTGAGCGACCGCCAAAACATCCATCCCGCCTCGCCCGTAGCGGCCCAACGGCCGGTCAGTGAAGGGCACAACGATCCGGTCTTAGCCGCCTTTCCAGAAGTTGGCGCGGATGAGTGGTCCTGATGGGAGTTACCCATAAGTGTGGAGCGGGTCAGTAGCCTGAGCAATACTATCGAGGTGGCGCACCACCAAATTGTGCAACTGATGAGCTACCGGCAAAGCGTCCCCCCACCGCTCCTGGTGTTGACGGTGGATAGTCGCTATCCGACCCCGGCCTTTTTGTCTGGCTTGCGGGACTATCCGGATTTGCTGGTAATTGCCCAGGTGCGCTGCAAGCGGAGTTTCTATCAATTGCCCGAAGCGGGGCGCAGCTCGACCCGTCCGCATGCAAAATCGCGCCAACTTCGGGGTCTTGGCAACTTTTGGTGATCCAAATGCCAC
>CALCCA010000144.1 GCA_937899725.1 uncultured Halomicronema sp.
CGAGGACGTCGAACCATCCTCGCTGGGCTTGCGCTCGTCCCATTGCTATGGTCATAGCGCGATTCTCCAAAAAATGAGTCTACTAAATATAAGGACAGACAATTGGCAATAAAATCGCATAACACATAAGCAGAAATGCTTATCGCCAATATGAGTTGTCTTAACTGTTCTTTACTATAAGCGATCCTTTTCTCAAATGCAGCCGTCGAAAGGCATTGCCAGCATCTATCGGCAGGACTAATGAGCCCAAAAGGTCTTTATAAAGACTTAAGGCTTCATCGATAGCTCCAGCAACTGAGAGAAATTTGTCGGAGGCGGGCGGGCAGGTGTGGAGAATACGCCCGGCAGCACTCCGTAAGAGCGATAGTTTCTCTGAGATACTGTAAAAGTACTTTGTCAATGTCTGGCCTCCTATGTATACGCTCGAACTTAATCTGAAGCATTCTCCGCTGCCGCTTATGGTGCAAAAAGAAACCTTGGAAGCGGTGCAGGCTGATTACAAAAAAGTGATTGATGCGTTGAGCAGTGGCAATACCGTTGTGCTGGAATTGACCTGTGAACAGGTCACTGACAAACACATCACTGTTTTGGTCAACGAAATCGCCGCAGTGCAGTTCTACGAGAAATCAGGCACCGCATCAGCTTCAGGCAAACCACCAGGATTTTTTGCTATGGCGGCGATGGAGCCTGCCAAGTAATCGGCTAGAGCCTTGCCTAGCGGCAGGGTGAGTTTTACTAGATGTGCTTGAAATCCAAGGCTCTTGAAACCTGAAGAGGATGACTGAAACCGCAACAACGCCTGACGGAGCACCGGCGGTCTGGGTAGATGATGTGTCATTTGCCTGGTCGTCGGCAGCACCGGTGTTGCAAGCCTGTTCGTTGTCCGTGCGGCCAGGCGAGTTTTGCATGCTCCTAGGCGATAACGGCAGTGGCAAATCAACCCTGTTAAAACTGCTGACGGGGCTGCTCCAGCCGCAGCAGGGACAGGCCAACATCAACGGCACCTTCGGCTACGTATTTCAAAATCCTGATCACCAGTTGGTGATGCCAACAGTGGGGGCCGATGTGGCCTTTGGCTTAGTTGGAGAACAATTGCCGTTGCCGACAGTGCGCGATCGCGTCTTTGAGGCTCTGTCAGCGGTCAACCTGGCCCATCTGATTCGCCGACCGATCTATGCCCTCAGTGGTGGTCAAAAGCAGCGAGTAGCCATTGCCGGGGCGATCGCCCGTCATTGTGAAGTGCTGCTGTTAGATGAACCGACAGCACTCCTTGACCCTGATAGTCAGATTGAACTGGTAACGCTGGTTAGCAGTTTAGTCAAAGCTCGTAACTTGACGGCACTCTGGGTCACGCATCGGCTGATTGAGCTGGACTACTGCGATCGCGCAGTGCTGCTGCGCGACGGGCACGTCGTCGATCAGGGCGCGCCTGACCGATTACGCGCCGTTTTAGAAAAGTAAGCCTTTGGCACACCTCAACCGCGCTGAGACATGGAGCCGTTGATTTCCGGCAAGAACGGTGAACGCTGGGCAAACGCTGCGGATGATGTGGGAAAAATAAGTTAGCTTAATATTACGAAGCTTTAAAGACTCCAGCAACATCATCGGTTGAGCGCTATGAAACCGGCCATCCCTCAGCCTTTACTCTTTGTCGACGCATACAACATTATCGGCGCTTGGCCCGAACTCTCGCGCCTGCGGGATGGCGAGGGGCTGGCGATCGCGCGTGATCAGCTAGTGGAAGCGCTGACTAATTACAGTGCTTATCAGGGCTTTAGAACCCGTATTGTCTTTGATGCTTACAATCAGAAACACCCCAAGCTCCAAGAATCAGTGACCGATGACGTCCTGATTCACTACACCGAGTTTGGCCAGACTGCTGACACCTGCATTGAGCGATGGTGTGCTGAGCTGCAGCGAGACGTGCGATTTTTTAACTTGCGGCTCATTGTGGCGACCTCTGACCAAGCCCACCGCCATACGGTGACCGGCTATGGAGCCGAGTGGATGTCAGCCCATCGGCTAGCCCTAGATATGCAGGCAGCACTGCAGCAGGGGCGCAAAAATCACCGTTCTCAGGGACGTGATCAAGCCAAGCGGCGCAAGACCGCACTCAAACCGGCGGTGCATGATCGGCTCCGCGCCCTACGCGCTCAGTTGGAACAGCAGCCTAATGCTGGTGGGTGACTAATTCAGCTGTCGGCTAGGGTAACTTTTGAGTTAATCGAATCTCAAAACCGGTTGCCAAACGGGACGATATATCGTTAAGATAGGCTTCGCTATCCTCAGTAGCTCAGTGGTAGAGCGGTCGACTGTTAATCGATTGGTCGCTGGTTCGAATCCAGCCTGGGGAGTTTAATTCAGGTCACGCTTGGGCAAACTGCCAATCTTGGTGCCAGCCTTGGCCACCGACTTCTAGTCCCGCCAGATCAGTGTCAGCCTGCAAGATTAGCACTTCAGGATCGGCGTCGCTGTGCGATCGCGCCCACACTTCCAAATGCAATCTGCCGTGGGTGGTGTCCCAACATTCCCAGCGCAGTCCTTTTAGGGTCGGCACCTGCACCGGCACTGGGGGCGCCTCCGCCTTGCCGTGCAAAATGATGCGATAGCGATGATCGTGGGCAGTCATCTGCCAGTTGCCCCAAGGGGTGACGTGCCAACGCATGGCCGTCTTCAGAGAACTCAGCGCCAAGAGTTGACCGCACCAGTGCACCCCGATTAGGCCTACCGTTTCAGTGCGTCCCAACACTTGCCGACGGCCACCCACGGCGGTAAGAGCGAGGTCAGGGGCAGCGTCAAAGGCATTGGCCTGCAGCCAAAACCAACGGCCAGGGAACGCCCCACCCCAGTTCTTTTCCGCATAGGTAGGGGCCTGCTGAAATTCGTAACGATGGCCTTGCCACTCCGCCCAGCCCGTAGCCCGTCCGTGAGCCATCAGCACCTGCCAACCGGGTTCAAAAATCGGCAGATACGACAGCCAGCCTGCCGTGGCCAATTGTGGCCCTTGACGGTTGCCCCAGCCATAAACAGGCTCAATCACATAGTCCCACTGGGCGATCGCCCCGGTTGCGGCATCCTCTAAGCGGCCTTGATGGTGGGTAGCAGTGGCCTGATAGCCCTGTTGAATGGTCGCAGCAAAGTCAGCAGGCGACAGCTGGTGCGCACCTTTAAAGGACTGTGAGGTTGTTCCCCAATGGCCCAAGCCTAAGCGGTGAGGCCAAGCCCAAAAGCGGTTGACATCCGGCAGGTGACAGCAGAGATACCCTTCGTCAGGGCCGAGGATCTGGGCATCCCCACCACTCAGCGACGACGAGCCCGCCGGATCATCAATGGAATACATGAAGGCGAAAGATTCACCAGCCTCCGGCAGCGTCAGTCGAAAATACCACCCCTCAAAAAACCGGCGATCGCCCCCCGGCCAGTGATAGCCGCTATGGGGCGTCCAAAAAAACTTAGACATCTACCCAGCGCGGAACATATTGCCAGCCTTGTTTGAGGTCGATCTTGATCTGATTGAGGTCAGGACAATATTGCCGCACGAGCTGCCAAAACGCCTTGGAATGATTCATGTGAACGGTATGACACAGCTCGTGAATCAGCACATAGTCGACTAAAGACGGGGGCAAGAACAGCAGCTTGTAGTTAAGGCTGATGGACTGGCTCGACGAGCAGCTGCCCCAGCGCGTACTTTGGCCCCGCACAGTCAGGCGGCTGTAGGCGAGGTCACAGCGCTGGCTCGTTGTTTGCAGCCAGGGAGACAGTTCCGTGCGGGCTTTCCGCTGCAGCCAACTGCGCAGCAGGTCGCGGCAGGCCTCGGCATCGTCAACGGGGCCTCTGAGGGTGATTTCTCGGGGCTGGTTTTGCGTCAGCGCCAGAGTTGAACCCTTAGACGCTTGATAGGCAACTGTCCAAATTTCGTCGCGCGATAGCAGCTCTAGGGTGGTGGGCTTATCGACGCTGTGGCCGGCTGGCAACGTATCGCGCTGTTGCTCAATGCGCTGCAGAGTTTTCGTAATCCAGCCGCGACGGCGCTCTAAAATTTCGGGAATTTCCGTGGGGTTAAACCCTGGAGGCACCACGACCTCCAACGTTCCCTGATAGGAAATCTTCAAAGAGACATGGCGGGCACGGCGGCTTTCGCGAACTTGATAGTTCGGCAGGGGGCTTTGATGATCACTCAAGGCAAACAAAGTGAGTTGCTGAACAGTCTCTCGCATAGGGTATCGCAGTCGCGATCGCTCAAGGGTGAGTTTATCGCTTTATTGAGGCAAAGGGAACCGGATAGAACAGTTCAAATGTATCATCAACGATAGCGGAAAGCCATCCCGTTGGTGCCATGAATGGCCGCCCCCTGTGGGGTTGAACGAGTCCGTTCACGCTGGTCGGATCACGTCACTGAGCGTCTGCTGCAGATGGGTTTGAGCTACGACCTGGCCGCCCTTAAAAACCGTGCGGCCCGGTGGCGCCGTCGAGATCGCCTCTACAGCGGAACCAGCCGCCAGCAGGACAAAATCAGCGGCGCAGCCAGGCACGATGCCGTAATCGTGAATGCCGATAGCCTGAGCCGCATATTGGGTCGTCACGTTAAGACAGAACTCCTGTTGAGCCCCGGTGCCCAGCTGCAGCACCTGAGCCAGCAGCGTCCCCATTTTGAGCATGTCACCATCGCCAAAGGGGGTAAACAGGTTTTGAATATTGTTCGTTGCGGTTCCCACTGTGACCCCCCGCTGGTGCAGCTGGTGTAGCGGCGCAACGCCTCGCCGCACGTTATGAGTATCTCGACGAGCCATCATATAAAGGTCTGAGGCGGGCAAGGCCAAAACCGCAATGCCCGCAGCCGCCAGCTCAGCGGCGATCACCTGCAGGTCAGCGGGCGGCAAACTCGCCAGCTTAGTCATATGACCGAGACAGACGCGGCCTTGCCACTGGCGGCGCTGGGTTTCGGCAATCACTAGCGGCAACTGCAGGGGCTGATCGTCATCTAAAAAGTCGAGATGAAAGTCAACATCACAGTCATATGCTTCGGCAATGTCGAAGACCATCTCGATATTGCGACGCGGGTCTGGATCGACGTAGGGGGCAGAGCCGATAACGTTGCCCCCTAAATCCATCGCCTGTCGCAGCAGTGCCTCAGTGCCTGACTGGTTGGTAATCCCCTCTTGGGCAAAGACGGCCAGCTGTAGGGTAATGGCCGGTGCATAGGCTTTCTGTAGGGGCAACAGCGCCGTCATGGCAGTCAGCCCCAAAATCGGATCGACTTCCACATGGCAGCGCATGGCCGTCACGCCAAAGGCAATCGCGCGGTCCAGCACCAGGCGGGCACGATGCTGAATATCTGCGACGGTGTACTCTGCTTTGAGACGCAGAGTATTAGACAGTGCTTCGGCAAAGTCACCGGTCTGAGCAGGCGATCGCGACAGCAAAAAGGCCTTATCTAAATGAATGTGAGCATCCACAAAACCGGGAACGAGCAGTTGCCCCTGAGCCTCTAAGGTGGTGTGGGCCGCAACGGCGTCAGCTTGTACATGCGTAATTTGACCGTTGTGCCAGGCCACCGTCCACAGACCGGGCCGACCCACCAGGGCCACATTTGTGATCGCCGAGTCAACCATCACGGGCGTTAATCCTCAGTCTCTGAACGCTGTTTACACCATCGGCCCGTCATCCCATCCCGCTGATGCTGATTGCGCAGCATCCCTTGCCACATTTTTAAGCCGTCTGAATGTCCTCGCTCAACTAGCACTGCATACCCACTGCGAATAATCGGACTCCCCAAGCCCGGCTGGCATCGCAGAGAAGCTCAGGCGTTTATCCCCAAAATATCCCTAGGACAGACAATTTTCTGTCAGGATTGAGCAGCGCCAACCCCGGCGATCAGGGATGTGATTTTGGCGCAGTTGCCCCAGATGGTAGGAGCCAGAGGCATCACCTGGCTGTAGAGAATCAGGATTAAACCTGGAAACGGCCAGGTCAACACTGAAGCTGGGGGACAGAGGGGCCAAAGGCTGGGCCTGAATGTAACAGATGGGTGATGCCAGCTTCAGCAAAGGTTATGGTGAAGTTCGAGTGCATCGGTAATTGTCATCAGTTGTCCTGTCAGCCATTGATTTTGCCCCTCTGACGGACTTGCCCCCCTGCCCCGTACATCATGATGCCTACCCCTGCCACAACCACTGCCGCTCAATCAAAAACCCAACCTGACCAGCTTGGCTTTCGCTTTCCCTGGCAAGCGGTGCTCACCGGCAGTTGCCTTTCGTTAGCAACCCTGGTGACGGCCATTAACAGCCCGTTTCTGCAGCAGTGGGAATGGCAGATGCAGACGCTCTTTTTTGAGCTGCGGGGACCGCAAGCCGCCCCTGACGACATCGTCATTTTGGCAATTGACAACGAATCGCTGTCTCAGGCTGAACATTATCGCAGTGACCCAGAACAGTATGCCGATTTGGCCCCGATTCAACAGTGGCCCTGGCAGCGGGAAGCCTATGCGATCGCGATCGATCGCCTCTTAGCAGCAGGCGCTAAAGCCGTGGCGGTGGATATTGTGCTCACCACTGACAGTGCCTATGGCTCGGCGGATGATGACCGCCTCAACACCGTGTTAGCCCAATACGGCGATCGCGTCACCCTAGCGATGAAATACGAGGGCGATCAGCTGCGACAGGGCACGTTACTAAAGCCGACACTGCCCTTAGAGCAGTTTCAATCAGCCGGGATTCGCCTGGGCAACATCAATTTTCCTTTAGAAAATGACGGGCGCATTCATCGTCAGGGGCATACCTATCTGCAAGCGCTAGAGACCGCGAGCGGCGGCCCCAGCGATCGGGGTGAAACCGCCCCTGATTGGGCCACCATCACGAGTTTTGCCGAAGCGACCTTGCAATCAGCGGCGATCGCCTATCCCGAGCCAACCGGCACCGGCATTCATTTTTTAGGGCCTGCTCAAACCTTTGAGCATGTGCCGTTTTGGTACGTGCTGGATGCTGACCTCTGGTCCAACTATCTGCAAGGGGGGGCGGTATTTCAAGACAAAATCGTGGTCATTGGTACCACCGCCAGTCTGCACCAAGATTTCCACAGCGTCCCCTTTGCCAGAAGCATCGCCTACCCCGACCCAATGCCCGGGGTGGAGATTTTGGCCAACGATATTGCTACCTTGCGAGCGGGTAACGCCCTGACGATCGGCTTACCCCAGCCGCTGGCCCGAGCCGGCTTATTGCTGGCAATCGGGGGCGGCTTTCTCGTGGGAGTCTCTCGCAGTAAACGTATTTTGCAGCGCCTGATGTGGACGGCGATCGCCACCGGCGGCTGGCTGGCGATCGGCTTTGTCAGCTTTATTGGGGCAGGCATCTTTTTGCCCACGGCTGGCATCGCCGTCACGGTGATCATTTGTGGCGGCTGTTATGCCACCACCGGTCTCGTGGCCGAACAGTTTCGCAAGCAGCGGTTGCGCACTACCTTGGCCCAATATGTGACCTCGCCCATTGTGCAAGAAATCATCAGCCAAGAAGAAGACTTTCAAGATTTGCTGGAGGCCCGCCAGGCTGAGGTGGTGGGCACGCTGTTGGGTGCCCGCTATCAGGTACTCGCCGTCCTCGGCTATGGCGGCTTCAGCGAAACGTTTACCGCTGCTGATACGCAACGACCGGGCAACCCAATTTGTGTGGTCAAGCGCCTGCGCATCGTCAGTGACGACCCCCAATCGCATCAGCTGGCCCATCGCTTATTTGTCTCAGAGGCCAAAACCCTAGAACGACTGGGGCACCACAGTCAAATTCCGCGGCTGCTAGCGCACTTTGAAACCAGCACCTCGTTCTTCTTAGTGGAAGAAATGGTGCAAGGCAACATGATCAAAGATGAGCTGTCGTCTCGTCAGGCGAAGTCGCAGGCTTGGGTGATGAACTTTTTGCTCGATCTCTTGCCAGTGGTGGAGTATGTCCATAGTCAGGGCGTCATTCACCGCGACATCAAACCGTCTAACCTGATTCGACGGGCGGGCGATGGTCGCTTGGTGCTCATCGACTTTGGCTCCGTCAAGGAAATTTCTAACCAACTGACAGAGACAGAACACCACGTCACCTCCACAATTGGCATTGGCACCAAAGGCTATATGCCCAGCGAACAGTCCGCTGGGATGCCGCGCTTTAGCAGCGATCTGTACGCGATTGGGGTAACTGCGATCGAGGCGCTGACGGGCATTTCTCCCTACAAACTGAAATACGACGATCGCGGCGAGCTGATTTGGCAATACTTGGTACCGGATCTGCATCCAGCATTGGGCACCGTGCTCAGCCAAATGGTGCGCTATGACTTTACCCAGCGCTATGAAGCGGCCCAACACGTGCTAGCAGCTCTTAAAGAAATCCCCGTGGCGCTGCCTGATGCCCTAGTGGTTCGGACTCCTTTGATGGCCGATATCAGCACTCAAGTAATTGACGAAGATGACGATCGCTGGGATGAGCCCACCGGCTACTTGCCGACCGACTGGGCAACCGAATCGGAGGAATCAACCGAGCCAGAAAGCCGCCTGGGTTAATGTCATGACGGCACCAGACCGTTGCCATTGTTGCTTGCCCTAACAAACCTGAGTTCGGGATCAGGGCATCAGGCCCGCTTACCCGCCTGTTGAGGCGACAATCCTCTCTGGAGAGGCATGCCAAAGGCGGGGTGGGTGTCGTTCATCCCGCTGAGAGTGGGTCAACCGGTTCAACCCACCCCATCAGCCCCTCCCCAGAGGGGAAAAAAGAAACGGGGGTTGGCTTAACCCGAACTGGCGTTAACAAGACTGTCTGAATCTTTGAGACAGATCATACTGTCATCAGACCGTTACGTACCGGTAGTGGTGCAGGGCCGGTTACCACTACCCACACGTAACGGCTAACGCGATATCTACGCTGCCAACAGCTGGCGGAGAACAAAGTGCAAAATGCCCCCGTTGCGGTAGTACTCCACTTCATCCAACGTGTCGATGCGGCAGAGCAAAGGTACCGCAGTGGTTGTGCCATCAGCACGGTGCACCGTTAGCGTCACCGTCATACCCGGCTGAATGCCGCCGCTGAGCCCCGTGAGGTCGAAAGTATCAGTGGCGTCGAGCTGTAGAGTTGCGCGCGTGGTACCCGGCTGAAACTGTAGCGGCAATACGCCCATGCCCACCAGATTAGAGCGGTGAATGCGCTCAAAGCTTTCGGCCACCACCGCCTTAACCCCGAGCAAGCGGGTGCCCTTCGCCGCCCAGTCACGCGAAGAGCCGGTGCCATATTCCTTACCGGCAATCACCACGAGGGGCACACCAGCCGCCTGATACTGCATGGCCGCATCGTAGATCGACATTTCCGTGCCGTCCGGCATGTATTTAGTCACGCCGCCCGCCGAGCCGGGCACCATCTCATTTTGCAAGCGGATATTAGCAAAGGTGCCACGCATCATCACTTCGTGGTTGCCGCGTCGCGAGCCATAGGAGTTGAACTCCGTCACGGCCACATCGTGGTCTTTGAGATAATCGCCGGTCGGACTCGCAGCTTTAATCGCGCCAGCGGGGGAGATGTGGTCGGTGGTGATGCTGTCGCCCAATAACGCCAGCGGTCGTGCCCCAGTCACATCGGCAAAGCTGCTGCCGTTGACCGTCGCGGCCATATCGTCAAAGAAAGGCGGGTTTTGCACATAGGTGCTGTCGCCCTGCCAGTCATAAGTTTGACTTTCTTCAGCGGCGATCGCCTGCCAATCGGCCGTGCCGGAAAACACATTGCCATAGCGACTGCGGAACATTTCGGGCGTCAGCGCCGCCGCCATCACGGTCTGAATTTCTGCCGTGGTGGGCCAAATGTCTTTGAGGTAAACAGGGCGACCGGCGGCGTCTTGGCCAATCGGGTCTTGCTTGAGATCGATCGCCAAATTACCCGCGATCGCGTAGGCCACCACCAACGGCGGCGAGGCCAAGTAGTTCGCCTTGGTGTGAGGACTCACGCGCCCTTCAAAATTGCGGTTGCCCGAGAGCACCGCACCCACCACCAAATCCTCCGCATTAATGGCCTCTACGATAGCCTCTGGCAGGGGGCCAGAGTTACCGATACAGGTGGTGCACCCATAGCCCACCAGGTTAAACCCAAGGGCGTCCAAGTCTTCTTGCAGACCGGCTTTTTCCAGATAGTCAGAGACGACTTGACTGCCCGGAGCCAGAGAGGTTTTGACCCAGGGCTGCACCTTCAAGCCCTGGGCCCGTGCCTTGCGGGCTACTAGGCCCGCCCCAATCATCACTGAGGGGTTAGACGTATTGGTGCAGCTGGTGATAGCGGCGATCGCCACAGCGCCATCCGTGAGTTCATAATCCGTGCCAGCCACCGGCACCGAGCGCTTCTCGGCGTAAGCAGTCAGGCCGCTAAAGCTGGGAAAGTCAGCGGTGGTGAACTGCTGCGCCAGCTGCGACAGCAACACTCGATCCTGAGGCCGTTTGGGGCCGGCCAAGGACGGCTCAACGGTGGCCAAGTCAAGGGCCAGCGTGTCGGTAAAGATCGGGTCGGGCGTGTCATCTTCGCGCCAGAGGCCCTGAGCTTTGGCGTAGGCTTCAACCAGCGCCACGCGCTCGGGGTCACGGCCAGAGAACGACAAGTACCGTAGCGTTTCAGCATCAATCGGGAAGAAGCCACAGGTCGCGCCATACTCCGGGGCCATGTTAGAAATGGTGGCGCGATCGGCCAGGGTAAGGTGAGAGAGACCATCGCCATAGAACTCGACAAATTTGCTCACGACGCCCTTCTGCCGCAGCATTTGCACTACCGTCAGAACGAGGTCGGTCGCCGTCGCCCCCTCAGGCAACTTGCCCGTCAGCTTGAACCCGACCACTTCAGGAATCAACATGGAAATAGGTTGACCCAACATGGCGGCTTCAGCTTCAATGCCGCCGACGCCCCAGCCCAAAACAGCCAGGCCATTGATCATCGTCGTGTGGCTGTCGGTGCCCACTAGCGTGTCCGGGTAGGCCACGGTTTCGCCGTTTTCTTCTTTCGTCCAAACAGTTTGAGCCAGGTATTCAAGATTGACCTGGTGGCAGATCCCTGTGCCGGGCGGCACCACGCGAAAATTGTCGAAGGCCTGCTGCCCCCAGCGCAAAAAGGCATAGCGCTCGCCATTGCGCTCAAACTCTCGCTGCACGTTGTCGCCAAAGGCGCTGTCGCTGCCAAAATTATCGACCATCACCGAGTGGTCAATAACCAAATCGACCGGCGAGAGCGGATTAATTTTTTCGGGATCACCGCCCAGGTTAACCATCGCATCCCGCATCGCTGCCAGATCCACGACGGCGGGTACGCCGGTAAAGTCTTGCATCAGCACCCGTGCGGGCCGATAGGCAATTTCTTTATCAGAGCTTTGGCTAGTCAGCCAGGCGGCGATCGCCTGCACATCCGCCGCTTTGACGGTGCGATCGTCTTCGTAGCGCAACAGGTTTTCGAGCAGCACTTTGAGGCTAAAAGGCAGTCGAGTCACGTCGCCTAACTGCTGCGCCGCCGCTGGCAGACTGTAATAGATATATTCCTTGCCGCTGACATCCAGAACAGTTTTGGCATTAAAGCTATTGGTCACGGCGATTTAATCTCCTCGTCTAGATGTCTATCAGCCCTAGCAGCTGACGCTAAGCCCTGTGGGCATGGATTTTGATTCTACCGTCTTGATGCGATCGCCTTAGTAGGCAATATTGCAATGGGTGTCCAGCGGTTCTGACAAGCGAAACGGCTGAGCCAGCAGCATCTGGGTCGCCGCTTCGGGAGTCATCGCCGGAGCAAAGTGATATCCCTGGCCAAAGTGGCACTGGTGTTTTTGTAAATAGATCAGCACATCGCGGTTTTCCACGCCTTCAGCAATCACCTGGAGATTGAGGTTGAGGGCTAAATTGATAATCGCTTTGACAATCTCATAATCGCGAGTACTCCGGCTGTCAGAGTGCAAATTGAGGATAAAAGATTTGTCGATTTTCAACACGTCTACGGGTAATTGATGCAGGTAGCTCAGCGAAGAATAGCCGGTGCCAAAATCATCCATACACACCTGAATATCGCGGGCTCTGAAGTCATTAAGCGTTTTGACAGTGAGATCATTATTGGTAATCAAGATGCCCTCCGTAATCTCGAGCTTCAGGTATTTGCCTGCTAAGCGAGCCTGGTGCAGCGCATGGTCAATTTGGTGAATGAGATCCGGCTGCGAGAATTGTTTGCCCGAAAGGTTAACGCTCAGCGTAATGTCAGCGCTTTCGGGAGCCTGATCATGCCAGCGTCGCAGCTGTTGGCACGACTGCCGCAAAACCCACAGATCAATCTCCGCAATCAAGCCGGTATCTTCCGCGATTTCTACAAACGCGGCCGGAGACAGCAACCCCCGCGTGGGGTGCTGCCATCGCACCAAAGCTTCAAACCCCATGATGAGCCCAGTCGATAACGAAACGATGGGTTGATAATGCAGCCGCAGTTGATCGCGTTTGATGGCCTGACGCAGGTCATTTTCTAACGTCATTTGCTGCAGGGCGATCGCATGCATCGAAGCATCAAACACGACATATTCTTGGCGACTTTTTTTTGCCTCATACATGGCGATATCAGCATTCCGAAGAATTTGCTCGGGGGCCGTATGGGTGCTGGCACCAAACGCAATGCCAATGCTGACATGCACAAAGATTTCTTGCCCATCGAGCAAGACCGGCACTTCTAACACGTTGTGAATGCGGCGAGCCACCTCAACGGCAAACTCGACGCTGACCAATTCTTCCAGCAAAATGACAAATTCATCCCCACCGAGCCGAGCCGCAATATCGACATCCCGTAGACAACTGCTCAAGCGAGTCGCCACCAGGCGCAATAGTCGATCGCCAAACGTATGGCCCAAACTGTCATTGATCACTTTGAAGCGATCAAGGTCGAGAAAGAGAACCGCGAACTCATCATGAGCACCAGGGCTGACGGCATCTGCCGACAAGGGGGCATAATGCCGCCGCTGATAGCGCTGTAGGGCCAACTGCAGTCGATCGAGCAGCAGCGTGCGATTGGGGAGACCGGTCAGCGCATCGTGAAAGGCATCATGGCGCAGCTGTGCTTCTAACCGCAGGCGTTCAGCAATTTCGGTTTGGGCCTGCTGATACAGCTCAGCCTGCTGCAGGGCGATCGCCAATTGGTCGGCTACCTGCTTGATTAAAATTTGCTCGCTCGTCGTCCATTGCCGCGGCACCGGATGATGCATACATAAAATGCCCTTGACTGCCCCCTCATAGCGAATCGTCACGCTGAGGGTAGCCCCAATCTGAGCCTGTTGCATGAACGGTAAGAGATTGGCCAACGTGGGCTCGGCCATCACGTCGCTAGTGGCCATTGGTGGCTCTTGTGCTAGTAGCGCCAGAATGTAAGGACTATCTTGCACAGCCATCCGGCCCCCGGTCAGGTCGGGTAGAGTGGGAACCGTCGCACAGGCAGCATATTCAAAATAATCGTCGTCAGCGCCACATTGAATAAACAGACAGCGCCCCACCTTAAACTCTGCCAAGAGCTTTTGGACGGTGCGCTGGAGCACCGCATCGAGATCCAAACTGTCGCGCATTAAGGTCACAATTTCATTGAGCAACTGTTCGCGGTGGGCGCGCATCGTCGTCTGCTGCAACAGTTGTGATTGTTGAATAGCGATTTCCACCTGATCAGCAATTTGCTGCACAAAATTAATTTCATCCGCTGGCCACGGGCGCGGGGCGCGGCAGTGTTGCAGCACCAATAGCCCCCAAAGTTGGCCATCAATGGTGAGCGGAAACACCAGACTGGCCTGAATTTGCCACTGCACTAAAAACTGCCGGTAATCGGCCGGAATATCGGCCGTTTGCACCTGCTCGATTTGCGTGATGTGGCCTTGACGATACTGCTCAATAATGGTTCCTGGCAGCTGAGGCGTCTTGGTTTGACCAATACTCACGTCAATCCACTCGGGATGAATCGATTCAACCACGATCTCTCCCGTCCAATCGGGGTGAAACCGGTAAATGAGCCCGCGATCTGTGCCCATGAATTTGCGGATTTCTTGCACCGTCGCCGTTAAAATCACGTCCAGATCAAGACTCTGGCGAATGTGTTGGGTAATGAGTCGCCGGAGCCGTTCGCGGCGGGCGCGGATGGCCATTTCTTGCAGCAGTTTGGCCTGCTGAATGGCCACCTCGACCTGTTGAGCAATCTGTTGCACAAAAGCGACATCTTCGGCTAACCATTGGCGGGGTGACCGACAGTGGTGAATGCACAACAGTCCCCAGAGCGTCTGATCCACCACCAAGGGCAAGATCACATTGGCCTGCACCTGATAATGTTCGAGCAAGTTTTGATGGCAGAGAGTCAGGTTAGCAGTCTTCAGATCATTAACTTGGCCGATGTGGCCACGGCGATAGCGCTCTACCCAGTGCCCCTCAAAGCAAGGATCTTGCAGCCTTTCACCCAACACAGCTAGCCAGGGTTCGAGCACCGCTTCCACAATCATGTCGCCGCTCCAGTCGGGGTTAAAGCGATAAATCAACACCCGATCAGTGTCGAGAAATTGACGCACCCCGTTGACGGTTTTATCGAGGATGGCTGAGAGATTGAGGCTGCTGCGGATGTCACCCGTCAGCTCGCGCAACAGGCGCTCACGGGCAGCCTGTCGCTGCAGGTCTTCGCGGGCAGTGACCAGTGCCGTAATGTCGGTGGCGATCAGACCAAATAATTTGGGGCTGCCCGGTTGGTCTAGTACCGGAAAGAGAATCGAGCGCACGATGCGGTTTTCGCCCATTGGCATCAGGCGATCTTCGACCACCAGCGGACAGTTGGTCTCAACCAAACGCTGCACCCGTTCCCGATAACGAGCCGCCATATCAGGTGGATAAAGTTCGTCAAATCGACGCCCCACAATTTCGGCAGCAGGCCGCTGTAAAAAGGCTTCGGTAATTGGGTTAACGCGGTGGTAACGCCCGGTCTCATCATAGAGCGCCATCACAGCCGGCGAATTTTGCATGAGCGCCTGCAACTGCTGATGGGTTTCTGCTAATGCCAGCGCTGACGCTTTGCGATCGCTAATATCCCAATTCACCCCGATGGTGCAAGCCGGTTGCCCGGCCGCATCCCGCACTAAGTTGCTATAGGACTCGATATGGCGGATCTCACCATCCGGGCGCACAATCCGAAACTCATTATGAAGAATCGCTTCCTGGCCCTGCAAAAAGATGGATTTCTGCACATTTAATTCAGGCAAATCGTCAGGATGCACTCGCGCCTCCCAATCGGCATGGCGACCGGCAAATTGAGCGGCGGTGGTGCCATAAATGTGATGCATCTGCTCGTCCCAAATGAGGCGATCGTGCTGGATATCCCATTCCCAAATGCCGATTTGTGCAACCTCGGTCGCCAGGGTCAGGCGTTGGGTCGTCTCTCTCAAGGCAATTTCGTTGCGTTTGCGATCGGTAATATCTTCACCAATGCTGGTCAGACTCATGATGCGACCCTTGGCATCGTGCTGCACTGTGTTGTTCCAGGCAATCAGGCGACGTTCGCCTTGACGCGTAATGATTTCATTTTCAAAGTACTGATGGGGGGGAGCCCCTTGTTCAACGACTTGTTGTAAAAGCGCTTGCATGCGAGGGCGGATTTCCGGTGGCAAAAAGCATTCGCCCCAATTTTGGGACAACACCTCAGCGCGCTGCCACCCCGTCAGATTCAACAAATAGTCATTGCAGAAGACAATATTGCCCTGGCGATCGAGCATGATCGCCACCCGCGTCAAACCTTCCAGTACCTGGCGGAACCGCTGCTCAGAAAGCTGCAACTGCAATTCCGTTTGCTTGCGTTGAGTGATATCACGCCCCACCCCCACGATCGCGATGATATTGTCGTCGTTATCTAAAACCGCTTTGTAGGACCACGAGAGCCAGCGCCAGCCGTGACCGGTGAGCGCCCGCTGCTCTAACTGGCAGGTATAGGGCGGGTGCCACAGCACCGCCATGGCTAACTCGGTGGCAGCTTGGTCGGCAGCATGCACAGAGGGCACAAAATGACGATCCAGTAGTGCGTCGAGAGATTGATCAAACAGGTCACAGTAAGAAGGGCTGACGAACAAAAAGTGGCCATCGATGTCAATTTTGACCACCAAGTCAGTTTGGTTTTCTACCAGCAGCCGATATTTATGTTCGCTAGCAGTCAAGGCGGCAAAGGTCTGCTGCAGCCCAGTGACATCGCGCTGAATCCCAAAGCACCCCGTTATCCGACCTTGAACGTCATAAAGACAGATGTAATCGCCTTCAATCCAGATCGGGGTACCGTCGGTTCGACGCTCTAGGGTGTTAATTTTTTGTCGCCCCTCATCAAGTAATTGCCGAATTATCGCCTTGCCGCCCTCGATATCCTCGGCAAAAAAATCAGTCAGGGTCAGGCCCAAAAACTCCGATTGGGTCAGACCATACTGTTGCGCGATCGCCGAGTTGGCCTTGGTGACTCGCTGATGGGTAAAGATGTAGTCCAGAGTGGCCGCTCGATCGCAAGTCTCGTTCCACCAGACGGGCTCATCCAGCGTCATAAAAAAGAAGCCATCGAGCGATTGCGTCAGAAAGAGGCTGAGCTGATGTTCGCGATCGCGGAGCGCCTGTTCCGTCGCTTTGAGGTCGGTAATGTCACGTCCAGTCGCCTGCAGTTCCTGCAAAAGGCCCTGCTCATCAAACAGAGCTTGATTCACCCACTGATGCCAGACCAGGCGGCCATCGGCAGCCGTTGCCCGATGGGTATGAGTCAGGCTCGGGCGATCAACGGTCAGTTGACGTAATTCAGCCATTTGTTGCCGAATCAGCGCTTGCCCCTCTGGGGGCACCAGTGCGACGAAGTTGAGGCCGATCAGGTCGCTGGGCGATCGCCCAAAAAAGCGGCAATAAGCGCCATTCACAAAAGTTAAGGTGCCATCAGGTCGATACCGGCAAATCAGCTCGGTTTGAGTCTCGATCACGCTGCGATAGCGCTGCTCTGCCGCTGAGCGCACAGCGTTCGCCGCTGCTACAGGTTGAGCATCGGCTGGGCGGCCATCAGCCGGCGGCTGTGGCGGCGCGATCGCACTGTCAGTCACAAATTTGCCGGACTCTTGCGTCGTTGCCATAAACGCATTGTTTGTCGATGCTCTATGGTCAGATGACACGAGTCCCCCTAGAGATAAGTCTGAAATTCGTCAGTCATGACGGTTGAGCCGGTCAACGGCTAAGCTCCCAGAATCGGGGCTTCAGAACCACCATTGTCGCGCTTCTACCCCCTCTTAACATTGCCTTTGTTTTTTAAGTTGCCCCAAAATGCCGGGCGGCACAATGTTGCGTTTCATTGAGCCCTGCAAATTTCAGTCAATAAATCCCAAAAGCGTTTCCGCCCACCTTAGACAATGGGATGAATAGATTGGTCGCACAGGCTACCAAAAGCCATGACGGGATGGATGGCAATTCCCCTGATGCTTGAATGCTAGCGGCAGGTTCCTCACAGTGCAGCCCCAGTTTTACGATCTTCACTCACGCTGGCAAAAGGTATGACGTCTTCACTTTTATCCGATGCCAACCAACGGCTAGAACGCGCCCTAAAATATGTGCACATTTCAGAGGATGCCAGCGAACGGCTGAAATTCCCCAAGGCCAGTCTAAAAGTATCTATTCCAGTACGCATGGATGATGGCTCGCTGCGGGTATTTGAGGGCTATCGGGTGCGCTATGACGATACCCGTGGCCCGACCAAAGGCGGCATTCGGTTTCATCCCAACGTCACGATGGACGAGGTGCAGTCCTTGGCCTTTTGGATGACCTTTAAATGTGCAGCGGTGAATCTGCCTTTTGGCGGTGCGAAAGGCGGCATTACGCTAAATCCAAAGGCACTGTCGAAGTTTGAGCTAGAGCGTCTAAGTCGGGGTTATGTGGACGCGATCGCCGATTTCATTGGCCCCGATATCGATATCCCGGCCCCCGATGTCTACACGAACCCGATGATCATGGGTTGGATGATGGATCAGTACAGCATCATTCGCCGTCAGCTTTCACCAGCAGTCATCACGGGAAAGCCGATCGGCATGGGGGGCAGTCAGGGGCGAAATACGGCCACAGGAGTCGGAGCCTTTCAGGTATTAGTCGCCATGATGCGCAAGTTTGCCCAATGCCCAGCCGCAACCACGGTGGCGGTGCAGGGCTTCGGCAATGCGGGCAGCGTCGTGGCGCGGCTCCTGTTTGATGCGGGGTACCAGGTGGTAGCGGTCAGCGATTCGCACGGCGGGGTGTATTGCGATCGCGGCCTTGATATTCCGAGCTTGCAGCAGTTCAAAGCTTCGACACGCAACCTACAAGCGGTGTATTGCGAAGGCACCGTTTGCAATCTAGTGGATGGTCACGAAACGATTACCAACGACGAGTTGCTCACCCTGGATGTGGATATTTTGGTGCCGGCAGCGCTGGAAAATCAAATCACTGCAGCCAATGCGCCTCAGATTCAAGCGGACTATATTTTTGAAGTCGCCAATGGCCCGATCACCTCGGCCGGTGATCGCATCTTAGAGGACAAAGGCGTATACGTCTTTCCCGATATTTTGGTAAATGCCGGGGGCGTCACCGTCAGCTATTTTGAATGGGTACAAAACCGCAGCGGCTTGTACTGGTCAGAAGCAGAAGTGGGCGATCGGCTCAAGACCCAAATGGTGGCAGAAGCCGAAAAAATCTGGAGCGTTTCGCAAAATTTGGACATACCCATGCGCACCGCCGCTTATGTCCATGCTCTAGAGCGCTTAGAAGAAGCCCACAGCGCCCGAGGCACTCGCGATTATTACGTCAGCTAAACCGAGACACTTATGCATGAGTTGCTTGGCCACTCTCGATATCAGCCCCTGCAGCAACCTGCTCGACCAATGGCGTCTGCTTAAATCCCAAAGGTCTAACGTAGAGATGTCGTCCGACATCAAATTTGAGCATCCGTAAAGGCGTACTCGAACCCGTTAAAACCAAAGGTCGCAAATACTTACCCAGTAATAATCGACCCATTCCCTTTGTTCGAGCCTTCGTACGGGTAAACAAGCAACTCATACCAATTCAATTTGAGGATGCCCTTAATACAGCATTCGTGATGAAGTCCCACC
>CALCCA010000145.1 GCA_937899725.1 uncultured Halomicronema sp.
CCCAACCGAAGGGTTAAATTCGGAATAGTTGAAAACTCATAGCGCTGGCGCACATCGTTTGGCCGCAATTAATCGGCTCAAAGAACCTGCCCCTCAGTGGTGTGCTGAGCACCTCATCGACGATTTGGTACCAGTGCGCATCATGCCGTTTGAGCGTGCCCAATTCCCCAAATCATAAGTTAAGTTGACAGCTAGGTAGAGCAGACTGTCAGCGATCTCGTCTTTTTAAGCTCGGGTCACCCATTCTGACACTTCGGGCAATGTGGCCAAATTTCCTGACTACTCTGGCAGAAGCAGGAAAAGTAGAAGATAAAGGCAGCAAGCAAACTGCAAAACTGACCCAGTAAATAGCTCAGATATCCTGGGTCGTTCTGACCAGCATTACAAATTCAAGTAGCTCTCAATTTAATATGTCCAGTGCTGATTTTTACACTAATTTATCACCGCTTGATCGATTTCTCGATTTAGCCGATCCTGACCTTTATACTGACGTCCCTGAAGACTGGTACGTGCTGATTACCGACGTTGTGGGCTCCACTCAGGCGATCGACCAGGGGCAGTATAAAGAAGTTAACCTCGTAGGCGCTAGCTCCATCATTGCCGTTTTGAATGCCCTCGACACGGCCGAGATACCGTTTGTATTTGGTGGCGACGGCGCCTCTCTATTAGTGCCGCCCTGGGCTCTGCACGCTGCTCGTGAGGCGTTACTCAGCCTCAAAACATTGGCCCGCAAAGCCTTCCAGCTAGAGCTAAGAGTTGGCGTCGTTCCCGTATCGGTCGTCACTCAACGATTTCCTTTGCAAGTCGCCAAGATTAGATTAACTCCGTACTGCAATCAATCTAGCTTTATCGGGGGTGGACTCACTTTTGCTACTGACCTGGTAAAAAAGAACGAGCGTTATCAGCTCATCAAAGACGGTGAATACCCTGCTAACCTTCAAGGCTTAGAATGTCACTGGCAAGATATTCCTAGCCTTCACGGGCACATGGTAAGTCTGATCGTATCAGCTCTCCCGAGTGGTGGGCACAGTAATGAAGTCCTTTATCAACAAGTCATTCAAGCAATTCAGACGATTTACGGCGACGAGCAGCGTTACCGACCCGTTACCCCAGAAGCCTTGAACCTAACGTTTAACCCTCAAAGACTCATTTTAGAAGTCAAAGCTAAAACTCAAGGTAAGCCACGGTGGCTGCGGATTTTATATCTAGTGCGCGTTCTCATCGAAATTTTTGTCGGGCGTTACTTGATTGCCTTCAATGTGAAATTTGAGAACGTCCAATGGGGGCGCTATAAAGAGGATCTTTGCGCTGCTTCGGACTATCAGAAAATCGATGACGCCTTACGGATGGTGATTTCTGGAACATCATCCCAAACCCATCAATTAGAGGCGTTTCTAGAGCAACAAAGGCAAGATGGAAAGCTAATCTATGGCCTGCATGTGAGCGATCGCGCGCTCATGACTTGCATGTTTATGGGAAGTCGCGAACACCACATTCATTTCATTGATGGAGCGGATGGCGGCTACGCTCTAGCGGCCCGTAACTTGAAGAGGGCGATCCCAAACAGAAAGGCCTGAGACAGTTGGTGTGTCATGCTAATGCCTTCGGCATGGCTCCGCCAACGCGATGACACATCCTACGAACAATACGAATCGTCAAATGCCAACGACAGAGATCCAAAATGTTGGTTTGCCGCCTTCACTTGAGGTTCGTTGGGGTTATTCAGGTCCGATTCTGAGGTGGGAAATCTTCTAAAATTGCATAATGCTCAACATGACGATCTGGAATCAATCCATATTTTTCGTCTTCCGGATACAACACTGCCTTTAACATATCCTTTCCTGCAAACGTAGTAATGTCTTCAAGCGAATGCCAGAAGGTAATCAGCACAACATGGCCCCAGTCGTCTCTTTCATCCCTGAGTATGCGGGCTCCAAGGTTGCCCGGTAACCGAATCGTTTCGCTTACCCCCGTCTCAATAAGGTATTGAAGAAAGGCTTTACTGAGAGACTGAGGAACTTTTCCATGCCAACGACGTTCAATCATAGTCACCTGTGTAAAACGTTTCAGAGTGAATCCAGCGAGGCATTTATCAATATAAATTCTGGAAGCGATTTATATTGATAAATGCCTCTGGATTTAAGGATTTGGAAACAGAACTTAAAAATATATTTACAGTAAAGACTTGCCAAGCCTCCAACTGCTGTGCAAGCATACTCGGTCACGCTTTCGACAAAAATTCTCTGTATTTGTCATATCTATCTTTAAACTCATTCAAAACCTGATAGGTTTCATTCTTACCTTTCTCTTATTCCACTTTTAACCTCTTTAATATTATCTGCGTGGTATCTTCTGCTTCGGGAGTCACGCAAACTTAAAGGGTAGATTGAAACAATCACATTTGATGCTCTCTGGCAATTGGTCTTTTCTCGCCATTTTAAGCTAGTGCTTTGACAGCTATTTCCGTGGCAGATTAACAGCTCAACTAATAAGCTTGTTTTCTTGATGAAAGGGTGATTCTTTTATTCAAAGAAACAGGATATTGAGGATTAGCTGGCTTCTACTTTAAGTTGGCTTTTGTTTCTGCTGCGAGAAAGGCGTATTACTTTTCAAGCCTGATAGCTAACGCAGTGAATTGTCATTCCCTTTCTTGGAAGTATGGCGTGATTTCTGGTTTTTAAATTTCTCACGAGTTCTGTAATCACACTGTATTCTAACGAAGGAGACTGCCGAGTTATGTCATTCCGAGTTAATCCGTATTTGCAACAACCTTCTAGTGATGGCATCTATATCACTTGGTTTGGTGAAACCAATGCTGCCGGTGAAGTATCCATTACCGGGCCAGAATTAGAGGGTCCGCTGACATTTACCACGACCCCAACCTTCGAGCCGCTGCTCAGCTATACCAATGCTGAACTGAATCAAGAAATTGATGGGTTAGAACAAGGTTCCTGGTTGCTGGGCGATGAAAACTACAAGCATACGGTTGATGTCAGTGGTTTATCGCCCGATCGCACTTACACCTACACCGTGACTGTAGGAGACGAAACTTTTGAAGCCAGTTTCACCACCGCCCCGACGGCTGAAGACTGGGATGAGATTCGCTTTATGGCGCTTGCCGATAGTGAAACTGAGCCGCGCGGTCGGGTTCGTCGGCGTGATTGGCAACAAGGTGCTTTAGAGGCCGATTCTCTGGCGCGTCCTGCTACAGAAGATAGCCTTTGGGCGGAGAACCTGGGTGTTGCCGGCGATCGCCTTAACTATCCCCTGACTGAAACGGTGGGGTATCGCGAAAACCTTGAGATTATCAACAGCCGCGACCCTGACTTCCTGGTGATGCCGGGAGATTTGATGCAGGGGGGAGGATATCAGCCCGGTTGGGATGAGTTCTTTCGCCACAACGCCGGTGAGTTAGATAGCGGCTTATCAGAATACGCTCTGCTACCGGCTTTGGGCAACTGGGAAAACTTTGGCGCCCTCAATGGCGGCTACGGCACCGATGACGATGGGCGGTTTGGGCCTTTATTTGGGCGCCAGAAGTTCGACGTTTATTTTGATGCGCCTGAGAACGGGACGCCGGAACATCAAGATAACTATTACCGCATTGATTATGGCCCCATTACCATTCTGACTCTGGACAGTTCGAATGGTGAACCTGATGACAGCCGTGACAATTATGGTGGCGAAGGACAGCCGCCCCAAATTAGTGGTCAGGAATTTACCGAGCCGGGAACGGATACTCAACAAAATTTCACTCGCGAAGAGTATGAAGCGGCAGGAGGCACCGATTTAGCCGACTTTAACCCCGGTAGCCCTCAATGGAACTGGGTGATCGAGCAGCTTGAAGAGGCCCGAGAGTCTGGGCAAATCATCTTTGCTCAGTGGCACCACGCGCCCTACTCTAGTGGCACCCATGGCCTGCCCATGAATCACGCAGATTCTTCGGGACAAGGAGGCACCCCGATGCGTCAGTACCATCCTCTGTTTGAGGAGTATGGGGTCGCTGCCGTCTTCTCTGGGCACAGCGAGATGTTCGAGCGCAGCTTTGTCGATGAGAATAACGATGGTATCGGCGTCTACTACTATGACGTGGGCGTTGCGGGTGATGGCATGCGCGGGCAACGCACCGATGAAGCGGGAGAGCTCTTAAACTACAACCCCTTTAGCCAGTGGACTGCGGATCAAGACGCACCGGAGTTATGGGCAGAGGTGGATGGTGTCCCTCAAATCATCGAAGGCGGTAAACACTACGGTCACCTGGAGGTCAATCTCGAACGGCTTGATCGCCCAGAGGGGGGAGCACAGATCACATTCACGCCGGTCTACAGCTTCCCTGTGCTGGATTCGAACTATCAGTTGATCGATACGGAACGTCGGGTTTATGGCGATGAAATCACCCTAGAGACCAATGCCGCTGGGGAAGTCACCGATGCGTCATCGCGCCCCTCAGCAAACATTGATTTTGAAGGTTCGGAACTCACCGCTGGAACGGTGGTCACCGATCAGCTGACCGGTCTGACCGTGACCACCAATGGCTTGGAGGCGATGATTTTCGATACGGCGAATCCCACTGGGGGCGATACCGATCTGGCTAGTGATGCCCTGGGAAATGTCCTAATCTTGTCTGAAGACGGCAACAGTACTAATCCTGATGACAATGCTGTCGGGGGCACGTTCATATTCACCTTTGATGAGGCCATGAACATCGCGAGCCTCGATGTTCTCGACAGTGAGGAAGGGGGCAGCATCGAAGCCATGGACCTGAATGGTGTACCTCTAGGCAGTACTGCCATTGTGAAGACTGCTGACGGTGAATTAGGCACCACTGACATCAATGTTGATGGCGTCAGTCAACTGGTCGTCACGCTAAATGGTAGCGGAGCAATTGCAGAGCTTACCTTCGCGTAAACGCTGCACTGGTCTACCAAGATCGCGGGCTCATCAAAGTTTCCGAGCCTGCGATCGCGTGCCTCCAGCTTCTTCACTAAAAGTAAGGTTCTGACAACATAGAAAACTGCTATAACGCCCTGCTCTGCGGCAAATTCAGAGCGCCGCAAAAAACTGGTCCGACAGCAGCATTTTGTGAAGCTACTCACTCACCGCACTGCCTTGATCTTGGTATTGTCCTTGAGGTGTTAGCGCCCTGTGCAACCGTTGAGTTAGATGTTTTGGGTGGACTTTAGTCAGAGATACTGAGTCACATTTTTGAAAATGGCAGAACTGTGTGATGGCGTCTACAAATGCAGCAATCACTAAATCTTCCTCAAAATGATGTGGTTCAAAATGGAGTGATTTGATCTCTAAATGGCTGATTTTTCGATGGGCTTTACAATCCATCCGTCCAATAAATTCATCGCGGAAAAGGAGTGGCAAACAAAAGTAGCCATACTGACGTTTGGCTGCGGGCACATAACACTCTATCCGGTAGTCGTATTGAAACAGGGCTTTGAGCCGTTCTCGCTGAATCACGCTATTGTCAAATGGCGAAAGAATCAACATGCGGTTGTTCAACCGGGGCAGAGAACGTTCCAACGTCGCCGTTTCTAATAGAAAGACTTCGCCACTGCTCACTTGCACTTGTTCTAACGTGCGCTGCGCCAACCTTTCGTTGACCAAAGCTTTGACCGCCTGGCGGAGGTCAGCATTGCGGCGCTGGTAGGTCAGCCCTTTGAGTGAAACCAACCCCTGGCAGCACAACTGTTGATCGACCATATGCGCCGCCAATTCTTCCACGCTGGGCATTTGTGCATTGACGCGAGAGGGCAGTACCCGCTCGGTTAGGTCATAGGTTTTCTGGAAACCTGCGCGATCGCTGACCATGAGATCGCCCTCCATGTACAACTGTTCGAGGGCTTTTTTGGCGGGTTTCCAATCCCACCAGCCAGCCCGTTTTGTGGTGTGAGTTTCGATATCGCGCGATCGGATTGGGCCATCGGCCCGGATCCGGGCCAACAGTTCATCCATGAGCTTCGTATCACGGGTTCGATACCAGTGGGTTTGGCCACTTTTAATGGCGTGTTTGTAAGGTAAAGAGAAGCGAAAATCGGCGATGGGGAGAAAAGCTGCCGCATGGGCCCAATACTCAAAAATGTCTCTGTCGAGCAACATTTGATGGGTCATGGCGGGCTCAAACTCAGGCACCCGAGCGTAAAAAACATGATGATGTGCCCGTTCGACCACTGATATAGTGTCGATCTGAACATACCCCAGGTGATTGATGGCTTTACGCGCCCCCGCCAAACCCCGTCCATAAGGCTGAGCCTGCAGCAAACCTTGGGCAGCCAGGGCCAGGCGGCGTAAACGCGCCTGCTCTTGTGGATGTTTAATTTCAATCATGGTCATACTAGCCGCCTAACGACCGGCATCACCGGGCCGCCCCGTTTGATGTTCCATTTGAATCCGATCGGAGCGGCGGCTTTGGTGCCTGCGTTTGTTATGTGGCATGATCGCGCAAGCGTTTGAAGTACACCCATTCCGGATCGCCTTCGTCAAGGTTGTCGATGAAGCCACTTCGATCAAATCCCAGGGTTGCCAGCAGTCGCTGCATCGGGACGTTGGATTGATTCGTCGATGTGAACAGTTTGGGGGTGCGGCATTCATTAATCAAGTGACGGATCAACGCCGATCCGATTCCTTGACGCCGGAATTGCGGATGGACATAGAGCATTTCGATCCAACCGTTGTCGTAGAATTTGTAGTTCAGGATGGCGTAGGCCACGACGTTGGCGGCGATGACGGCGATGTAACAAGCGCCCGATTTGATCTGGTCGTGGATGAACTGGACGCGTGCCGGGTCAGATGCCGCGACGTGATCGAAAGCGACGATCGCCTCTGCATCCGTCTTTGCCGCGATTCGCAATTCCATGGGAGTATGGCATGTCATCTAACGCCTCAATCAGTTGATCGCTGACGCGCGACTGATTGAGGCGTTAGGCTGATCTTAATGCTCAAACCACCCGAGCAGTCCTACCATCAGACCAAATCCCAAAATTGGCCCTGCACCATACCCAACCAGCGGAGCTGGAGTAATGCCTGCGGTTGAGCATATAAATAGAACCGTATAGTACGCCGCTACGGCGGACAGCCAGAAAGATCCACTAACCGATTGCATTCACAACCCGACAATCAGCGCAATGGCACTGGCAATTACGGCAACCCCGGCAAATAATGAGTGACCTAGCCCCAAGGCAAAGACCTCCTCTACATGCGGTACCGGCGCCAAAGGATCGGGTAAAGAGAATGCCCACATTGTGACCAATACCAAGGGCATAACAACGATGCCTAACCGCAATATGCCAAGTCGGCACTGCACAACGACAACAGCCGCAGCGACCAGCAATCCAAGCACCTAGGACGCGTCTGGCTGCAAAGCGAGCAAGAGGGCGGCCCCAAGGACAGCCGCTAGGGAAATCATTTGGCGCTTGCCGTCTTGGCTAACAAAGACCGAACATGCTGCGATAAACGAGGGCAGCAAGAGCGGCGCGGCATAAAGCCTCAACGGCCCGACCGCAATCCAGCGCTCAGGTTCTGATGAGTCCCCCAGTAATGGAATCGCCAAACTGATCAAAATCAGAATGACCGTAGCAAAAGCTGTAATTTGGCGATGACCTAACATTCTCATCAGACTGCCCACCCAGGCAAGACAGCAAGCCAAGAAAATTGCCAGTAGGTGAGTGATCCAGACACTCCACCCCACAGCCGCTAGAGCTAGGACAATAAAACTGCCAACAATCGGCGGAGCCGCCACGACGAGTAATGATAGAGGCGAAGTATGCATATTCTTCTCTAATGGCTCAGATCAGCGGTGGCAGGGACCTTGAAGTTTGCCGTAATGACTCTCAACCGGCCGCTGCATTGGAATCGTTAGACCGCTTTTCTCGCAATGTACTGCACGACTGATGCCATACCCGTATGCCCTTGCCCCTCGCTGACCTCACGCTCGATTTCTAGGGCCAGAATCGGCTTGAGACTGGGGAGTTCTTGACGAAGCTTGGCAACAGTCATGAGCATGTCAATGTCTTTAGGGCCGCCCGTATTTTTGGACAACTGGCTTTCAGAATAGGCCTCAAGCAAAAATATGCCATCTGGTTTAAGCGCTTTTTCAATCAGTGGATACAGCTTGTGGCGAATGGCACTGGGTAAGTGAGCAGAAATAGAGACGATCGCACCAAAGTGGTTTTCTTTGGGTTGGAACTCGGCTAGATCAGCAATTTCTGTTTCAATCACCACACCGCGAGACTGCGCTAATGATTGGGCTTTTGCTAAACCGACTTCCGAGCAGTCGACGCCGAGTACGCTCAAACCGCGAGTTGCTAAAAAAACGGCATTGCGCCCCTCTCCCTCCGATAACGAGAGTACCGGCCTCTGCAGCAAGTCTGCGTTTTTGACCAAGAAAGAGTTGGCCTCTGTACCGTAAAGATATTCGTCAGCGTTGTATCGTTCGTCCCAGAAATTTTTGTTGTACATGTTCCTTCTCTTGAAGCCTCGCTAGGGTATCCAACGTCAGATCTGAAGAATCATCCTCATCGATCTGCTGGTGTAGTGCAAATTTGATGAATCATCCTCAAAAATTCGCTTACTCGGTCCAGGGCGGCCGTCGATACAGCTACAGCATTTCAGTCTGAGACAAGCTCCAGTTAGTATGAGGTCAGGATCAAGCGAGACGTATACAGTCGCGATCGCATGCCTAAGATCATGTGAGGCGATCGCGCCAACTTAGCCTTTGCGATTAGAAGAGCGTTGAAAGAGGCAAACGATTAACGGCTTGGCGCTCAGCTGCATCGCGCACATTGGGGTCGTCGCGTCATCGTTACTCCCGATGTCTGGCCGACGGTGTAAAACAGAGCGGCTGGCCGACCGCCAGGCGGCCGCGCCGAATCACGGTGCCGTAAACCCCAGCCTTATTCTCCCGCTCGCGTACCACCGCCTTGAGAACTTCCGGCGTGCGGAGCCCCGAGTCCGGGTCAAAGTTGACCATCGAGCAGCGCTCATCCCAATTGGTGACGGCGATCGCGGCGGCGGCTTCGCCTGCCCCAAACGACAGCACCCCTCCCACCCAGGTGTCTTCTTCAAAGGGAGCGGATAGGTGCGATGATCAGAATGTTGGGTCGGAACCTGCGGACATCTGGAGACTGGCCGCAGCGGCGTCAGCCCCCCGCCGCACCGGCGTGAACCGAATCAGCTCTGGCAGCTTAGAGGCCGTCAGCTAAGGAAACCCGTGGCGATCGCTAATCCGCCGAAATGCCAAGCGGCGATCGCCTTCCAGACCGTGCCAGCCCAGCTCGGCTGCCTCAAGCGCCTCACCCGCCATGGACTTCACGGGATACCGAAAGAGCGCCTCTACTTCACCAACCTTGATCGCCATATTCGATCGCGTCCGCCCAACGATTTATTAGGGAGAATCGTTCCATATAATTCACCCGCATAAATGTTTCGGCAAAAGATTTTCGGCCTAATTTCCAAATTTTTGGCTACTTATGTAGAAAGATGAATTTAGTCATAGTCATCTCTCCTGTAAGTGCCTTGAATTACGTGGGGAGCGTTAAAAGTATTCACCGTACGCTAATCGCTGTTTTCCCAGACCATGACGACTGTCGAGGCCGGATCGGAATTCCAGCAGTAAGGAATGCAGGGATAATCGACATTGACCTTGAGGTAGACCCAGGCTTCAACCGATTTGCTCAGGAGGTCGCGATCGACCGAGAGTCCTGCATCGTCCACCAAAGCCAGCAAGTCATCGATTAACTCCGCGTCTTCTTCGTCCAGCCCGCTGTAACAATGCCAGCTTCATACCCGATGATGAAGCAAACGCCCTCGAACTCCTGGAGATCAGCGTGAATGATTGGATTAGAGGGCATGGCAACTTTGCCAAAAACTGTCGATAAACGCCACTGCTCGCGTTTAGGGGGAACCCAAACCCATGAATTTCAACGATTGGCGATGGCCAATGGCCGCTGCTGTGTTGTGACAGCTGGCTTGTGGATTTTACGCGAAAGAGTACACAATTCTCAGGCTATCGGCCTTTCATCATTCGGGTCTTGAGGGATACCAGCTTCTTGATCTCGTGGGTGATGTCCTCTTGGTGCTCATTCAGGATAATGTACTCAGTGGGCTGAGTCTGCATAAGAGACATCACCAACTCTTCCACCGCTTGTTCGTCTGTCGAGTTCAGTAGAATCGGTTCCATGTCCTTGTCTATCCCATCCTGGTGTATCCACAGTCAAGGACTCTAATGCTAACCAGGACTGATTGCTGCATCGGGTGTAACCGGATCGTTAGGCCGCGATCGCGAACACCTAAAAGCAGCGATCGCGATGAAGAAGAGACCAGCGCAGGCGCTCCTGGCATCATGTAGGCGACCGCGATGTGCGACCCATGCCACAAAATCTGCGTACCCAGAGGAATGGCAGCTAAAGCTGCTAGCGGCTGCCCTTCGGGTCAATGGCGTCGCGCAGGCCATCGCCCAGCAGATTAAACGCCAGCACTGTCAGCGTGATGAATAAGCCGGGAAACAAAATTGTCCACGGGGCGGAAAGCGAGTAGCCACCTTTAAAGGCGTCCGAGAGCATCGTGCCCAGTTCTGGCGTGGGCGGTTGTGCCCCCAGCCCCAAGAAGCCGAGTCCGGCGGCTTCTAACGTGGCCGTGCCGATCGCCAGTGTGGACTGCACCACAATCGGCGCGAGGCTGGCGGGCAAAATATGCAGAAAAATGATGCGCGGCGGCTGGGCGCCAAAGGCGCGGACGGTTTGTACAAACTCCTGTTCGCGGAGTGAGAGCACCATGCTGCGCGTCAGGCGAATGAATTTAGGAATTTGCACAATGCCGACGGCCATCATGACGCTGACGACGCTGGGGCCGGTGATAGTGACCACCGCGATCGCCAGCAAAATGGAGGGAAACGCCAGCATCACGTCGGTCAGCCAGCCCACGACGCCTTCGATCCAGCCCCGAAAGTAACCGGCAGCAAGGCCGAGGCTGACCCCAATGATCAAGCCCAATAGCACCGACACCAGACCAATCACCAACGACGTTCTGAGGCCGTACCAAACTAGGGTCAAAATGTCGCGGCCCAAGCCGTCAGCGCCAAACCAATGTTCCCAACTGGGGCCTTGCAGGCGGGCGGCATAGTCGCGATCAGTGGTCGGATCGTAGGGATTCAGCACCGGGGCCAGCAGCGCCGCCAACCCGATGAAAATCGTTAACCCGAGGCCAATTAAGCCTGAGGTCGATTCGGCAAATCGTTGCACCGCGCGATTGTTTTTGAATCGGGTCAGGCGGCTGGGGGCGATCGTGGTGGTCATGGGCGTTGGGGGTGAGAGAGTGGATGGATGGTTGGAGGTGCAGGGGCGAGGCATTGTCGCCCAAATATTTCGGTTCAGACTAAAACGGGTATCCGACAATGCCTCGCCCGTACGGGATGGGTGAATGGCGGGAGGATGCCGGGCGTACAGGATTTCCGCTCAAAGATTTCGGTTTAGATCAAAACATGCCTTCGACAATGCCTCGCCCGTACGGCAATTATTTGTATTGAATTCGCGGATCGAGAAAGGCGTAGGAAATATCAACCAGGAGGTTCACCAGCACAAAGACAAAGGCCACAAACACGATGCCGCCCTGTACCACCGGATAGTCGCGCAGCAAAATGCCTTCATAAATCCACTTGCCGATACCCGGCCAAGAGAAGATCGTCTCCGTTAAAATGGCCCCGCCGAGCAGCGTGCCAAACTCCAGTCCCACGATAGTGACCACAGGCAGCATGGCGTTTTTCAGGGCATGTTTAGCCACTACCCAAAACTCCACGACGCCCTTCGCGCGAGCGGTGCGAATGTAGTCTTGAGACAGCACTTCGAGCATGGCACTGCGAGTGATGCGAGCCAAAATCGCCAGCGGAATGGTGCTGAGCGTCACGGCAGGCAAAACTAGGTGCGACAAGATGTTGCCAAAAGCGACAAAGTCGCCTTGAATCAAGGCATCAAAAATAAAAAAGCCCGTGATCGGTGCAAAGGTGAAGCCGACATCGACCCCGAGGCGACCGCTGGCAGGCAACCACTGTAAATTGACGGCAAATAGGTACACCAGCAGCAACCCCAGCCAGTAAACCGGCATCGAGACCCCCAGCAGCGAACCGCTCATCATCACGTTATCGATCAGGCTGTTTTTGCGGACGGCGGCAATGACGCCAGCAGGGATGCCCACCACCAGCGCAATCAGCATGGCGATGACGGAGAGTTCAAAGGTGGCAGGCCAGCGCAACAAGATTTCATCCCAAATAGGCACGCCGGTAAAAATGCTGGTGCCCAGATTGAAGCTCAGCAAACTCCCCAAAAAGGACAGGTACTGCAACGGTAAAGGTTCGTTTAACCCCATCCGCTCACGCAGCACCTCGACCTGTTCAGGCGTGGCGCGATCGCCCAGCATCGTCACCGCTGGGTCACCGGGAATCAGATGCAAAAACAGAAAGACCAGCAGAGAAATGCCCAACAAGACGGGAATAAGCCGGAGTAAGCGGGCAAAGATATAGCGACCCATGATGAACGTTCTGAGTGAGGACTTTACGGGTTGGGAGAACTTAGGAATGAGAATTTGATAAATTCCGTAATTTGCTTTGAAGCAAAGCCGGATGTCATATCCCCTCCTGGGAGGGGCAACGGGGTGGGTTGGCCGGTAGTGCAAGCGATTGGAACCCACCCCGCCCTGCGGGCACCCCGCCCGAGAGGGGATAAATCAGCACATTATTTAATTTCCGAGCCTTAGTGGTACTAGGACTTTGTTTGGTCAGTTAGGCATCCTGCCTGAACGGGGATAGCCGTGATGGCTATCCCACTCGTTGACTTTCTATGGCCTAGCTTTTCTCAACGGTGGAGAAGAACTCCGAGCCCAGCGGACTGGGCGTCCAGCCAGTGACGTTGGTGCGCTGCGCCAGCAGCGGTTGAGAATGCACGATGGGAATCCGCAGGGCGCTGTCAAACAGCTTGGCATCCACATCTTTGTAAATCTGCTCGCGCTCAGCTGGGTCACTGGCGACCCGCGCTTTATTCAGCATGTCGAACAGCTCAGCATCTTCATAACCGCCGAGATCTTGCGTGGCCCCCGGCCCAAAGTGCGCATAGAGGAAGTTGTCCGGGTCGCCATAATCCCCCGTCCAGCCCAGCATGAAGGATTGAAATCCGGGGGCTGTGTTGCGATCTTCCAGGTAAGCGCCCCAGTCTTTGGTTTGCAGGTTGACGGTGATGCCAATTTGACTCAGCTCCGCCGCAAAGGCTTCGGCAATGGGCTTGGGGTTGGGGAAGTAGGGCCGACTCACCGGCATGTACCACAGATCCATCTCGAAGCCGTCGGGATAGCCCGCCTCCGCGATCGCCGCCTGGGCTGCTTCAGGATCGTATTCGTAATCGCCGACCTCGTCGCTGGTGTAGTTTTCCAAAGAGGAGGGGACAAAGTGACCATCGGTCTGACCCAGCTCGCCCCAAAACGCATCGACGATGGCTGTCTTGTTGATGGCTTGGGCGATCGCCTGACGCACTTCCACTGAGGCCAAGGGCTCATAGGTGGGGTTTAGCGCCAGATAACCGACGTTAAACGAGGGTCGAAAGACCGCTTCGAGTGCCGGATCTGACTCAATTTCCGGTAACTGATCGGGGGTGAGATCCACCGTGAAATCTAGCGTGCCTGCGCGCAACTGCGCCAGCCGCGCCGCCGGATCTTCTACAAAGCTAATCACCAGCTGCTCGGTGGCGGGGGGGCCATCCCAATAGTCGGCAAAACTGGAGAGCAGGATGCGATCGCCACTGCGCCACTCGTCAAACACAAACGGCCCCGTACCGACGGCTAAGCCAGACGGCGTGCCGTAGCTCGGTCCGGCTTCCTGCATGGCGGTGGGGCTGGCAATGCCGAAATAACCGGATGAAATGGCGGCCGGAAAGGCGGCGAAGGGTGCCGCTAGCTCAAACTCGACGGTGAGGTCATCGACGGCCCGCACGTCCACCAGCGTGGAATTTTCATCGCCTTTAAAGCCGCCAAACAGGTCAGTCCAAATTTCGTAAAGGTTGCCCTCGGCGCGAAAGCCAAATTCAAACTCGGGGTCCCACCAGCGCTGCACGTTAAACACCACCGCCTCGGCATTGAGATCGCTGCCGTCGTGAAACTTAACGCCCTCGCGCAGGGTAAACGTCCAGGTCAGAGCATCCTCGGAAGCTGCCCAGTCGGTGACCAACTCAGGCTGCAAATCGGTTGTCCCCGGTTCGGTGCCAATTAGATAGTTGTAAATCTGGCGCTGCACATAAATGGAGTTGCCGTCGGTGATGTTGCCCGGCGTCAGGCTGACCGGTTGGCCGCCCGACCCAAACACCAGCGCTCCTGTGTCGGCGGGCGCCGCGGCGCCGTCAGGTGCGGCTGGATCAACGGCTTCTTCGGGGGTGCCGCCGCAGTTGGCCAACACCAGCGCCAGGGTCATGGCGCAAGCCGCTAGTAACAGTCGTCGCAGATACCGTCGCCACAGACGGGGATTGCTCAACATAGTCAGCTCCTGATTCCACAAGATTAAGGTTGAATAAACAGCACTCTAAGGGATGCCTTGGTAACCTGTGCTCGAGATGGTATAGAACTTAATTGAATCTCTCGGCGCAAAAGTGAGTCCTCTGATACAGATATCGACGGATTGCTACTCCATGCTGCCTCTACAGGCGTCAACTAGAGCACTGTCGAGAATTCCTCAAAAATGACATTCCTGATCACTGAGTTTTGGTCTAGCTCAGCCTGGGCTGCCCTAGGGATGTGATGTCAGCCCAGAGTCCTTGTCACGATAGTTTTTGGAACCCTGCTCATGGCCCCTTCCGCTGCTCCGATTCTGGACGTTCGCGACCTTTGCGTTACTTTTTTGACCAAAGCGGGGCCGGTACCGGCAGTCAAGTCCGTCTCCTTTGATTTGTCATCGGGCGAGACGCTAGGGCTGGTGGGTGAGTCCGGCTCGGGTAAATCGGTCACCTCGCTAGCACTGATTGGCCTGTTGGATCAAGGCGCTGAACTGTCGGGTGAAATCTGGTTTCGCGACCCGCGGGAGCCGGAAGCCGCTCCGATCGATTTATTGCAACTGTCACCCGAAGCCCGTCGTCAGTATCGGGGCAAGCTGATCTCGATGATTTTTCAGGAGCCGCTGACGTCGCTCAATCCGGTCTATACCTGCGGCGCTCAGGTGATCGAGGCGCTGCGATTGCACCAGGGACTAAAGGCTGAAGCCGCAAAAGCTCAGACGATCGCCCTGTTTGAGGAAGTCAAACTACCCAATCCGACCGAGATTTTGGGCCGCTATCCCCATCAGCTCTCGGGGGGACAGCAGCAGCGGGTGATGGTGGCGATCGCCCTGGCGGGCAACCCCGCCGTCCTGATTGCCGACGAACCGACGACGGCTCTGGATGTCACCATTCAAGCCACCATTTTGGATCTGCTGCGCGATTTGCAGACGACTCGCGGCACCGCTACCGTCTTCATCACCCACGACATGGGCGTCGTCTCGGAAATTGCCGATCGCGTCGCCGTTATGTATCACGGCGATCTGGTGGAAATCGCCTCGGTGTATGACCTGTTTGCCGAGCCACAGCATCCTTACACTCAAGGCTTATTGAACTGTCGACCCCGGCCTCAGCAGCAATTGCGCCGACTGCCTACCGTCAGCGACTTTATGGAAGAGCAGCTCGTTGATGGTGGCGGCGTGCAGGTGGTCTCAAAGGTGCGCACCCCAGCGGAAAAGGCGGAACTGTTGGCCGAAGTCAGTCCTGAAGAAATCGCCCAAAAGCGGCTGGTTCTGCAAGAGCAAGCACCCCTGTTGCAGGTTAAGAATCTGACCAAGGCGTTTCCGATGCGGCAAGGGTTTTTCGGCAGCAAAACTGAGTTTCGCGCCGTCGATGACGTCAGCTTTGACGTGTATCCCGGCGAAACGCTGGGACTCGTGGGCGAGTCGGGCTGCGGTAAATCGACCCTCAGCCGCTGCCTACTCAGGTTGATTGAGCCGACCCGGGGCACCGTCCACTTTGAGGGGCGCTCCGTTTTAGAAATGTCACCCACCAAGATGCGTCAGCTGCGACAGTCCATGCAAATCGTGTTTCAAAACCCCTACGGCTCTTTAGATGCGCGCCAAACCATCGGCTCAGCCATTATGGAACCGATGCAGATCCACGGCTTGGGCGGCAGCGAAGCGGAACGGCAGGCGCGGGCGACCGATCTACTCGAACGGGTGGGGTTGGATGCCAGTGCCCTGCGACGCATGCCCCACGAATTTTCGGGTGGGCAGCGGCAGCGTATTTGCATTGCTCGCACCCTGGCCTGTGAGCCCAAGTTCATCATTTGTGATGAGTCGGTTTCGGCGCTGGATGTGTCGGTGCAGGCTCAGGTGCTGAACTTGCTGAAGGATCTGCAGCAGGAATTCAACCTGACCTATATTTTCATCTCCCACGATCTGAGCGTGGTGAAATTCGTCAGCGATCGCATCGTGGTGATGAATCAGGGGCGTATTGAAGAAATCGGCCCCGCCGAAGTGATCTACAATTCGCCGCAGCAACCCTACACGCAGCAGCTAATCGCCGCCATCCCCGACGCCACCCTCGACGACATTCAGCAGCGGCAAACGGTGTTGAGTTAATAATCGCGACGCGCAGACGTTTCAATTAATCCAGCTCACCGCCTTACAGCGAGGTAACGAGGGCGTGCCTAAAACGTATCCAGAATGGACGGACGGACGCCAAGCTTTTTCACCACTAAGACGTACAGCCAAATATTCCACAGGGCCATCGAGAGGGCCGTGGCGATCGCCGCCCCCAAGATGCCAAACCAGTGAATGCCGACCCAGTTCAAAATGACGTTGGCAAGGGCGCTGGCGGCCATTACACCAGCCGCCTGTTTCTGGTAAGTCGTCATAATCATCAGATAGCCCACCGAGCCCGCACCCACATTCACCAGTTGTCCCAGCATCAGTGCAACTAACGCACCTTGCGCAGCGATGAATTCTGCCCCAAACAGGTGCAGGATGGGGCGCGAAAAAAGCACGATCGCGATCGCCATCACCAAGGCCGGGTAAAACATCCAGCGGGCAATCATGGAGACGAGTTGCTGCAGTCCAGCCTGATCATCCTCGGCGTACAGGGTGGCAATGAGGGGCGCTGCCATGGCATTCACCGCCATCAAAATGAACGGTACCCAAGCCGCCGTTTTTAACGCCGCGCTGTAAATGCCGACCTGTTGGGCATTCAACATCAGGCCAATCATGAGGGTGTCGGTGTGATTCAAAATCATGAAGGAGCCGCCCATCAACATGACCGGTAAGGCAGTGCGCCACCATTCAGCCGTTTCATAAATGTGCGGGGGGCGGCGAATCTGGGCATCGAGTCGGGCCTGAAACCAGCCCCATTGCACAGCCAGCACCAGGAGAATAGCGGTGAGGCTCAAGGCCATGGCCACGGTACTGGTCAAGGGGCGCTGCGATCGCCATCCAACGGCTAGCCCCAGCAGTACCAAGGGCTGCCCAATCAGCGACGGGGCAAAGGCCAAGACAATTTGCTGAAAGCCCCGGATAATTTCTCTTTGCAGACCCAGTAGGGTCAGGCCGGGAATCGTCCAGATGCCGAGCAGCAGGGGCCAGGTATACACTCCTAAGTCACGGGTTGCCTGCAGCCCCCCCCATACGGCGGTTCCGCATCCGGCAATGCCAATGCTGGCCAGCAAAAGCTGTCGCCAACTGCCGCCGATCAGCCCCCCCAGCCGCGCCCAGTCACTCTGGGCGCGATAGGCCGACACCAACCGCAAAGCCACAATGGGCAGGCCAAAGCTGGCGATAAATGCGCCGATGATGCTGATGGCGGTGGCGTATTCATAAACGCCGTAGGCTGTAGTGCCCAGCCAGCGGGCCAGCCACACCTGCACCGCGTACAGCAGGCAGGCACTGATGAGCTGGACGGTTAGCGCCGCCCCTGCCCCCCGCGCAAATTTGGCAAACAGCCCGGTTGATTGCATCCGCAGTCCTTGAGTTACTGAGCAACTCTGTCAGTCATTACACTAGCTTCAACGCCAGCACCAAACTGGAGCAAGATTGATGCAGGTTGAATCTTAACTTGCACACTAGAAACGACTCCCGCGATCGCTTGGGCAGTCTCTGTTCAGGCTAATGGGTCGATCACATCGTGGTGATACACCCAGGCCGCGTTGAAGAAATTGGCCCCGCCGAAGTTATCTACAATTTTGCCGCAACAACCTTACACGCAGCAGCCAATCACCGGCATCCCCGATGCACATCCAAGAGCCGCAAACGGTCTTCAGCCAGTGATCGCGGCGCGAGGTATGCGATCGCACCAGCAACGTCAAGTTGAATGAGGCAAACAATGTTGCTGTTCTCGCCTGGGGAGGAACTAACAGGGTTGGTAAGTCGATGCTGCCTATCAGGATGACGGCTTTTGCCGCACCCGATGACAAAAGCGGTGATCGAGGCGAGCATTTTCGGGAATTTGTTTAGGTTCACGCCAGTAGTCCGTTACATGGGCGATCACCGCATCATCCAATTCCTCAATGGGCTTCCAGCAGACATGGCAGGTCGGATGCTGGTCTAACAGCCTTTGTTTGAAATCGCGGGCATAGGTGCGGGGCTCCCCCGTGGGTAAATCGATCAGACGCGCCAGCCGCGCGCCCCAAGTCTGCGCCCGATATTGAATGCGATCGCTCCGGTCGGTGCTGGTGCTGATATATTCCACGAACTTTTTATCGTGGGTCAGTAAATCCAAAAACGCTTCGCGGATATGGTCTTTGATGGGCAAGATTTGGGGCAGCTCATACTGGCTAAAGGTATAGAGAATCGTGTCCCAGAGGGCGACGTTGAGCCGCGATTTTTCCCAGGTGCCATTGGGGTTATAGGCGTTGCCCAGATAGTACCGCCGAAAGGCCTTTTCTTGAAATACGGCATAGGCCATTTCAATTGACTTTTCAAATACTTGTCGCATCTCAGTTTGAGCCGCTTCACTCAGCTGACGATGCCGCTCCATCTCTGTGTTTAAAAAGCGCTTAGCTGGGCCTTTGTAATGCTGTGGCGTATTGCGCCACATGGCAAAAAACCGCAGCACCAATTGGCGATCGGCCATGCGGCTGTGGGGCTCTTTCGATTGCAAAATTCTGAGTAAAAATTCGTTTTGGGCCAGCGATCGCAATAGTTCGTTGTAGTTGCCGCGATAGACACAATTTCGCACTTCTTGGTCGTTCAGCTTTTCTGCGCCTAGATTGAGTCGTTCAAACACCTCAAACTTCACATCAGGGTCGGAATCTTTTTCAATCACAATTAATCTGAGAATGAAGTTGAGCATTTCTTCTTGCAGCTCAACTGGCAAATCGGTAAAGGCTTTGCGATTTAAATCTTTAAGCACCTGCAAGCCCGACAGCTTAAACTTTTGGCCGTTGGGAAACGCGCCATTGATAAAGGCACAAATGCTGGTCAAACGCTGCTGGCCATCGACGACTGAATAGGTGCGATTGGCCTCTTCAGCGACATAAATCACGGGAATCGGAATCGCTAGCAGTAAAGATTCGACCAAACGGCTCGCTTTGCCACTGTTCCACACGAAGTTGCGTTGAAAATCTGGCTGCAGGTTGAGCTTGCCGCGATTGACCCAGCTGACCAGAGTTTCGACTGGCAGATCTTGCTTTTCCGTTTTGACCCGTCGTTTTTCTGGCTCAATGTCGAAGGGGGTATCGTCTGCGACTTCTTCGATGATCAGATCGTCAGCGGGGGGCGGCTTTGGAGCCGGAGTAGCATTGGAGTGAGCCATAGCGTTTGTGAGACAGGCAGAGTCTTCACGTTTAGGATACGCCAAAGCGGATTCGGGGCTTGATGACCCGTAACTATTACTCGCTTTCGATGATGAAGCTCTTAACCCCTTCGATTATTTCAGGAGCCTAAGGCACCATACTTGTCTTCAATTGCGGAATAATATGGGCAAAAGGTTACGCGGGGTAGCCTTGAGTAACCCGTTCGGTGCTTTATCAAAGCTACGTGCATGTAGTTAATATTGCATGCACGTAGCTATTTGTGGAGCAACAACAACCTGGTACTGATGATTCAAAACGTAGTTTTAGATGTTCAGCGCTAAAACGCGTCTTCAAACTATGCGTTACCTTGGTTTGTTTGCTTGAGATAGCACAGAGCCTGCAAGTCGCTTGGTGTCCGCACTGTACTTTGGACTCTTGAGAACTTTAGCAGCAGTTTCCTCCATCTGTGAACCTGTTTGTTTTTGGGAGTCAGATTGTGAAAGAGCAGAACCTGCTAGTTTCTTCTGGATTGCAGATGCATTTGCATCAGATAACGTTTTGGCAGCTTGAGAACTAATCTTGTTAGAAGATGCCTTTTTGTTTTTGGACATATTGGTTGTTTTTGAGGGAACAGCTCTACGCTAGCGCAAGTTTTTTTGTATAGACCTTATTTCTGAAGCAATTCAGCGAATATGTCTGAAGACGGTGTTCCGGAGATCGTACTTGCTCAAAAAACAGTCAAAATTCGGCGTTGCTTAATCAAGAGATGAATCTTGGCGGAACTGGAACCTCGTCGAACTT
>CALCCA010000146.1 GCA_937899725.1 uncultured Halomicronema sp.
CTGAGTAAGTCGCCCTCTTACTGCAGTGCCGCAGGGCGTGCCTGCCTAGGGATTAGTTTTCACCGACCCGGACTAACGCAGTCGAATCATTTTCACATCTCCTGGGCTTCCCACATTGGGACAGTCATCTTCGCAGCCCCTGAACTGGGGGTTCAGAGCCCTATGGGCGCACGAAAAAGGGAGACAACGCGTCAGTCCTAGATTTGCAAAACTGATCATTCATAAGGCACCCGATGCAAACTCAACTCACGATTTCAGTCGAAAATCTCGCCCCGCAAAACGGCACTTCCCTCACGCCCTTTTGGTTTGGCCTACATAACGGGAGTTTTGATACCTACGATCGCGGTCGTCCTGCCTCTGCAGGCTTAGAGCAGGTGGCCGAAGATGGTGACACCTCAGGCATTACGCGCGAGTTTAAGCAAGCGGGCTTCGGCACGGCTCAGGGCACCATTGGCGCTGCGCCTATCGCCCCCGGCGAGACGGTGGAATTCGTCGTGACGGTAGATGCCCACGACCCCACCAGCCGCTATTTCAACTATGCGTCAATGATTCTGCCCAGCAACGACTTTTTCGTCGCTAACGGCAACGAACTGGCCCATGAGGTGTTTGACGAAGACGGCGATTTCTTAGGCGCTGACTTTATCGTGCCGGGCGCTGCTGTGCTAGACGCCGGCACCGAGGTGAACGATGAGCTGGCTGAAACGACCGCTTTCTTTAGTCAAGGGGCACCCAATACCGGCACGACCGAAAACGGTGTCATCCTATCCGCCGAAGGCTTTATCCCTGACGGCCGCATTCTCAGCGAGCCCCGATTTGCCGAGGCCGATTTCACCACCCCCGATTATGAGGTGGCCCGCATCCGCATCTTCAATACGCTCAATGGTGAAGCCGGGGACGATGACATCACCGGCGCCAACCGCGATGACCTGATTAACGGCAATGAGGGCGACGATCGCCTCCGAGGCCGACGGGGGAATGATCGCCTCCTGGGGGGTCTGGGCGATGACCACTTGCAAGGCAATGGCGGTGATGATGATCTGCTTGGTGGTGAGGGCAACGATCGCCTGCGCGGCGGCAACGGTGACGATACCCTGTATGGCGGCGCTGGTTTCGACCGGGTGTCAGGCGGCCGAGGGAGCGATCTCTTTGTGCTCAGTGCAGGGATTGGCGTCGATACGATTACCGATTTTCAGCTCGGCAGTGGCGATCGTCTTAGCTTGCTCGGCGGGCTGACGTTTGGTGATTTGACCTTGACTGCAGTGGGTCGCAATGGTCGTCATACGGCGATCAGCGTTGGCGTTGACGAACTCGCCGTGTTGAACAACGTGAGTGCCGACACGATTACTGCAGACGCCTTTGTTTAAGGCCACTGGTCGGGGCGGATTTGATCAAGACCTGGTCGCATGGCCTCAAGGTTTCTCGCTAAATCCGCCTCTATCGTACCGGTATCGTCTTGCGCAGACGTGAGCTGACCTCCTATCCCAGTTCTACAAACGATAGCGACACAGATAAGTCGGCTTTCTCCCAGTGGGAAACCCTGCGGGTTGGCCTGGCCTGCCCGTCGGGCTGTCGACGCCGCTCAGCCGACGTTCCTTGAGCGGCGTCGAAAGGCAGGTCGGTAGTCTAGTTTCAGAGAAGTGGGATTAGGTCGAGCAAGCTGCCGTCGATGGATGTCCGATTGACACCGCCATCGATGGCGATGTCCAGGCCATTTTTTGCCCGCCGAGGGCTGATTGGGATTCTCAGGCATTTCTCATTCACTTGCCAGGTAATCCAGCAAAGCCGCCCGAAATTCTCAGGCCGCTCTCATTCACTTTCTCGGCAATCCAGTGAAACTGTGCCTTGTTACACCAGATGGGCGGGTAATATGAACCGCAAATGCCAGGCTAACGCTGGGAGGAGCGCAGGATGGGCGTGAGTGAATGCCAAAACACGGCTACCAGCGCGGCGCTCATGCAGTTGGCGGATGCGGAGATTGCTCAAGCCGTGAGCCGAGGCAACCTCTCAGCGCTGGCCATTCTTTATCGACGCTATGGCGGGGCCGTTTATCGGCTGGCCTCTCGCATTTTAGGCAGTGTTGACGAGGCCGAAGATTTGACCCAAGAAGTGTTTCTGGCGTTTTGGCAGGGGCAAGGGTACGATCCGTCGCGCGGCACGGTCGTGGTTTTTCTATTAACGCTGACGCGATCGCGCGCCCTCAATCGCCTCAAACAGGTTAAGGCTCAGCAGCAACGACACCGCCAATGGCAGCAAAACCAAGCCCCCAATTCTGTGCGCATTCCCTTTGACAATGCCTCCCTAGAGGAGCTGTCCCAGCAGGTCTCAGAAGCATTGACTGGCTTGCCCGATGGCCAACGCCGGGTGCTAGAAATGGCTTACTATGATGGCCTGAGCCAGTCAGAAATTACCAAGCGCTTAAACCTCCCCCTGGGTACGGTCAAGACGCGATCGCGCCTTGGCCTACTCAAGCTACGACAACTCTTAAAAGGCTGGATTGAGTAATTGTGGAACCTGCAGACAAGCCTCACAAACTGCAACAGCTCTTGGCCGGTTATGCGCTAGGCAACCTAACGCCTACGGAAGCGGCGCGGGTCAAACAACTGCTGAAACATAATCCGGCCTTGGTAGCAGAACTGCAAACGCTGCAGTCGACGCTGGCCGTGGTGCCGTTGTCTCTATCCCACCCCCTGCCGTCGCCCCAGCTAGAACCCAAGATTCTGCAAGCGGCCCAAGCCACCCCTCAGACCGTAGCCCCCGCTGTCGCGATCGCTCCAGTCAAATCGCGGAATTGGCCTGGGTGGACTGTGGGCAGCATCGCCGCCATTTTGCTGGCCGGACTCGGCCTGGAAACCTATCGGCTGCGCCAAGGCCTAGCGGCTGCCCAGTTGGAGAATCAAGCTCTCACAGAACAGCTGACGCTTACCCAAGCCACGCTCCAACAGTTGCAGCAAATCGAGCTGGTCAACACGCGTCAGGAGCTGTCTCGCTATCAAGGTGCGGTGAACCTATTGCGCCAGCCTGATAACCGCTATCTGGCCCTCCAGGGCACCGTGCCAGAACAGCCCGCTACCGGCAGTTTAGTGATCGTGCCAAGCCAAGGTGCTGCCATCCTGGCGCTGCGTGACGTGCCCGCGTTGCCTGACGAGGGACAGGTCTATCGCATGTGGGCGGTGGTGGAGGGTCAAAAGATCGCCTGTGGTGATTTTCGACCTGACGCAGCGGGAGAGGTGTTTTTGCAATTGCCAGTCGATGAGTGGGGAGCAACGCCGGAGATCGTGATTACGGTTGAACCGGAACAAGACCTGCCAGAACCCGTGGGCGAAATGGTCATTTTCGGCAGTTAACACTCCTTCTCAGCGATCGGACTCCCGCTGTAATTCTGGCAGCGCTGGGGAGTCAGGTTTGTCACCTTGTTTCAGAACCTCAGTATTACCAGATGCGTGGAGACAGCGGCCCTGCAGGCAATCAGAACGGGGATAACGGCGTCAAACAGACTGCCCTCTTTCTCCCCTGCCCCCCTACTAAGCAAGAGGGGGAAAACTGCGCCACAATTTACGCTGCCTGCTCAAAAGGGATAGAACAGCGGGGCGATGAACACGGTCATAGTCCAAAACAGCAGGTTTAGGGGAATGCCAATGCGCATGAAATCGGTAAATTTGTATCCACCGGGGCCATAGACCATCAAGTTAGTCTGATACCCAATCGGGGTGGAAAAGCTGGCCGAGGCGCTAATCATAATGGCAATCACAAAGGGCATATAGCTGACCCCCAGGGTTTGCGCCACCGAGAGCGCGATGGGAAACATCAGCGCCGCTGCCGCATTATTCGTAATCAGCTCAGTCAGCAGGGACGTCACCCCATAAATTACCGCCAGCGCTAAGAACGGCGTGCTGCCCACCACGCTGAGCAAAGTTTCAGCGATCGCCTCCGCTGTCCCCGTCACCTGCATGGCTTCGCTCAGGCCCAGGGCCGCCGCAATCACCAGCAACACTGACCATTCAATACTCTGTAGCGCTCGCGTCGGCGAACAGCAGCCCGTCACCAGCATCAAAATCGCCGCCAACACCGCTGCTTTGAGCATACTCAACCAGCCCAACCCTGCCAATACGACCATGAGCGACAGGATCGCGATCGCGATCGGGGCTTTGGCATGGCGGCGCGGTTCCGAATCGGGGAGATCACTCACCAGATAGAAATCGCTGGAAACCCGCTGACGCTCCAGAAACTGGGGATGGGTTTCGAGCAGCAGCGTATCTCCAGGGCGGAGGCGAATGTCGCCAATTTTGCCCTGCAGGCGTTCACCGTTGCGGGCCACCGCCAAGACCACCGCGTTGTAGCGTGAGCGAAAGCGGCCCTGGCGAATGGTTTGCCCCACCAATGAACAGGTGTTAGAAACCACCGCCTCAATCAGCCGCCGTTCGGTGCGCGGGGTATCAAGCTTAAACACCTGATCGGTCGCCGGGTTCAAGCCCCGCAAGCGATGCAAATCGACAATAGAGTCGACAATGCCGACAAAAATTAGCTGATCATCTTCTCGCAGGGTTTCACGCGGACTCACCGCCGGAATAATTTGCGCCCCTCGGGCAATTTCGGCCAGATACAGGCCGGGCAAATGACGCAGCCCCGCTTGCTCAACGGTTTTGCCCGCGAGGGGACTGCGGGGCGCCACCACCATCTCGACGGTATATTGCCGCATGTCATCGCGTTCGCCCATCACCGGCTTGCGGGTCGGCAACAGCCATCGTTGCCCCACAAAGAGATATACCAGCCCCGCGATCGCACAGGGCAGCCCCACTGGCGTCACATCAAAAATGCCGAGGCCGGGATGATCGGTCGCTTCGATCAGCAGCCCGCTGACGACTAAATTGGTGCTGGTGCCAATTAGCGTGCAGAGGCCGCCAAAAATGGAGGCATAGCTCAGCGGAATCATCAGCTTAGACGGGCTGATCCGCAGTTTGCGACACCAATCACTCACTACGGGAATGAACATCGCCACCACGGGCGTGTTGTTCAAAAACCCGCTCAAGAGCATGACCGGCACCGTCAGCCGGATGTAGGTGGTGAGGCGACGCTTCGGTAGCCCCAACACCTGCTGCGACACCCACTCTAGGGCACCGGTTTGCTGCAGGCCGGTGACGACAAAATACAGTACCCCCACAGTGACCATGCCATCGTTGCTAAAGCCGTTGAGCGCGGCAGGCGTCGAGAGCACGCCGCTGACATACAGAATTGCCACCGCCCCTAAAAAGACGATTTCTGCCGGTAAGGCAGTCACGGCATTGAGACCAAACGCCACGGTGATGAGGCTCAAGGTCAGCCAGCCCTGCCACCCTAAACCGATGAGGGGAGAGTTCGCCGCCGTCAAATGGAGCAGGGCGATCGCTAAACAGCCCACTAAGCCGATCGCCAAAAAGACTAAAGCTTGCTTCTGTCGCCGTCGAGACCACCACTGTCGAAACGCTTGCTCCGTCTGCATAAACTTGCTCGTACTACGGCTGTGAACACTATTGTGTTTGACTCAAAGTTGCCCAAAGTCAATTCTTATTCTCGGTAATTCAGTCTCAATCAAGCGCTTTTCGTGACATCGCTTAAGGCGATGGGGCCACGCTGGGTAGAAAGCCCTCTGAAGATTTTGCCCGGAATCGTCAAACAGGCACGCAAAATCGGCAGATACCGCTGCTCTACTTCAAAACTTCACACCCCATTAAGGGAATATCCGGAAGTAAAAGCTGCAGAAAAACTCAGCAGCAAGATTCGCCGCTGTTTTTTGAGCCAAGTGAACCCCGACATTCAACGATAGAAAATACTTCAGAATTGAGGAGCTTGCCGCTAAAAACTCAGATCGGCACACCCTCTGCTGAACGATCTGAACAAGCTGATTGAGGATGTAGAGGCATTGAAGCAACGCCTTTACATCCTCTTCCTCAGTCACTGCGGCTGTCGCGTCGATGCGTTACTTACCACCGAGATAACCAGAAAGAAATCGAAGAACTTGAAAATTAGAAGGAGTGATCATCTTGGAATGGTGCTCTCTCTTGCTTGAGAGGTAAGCCATCAATCGGATGCAAACCTTCAAAGTATTTTCCACTACGAACGTAAATCTCTGTGTGTACAATTATGTACGTACAGAATATTGATATTGACTCTATGCGTTTAGTTGGGGAACTTAACGTATGAGGTGGTTTCACTTATACAAAGGGGAGCTAATATTGAGCCAGGACATAGTAACTTCAGCAAGTCACCCAAAAATGACTATCCAATTAGCTGAATATGCTGAGAAAACCGGTTTGTTTTCAGAGCAAGAAATAGAAAAAGTCAAACTCCTGGCCTTTTTCTATCAAAAAATTCAAAAAAAGACCGATTTCACATTAGATGAAATTTGTATATCTTTTTCAGAAATAGGCCTGCACATACCGAACAAATCTAGACTCAAGCAAAATATCAGCAAGTCGCGCTCTTTCGTTAAGGGTACAACCAAAAAATCGTATAAACTTCACGTAAGTGAGATCCAGAATATAGAAAAGATACATCCATTCGTACACCAAAAAAGTGAAGAGGTGGAAGCAACTGATACAGTCCTTCCATCTTCTCTGTACTCTCATACTCGAGGCTATATAGAGTCTTTGTCAAAACAGATCAATGCATCCTATGAAAATAATATATTTGATGGATGCGCAGTTTTGATGAGACGACTGCTGGAAATCTGTTTAATTCATTCTTATGAAAATTTAGAGATTAGTGATGATATCAAGGATGGTCAAGGGAATTATAAAATGCTGTCAGACGTTGTCGCTAATGCTTTGGGGAACTCAAAGTTGTCTCTTTTACGCAACACAAAATCTTGCTTAGACAATTTTCGCACGATAGGCAATTTTTCGGCGCATAAAATTTACTACACAGCAAGAAGATCTGATCTCCAGAAAGTAGTTTTAGATTATAGGGCAGCTATAGAGGAGCTATTCTACAAAAGTGGGTTTAAGAGATGAGCATAAATAGTGGCGAGCATGAAGAAATGGGTACTCCTGCCAAAGTCAGAATAAACTTTAAATCGGGTGAGGTTGAGCTAGAAGGCTCAGAGAGTTTTGTTCAAGGACAACTTGAAAACATTGATACCATTGCAGAGTACGTAGCACTTCTTGCATCTAGCAATTTCTCTGGCAGTACAGAGCTTGAAGAGGAAGAAGAGATTGCTGCTCTTGTGGAGGAAGAAGAAGATAAGCTATCTTCCGCTGGTGAGCAAGGATTAGAAATGCCAGGCACCTTTGGTGAGTGGTTTCATGGTTTCAGAGATGATATCAATGATTTGGATAAAGCATTGATTGCCGCTTATTTTGTCCAAAAGCAATCTTCTGATAATGACCTGAAGACGTCTGAGGTTAACAAGTCATTAAAAGATCATGGCATCAAACTTACTAATCCTTCCACTTCTCTTAGAAGGCTAGAAACCAAAAAGTTACTCTTTCAAACACGAAAAGTTGGAAGTTTAAAATTCAAGAGAGCTTCTGCTGATGGAGTAAATCATTTGAAATCTCTTCGTAGATAATCTAGGAAAATCCATTTCAGGATGATGCTTCAAGTCAAAAGAGTCCGGCTTGAGTGAGGCGAAGAGTGGTCCTAGGTATGAAGTGAGGGAAAATTTTCCTTCGGACAGGTTAGCGCCAACGTGGAATGTGATCGGAGGGGAGATGGAGATCGGTACAATAAAGATACCTGTAATTCACATTCAGCCATGACGCTTCAGGATATCGAAACCAAAGCATTGCAACTGTCGAAGCCAGATCGATGGCAGCTTGTTCATTGCTTGCTAGATTCCTTACGCCGAGACATCACCCAAGACGAAGATCAAACCCAATCCGTCCTGGAAAATCTCAATTCGATCTACAGCCAAGAATCCTCAGATATCGATCCGGCTTTGGCACAGGCGCAGCTCGCGGCTCTCCCTCATGAGGACTGGTAAGTGTATCGCGGCGAAATCTGGTGGGCTAATTTGCCCAATCCGATAGGCTCGGAACCCGGCTATCGTAGGCCAGTTCTAGTCGTGCAAGATGACACCTTCAATCAAAGCAGCATCAATACCGTTATCATCGCCACCCTTACCTCTAACCTGAGACTTGCTGATGCGCCGGGCAACGTTTTTCTATCTCGGCAAGACTCTAGCTTGCCCCGTGATTCAGTTATCAACGTTTCTCAACTCTTGACTATCAACAAAACTTTGCTGACCGAGCGGGTGAGTTCGCTGTCCAAAAGTCTTCAAGACTTGGTGGATGAAGGTTTGAGGATGGTGTTGTTTTTGTAGAGCATTGGGTAACTGCGATAGTCGACCTCGTTATTGTCACAAAGATGCGGACGCTCATTACTGGAACATTACAACTGGCAAAGTCCATATCTTTGACCTCGTAAAGCTTCTGAGCAACAAGGTGCTGAGCGCTAAGCGATCGCCACCGCGCCACCCCGACGCAGATCGCCTGCCCCATGTAGGGCTCCATTCTCATCACAAGCCACCGCATTTACCCCGCCAAAAAACATATTTTGCTGCTGCCAGGCGATCGCCGCCGTTGTCTCCGCCGGTTGGGTGCGTGCCACAATGTCAGCCGCATAGCCCGGTTCCACATGCAGCGTGCCGCGCTCCCAATGCAGTCGCGGGGCCATGATGGCGTCAGTCAACGGCATATCAAAATCCAGCGCATTGGAAATCACCTGCAAAATCGCCGTTCTAATGCGGTTAGAGCCCCCCGAACCCAACACCAACTGCGGTCGCCCGTCTTTGAGAATCAGGGTCGGAGCCATCATCGACGAGATCCGCTGATTCACTGTCCATTGGTGAAAGCCCTGGGGATGCAGATCCTCTTCGCCCAACATGTTGTTGACCATAATCGCCGTATGCGGAATTACGTAAGATGACCCTTCCCCATTCGAAGTAGTGACACTGGCCGCATTCCCCTCCGCATCGATCGCGCTCACATGGGTCGTACTGCCTAACCGATTTACCGTGCCCTTGAGAGTTTCCTGATACGGCCACAGCTGCTCGTCAGCCAAAAACGCAGCGGCCACCCCAGGTTCATACAGGCGATTGTCATAGCCCTGGCGGCGCGCCGCGTTGGTCAAAGCCATCACGTTGGTCAAGCTGGTCAAATGCTCGGGTGAGCCATAGGCTAGGCGATGCAGGTCAATCTGTGACAATAGCTTCAGGGCAAACCCAATCAGCGCTCCCCCCGAACTGGGGGGCGGGTTCGTGACTACCGTTGCGTTTCGATAGCGCAGACTCAGCGGCTGTCGCTCTATCACCTGATACTGCTGCAAATCGGCCCGCGTCAGATAGCCGCCCGCCGTTTGGCAATCTTGGGCAATTTGCTGCGCGATCGCCCCCTCATAAAAAAAAGCTGCCCCCTCCTTCACCAGCCGTGTCAGAGCATCCGCAAAGTCGGACATCACCAGGGTATCCCCCGCCGTCAGCAGCTGACCGGCTGGCGCATACAGACTACTCACCATTTTGGAAGCAGTCAAAATCGGTTTCAGTACGGTATACACATAGGCCAAAAAAGGGGTTACCGTCACCCCGGCTCGGGCATGGTGAATGGCGGGCTCAGCGATCGCGGCTAAGGGCAACCGTCCCAGCCGGTCATGCACCTGCAGCAGTCCGGCGATCGCGCCCGGCACGGCCATCGAGCCCAAACCAACGTGAAACTCCTGCACCGTATCGCCAAAGTTAGCGTGGATTGGGTAAAAGTCAGGCGGTTGGCTCAAGCGATTGCAGCGAGGCGTTTGCGTAAAGAAATCAAACAGGCGATTTTCACCCGCTGCCGTGTGTGCCAGCAAAAAGCCCCCGCCACCCGCAGACGTCAGCACCGACTCGGTTACCCAGGCCGTCATCACGGCTGCGATCGCGGCGTCAAAGGCGTTGCCCCCCTGCTTTAACATGGCGGCACCCGCTTCCGCCGTGAGGGCATGACCCGCTGCCACCACGCCACGGCTCGGCACCTGAAGATGAACCATCGCTAACCTTGCCACCTCGCTGGAATAAAGTGTTGACCAGTCCGCTGACGACACCGATTCAAGGGAAATCACCCTGCCGTGCAAGCAGTCTGGCTCGCAGTCTTGCCCTAATCGCATAAGTGACTGCGATAAAACAATGCCTCCTACTCTACCGCTATGTATCGAACGGCGGATAGTGCGGGGTTAGGTCGCTACACCGTTTATTCAGCGCATCTGCGAGAGCCGCATTGAGACTTAGCCGCTCAGATTTGGTCATCGAAAATGCGCCGATCTGAGCTATCTTTATTAAACGGTTCTTGCAATCCCTCTGAGCACCGTAACCTTCCCACGCGGATGTGGTGGAATTGGTAGACACGCACGCTTGAGGGGCGTGTGGCTTTGCTGTGCGAGTTCGAGTCTCGCCATCCGCATTTTGTCTGCACAACGCAACTTAATTCGACGTTGTGACTTTACCCATAAGTTGGACAAACGTTCAGCTTATGCTTCAAAAGTGAAGCAAATTTATAAAGGCTTTAGCCCCAGCTCATGCCTAGCAGTTTCCAAGGCGTCGACAACTGCTGGTTCATGAAAATAGGCTGGTTTGCTTAATCGCTGTGAGATTCTGCCTCGAGTAGGTTCTACGCCTGCTTGGTAAAGCTGGAAAGTCACATCGCGCACTTCAGCGCAAGCAGCTTTGACGTTCTCTGCTTTGATAGTATCCCTGTAGCTGATGTATTGAGCGGATATTTTTTGGCAAATCTCTGGAAAACGACGTCGGATATCTATTCTCTATGTGTCTTTCTCTGAGGTCGCTGGCTTGCTAGGGCGATTTCACCAAAAACGGTTGCAGGAATGGCGCATGGCGTCATCCTGTAACCTTCGCAATGGCCGGTAGCGATTTGCGTTTGACCTCGGAAATCATCCCCAAATGCAAATGCTTGAATGCCTCGAAAGCTCTCACTTCGACAAACAAGTCTTGGTATAGCAAGCCGCAGTTTGATCAGGTCAACCTGGATGGCTGAGTCCGATATCTGGCAAGCATTTCAATTCCGCATTACAAACTCCGCATTCTGCTATAACTGGCGCAATATTCGTCAACGAACCCAACTGTCGGCTGGGCTGTACGGGGGCGCTACCATCCGCTCTACCGAGTGCTCAGCCTTTATACATTAATTTATCTGCCGCCAGAGTCATTGAAGAGCGATAATTAAAGACTTCTACTTGTCAGCTTTTCAGAGTTCGGTGTCTGTGAGCATCGTTATACAGCGCCATCATCGTCGGCAACGGCAATGTCAAAGTGCAGCACGTCTTCACGGACTCCCAGCTTCGTATAGAGCGCGATCGCCGGTGCATCTTCTCTATCTGCCTGCACATAGATCACCGAGGCGGCCCGCGCTGCGGCAATCGTCTTGAGTTTTTGAATCAACGCCGTCGCGATGCCCTCGCGTCGGTGCGCTGCGGCCACCGCCAGATCATAAATATAGATTTCACTGCGCTCCTGCTCAAACTTTTGCAGTTCGTAGGCGGCGATGCCGCCAACTACCGAGCCCTGCTTTAAGGCGGCCAGCGCAATGAAATAATCGCTGGCGAGTAAGCGTTGGAGATAGGTTTGACTGGGGCGAGCCGCCGTGTAGGTTGCCTGATCCTCGAACGCGGCACCGAAGGTGGTCATCATGGCTGCCATCAGGGGCCAGTCTTCAACGGTCAGCCAGCGAATACTGTAGGGAGGAGATGCAAACGACATGGTTTAACGTGAGGTCAAATTCAGCGGCGACGTCGGCCGCCGGTTCATTCTGGCATGTGGTTTGAGTCACGCTCGATATTATGCTATCTAAACGCCCAGAATGATTCTCAACAAGCTACTGTAGGGGCAGTTCACACATGTAGCGTTACCACACCGGGGTATGAGGTCTTCCCAGATTTTGCTCATGATCATGACTAGCTGCGGGCTGCTCCGAGCACCCGCCGTCATGGCGCTTCCGCCCCCTACCGATACGCCGGAAGAAGTCTTAAGAACCGAGATTATTTTAGAAGCGCGATCGCCCCTGACTGGCGAACCCCTCAGCGCGGCCGAATATCTGGAACTCCAAGAAGACCTCAGGCAAAATCAGGAACCACTACTGTCTTCGCAGGTGCGTGAAACGGTTTTTCTCCTGCAAATTAGACGGATTTTAAGGCCCATCATTCCAGTGATCCCTTAATTCCCGTGCCTGGTCGCCGACTGCAGGAAATAAAAGTGACATCTTTTACCCTGTGGACAGATATTCTCTACAAAGTTTTGTTAATCTGTTCCCCAGATATTACATAAGTCACAGCCCCCCAAGCGGGGTGCAAATTTTCAATACATCGTCTGAAACGTCTTAATACAAGGTTATCTATGCCTGTTACAGTCGCCCCCGAGCAAATCGATCGCATCGTTTGGAATCAACATCACGACCCTTTTGAGGTGCTGGGGCCGCATTTGATTCAGCAAGACGGCAAGACGGTGTGGGCGGTGAGGACGTATCTCCCCAATGCATCTCAGGCCTGGGTGGTGCTGCCCGAAACCCGCAGTGAGTTGGCGATGGTCGCTAGCCATAATCCCCACTTTTTTGAATGTGTTTTAGAAGTTCAAGATTTGCCCAACTACCAGCTCAAATATCAGGAAGGCGAACACGAACGATTTATTTATGATCCCTACGCCTTTAAAACCCGGCGGATCACTGACTTCGATGTGCATCTGTTTGCGGAAGGCAACCACCATCGGATTTACGAAAAGCTTGGTGCCCACACCGCCGAACTCGAAGGTGTTTCAGGGGTTTACTTTGCCGTTTGGGCACCCGCGGCTCGCAACGTCTCGGTGCTCGGCGATTTCAACTATTGGGATGGGCGCAAGCACCAAATGCGGCTCATCGGCAACGGCATTTGGGAGCTCTTTATCCCGCAAACTAGCGTCGGTGAGCACTACAAGTTTGAGATCAAGAATCATCACGGCCATATTTACGAAAAATCTGACCCCTACGGATTTCAGCAGGAAGTACGACCCAAAACCGCTTCTATCGTCGCGGATCTGGATACCTACGATTGGCAAGATGCCGATTGGATGGAAAAGCGTCGTTCCACCGACCCGCTGACGCAACCAGTTTCGGTCTATGAAGTGCATCTGGGCTCTTGGCTGCACGGCTCTTCGGCAGAACCCGCCCGGCTCCCCGATGGCACCGTAGAACCGTCAGTGCAGGTGGCTGAACTTAAGCCCGGCGCGCGATTTCTCACCTATCGAGAACTGGCTGCCAAGCTGATTCCCTATGTGAAGAAACTTGGGTTCACCCATATTGAACTGCTCCCCGTCGCTGAACACCCCTTTGATGGCTCATGGGGCTATCAGGTCACCGGTTACTATGCGGCTACTTCTCGCTATGGCAATCCCGAAGACCTGATGTACTTTATCGACCAGTGTCATCAAAGTGGCATTGGCGTCTTGGTAGATTGGGTGCCGGGTCACTTTCCTAAAGACGGTCATGGCCTGGCCTTTTTTGATGGCACCCACCTCTATGAGCATGCCGATCCCCGCAAGGGCGAGCACAAAGAGTGGGGCACTTTAGTTTTTAATTACGGTCGCAACGAGGTTCGTAACTTTTTAGTTGCGAATGCGCTGTTTTGGTTCGACAAATATCATATTGACGGCATGCGGGTTGATGCTGTGGCCTCGATGCTGTACCTCGACTACCTGCGAGAACCGGGAGAGTGGATCGCCAACGAATATGGCGGACGAGAGCATATCGAAGCGGCTGACTTTTTGCGTCAGGTCAACCATTTGCTATTCAGCTACTACCCCGGCATTCTCTCGATCGCTGAAGAATCAACGTCTTGGCCGATGGTGTCTTGGCCGACCTATGTGGGGGGGTTGGGCTTCAACCTGAAGTGGAACATGGGCTGGATGCACGACATGTTGGATTATTTCCACATGGATCCGTGGTTTCGGCAGTTCCATCAAAACAACATTACCTTCAGCATCTGGTATGCCTTTAGCGAGAACTTTATGCTGGCCCTCTCCCACGATGAAGTAGTGCATGGCAAAAGCAACATGCTCGGCAAAATGCCGGGGGATGAATGGCAAAAATTTGCCAACCTCCGCTGTTTGCTGACCTATATGTTTCTCCATCCCGGCAAAAAGACGTTGTTTATGAGTATGGAGTTTGGTCAGTGGAGCGAGTGGAACGTTTGGGGTGATTTGGAATGGCATCTGCTGCAGTATGAGCCTCATCAAAAGCATCACACCTTTATGGCGAAGCTCAATGCGCTGTACCGCAGCGAACCGGCCCTCTATACCCAAGACTTTTCACAATCGGGGTTTGAATGGATTGATTGCAACGATAACCGCCATAGTGTGGTGTCGTTTGTGCGGCGCGATCAAGACAGTGGCGACTTTATTGTGGCCATCTGCAACTTTACGCCGCAACCCCACAGCCATTATCGGGTCGGGGTCTCTGAGCAGGGCTATTATCGTGAACTCTTTAATAGTGATGCGCGCGACTTTGGCGGCAGCAACATGGGGAATTTAGGCGGCAAGTGGACTGACGATTGGTCTTACCACGGTCAGCCCTATTCCATCGATATCACGTTGCCACCTTTGGCAGTGGTCACCTTCAAGCTTGATCGCGAATACACCCAGGCGGTGCAATCCGGAGAACTCGTTCCTTCATAATTTGCCTTGGGCCTGCAGGACCTTCAGCGCCACCATCAATACTGTGTAGCGACGCCCGGTAGAAGGAGGATTTACTCTCCCTTTTACCGGGCGTCGCTGTTGGGATGGACGATGATCGCCACTGTCCCCTGCCCTTCTCCAATGTGGTGGGGGCATGCGGGGTCATAGGTACAGCCTTTAACGAGTCACCTGATTGCCCGCCAGAGCGATCGCGAATCGCGATCGCTGACGCTTTAATGGGGCCATCGAAGCGAGTACCGGCGATCGCCGCGAATGTAGAAAGATGGCAGTTCTTTCAGTACCGTCGATTTTGACCGTAGACTTTTGATACCTCAATCACCCTGAATCGAGTTCGATAGCCTCACAAATACTTTGCAATAGCAGGCTGAATATCCCCGTAACTTCCCTGTGTTCCCAGGCTGATGTAGCGGCTTTAATGTTAACTGAAGCTTACGTAAGACTATTGAAAGTAAAGTTTCAAATGATACAAAAGGCCAGCGCGTTCGATTTTCAAGAGAAGCTCCCTTCCGTGCATTGACTCAGCAAATTTTCGACTTAACTCAAAAAGTCAGGTTCTTGAATTATGAAATCACTCCTCATTCAGTTATTGGTATTACCCCGTGGGCTCCTGTGTTTAGGCGTACTCTGCAGCGCTAGCTTGATGCTTTTGAGCGTGCCGGCAGAAACGCTCGCCAACGGTTCGGGTGGCGATGAGTTCCCTGGGCAACGCCAAGGCGGCGGCACCCATATGCGCCTATCGCCTGCAGACCGACCTTGAGCTTCTAAAACTCCATATTTTGACGCTTGAAGACTGGCGGGTGCACCCTTGATAATTGATGGGTGACCCGCCAGTTCGTCGTTTGAGGGTACCCTTTAAAGGTTACGAATTGTTTTTTTGGCGCTATTACTTTGAAAAATAGACGTCAAGCAATTAGCCCCCGGTGCGCATTGACCCGGAATTCGTTCAGTGGGTGAGTAACTATAATCAAGAGCCTTTATTGTCCCATCCTTTAAAGGCTGAACCTCAAGCAATGTGGCTCACATGGTGCGATCTCCCGTCAGACTCTACAATCAAGCTAAACCGCTAATTACTCGAATTACTCAGGCCATTCCTTTCAGTGGCCGCTCCATCTTAATCGCCACCTTGGTGGCCACCACCTTCATTACGGGGGCTAAGAAACTGGGTGGTTTGCAGCGGTTTGAATTATTTATTTTTGATTCTTTAGTGCGGCTCAAAGCGGACGCTGGCAGAGACTCGCGGTTAGTCATTGTCGGCATCACTGAGACCGACATTCAGGAGTATGGGCATCCCCTTTCTGATCAAAAAGTCGCTGACGTGTTAGAGATCATTCAGCAGCATGACCCCAAAGTGGTGGGTCTCGATATTTATCGCAAAACCTTCCATCCGCCTGGGCGAGAGGCGCTCAATCAACAGTTGGCGGCGGATAATCTCATCGCCATTACGAACGTTGGCACCGATACGAATATTGATCGGGTGCCCCCGCCGGATGGGGTGCCTTGGGAGCGAATTGGCTTTAACGATCTCAGTGTCGATCCGGATGGGGTGGTGCGCCGCAGCCTCTTGTTTGTCAATGCGCCTAACCAGCCCTACTATTCGTTTGCCTTGAGAACGGCGTTGGCGTATTTGCCCGGTCAAGACAACGCGTTTGCCCACAATGATGAGGCCCTTTACCTTAACGAGCAGCCGATTCTGCGGCTTGGTGCCCGCTCTGGTGGTTACGAAAAGGTCGATTCTCGGGGGTTTCAAACGCTGCTGCGATTTCGCTCGCGCAGTGCCCCGGCAGAGCAGATTTCCATTGCGGATGTGATGGCCGGTCGCTTTGATCCGGCCTTGTTTGACGGCAAAATTGTGCTGATTGGGTCGGTGGCGCCCAGTCTCAAAGATGAGTTTTTCACCCCCTATAGCGCTAATCGGGTGAACCGATTCACGATGTCCGGCGTCATCGTGCATGCGCAAATGATTAGCCAACTGCTCGACATTGCCGAAGGTCGCCCCGCGCTGTATCGCTTTTTGCCTGCTTGGGGCGAGTTGATGTGGCTGATTTTTTGGGCCAGTTTGACCAGCGCCGTCACGTGGAAGATTCGCCGTCCCGAGATGCTGGTAGTGGCTAGCGTGGCCTTTACCCTGGCAATTTTTGGCCTCGGCTGGATCTGCTTGCTAGAACTTGCCTGGCTGCCGATCTTTGAGCCGCTATTAGGGATTTTTGTCGCGGGTGGCCTCGTGATTGCGCAAAAATCGATCTATCGCTCTACCTACGATAGTCTGACTGATCTGCCGGGCCGAGAGGTTTTTCTGCTGCACATTCAGCGGGCGCTGAACAATCAACAAGAGAATCCGGTGATTGTGGCGTTTCTCGATATTGATCGATTTCAGATTATCAACAAGAGCTTGGGGCATTTTGCGGGCGATCGCGTGCTGATGGCGATCGCGAAACGCCTGCGCAAAATGCTGGGAGAACACGCCCAAATTGCTCGGGTGGGCGGCGACGAGTTCGCCATTCTGTTCTACAACAGCAGCCAGAGCGAGGTCAAAATCTTTTTGAACGAGATGCGTTCTGAGCTGTCAAGTCCGCTGATGTTGGGTAAGCATCGTCTGTCGATCACGGCGAGTGTGGGACTGGCGATTACTCAGGCTCACTACGGACAAACCCCGTTAGAACTGTTGCGCGATGCCCACACCGCCATGTATCGCGCTAAAGCTCTGAAAGAGGCGCAGTATCAGGTCTTCTCCAACGATATGCGAGAGGAAGCCGTGGCTCGCTTAGATCTGGAGAGTGACCTGATCAAAGCGCTGGAAGATAAGGAATTCTCGCTGTTTTATCAACCGATTATTCATTTGGCAACGAATCAAGTCACGGGCTTTGAAGCGCTGATTCGTTGGAAGCAAGAGAAACGCGGGCTGATCTCGCCCAACGATTTTATTCCGGTGGTGGAAGAGACCGGCATGATCATTCCGCTGGGGGAGTGGATTCTCAAAACGGCCTGTTACCAAATGCGCGCTTGGCATCAGCAGTTTCCTCATCTGCCGCTGAAAATGAATGTCAATCTGTCGCGGCGCCAGTTTGATCAAACGGATTTGGTGCCGCAGATCGAAGCCGTGTTGTCAAAGCTCCAGCTGCCTGGACACCGGCTCCAGCTGGAAATTACGGAAAGCATGATCATGCGAGATGTGGAGGCGGCTCACAATTTGATGCTGCGGCTCAAATCTTTGGGTATTCAACTCGCGATCGATGACTTTGGCACGGGGTATTCATCCCTGAGCTACCTGCATCGCTTTCCGACGGACACCTTAAAAATAGATCGGTCCTTTGTGAGCAGCATGGAGAATAGCGCTGAAGACAGAGACATCGTGCAGACCATCATTAGTCTGGGGCAAAAACTCAATATGAATTTGGTGGCGGAGGGGATTGCCAGCACTGAACAGTTAGCGCTGCTGACTAAGGCGGGTTGCCACTATGGACAGGGTTTTTACTTTTCCAAACCGATGCCCGCGCGCGAAGCAACTGTTTTTCTAGAAAACAGTCTGATCGAACAGATCCCTCATTCCCTCAAATCTTGAACTCGCCTAGGGCTCAAAAAGGTCATGATTGCCAGGGGTAGCCCTGAAAGCTGGTGGCAGTGACCGTTGCGGATGGCTAAATCCAGGAATGATTTGTGGGATTGTGACGAAATCGATGTCTGGGTGACCCTCAAGCGGGAGCGCGCGAAAGGGGACAGCGCAGAGTGAGAAGACTTAACCACAGATCAGTTAAATTCAATGACGCAGTTCGCATACATTTCACGATTCTGTTCGCGTTCGATGCGATCAAAGTCAATCTTGGATTGGGCGTCTAAGATTTGGGCGTACGATAAGGCCGTCTCTTTATCGATCGACTCATTCAGGTATAGAGAGACGTTAGCGGCGCCAAAATCGTACGGGATTGAAATTAGCTGGGCGTCTTTAAAGGACTCGTTGCGATAGGCACAAGTGACGTCACAACGAGAACCGTTCTGCGCCTGCTGAATCAACTCACTCAATATCGTCGCGCTGAGCTGCTGATTGCCGTAGGTTGTAGTGACACGATTAGTTGCTAGTAGCTCCCACAATCGGGGGGCTCCATTCTCTGGAAACTCGACATAAGCAGACAGGACGCCTCCAGCGGTGAGCACCCGATCCGTGTAGACAAAGGTGAATAGGCAAGAGTTGTCCTCTTGAGAACAAGATTGAATTTCATCAAATCCTTGTGCCTGCATTTGTTGAATTCTCGGATCGTCCCAGTCGAGTCGGCGGGCAACATGCTCAGAGGGGCTGGTTACCCAGCCTTGGGCGATGAGATCGGCTCGCGCCTCTGTATAAGGCATGCCGCTTAAGTGCACGCCCTCTGGCGCAGCCGCTTGTAAAAGTGCGTTGAAGCCCCAAAATGCCTCTTCACAAGGCGTATCGCGGGCTGCTTCTACGGCCTCGGCAGCCTGTTTGGCTTTCTCCGGCGAAACACCGTCTGAGAGCTTAGCGCTCAAAGCGGTTTCACAATCGGCGGCGGCTTCTGATACCGGGCTTTCCTCTGAGACCGCCGATTCGATAGAAGAATTAGAGGCATCCGTGCATGAGAAAGTCACTAGGCTGATGAGAACGGTGAGCTAGCCCTTTGCGATTAGCTGGTAACGATGGCTGTGATTGATGGCGATCATCTTGATGGTGACAGAGATGCAAGGTACATGAAGTATGCCCCGTTGCTTCTGGTCGTCCATCTCTCGTGATGGCCTCTGTTGGTTGGCTCCCACCGCTAGGCCACTCCCAATGATGAAAACGGTGTGGCTAGCCATCGGTTGGGAGTAGTGGTTCGAATGGTCTCGGTGAAGAGTTTGGCGCGATCGCTGGGACGTTAACCTCCCCGGTGCAGCGTTTATATTCAAGGTCATGAAGGCAAACAGCGCGATCGCTGCTATTATGAGGCCGACTGTTCCCGAACCTCCGGCAAGCTCTACACCCACATCTTTTGGTAGACGATGACAGCGGATCACCAGAAATTTATGGCAGCCGCGATCGCGCTCTCGTTTGAGGCCATGCGAACTGGTCGGGGTGGCCCCTATGGCGCCGTTGTGGTCAAAGCCGGTGAAATCATCGGTCGCGGCATGAATGAAGTGACCTCAATCAACGATCCGACTGCCCACGCTGAGCTAACGGCAATTCGGCAGGCCTGTGAGCATCTGAATCAGTGGAATTTGGCGGGCTGTGAGCTGTATACCAGTTGCGAACCGTGCCCCATGTGCATGGGGGCGATTTATTGGGCGCGACTAGACCGAATCTATTACGGCAATACGAAAGAAGTTGCCGGTCAGTTTGGGTTTAACAGTCAGTATTTTTACGACGAGTTGGCGAAGCCCCGAGACCAGCGTCAGCTATCGATGCACCCCCTGATGAGCACGGAAGCGCAGGCCGCTTTTGAAGAATGGGCTCAGCAAGCTGATCGGCAATCATACTGACACTGTCAGGAGCCACTGAGCCGCCATTTGCCCGTACCGCTCTCTCAAGACTGGGCGCGGGCGGCTGCAGCGATCGCCGGGCTCTATGGCGATTCTGAACCCGGCAACAAAACTGTCTGCCCGGCGGCCCGGTGCTGCCAGTATAGGTAGCGCCGTGTCCGGTTAAAACCGAAGCTGGATATTCCCCCTCCTGGGAGAGGCTGAGGGGTGGGTGGATCGCTAGTTAGCGCGATTGATCGGCACCCACCCCGCCTCCAATCCCCTCCCGAGAGGGGATTGGAGGCTCAATAACGTGAGTTCGACGCTAAAAAATAGCTGGCGGGAGAGCTGCCAGTTCTTTGGGCGTCAAATCTAGAGCGGACTTGGTGGGATAGTATAGTAGTTCTAGATAAGAATGAGAATCAATGACTTATAGTTTAGATCTCCGTC
>CALCCA010000147.1 GCA_937899725.1 uncultured Halomicronema sp.
TTTGAGGATTTGATTAAGGCCTGACTTGGAAAACGCTTAATTGCACATCGCGTTAGTAGCCTCTTGGGAGAGGTGAATGGGGGGAGTTGAACCACTCTCAGCAGGAGAGTCGACACCCACCCCGCCTTAGTCCTCTTCCCCAGAGGGATGGTCATTCAGATAGGCATCTAGATGAGCTGCTAGCCGCCCTTCATTAGGCGCGCCTTGTTTGCCACACAAATTTGCCGTCGCGCCAAAGGGCCGCCAGCAGACCGATCGCAAATTTGGTGACAATTTCGCCAAACAGCAGAGATACCATCTCGGTCGTTGACAGCACGCCCGCAAACGCCACCAGCGTAAATAGCAGCGTATCTAAAGGAATCGAGACGGCATTGCTCCCCGCCACCCGCACCAGCCAGGGAAAGCGCAGCAGCCGCTGGTAAATCTCAGTATCGGCCGTCTCGGCCAGCACAATCGCTAAAAAGCTAGCGGCAATGATGCGCAGCGGTACCGCTAGGGTCGCACTCATCAACACGTTGGCCAGCGCCGCCACCGCGATGGTGCCATAGACCCACTGCCGCCCGGCACTGTGCAAGCGATCGCGCTGGGTAAAGGTGAAGCCAAAGATAAAGGTGCCGACCGCCACCTGCCCAAAAATGGGAAATGGAATGAACCAGGCAGCGGTGTAGTTAGCCCCTAAGGTCGCCAGCACATAAAGGGTAGCGTTGAACAAGTAGGGTGAGCGTAGGCGCAGCAAGATGACATCTCCTGAAAAGCTGCTTTTCATTCTAAGGGGCCACCCTCACCGTTGTGCCCTAGCCTGCTAGCGGCTGTTCAGAGACTGTTGACAATCTTTGACAATCTTGTGTCAATTCTGGGCCCTGATCCTGAGTCTGGTTTTGGTGATTGACCAAGGCGATCGCCAGCTCAATCGCGGCTTCCATACTGGCCGACCGGGCGATGCCTTGACCCGCAATATCAAAGGCAGTGCCATGATCGGGCGAGGTGCGCACAAAGGGCAGACCGATGGTCGTATTCACCGCTCGATCAAAGGCCAGCAGCTTGATCGGAATTAAGCCCTGATCGTGATATAGGGCCAGATAAGCGTCGTAGGGGCTCGCCGTCGCATCTTCATACCAAGCCGGACCAGCACTCACCCATAGCGTATCGGGTGGCACTGGCCCCGTCAGTTTGACCTGAGGATAGGTTTGCTGAGCCGTTGCTAGCCAGGGGATCAGCCAGTCTCGTTCTTCTGTGCCGAGCTTGCCGGCTTCGCCACTGTGGGGATTCAGGCCCGCTACGGCGATCTGGGGCGATGCCACGCCAAAATCTCGTTGCAGGCTGGTGACTAAAAGCGCTAGCTTGCGTGACATCAGAGCGGGGGTCAAGGCCGTTGGCACCTGGTTCAAAGGAATGTGGGTCGTGGCCAGCAGACTGCGCAAGGGCCAGCCGGTGTGGGGCGATCGCGCCGCAAACATCATGCCAAATTGCTCAACCTGAGCGCGCTCCGCGAGCACCTCGGTTTGACCAGGATAATGATGGCCCGCTGCGTGCCAAACCGCTTTGGCAACCGGGGCGGTCACCACCGCGTCAAACTCACCCGCTAACGCCCCAGAGATCGCCCGATTGAGCCAGGCAAAGCTGGCCTGCCCCGTAACGACATTCGGTTCCCCTGGCTTGATGTCAGCGAGTCCGGTGATCGGCGAGTCAGCACCCAGCAGGGTGAACGGGCTCAAGTCAACGTCATCTGCTCCTGCTCGCTCTAGTTGCTTGAGACTCGCTTGCAATAATGCTTGATCCCCGACCAGCGTGATCTGAGCGGCTGCTCTAAGGGTTGAATTACCCAGGGCTTTGATCACGATTTCGGGGCCGATGCCAGCTGGGTCACCCAGGGGGATCGCCAGCCTGGGAAGCGTTTCAGCGTTTGACTTCGATGGGATCAGCGGATCGATCGCAAGGGTAGAAAACCTATTCATAAAGAATCTCTGAGGTAGTTTAGAATGTGGTCACTCTAGAATTGTTCGGCAGATCAGACACGGCATGGGTAGTGAACAAAAATGTATTTTGTTGCGATCGTGCCCGCTGGCTAAATCAATTGTTACGATAATTTTAAGAATCATTCACAGTTTAGGGTTTCAACCGTCATGGGCCGTGTAGGGGTATTGCTGTTGAACTTAGGTGGGCCAGAGCAATTAGAGGATGTTCGTCCTTTTCTGTTCAATTTGTTTGCTGATCCTGAGATCATTCGTTTGCCGGTGCCTTGGTTGCAAAAGCCTTTAGCCTGGTTGATTTCTAACAGTCGAGCCAAACAGTCTCAACAAAACTACAGTCAGATCGGTGGCGGCTCTCCCCTCCGGCGCATCACTGAGCAGCAAGCCGATGCCCTGAAGCACAGCCTAGAGGCCGCCGGTCAGCCAACCGAAATGTATATCGGTATGCGCTACTGGTACCCCTTTACCGAAGAGGCGATCGCCCGCATCAAGCGCGATGGCATTGAGGAATTGGTCGTGCTGCCCCTCTATCCGCAATATTCCATCAGCACGAGTGGCTCTAGCTTCCGCCTGTTGCAAAAGCTCTGGAAAGAGGACCCCTCCTTAGAGCGCATCCGCTACACCGTGATTCCTTCTTGGTATGCGCGACCGGGCTATGTCAGAGCGATGGCCGATTTGATTACCAAAGAACTCGATCAGCTGCCCGATCCCAGTGCGGGGCACGTTTTCTTTAGTGCCCACGGGGTGCCGGTGAGCTATGTCGAAGAAGTCGGCGACCCCTATCAGCGCGAAATCGAGCACTGCGTTGAGTTAATTATGCAAGCGTTGGGTCGCCCCAACGCTCATACGCTGGCCTATCAGAGCCGCGTCGGCCCGGTAGAATGGCTACAACCCTATACCGAAGAGGCGATCGCCGAACTCGCCGAACAGGGCATCAATAATTTAGTAGTGGTTCCTATCAGCTTTGTCTCTGAGCACATCGAGACGCTGCAAGAAATTGACATGGAGTACCGCGAAATCGCTGAAGAAGCCGGCATTGAAACGTTTCGCCGCGTGCCCGCGTTGAACACACACCCTGGCTTTATCGATGACATGGGCAAGATGGTCATGGAGGCCCTAGAGTCTCCCCGTCGGCTATTTTCGGATGTCGTTGAGCCGGATAAAAAGGTCAAGATTTATCCCCAAGAGAAATCCGCGTGGGGCCTCACGCCCGTGGCCGAAGTTTGGAATGGCCGCCTCGCGATGGTCGGTTTTCTAGCGCTAATTGTGGAATTGATGAGTGGTCACGGGCCGCTGCATCTAGTGGGTTTGCTGTAGGTTTGTCAATTACTTCTATTTTCAGTTGACCTGCGGGCTGATCGAAAAACAGCCAGGAACAATATCTGAAAACGGCTGACCAGCGAGAATATACGACCGAACCGCTATCTGGTTTGTTCATGATCGATCAAATCCGACATAACGCAGAACTGGTTAGATCGGTCGCCCATGACCAACTGAGCGTCGATGTTGATTTTGATCGGGCAGCGGTTGAATGGCTTGACGGCTTCGTGAATCGCCAACATGAACAAGGCGATCCAAACAACGTTAATAACCTCGTCAACACACTGGGAGCATTCTTTGGTGAATGCATTTTGCACACTTATGGTGGCGAATGGTTCCAAGATGACTCTGGATGGTGCGTCCGATTCGACGCAAAGAACGCAGCGTATCCATTTGCCAAACTTAAAAAGCATCTCCTGAACGGAGCAGAAGATTCAGTATTGAGCATGTTCGATATAATTCCCGTCGTCTTCAAACAATTCGGTAAGTAACAAACGGATTAACCAGGGCCGGAAAAGCCAGTCTATTCAGACTAATCCTCCTTCACAAGATGCGATCAGCCCTCATCAAAAACCTTGTTATGTAAATATCTCAACGGTGTTGATACTCCATCGCATAGGTGGAATGATTCTTTCTAATAATTTTTTGGTCGTCTAGAAAATAACATGCCGCAAAAAGTTTCAGAAACTGGAATCATCGTTCTAGGTGATTACTATGAATCATGTTCATTTCATCCATGTATATGTATTGAGATAGATGAAACTGGTAGAAATATAGAAGGAATCTCACTCGTTGATGGCGGCATTCAGTCATGTAGTGTGATTTATTGTGGCCTAAGGAAACTAACTCTTGAAGAAGCTATAACTTGGAAAAAAGCTGGCCCTAAAGAAATCGGTGATGTTCAAATTGAAAATAAATGGTGGTGACTATAGCTAACAAACTGTTGGAGTCGTTAAGTAAGTCACTGATGCGATCGCCTCAGTAGGCAGGCATAAATAAACATTGCTTTAGGGTGTGTTTTGGCGACAGCCCAACGCACCTTATTTCACCCAGGCGATACCTTCTCGTTTTGTGAAGCTGGTGGATTTTCTGTGGTGATTCGCATGCTAGACTCACCCACAAGCTAGGGGTGTCCGACTTGATCGGGCTGAGATTATACCCTCAGAACCTGACCTGGTTAATACCAGCGGAGGGAAGCGTTGATTGCGGTTACGAAACCAAAGCGACGAGCGAACTTATGAATTCCGAAGCGGGGATGCGGCAGTTGGTAAGCCGAGTTAGCCCTGTTTTGAAATTTCAGATTCCCAGCTCTGGGCTCGGAATTCTCGCGTTCGTCTCATCACGTTTCAGATTCCATCGCTTCATCAACAAACCTGCAGGTTAATCATCGCCTCTAGCATCTTGCACTCACGAAGCGAGGTGCTTTCACAATGACAATTGATACAGCGGCGTTGATGGCGACGCTGGGGACATTGGTGATTTTTACTGGGTTTGGTCTGCTGCAGGCCCGACACCGAGAAATCACGCTGGAAGATTATATGGTGAGCCGCAATCGCATTGGCACAGGGGCGGCACTGGCCACCATTGTGGCCTCGGCAATGGGCGCGTGGATTTTGTTCAGCCCACCAGAAATTGGTGCCACCAGCGGCCTGGCGGGCATTGTCGGCTACTGCCTTGGACAGGCCACCCCGTCTGCCATGTTTGCAGTGATGGGGCCGCGCATTCGGTTTCTAATGCCGCGAGGACATTCGCTCAATGAGTATGTGCTGCATCGCTTTGGCAATGCGATGTACTTGCTGACGCTCGGCATCATCGTGTTTTACATGTTTGTGTATTTGACGGCGGAGCTGACGGCGATCGCTAAAGCCGTCGAACTGATGGCCGGCGTGCCCCTCTGGCTGACGGCCCTGCTGGTGATCACAGCGGTCTTCGTCTACACCACCGTTGGCGGGCTGGCCGCGACCATCTTTACCGATACCATTCAGTTTGCGGTGATTGTGCCGCTGCTGCTGCTGAGTTTTGCCATTGCGATCGCCGCGTTAGGGGGTTGGGGCAGGGCGATCGCCCCGGTGGCCGAAGCCGCCCCGCAATTATTAACCTTGGCCAACGGCCCTGGCATTAAGTTTGGGGCGACGTTGGTGATTGCCGTGATTGCGGCAGAAATGTTTAACCAGGCCAACTGGCAACGCATCTATGCCTGCAAAAACGATGTCGTGGTGCGGCGATCGTTCCTCGGCTCGTTTTTGTTCATTTTGCCGATTTTATTCATCTCCGGACTGCTCGGCATTTTGGCCATGCACTTTGGCTTTAACGACGATCGCGCCTTCTTCTCACTGATTCAAGCCTTAGGGCTACCGGGTTGGCTCAGCATCGCCGTGCTGGTGTTGGTGTTGGCTCTGGTGATGAGCAGCTTAGACACGTTGCTAAACGGCATTGCCAGCGTGTTTACCACCGACTTGCTGCGGCTCTTTCCCACGATGCGATCCAGCGGCATTTTGCGCGCCGCCCGGGGGCTCACGATTGCCTTGGGTATCCCGGTTGTGCTCATTGCCGCCCAGGGCTACAACGTGCTGTACCTGTTTTTGCTAGCGGATCTGGTGTGTGCCGGGGCGCTGTTTCCCGTGCTGTTTGGCCTCTATTCTCGTCGGCTGACGGGGGCGATCGCCTTCTGGAGTTCCCTGATGGGCATTGGAGCCGGCGCTCTCTTTTTTCCCAAACCGGACTTTAGCCCGTGGACGGGAGTCCCTTTTGCTGGAGATCTGCTGGTCAGCTTTGCCGTGCCTATTGGGGTGTCGGCGCTAATTTGTGGCATCTGGATTCAGCTCAAAGCACAGCAGGGCAAAACTGAGGCGTTCGATTTCCAGCGCCTAGACACCGAGATCCGGGCGTATGGCGAAGCAGCACCCATGCCAGCCGCGAAGAACACGAACTGAGTTTTGGGGGGCAAGGCGCCAGGTTCCCAGAATCCCACCCCTTGAACCTGCAGCCTTAAACCCTCAACCGAAATTTCCACATACTAAACATATTGAGGTTTCCCATGCGTACCGAATGGATTGCTCAGCGCCAAGGCCAGGCCAATGTGTCGCAGATGCATTACGCCCGTCAGGGACTGATTACCGAAGAAATGACCTATGTGGCCCAGCGAGAGAACCTGCCCGCCGAGCTGATTCGTGATGAAGTAGCGCGGGGACGGATGATCATTCCCGCCAACATCAACCACCCCAATCTGGAACCGATGGCGATCGGCATTGCCTCCAAATGCAAGGTGAATGCCAACATCGGCGCGTCACCCAACTCTTCTGACATTGCCGAAGAAGTTGAGAAGCTGCATCTCGCGGTGAAATACGGTGCAGATACCTTGATGGATCTGTCGACGGGGGGTGGTGATTTGGACAAGATCCGCACGACAATCATTCAAAATTCACCCATTCCCATTGGCACAGTGCCCATCTACCAGGCGTTAGAGAGCGTCCACGGCAACATCGAACAGCTTACCCCTGATGACTTTTTGCACATCATCGAAAAGCACGCCCAGCAAGGGGTGGACTACATGACCATCCACGCCGGTATTTTGATTGAGCATTTGCCCTTGGTGCGCGATCGCATCACGGGCATCGTCTCTCGCGGTGGTGGCATTCTGGCCCGATGGATGCTGCACCACCACCAGCAAAATCCCCTGTACACCCATTTCGATGACATCATTGAGATTTTTAAAAAGTACGATGTGTCTTTTAGTCTGGGAGATTCCTTACGGCCAGGCTGCTTGCACGATGCGACGGATGCGGCTCAGCTGGCGGAACTCAAGACCCTGGGCGAGCTGACCCGTAAAGCCTGGGAGCACGACGTGCAGGTGATGGTTGAGGGACCCGGTCACGTGCCGATGGACCAGATCGACGACAACGTGAAAAAGCAGATGGCAGAGTGCTCCGAAGCACCGTTCTACGTGCTGGGGCCACTGGTCACAGATATCGCCGCTGGATATGACCACATCAGTTCCGCCATTGGCGCGGCGCTGGCGGGCTGGAGCGGCGCAGCCATGCTCTGTTACGTCACGCCCAAGGAACATCTGGGCTTGCCCAATGCTGAAGATGTGCGGCAGGGACTCATCGCCTACAAGATTGCGGCTCATGCGGCAGATATTGCCCGCCATCGTCCCGGTGCCCGCGATCGCGATGATCAGATGTCTCATGCCCGCTATAACTTTGACTGGAATCGGCAGTTTGAGCTGTCCCTCGACCCGGAGCGAGCGAAGGAGTACCACGACGAAACCCTACCGGCGGATATCTATAAAACCGCTGAGTTTTGCTCAATGTGCGGGCCGAAGTTTTGCCCGATGCAAACCAAGGTAGATGCCGACGCCCTGACAGAGTTAGAGAAGTTTTTGGCTCAATCAGCAACGGCGAAGGAGACGGCTCCGGTTTAGCCTCGGCCCATGCTGCTGCTCAGTGAGCGAACTCCCCGCTGCTCCCTGGCAATGCTAGGGAGTGGGGGGAATCGGAGCAAGCGGTTTTGCCACTTTGTACCTGACACCTCAACCCCTCTCATAGCTAGATATCCGAACACTAGCGTCTCCCTCCCTAGCTCAGCTGCACAACGGGCTGGTTGGTGAGCAGGGTATCGCCAGTGAGGATGTCTTCAACGGTGAGGCGGAGCGTGCGATCACGATCGACCTCAAACAGTACGCGAATGCGATCGCTGCCGGGCACGCCCAGCGGTGCTAGTTGGGCGATCGTGCGGCCACTGCCAGTGTCATTGAGCGGCTGCACCTGTTGCGCCGCCTGAGCTGACTGGCGGGTGATCAGGCGATCGCCTTCAAAAAAGACTTCGGTGGTAGTGAGATCGGCTTCGTTGCCGAGTTCACCAATCACCAACTCAATGCTGGGCTGATTGTCGGTCGAGGCACCCAGCACAATTTCGACCGGCTCAGTGGATGGATAGGGTTGCCCCGACCGGATAATCGGCTGCCAACTATGACGACGATGGCGGCGATCCCAATAGCGAATGCCGTAGCTGTGGTAAAGAAAGTCGGTGAGTTCGATGCCCTGCTGCACCTGCAGCGCCCCCTCGGCCACGGCGGTAAAGGGGCGATCACTCCGAATTTTTTCGGCGTCAAAGTGGCTCGCCAGCCAACTCTGCACAGCAGGAATTTGCGCCGTCCCCCCCACCAGCAGCACGGCATCGATATCGACCAGGCTGAGTCCCTGCCGCCGCATTTGCTGAAAAATTTGTCCTAAACAGCCTTCTAATCGATCGAAAAACTGATTATTTTTCAAAATGTCTTCAAACGTAGCGCGATCGAGCTTCAGCGTCAGGCTTTCCAGCGTTTCATCATCAAAGAAGCTCTCAGTTGCCTGCGATTTGTCCGAAAGTTGAATCTTGAGTCGCTCGACTAGCCGCTGGGTTAACGGACTGAGGGGAATGCCTTGCTGCCGGTGAAAATAATCGGCTAGCCAGTTATCAATGTCTGCCCCACCCAAGTTTTCGCCTGCCTTAGCCAATACCTTAGCCCGCTGTGGCTTTTGGGCAGAAGAGTCGGCCAGGGGCTGATTGCCCCAGCGCAAAATAAAGCCGAGCGGCTTGCGGTTGGGGGCGATCGCCAGATCCACCAGCGAAAAGTCCAGAGTGCCGCCACCAAAGTCAACAACCAGAACGGTTTCGGATTGACGAATGCCATAGCCTAGTGCCGCAGCGGTGGGCTCATCCAACAGGCGCACCTCAGGTAGATCCAGCGTCGCCCCGGTCTCGCTGAGCCAGTGACGATAGACCTCAAAACTATCGACCGGCACGGTGAACACAACGGAGTCCACCGCTTCGCCCGACGCCTTAATCGCCCGCAGCACATCGGCTAAGAACCAGCTGCCAATTTGCTCGAAGGAAAGGGCACAACCATCCAGCTCGGGCAAAAAACCTTGAATCGCTGTGCCGATACCCCGTTTGAAATTGCGGTAGAAACGATTGTCAGCACTGACGTCAAGGCCGCTGTCCCGCACCGGCTGACCAGCTTGAATCGTGCCCTTAGCCGCATTTTCGACATAGACCAGCGACGGCACCAAGGGCGGATTTTTACCGAGCTGCTGCGCCAAAGGCGGGAGCGCAATTGCTTCGGGTGCTTGGGTGGCACTGTTCCAGCGAGTGACGACGGTGTTGCTGGTACCAAAATCGATAGCAAGGGTCATAGTGGGCGATCGCTTACAAAATAGCCTGATGAAAGCAAGTTGCTTAAACGTAGCGCCTCGATCACGAGTGCCTGGCATTGCCAAACCCTGTCCGAAGGTACCGCTGCGAGACCTTCATTAACGCATCTCGACCGGACGGGGATCAAGAGGCCGGAGGCGGCGTGGCACTGAGAATGCGATCGCAAAAAAATAGCGTTCCTGCCGCGACACAGAGCGGAATGGCTAGCAGATTCATCAGGGGAATACTAAACAGCCCCAGGCACACCAGCGCAAAACTGCCACTCGCCGGGAGCGCCCGAAACACGATGCCCAGCTTTTGCCGAAACTTGAGTCGCCGTCGTTCTAACGGTGCATCAAACATATCCAGGCAGACTAACAGCGATGCCAGGGTAATGCCCCCAATGGTGGCTACCAGCGTGCCCACGCCCGGAATCAAGTTGCCAAGCAGCAGGGGTAACCCAATTGCTGCCAGCAACAGCAGTTTCTTGAGTTCAAACATGAGGGCGCGCCAGATATCGATCACAATCGCCCCGGCTCCCATCGACGGCGGCGCGTCGAGCTTACCCGCCTGCAAAATCTCAATCTTTTCCGACAGCTGCCCATAAAACGGTGAGCCCAAAATGCCGCCAAACTGCAGCAGCACCAAGCCTAAAACCACCAGCAAGACCACAATCAAGCCGCCCTGAATTACAGGACTGAGGAATTCGATCACGGTATCGAGCCAGGCCGGGCCCACCCAGTTGATGAGCTGCTGAGTCCAGCGGTTAACTAGCTTGAGGCCGCTCCAAATGCCGAGTGAATACAGCACTCCCCCCAGCAGAATGTTGATGACCAGCGGCCCGATGACGTAGGGCCAAAGCGACTTGTGTTTTTGAAACAAGCGCAAGGCCCGGAGCGGGTAGCTAAAGCCCAGCAAGAGTCCTGGCAAGCCGCCACCACGAGGCTTTAAACGTTTGCTCGCGTCGAGTTTCGTCATAGAAAGCGGTGCTGACAACTTTATTCATATTGCCCTGAGTTGGCGAGTTTGGCGGGGCTAGTCGTCCGGATTTGGGTGGGGTTTCCCGAAGAAGGGACTATGTCGACTTTGGCCAACGACTCTATGAAAGTATTTGTCATGAGCGCGCTGACTTGTGCGATCGCTGGTGTCTTGGGCGTTCCTGCCACCGGGGCGATCACTCCAGATACCGCTGCGGTTGAACAGCTTGATCAACCTGAACTGCTCAGCAGCAGCTATATCTATCGGCGCTACACCGGGGGTACTGGCCGCCGCGAAATTTTGTCTTAGAGCGCGTCATCAAAATAACCATCTCAACCTTTAGAAGCTCGGGATGTCCGACCAATCAACATCACCCGCTTGGGGCTGCCCCAAATAGCTTCTGAACTGGAATTGAGCTGCTCTCAACCCGCATGGCAACGTTCTCTGTTGCGGGACATGGTTTAAGCACCGAGCGTTTGGCGTGGGTGAATGACTCCTCATCGGCTTAAATCGCTCGTTGCTCTTGTTATTTTGGCGCTGACTGCCACTCACTGGGGACACCGGCCGTATTTCTGATGAGTGTCAGGACGCAGCGATGGCTCAGGAAGTTAAATGACCCAAACAATACTCGCTAGGAAGATGTGTTGCAACAAAGTTTGGGTGGCCTTCAAGCAGCTCAACTTTCCCAATTATCCGGAAAAGTTGTACTCACCCTTGAATTTAATCAAGCGTTAAAACGGATTATCCTCTACACTCCTTAGCTTACATCCGTAAAGCCACGCCATCACACGGTGATGTTGTCCCTGCAGGTCTTGTGATCTCACAACGGCTGCTGAAGTTGGATACGTATATCCGGTTATTTACGCAACATCTACCTGGGATTTCACGGTAAGTAGTCCACGGTGTATTCACGCACAAATCCGCTAAGACTCTCCGGTAATACACGGATTCGCCTGTTTGCGGGCATTAGCGGCTCTCGAACTAATAGAGTAAATCGCTGAAACTGTCTTGGCATCAGGCTTTGACTTTATTCCTTGGCGATCATAAAAGCTGGTTTGCAGCGATGAATTGCCCCCATCACGGGCTCTCTGGGGGCGATTTATGGCAATTGAAGGACGATTTTACGTAACTCTACAGGCAGATTTTGGCAGAATTACGGTGTTTTCCTACGCAATCTCTCCCTTAGGGGGTGTGACCACTACTGATGAGGATATTGACGTGATACCGGCCCGAAGTTGGTTAGCTTTTCCGATTAATTACGTCTTGAACTGTCTATACAATCGAGATGTCAACCGCAAGGAACATCTACACAATGAACATGATTAGCAATCCATCCAATCCTTCTTCTATTAGTTCTGGTGTGGGTAGCAGCCACGAGGCACTAACATCTGTTTGTCAGAATATTCAAGCTGAAGCGCGACTCCAACAATATCGAATCGAACAGCAACAGCAAGAACTCAGAGTCCTTAAAGACAAAGTGCAAGCGCTAGAGCTTCACAAAGCAACTCAGCTAGGGCAAGACAAAATCGTGGGCTTCATGGTGGGTGCGATCGTGTTATCTCTGCTTAGCTTGGCAACTTCAATCTTTTTCTCACCGGCAGAAAGTGCTCAACTCTCTCATCGATCGGAAGTTCCTATCGGCAATCTGTCCTAGCAGCTAAAATGCAGCCCACATTTAACAGACACTGTTAAACATAGCAACACTGTTGAATGTCGGATTGAACTAACATATTTAGGGTCAAATCGTAGCGAGTCTACAGTACAAGAGCAGCAGTCGTCAGTTCTAGGTGATTAATTGCCCACGGGAAATATTGATTCTGTCCTGAACGAAGACTGCTAAAGTCAACTGAAAAGGTGCGTTCTGGCTGACTGACGATTTTTATTTGCTCATCAGACCTGCCGTTTTAGAAATTCTGTAGAAACGTGCTTAAGTGTGCTGTAGAGAGCTGGTACTCTACAGAAAGTACGAATCTCAAAACCCATTAAATCCACGTTCTGTCAATTGCCGTAAAAGGAAAAAACGAATGGAAAAGTTCAAACACACTTACCTAACTGGCCGCGAATACTTACAACAGTGTAGGGGTTGAGTCCTGCCTATGACTCTTCACACTACTGTACTTTTTCATCAATTAGCCTGTCATGTAAAACAAAAAATATCACATCTCTTCTCGACATCCATTGTCGTCATAAACCCTGTAGAAATTGTCCGATCAAGGTCGATCTACAGGGTTTACTATTGAGCGGTTCTAAACCCATAATGCTAAATCTGCTGCTACTTTCTCCCGATGGCCGGTGATGCGTTCGGCATTGGCAGAGCTATACCGAAAAGTTTGGCGCAGTTTAAGGCTTTCCTAAAACCGGAACCTGACAATCAAGATTCAGGGTTGAGAATCGACTGTAGTAGTCAGTGACCTTGTAGACTGCGCCAATTGAATTCCCAGGTTTGTTGGAAAAGGACACTGTTTTGCATATCAACCTCGATACTTGCCATTGCAGCTTACCGTTGAAATGCTGAGCTAGGCTTGATCTAGTGGCTTGCCTACCCCATCCCATGCAGACACTGCCAAGGCAGAACGGTTTTATCGGCAGCCCAGATAGTAAGTAAGACACCCTAAATTATCTTTAAGTATGTCATCGCCTAGCGTGACGCCCCAAAGCCAACCCTAGCGCTGCGTTGAGCTGTCGCCGCAACATACCGTACGGCAATGTTTATGATGGCTACCTACTTATCAAGGTGATTGCGAGGAGAACATGACAGCGTAGGGGTGACAGAGAACGCTTCAGGACGCCGCCGATCGCCCATCATCTTCGCAACAATTTCGCGGATCTTTGCGATTGAGACGCTCGCCTTAATCGCCTCTCAGACTGCTGTTAGCTTTGGCGAAACTATGCCAAAGGCATGAGGCTGACGCACAGTCAGTCAAGACTTTCACTGCAACAAATTGTTCTAGGAGTGCACTGGCAGCAGGGTTTCGTGGGATTTGAGCGATCGCTAAAGCTGGAGGAGCTGGGAGCAGACAGCCGAGGGCATCGGTAACGTTCAGATGGCTCTGAAAAGTCGATCAAGACATTCATTGCAGATATCGCATGGCTGTCATGCGATATCTGCAATGAATGTCTCAGTAAAGTTACACAAGCTACAAAAAACCTAGGTGGACTCCTTTAGGTTTGAATTCGTAAGCGCACAAATGTGTGTTTGCGCGTGAGTTCCTATTGCAAGGGTTTCCCTGTCTCGCCCTGAGTATTTTCGATTGAGATCATCCATAAGCGCATCGGCATACTTTTTGATAATCTCTGTCGCCTTGTTTTGATTTCTGTTTTCCTAGTTTTCTGACTGGTTTCAGGTTGTTCGACATTTCACTAAAAGGTCAAGAAATCGTGGTTGATGCTGCCCCGAACACAACTAAAAAGCTCAACAAGTTTGAAAGATTCAAGGCCGACAAGGATGGCCTGGCAGTCAAGTCGGAACTCGAAAAATTTGCTGAGATGGGGTGGGAAGCGGTTGATGAAACGGATCTAACTCACCGACTGAAGTGGTTAGGGATCTTTTTTCGCCCCGTTACGCCTGGCAAGTTCATGCTGCGCATGCGGCTGCCCAACGGTATTTTGTCCAGTCAAAAAATGCGGGTATTAGCCGAGGTGGTGCAGCGCTACGGCGATGATGGCAGTGCCGACATCACAACGCGCCAAAATCTACAGCTGCGAGGCATTCGGTTGGAGGATATCCCTGACATCTTTCAGCGATTTGAGGCCGTCGGGCTGACCTCCATTCAGTCGGGGATGGATAACGTTCGCAATATTACAGGTTCTCCGGTGGCAGGTATTGACGCCAGCGAGCTGATTGACACTCGCGGCTTAGTGAAAAAGCTGCAGGACATGATTACCAACCGCAGCGCTGGAAACCCAGAATTCACCAACCTGCCGCGCAAGTTCAACATTGCGGTAGAAGGGGGGCGTGACAATGCCGTGCACGCTGAAATTAACGACATTGCCTTTGTGCCCGCCTATCGAGATGGTCAGCTTGGATTCAACGTTTTGGTAGGGGGCTTTTTCTCGGCTCGCCGTTGCGAAGCCGCTGTGCCCTTGAATGCTTGGGTCGAGCCGAATGATGATGTGGTAGCGCTATCGCGGGCCATTTTAGAGGTGTATCGCGACAACGGCCTGCGGGTCAATCGGCAAAAGTCACGGCTGATGTGGCTCATTGACGAATGGGGCATGGAGCAGTTTCGGGCTGAAGTCGAAAAGGCCTATGGCAAGCCCTTTCTCAGTGCGGCTCCGAAGGATGAGATCGACTGGGAGAAGCGCGATCACGTCGGCATTTACCCCCAGCAGCAGCCGGGGTTGAACTATGCCGGACTGCACGTGCCGGTGGGTCGATTAAGTGCCCGTGACATGTTTGATGTGGCGCGCCTTGCCGACGTCTATGGCGAGGGCGAGATTCGCCTCACGGTCGAGCAAAGCATCATCATTCCGTACATTCCCGATTCGCGGCTGGAATTGTTGCAGCAGGAAGATTTGCTGGAGCGCTTTTCGCTTGAGCCGAGTCCGCTGGTGCGATCGCTCGTCTCTTGCACGGGCGCTCAGTTTTGTAACTTTGCCCTGGTGGAGACGAAGCAGCGGGCTTTGGCGATCGCCCGGCAGCTAGATGCCACCTTGTCAGTGCCCCAGCCCGTGCGCATTCATTGGACGGGCTGCCCCAACTCTTGCGGCCAGCCGCAGGTGGCTGACATTGGCCTGATGGGCACCAAGGTGCGTAAAGATGGCAAGCCCGCTGAAGGGGTTGACATCTACATGGGCGGCAAGGTGGGCAAAGATGCGCAGCTTGGCACCTGCGTGCAAAAAGGCGTGCCCTGTGATGAGCTGCCAGAGATTTTAGCGGGGCTGTTGACGGAGCGCTTTGCCGCGCAGCCCCGTACTGATTTTTCGACACCCAGCAATGGCCATGTGCAAATTGCGGTAGACGAATAAGGCTTTGGGCAGGGCTAACTTTTCGACACCCTGACCCATCGAAGACTCCCATATCACGTGGGGGAGTGTTGTCAACAGAAAAAAACCTTGCGAGCTAGCACTCACAAAGGTTTGAGTCGTTTCTTGGTTCATTAGGAGATTAGCACAGATGCTTGTTGAGTTGTTTACTAGAGCAACTCAGGGCAGGTACAAAGTATTACACCTGACCTGGTTTGCCTTCTTTCTAACGTTTGTTGTTTGGTTCAACTTTGCACCGTTTGCCACCACAATTGCTCAAGACTTTGGCCTAGAGCCCGCCCAGGTGGGGACAATTGGCCTTTGCAACTTGGCCCTGACGGTACCAGCCCGCGTCATCATTGGCATGATTTTGGACAAGTATGGGCCGCGTCTGACTTACTCTTGCTTGCTGATTTATGCCGCGATTCCCTGTCTTATCTTTGCGACCGCTCAGAGCTTCAATCAGCTCGTGCTGGGTCGCTTGCTGATGGGCATTGTGGGGGCAGGTTTTGTGATTGGCATTCGCATGACGGCTGAGTGGTTCCCACCAAAGGAAGTCGGCACGGCAGAAGGCATCTACGGCGGCTGGGGGAACTTTGGTTCTGCCTTCTCCGCCTTCACTATGGTCATTTTTGCGCTGGCCTTGACGGCTCTACCGGGCGCTTTCCAGTTTCCGGAGGCTGAGACGTTTCGCGTTCTCGTATTTCCGCCCTTCCAGACTGACGTGTTGAACTGGCGCGCTGCGATCGCCGGTAGCGGTATTGTGGCTGCTTGTTACGGTGTGTTCTATTACTTCAACGTCACCGATACGCCTCCTGGCAAAGTCTATCAGCGCCCCGAGAGCGCTCGCGGCATGGAAGTCACTTCCGTACGCGACTTCTGGTTCCTGATGGCGATGAATTTGCCCCTCACCCTGATTCTGATGGTGTTGGCTTGGCGTTTGCAAAAAGTCAACTTCCTCACGTCGGGCGGCATGTATCTCGCTTGTGTGTTGCTGCTAGGGCTCTATGCTTTCCAAGCCTACAACTGCTGGAGTGTGAATAAAGAGCTACTCGCTGGGACCAAGACCTATTCGCCCGCAGAGCGCTATCGCTTTAAGCAAGTGGCGATGCTAGAGCTGACCTACATCGTTAACTTTGGTTCGGAGATTGCCGTTGTCACGATGCTGCCCGCCTTTTTTGAAGGCACCTTTGGCCTTGACAAGGCGACTGCGGGTTTGGTGGCGGCGAGCTACGCGTTTATGAACTTGGCTTCGCGTCCGGGGGGTGGTCTCATTTCCGACAAAATGGGCAGCCGCAAGTGGACGATGGTCATTCTGACGGCCGGTATGGGTATCGGCTACATGATGATGGGCACGGTCAACAGTGCCTGGCCCCTGCCGCTAGCCGTGTTGCTGACGATGGCCTGCTCTTTCTTTGTGCAGTCTTCTGAGGGCGCTACCTTTGCCATGGTGCCGCTGGTGAAGCGCCGCATCACCGGACAGATTGCCGGTAACGTGGGTGCTTACGGCAACGTGGGCGCAGTGGCCTACCTGAGTATTCGCCTGTTATTCGTTGATGGTTCAGCGGCGGCGAACGCGGGTACGCCGGTGATGGCTGCGGTCAACTCGCAATTCTTTCAAGTGTTAGGCATTGCGGGTTTGGTCGTCGCCTTCCTTTGCGTCTTCTTCTTGGATGAGCCGCAGGGTTCCTTCGCTGACTTCCATGAGGGCGAAGAGCCTGATTTGGTCACCCATCCGACAGCACTGCCCAATGAGCAGTCGGCTCGTTTGCTATAACGAACCGTTCGATTTGGGGGGAAGCTTTTCTCGAGTTTCCCTTCAACCATCAGACAGTAGTCGGGGGATACATTCCATTGATCTGGAGGTGTCTCCCGACTTTTCTCCAATAAAGACGATCAATTCAATACTGCTCACCGGATTCAGATCCTGGAAACTCATGCAATGTCAGTCTGATCTGGACTGGCATCACACCGCATTTTTCATTTGGATCATCATCCAGATAGCGTTCTTACACCGTCGAAACTTGTCTGATATTGTCGCGATCGCACAAAGGTAAGCCATCATGACATCCACCAAAACTCTGTGCCCCTATTGCGGTGTTGGTTGTGGCCTGGAGGTCTCACCCACCAAGTCAAAAAAAGCCCCTGCAGACAGTGATTGGACGGTGCGTGGCGATCGCGCTCATCCATCAAGTCAGGGCATGGTGTGTGTCAAAGGGGCCACGATTGCCGAGGCGATCGATAAAAACCGGCTGCTGTATCCGCTCATGCGGGCGTCATTAGATGAGCCTTTTCGGCGGGTGAGTTGGGAGGAAGCGCTAACGGCGATCGCTGATCGCATTCGCCATGTCGTCGCTACCCAGGGGCCAGAAGCCGTCTGTATGTACGGATCAGGTCAGCTCCAAACCGAAGACTATTACACCGCCCAAAAGCTGTTGAAGGGCTGCTTAGGCACTAACAATTTTGATGCTAACTCGCGTCTGTGCATGTCTTCTGCCGTCGCTGCCTACATTCAAAGCTTTGGCTCCGATGGGCCGCCCCCTTGCTACGACGATTTAGAAAACACCGACTGTGCCTTTTTGATTGGCACCAACACCGCTGAGTGTCATCCCATCGTGTTCAACCGGTTGCGTAAATATCACCGCAAAAAGCGCGGCAAAGTCAAGCTGATTGTCGTCGATCCGCGCCGGACGGAAACGGCCAAGGATGCAGATTTGCATTTGGCGATTCGTCCTGGTACTGACATTACGTTGATGAACGGGATTGCTCATATTCTGCTGCGACAGCGGTGGATTGATGCCATGTTCATCGACGAAGCCACGAAGGATTTCCAAGCCTACGCCGAGGTGATTCGCCACTATCCGCCCGAGCGGGTGGCCGAGGTCTGCGGCATCACGGTCAAAGATTTAGAAGAGGCAGCCCGTTGGTGGGGCTTGTCTAAAAGTGTGTTGTCGCTCTGGTCGATGGGGATTAATCAATCCTCTGAGGGCACGGCCAAAGCTCGTACGCTAATCAACCTGCACCTCATGACCGGACAAATTGGCAAACCCGGTGCGGGTCCCTTTTCGCTGACGGGTCAGCCCAACGCCATGGGCGGCCGAGAGGCTGGGGGATTAGCTCACATTCTGCCGGGCTATCGCTTGGTCAAAAATCCGGAGCATCGCCGGGCGGTGGAGCAGGCTTGGCAATTACCCGCTGGCAGCATTTCACCTACGCCCGGCTTAGCGGCTTGGGACATGATGGTGGGCCTAGAGCAGGGTGCGGTGGGCCTATTTTGGGTGGCTGCGACGAATCCGGCTGTGAGCATGCCCGATATTGAGCGCACCAAAGCCGCCCTGCGGCGATCTCCCTTTACCGTTTATCAAGACGCCTACTATCCCACCGAAACTGCCGAATATGCCCACGTCTTGCTGCCCGCTGCCCAGTGGGGCGAAAAAACTGGCATCATGACGAATTCGGAGCGCACGGTCACCCTGTGCCCCGCATTTCAACCTCGGCCCGGTGAAACCCGCGCCGATTGGGAAATTTTTGCCGAGGTGGGCCGACGGCTGGGATTTGAGCAACAGTTTGCCTGGCAGTCAGCGGCTGAGGTGTATGACGAGTTTGTGCAGCTGACCGCCGGTCGCGTTTGCGATATGACTGGCCTCAGCCACGATCGCCTCGCTGCTGGCCCCATCCAATGGCCTTGCCCTCAGCAGGAAACCGCACAGACGGCCTGGAACAAGTATGACAAGCGCCTCTACGCTGATCATCACTTTCCGACGCCCAATGGTCGCGCCAACTTTGCCGCCTTTCATGAAGGCGGTTTGGCGGAGCTGCCGGATACCGACTTCCCCTTTGTGCTGACCAATGGTCGGCTGTATGGCCACTGGCACACCCAAACCCGCACGGGCCGCATCGATAAAATTCGCAAAATGCACCCCGAACCATTGCTAGAGATGAATCCCCTTGATGCGCAGCGGCTGCAGCTGCAGTCGGGCGATTGGGTCGAGGTGCGATCGCGCCGGGGAGCGGCCTGCCTCAAGCTCCTCGTCACCCAGTACATTCGCAAAGGGGTGCTCTTTATCCCCATGCATTGGGGGGCGCTATGGGCTGATCAGGCGGAATGTAATGCGCTCACGCACGCTGCCGTTTGCCCCATTTCTCTGCAGCCAGAACTCAAAGCCAGTGCGGTCGCAGTCGTGCCCTTAACCGCAGAGATGAGAGTGGCGGTGATGTCAGGAGAGCAGCACGATCTCGGGCTGGTGGGAGTCGCGCGCGATCAGTAAAACGAGTTCAGAATTCGGAGGTGCAGAATTTGGCATTCAGAATTTGGAATACCCGGCGGGAAGGGCGCAGCCCTACGGCGTTTGAAATTTAGAATTTTTGCCGATTTTCTGAAACAAGATGACCAATCCTGCCCCCTGGCGCCCTTGCCCCCCAGCCCCTTATTGCTCCCACTACCCGCCACTCTCTACCCACCACCCGTCACTCCCTCTTCCCCATCAGCCCTCTTTACCCGTATCACTATGTCCACTGCTGACCTCACCTTCTTTCAGTTCGAAGCTGACTTTGTACAGTCCCTCCGGTGCATTCCGATGCAGGTGCGCTATAAGCTCGATACCTGTGGCGTCAAGCTCAAGCTAGAACACTGGCACAAATTTTCTGCCGCCGATCGCGAGCGGATCGTCACTCATCCCTGTCAAACCGCAACGGAAATCACCGCGTACTACGACAGCCTGCAGGCATTAGTCACGGAGTACATGGGTGGCCCCGCTAAAGATTTGCCGATCGATGCTCAGCCCCCCTGGCAGCAACTCGATCAAATACCAGCTGATGTGGCGGCACAAGCCGCGCAGTTTGATACGGCGATCGCTCTCGACCAGTGGTCTGCTCTATCGCCCTTACAGCGTTTTGCTCTGTGCAAGCTCAGCCGCCCCGGCCACGAAAACCGCAACTTTTTACCCGCGCTCTATGAATTCGGCCTGAAGTTTGCCGAGACCGCCGCCGTCTAAATCACGGGCAGTCCGCATCAGCTTTTTTGCTGATCATGAGCTTCTCCATCAAATATCGCTCGAAGGTCACACCGTGGCGTTCGACAACTTCTGTCGCGTAGAGATGGAAGCCAAACTTAGTAAACAGTCCCACGCTAAATTTGCTGGCTTCGCAGTAAAGGCGAGGGAGGCGATCGCGCTGAGCATGATCTAAGATTTGCGCCATCAAGATCGAACCAATACCCTGGCCTAGATAGCTGTGGTGAACATAGGTAGAGGCGACATATCCGTCTGAGCCAATGCCCGCAAATCCCAAAATGTTGGACTCATTGACCGCCAGATAGGTCGTGATGCCGAGGATAAATTGCTGAAAGCGATCGCGATCGTCTGCCGTTGCTGCCCAAGCTGCGGTCTGCTGTGCGGTGTAATACTGTGGGCCGTGCTGTAATACCGTGGCTTTAAACAGCGTTGCCAACTGCGGCACATCCGTCGGCTCAGCGATACGAATGCTGACTGATGGAGTCACTTGACTTTACTCCTCGATAGGTCAATGCTGTCGCCGTTCAAAGCCCTTCGTCGAATGTGTGTGGCCTCTCCTGTCAACCCTGGCGAATGCGTGCATTGCGGTATCGGTTACTTGCTTTTGCAGGGTGCCGATTTCAGCCTAGCTTTCAACTTCGACAAATCGCCGATCGCCTCTAAGATGTCGTCGCTAATATCCTGAGCCCATAGATCCATCGAATCTTCCAATACGGCAATAAACGTGGCGAATTTTGCCAAGAGTTCAGTCTTTTGGTCAGGCAAATCAGTTTTGCCGTTAGTGTAACTGCCGATAGCCGCATCACTGTACAACAGTGCTGAGTTAGCCGTCGGTCCATCGTCTTGCGGGTCAGATAGCATTGGGTTCCAACCCTGCACTGAGTCATCACCGTATGACAGCACTGACTCAGTGCCGTCGTCGCTATGGGATTGACCTAAAGCTTCATGGTGCCAACGGCTTGGTCGCCCCAACAGCTCCGGGTCAGTAGAACCCTGATCAACGCGACGATTCAGCCCCTCCTTAAAGTAGCGCGAGGCTAACGCGGTCATCGAGACGTCTTCTTCTGAAGCTTTTGTCTTCAGATCATCGGCAAGGGCATCGGGCAATCGAAAACTTAGCAACCTTTTACTGCTCATTAGATGTACACAACACATCGGTCTTTAAGACTAACGCAATAGTACATATGAATCACGCTCAAATCAAGATATTCCTCTCATGCAGACAAATTTCGGAGCCGACTCAACCGAACAAGCTCAGCCTAGACATGAAAAAAGATTGCAGGCGTATTACAACAAGCCGGCATGATGGCTGATTCAATACAAGTGAACTATAGTATTTAAGTACTGTGTTGCTCTAGAGTCTTGTCGGAGGTCAGTATGTTGGCAAGAAAAGCTCCATCACGCCGTTTTAACGCTGCTGGCAGGAAGATTTTGTATGGCTTGTTGATGTGTTTGGTCGTTAGTCAGCCGACTAGGGCTGGCTCCGGCACAGCGCAGTTGCTGTCAATTGGACATCGTTTAGATGGCTTACCCGCTAAGCCACTGTCTCATTCCTCTCAAGACCAGGTACTCCAATCTTTTGAGTTAGAGATCGAGCCCCGCCTTTTACACCACGGTCTTCAGGTCAGCTGGTTTTATCAACTTCTGGAGAGCTATGCGAGTGGGCAGCATGATGATTGGCAGCGGCTACCTGATCCGCAAAAGCTGGCGATCGCCAACACCCTACTCCATCGTTTGCTGCTGACGCTGAGTGCAGAATCGCTACAGTGCTTAGGTTGTCAGCATGAAGTGCTGCCTTTAGAGGCTCAGGTGAAGCTGGCTCAATCCCCCAACCCGACAACGCATTATGCGGCCGCCGACAATCGCTTCCAAGCAGCTTGGCCAGAACTAGGGACGGACGACACTTTAGGGACCCATTGGGATGATGTGCGATTGGCGCTGCTGGCTGACGAACTGCTCGGACGCGAGCCGACGATGGCCCTGGCCGACGCGACTGACTACTGAGAGCCGTCTCATGGCAATGGACGCGAATCACAGGCTGGCAAAGCGATCGCTCGCGTCTACCAGGGCACTGATAATGCCCGGTTCAGTGGCTGAGTGGCCGGCATTGGGCACTACCACAAACTCTGTCTCAGGCCAGGCTTGGTGCAACTCCCAGGCGGTTTTCATTGGGCAAACGACATCGTAGCGACCTTGAACGATGACGCCCGGAATTGATCTCAGGCGATCGGCATGGGCAATCAGCTGGTCAGGCGTTTCGAAAAACCCACCATTCATAAAATAGTGGCACTCGATGCGAGCGAAGGCGATGGCAAAGTCAGCTTCGCCAAAGCGATCAACCAATGCCTTATCGGGAATGAGTTTGCTGGTGCTGGCTTCCCAAATTGACCAAGCCCGAGCGGCCTCTAACTGCACTGCCGGATCTGGGTGGGTTAATCGACAGTGATAGGCCGCCAATAAGTCGTGGCGTTCTTCCGGCGGAATCGGAGCCAGATAGGTTTCCCAAGCGTCGGGAAACAAATAACTTGCCCCAGATTGATAAAACCACTGAATCTCTTCAGGGCGCAGGGTGAAGATGCCTCTGAGGATCAAGCCCCGGCACTGCTCAGGATGAGTCTGGGCATAGGCCAGCGCCAACGTGCTGCCCCAACTACCACCAAACACCACCCATTGGTCAATGCCAAAATGCTGACGGATTTTCTCGATGTCGGCAACTAGATGCCATGTCGTGTTTTCTTGTAAGTCCGCATGGGGACGACTCTGGCCGCATCCTCGCTGGTCAAACAAAATGATGTGCCACCGCTCAGGGTCAAAGAACTGCCGATAAAGGGGCGTCGTGCCGCCGCCTGGCCCGCCATGCAGGAAAACGACGGGCTGGCCGTCAGGGTTTCCTGACGCTTCAACGTATAGGGTGTGCCGTTCAGAAACTGAGAGAAAGTCCGTGTAGTATGGCGTGATGGGCGGATACAAGCCACGGACATTCAAAGAAGTCACTCAATCTAAATCCTTAGGGGCGATCGTGCTTCAAAGATTATAGTGACAGACGGGGGAATTGCTCAGAAATGCCTACGCGATCGCCTCTATCTAATTGCCTAGCAAACGGTTTACGCTCTCAAGAGCCCTTCCTCAGTAGGCCAGTTTGGGAGATTTGTTCACCACAACCCATTTGCCCGTAACCGGGTCTCGGTAAGTTGAGAAAGGGTTGTTCTTGAGAGGTTTCTTACACAATTTAGACATCGCCATAAAAAAATCCTGCGTATGGCATATTCTATCGAGTCAGCCAGGCTATCTCCGTGACCCGATCAAATGCCACAAGTGATTTTAGAAGCTGTATTTTGTGATCCAGCACACAGCCCCTATGATCCTGGCACATTTGGGTAGGCTGCAGTGCCCCATGAGGCCGTGGACGCCGATTTGGCTGCGGAGAGTTGACCCAGACCGCGTCTCGAGTGTTGACGTTTCCTGCCGCAAAACACCCTCGGGCAGGGGCAAGAGCCGGCGGCCTTGAGAAGCCAGTTAAATAACGACTGCAGCGATCGGCCGTGTTTTGACCTAACGGCGATGGGTTTTCTTTCCCGTCATTAGAGCATGCTCCATGAACACAATTTCTCGCCGAGAAAATGCCGTCGAAACGGTGCACTACACTCATGCCTTTGGTATGGCGGCGACGCTCAGTTGCTAAATGGGTTGTTCCCTAAAAGTACTTTTCATCAGAGGGTTCTCAAGCACCAGCAGCGCCTACAAAAACTGACTGATGGGGATACACAGCGGCGTTCCTGAAACCGGGTCAGTGATGATGCGACTGTCAAGATCAAAGACCTGTTTGACCAGTGATTCAGTAATCACCTCAGCCGGAGTCCCTTGGGCCAGTACCTGCCCCTGTCGCAGAGCGATCAAATGATGGCTGTAGCGCCCCGCAATATTCAGATCGTGGAGCACCATCACAATCGTGCGATGGGCGCTTTGGTTGAGGTGATAGAGCAGATCTAACACCTCAATTTGATGGGCGACATCAAGATAGGTAGTCGGCTCATCCAACAAGAGGATATCGGTATCTTGGGCCAGGGCCATGGCGATCCAGGCGCGCTGCCGTTGCCCGCCAGAGAGGGTATCGAGGGGCCGATTGGCAAACGCTTCTAGATGGGTGGTCGCGATCGCCGCTTCCACTTTTAACTCATCTTCGCGCGACCATTGTTGCAGCCAGTTTTGGTAGGGATACCGGCCCTGTGCCACCAGTTCACGTACGGTCAAGCCTTCGGGCGCACTGGGGCTTTGCGGCAAAATGCCTAGGCGTCGGGCCAGGGTTTTGCTGGGCAGATGGGCGATCGCTTCCCCAGCCAAATACACGGTGCCGCCTTGGGGTTTCAGGAGGCGGGCGAGACCGCGTAACAAGGTAGATTTGCCACAGCCATTCGGCCCCACAAGGGTAGTGATTCGCCCCTGCGGAATAGCCAAATCGAGCCCCTGAATGACGGTGTTGCCGTCGTAAGCCAGCGTCAGTTTACGGGTGGTCAGGGCAACTGTGGTGGCAGTATCAAGCATCATGGTGGTTTATACCAACTCGAAAAAATAGCGCTATTGATCTAGATGGGGAGAGGTTTCAGGGTTTTAGGCTCAAGGCTCAAGCTTTCAGGCCGACCTCTGCCCCCTGACCCCTGCAGCCCCTCACTCATTCCGTGCGGGCGAGGTATTTTTGCCCCAATATCTTGCCTGCGATTAAAACGTGCGGATGACAATCACCCGTGCTGTAGAGGGGAGGCATTTTCGCCCCAATATCTCGGCTCAGACTAAAACGTGTGATTGAAAATGCCTCGCCCCTACTGATTTGCCGATCGCCTAGCTAAAGTCGCGCAGCATCTTTTTAATCTCCAGATTGTGGAGTTCTTCCTGACCAATTTTGGTGCGGGCATACTCCTCTAGATAAATGCTGGCGTCTTCGACCACCCCCAAAAGCTGTTTGTACATGTCTAAGGCTTTTTGTTCATGGTTGAGGCTTTCTTGCAGCAAATCGGTGACTGCATGTTGATGGGTCTCTTCGATCTGGGCGATACGCTGCTGGGGATGACCTTCTAAACCCGTGACGATTTCCCCAGCTTCTTGAGCGTGCAGTAACGACTCGCTGGCCTGGGCCTTAAAAAAATCGACGATAGGAATTCGGTTGGGGCCGGTCACCATCAAGGAATAGTGGGTGTAGCGCACTACGCCCGCCAACTCAAACTCCATAATCTGGTTGAGAATTTCGATAGTGCATTGAGTATCCAGGTCTTTCATCGGGTTCAAATATGGGTTTGGGGTAGTTGGCCAACCGCTAGGCGGGCCGTTAGCAAGAGCGATCACCATCACTGCCACTTGGCGCGATGATCTAAGCATTACGGTACAACAACCATAAAAAGTAAGGCGCCCCAATCACCGCAGTGACAATGCCACAGGGCAACTCAATCGGGGCAAACAGCAATCGACCGACCAGATCGGCCAGCTCGACGATGCAGGCTCCGGTTAACGCCGCCACCGGAATCAACCCCGCGTGGGAGGGCCCCACTAGCTGTCTAGCCAAGTGTGGGGCCATCAGCCCGACAAAGCCAATGGTGCCAGCGGTGGCTACCGCTGAGCCCGACAGCGCGGCGGTGCAGAGTAACAGTAGTGAGCGGGTCCATTCCACCCGGTTGCCTAGTCCCTGAGCCAGACCATCCCCAAGGTTGAGGGTATCGAGGTCACGTGCCAGTATCAGCGCCAGAGGCAGGAATAGCAGCATCCAGGGCAACAGCGGCCAAAAATTTGCCCAACTGCGACCATAAACGCTGCCAGTCAACCAAACTAGGGCTTGACTCACGTCGTAGATATTGCCAAAGGTAATCATCAGGGTGGTACAAGCCCCCGTCAGGGCGGTGAGGCCCACACCCACCAAAATAAGTCGCACGGGTGAACTGCCTTGGTTCCACGCGAGTAGATAAATCGCGATCGCGGCCAGCAAGGCTCCCACAAAAGCCGCTAAGGGCAACCAGCCCACCGGTAACCCAGGCCACAAGACGATAAACGCGACGGCCACCAGGCTGGCCCCCGAGTTGATGCCGATGATGCCCGGCGCCGCCAGCGGATTGCGGGTGAGCCCCTGCAGAATGGTGCCAGCAGTGGCGAGCCCCATGCCGACAAGCAGCGCAATCAGAGCTCGCGGCAGGCGTAGCGTGTTGACGACAAAGGCGTAGTCTGAGGTTGTTGGCAATCCGAAGATGGTTTTGACCACCGCCCACAGCGGCACGGGATATTCGCCTCGGCTAACATTGACGACTAAGGCCAAGCTGGCCACGCCGATTAAAATTGCGAGGACACCCGTCACCCGCTGATCAACCCGAAAAGAAATCGGGAATCGCTGTAGTCGGACGGAGCGCCAGGGTTTGGAGGGGTGCATGGGAAGAGGAGTGGCTGGGTGGATGGTTAGGGGCGAGGCATTTTCGTCCAAATATCTCGGTTCAGACCAAAACGTGCAGTCGAAAATGCCTCGCCCGTATTAGCGTTTGATGCGTGATCTCGCCAGGTAGATAAAGAACGGGGCCCCGATCAGCGCCGTCATAATGCCGACAGGCAGTTCTTGGGGGCGAATCACGAGCCGCGCCGCGATATCAGCCACGGAGAGGAGAATGCCCCCCACCAACATGGCGTAGGGCAATATCCAGCGGTAGTCCATGCCGACACCGATGCGGATGATATGGGGTACGACCAACCCGACAAAGCCGATCGGCCCCGCCAACGCCACGGCGCTACCCGCCAGCAGCACCACCACGACGGCTGCGGCAATCTTGACTCCGGCAGTTTGGAGGCCCAAGCCCTGAGCCACATCTTCACCCAGAGACATGAGGGTTAACTGCCGACCCAGCGCCAGTGACCCGGCGAGTCCCAGCGTAATGTAGGGCAGCACCGGCCACAGATCGGCTAATTCCTGACCGGCCAGCGACCCGGCTAGCCAAAAGCGGATTTCCTCTAGGGTTTGCTGACTGAGCAGCAGAACGGCCGTGGTGAGTGAGTGGAGGAGAGCGGTCAGGGCCGCCCCGGCAATGACGAGTTTGAGGGGCGTTAATCCCTGACGGCCGGTTGACCCCAGCCAATAGACGGTGACCGCCGCGATCGCCGCCCCACCAAAGGCAAACCAGACATAGTTGCGGCTATCACTGCCGAGAAATATGGCGAGCACCATCGCCAGAGAGGCCCCCACATTGATGCCTAAAATATCGGGTGCTGCCAGGGGGTTGCGAGTCAGGCCTTGAGTAATTGTCCCGGCGGCGGCGAGGGCCGCGCCGACCACGACGGCGAGCAGGGCTCGGGGGAGCCGCACCGTGCGGATGATCAGGTGTTCAGTGGAGCCATCAAACTGGAAGATTGCCTGCCACACTGTCGTGGCATCAATGTCCGCGGCCCCGAGTAAAATCCCTAAGAGGAGAGACCCTAGCAACAAACCGCTGCCCGCCACGAGCCCCAGCCCCAACAGCAGCGGCGATCGCGCGTCACTGAGTGAACTTGACTGCACGGTGGTTACTGCTCCTGTTCCGTGGCAATGCCGAGTGCTGCCCCTTCGATCACTCGCAGCTCATCCATCACCGCAATCACCCGCCCGTGATTCACCGCTTCGTCGGCATTGATCACGATGACCGACTCAGTTGTCGTCTCCATCAAATCGCGGACGCTAGACTGCAGCTCGTCTAATTCAATGCTGTCTCGATTGAGGGCGATCGCGCCTGAAGCTTCCACCGTCACCGTAATCCGAGTCCGCTGTTGCACCTCGGCGCTATCGGCTTTCGGCAGATTGACGGGTAAAGATTCCGACCGCGTGAGAAACAAACTCGAAATGATGAAAAACGTCAGGATGGCAAAGATGACGTCAATCATCGGCACGATATTCAGTTCAAACTCGTCTTCTGACTCTTCAGGAATGTACATAGCTCTCCTGCCGCTGGAGCTGCTGCTGACGTTCGTAGTGAGTCTCGTAGAGAATCTCGAACTGGCCGCCATATTCCTGAATCATGGCAATCTGCCGCCGATAAAACCCGCGAAACAAATTGGCAAATAGCAGCGTAAAAATGGCTACCAACAGTCCCGCCGCCGTCGAAACCAGCGCTTCACTAATGCCGCCCGTCACCAGGCTAGCGTTGGCCGCAATGTTGTCTAGCTGCAGCGCATCAAAGGAACGGATGAGGCCCAAAATGGTGCCAAGTAGGCCCAAGAGCGGCGAGACGCTAATAATGGTGGCGAACACCGTGTTGAAGCGGCGCAAGAGCGGCAACTCGGCCTGCATGGCACTCGCCAACGCCAGATGAAACTGCTTCGGGCTGGCTCCTTCAATTTCCAGAGCTTCTAAAAAAATACGCGCTGTTGGCAAGGTGGCGTTTTGCCGCAGCTTGGGGTGAACATCGACCGGTGCTTGCCGATAGGTGCGTAAGACGTCTTGCATTACCCGACGCTGCCGCTGATTGAGCCGCACCCAAAAGATCGAACGCTCGATCACCAGGGCAATCGCCACCAACGAAAACAAGAGTAGCGGCCACATCACAATGCCGCCTGCGGCAAAAATTCTTCCCATTGTTGTTTCCTTGCTTATCCGCGTTTGCCTAACTGCAGAGCGCCGCTCAGCGATCGCGAAGGGTGTAATTTTATTGAGAACCTATGTCAGATGATTGAGCCTCATCCTTTGTCGGATGTCAAGGCTCTATAGACATTTGCTAGCGATAGCGCTAAACCCTAGTAGGATGGAACGCTGCCACCATGAGAGCTGCAAAGATCTTTCGCCACAAGATTTTTAGGCTTTCTGCCAAAATGTCTTCAAATTTACATTTGACAGCTCATCGCAAAAACATCACCAAAAATATTCCTATCAGCTATTGACTTATTGGTAGGTTTTCTCAACTATTATGTAGACAGTTTGGAGACGTACCCATCTACGCGGGCGAATGCCATGAGCCTCTCTGATTTTTGTGATAAGCAACACGAGCAAGAGCAAAAAGGGCTCCGCAAGTTATTGCTGCTTGGGCTAGCCGGTTCGGTAGGCACGCATGTCGTGCTGTTTGGCATGTTGGGTTGGTTAGGGCAGCGCACGGCTCAAGCTGAGCCATCGCCGATCGAGCTGCTGGTGATGGAGCCTCAGCAAGAAGTAATCCCCGAGGAAATCACAGAGATGGCCCCGGCTGAAGTGGGTCAACAAACAAACAATCCGGCCCCGGCTGCCCCGGCCAGTGTGGCCGCTGCGCCGGCCCCACCGCCGCCCGCTGAACTGGTTGAGCCCGAGCCGATTCCCGAGGAGCCTGTGACCGAGGCGGAATCAGACCTGACTGTGCCAGAGGAGCCAGAAGAGACCGAAGAAGAGCCGGAAGAGGAAGCAGAAACCGCAGAGAGTACCGAGGAACCTGAGGAAGATCTTGAGGTTGCTACCCTGCCTGACATTGATACAACCCAATTTGAACGGCTGCGCCAATCTCTCCAGAATTACTTTGATGGGGAAGTGCTCGAATCGCCTGCCAATGAGGGCTCGACTGGGACTGACCCCAACGCCCCCGCCGCCGACAGCGATGGCGATGCCGAAACCATCACTCGTAATAGCGGCCTCGATGGTAATCCTGGCGGCACGAATGAGTTGGGCGATGGCACCGGGCAGGGCCAAGGCTCGCGGACTGTCGCCTGTCAAAACTGTGTGCTACCGGACTATCCGCAAAGCGCCATAGATGATGGCATTGAAGCGACTCCTGGCGTGCAGGTAGACGTTAATCCCGATGGCTCGGTACGCAGTGTGACCCTAACGCAGTCCAGCGGCAATGCGGCGATCGATCAAGCCGCCATTGAAGCTGCCCGGAACTCTACTTTTACCCCAGTGAGCGGCGGCGCGAGTGTCCCCATTGTGTACGACATGGTGCTTGAGGGGTCTGAGCGCAGTCGAGAAGCCTCTCAGCGGGGCGATCGCCGCTCGGTCGAAGTGCCTGCTGACGAGCCCGAAACCCCCACTCAAACAGCCAACGAGATCGAGTCAGAAGGATCTGATGCGGAAGCAGTAGAGACCAATACCGTTCCAGATGACGCCGAGGAAGACAGCGCCACTCCAGAAACTGGCGATGTTGATAGCCCCGCAGCGGAAACAGATACGGCGACTGAGGAAGACAGCGCCAGCGACGAAACGACTGAAGAGCCGACAACCGATGAAGACGCTGGTGCTGAGGAGCCAGCCCCGAGCGAACCTGTATCAGAGCCACCGGCAACGACCAACGAAGGCGGCGGCGGCTCCGCGCCAGAACCGACTCCACCCACGCCAGAACCGACCCCACCTGCCCCAGAACCGGCTCCCCCCACACCGGCGCCCGAGCCCGTGCCAACTCCTGCTGCTGAGACCGAATCTGAGGACGAGTAGCGGCCCGCAAGGAGAAGTCATACCAATTCTCTGAAACTGGACTACAGATCTTCCTTATTCCCTACGGGAAGGCTACGCCAACGACGCCGCTCAAGGAACGTCGGCTGAGCGGCGTCATAAGCCCTACGGGCAGGCCAAGCCAACATGCAGTGTCTCCTACTGGGAAAAAGCCGACTTATATGGGTAGCTGTCATTTTTTGACCTGGTATCAGAGGTCGATGTTTTGACCAAGTGGTTGAGGCCGCGATCGCGGCACTGCCCTATGCAATCAGCTCAATGCGGCGACCAAGATTTTTGGGGTTCATCAAGATCAAAAGGCTGTCAATCAAAGCCGTTGGTGCGGTGAAGGCGGCTGTCGAGGGCACCAGCCCGAGCTGACTGATTGGGGCGATCGCACCTGCGGCCAGCTTGGCATTAACAGTATTACGCTGACGTTGAAGCGACCGGCTGTGGCCACGCTGCACAGCGCATTTGAAAGATGCAGCCTCCCATATCCTCAGCATCCCAACCGATCGAGGCGTTAGAGCTTCACTCCTGGTCGAGGGATTGTAGTGCCCTCTGATGGATGAGATGTGGGCGCTCAATTGAGCTTGCGATAGTTGGCGATCGCTTTCGTTGCCTCGAGCCGCCGCAACCAGACGAGCGCGGGTCAGACCTTATCGAAATATTATTTTTAGATCACACTGATCGGCAACAAGCGAGTTTCATACTAGATAATTAATCTCTGCGATCGCTTGACTTGTCGGGAAATCAGGAAAAAGTCAATGATGACAATAGGCACTACGCCAGCACAATCAGCCCCAGCAACTGACCATGGCTCTCAGTTAGGGCATTGGCTAGAAGAATACAGCGAAATTGCCGCCATTTTGCCGGTGCTCGGCGGCTTGTTCGTGACGACCCAGTTACGACTGCGAGGGGCCAGCGCCTTGGTGGTGAATCTAGCGATCGCCGCCGTTGCCCGACAAGCCATTGTGCAGCTCAAAAAGCAGTCAGTGAGTGATGCTCCGACGGTGCAGACGAGCGAGACGAATGGCGCTCATTCCTCGGGTAAAGAGGAAGACTACACCATTGTCCATTCTGTATCGGGGCGTATTCGCCTGCGGATTCCTCGCCTGCTGACCGATGCGCTCTTTGCCCAGCGTTTAGAGAAGCTGCTGCTGGTTCAAGATATTGTGAGTCAGGTGCGCATTAACCGCGCTGCCAGTTCAATCGCGATTCAATATGACGGGGCTGACCTCACCGAGTTGGAGTTGGGGATGCGGCTGTTACAGGTGTTAGAGCAGACAGAACAAGATATCGTCACGGCCTAACCTGACTCCCTACCGGCGCTCCTGAATTGACCGTAAACTGTATGACGCAATTTTCGACTTCGGCGCTCGGGGCAGCTCCAGATGCGGTAGCCCTGACCTCAGATCATTCTGCCCTGTGGAAAATCGTGCATCAGGTGCCGGGGCGGCTGCGGCTGCGGGTTCCTAAGTTAGGCACTCAGCCTCAGTGCCAAGCCCAACTCCAGAGTGGATTGGCCGCTTTGCCTGAGGTGCAGCAGGTACGCATGAATCTCGCGGCTCGGTCGGTGGTGATCCGCTATGTGCCCTCAGCCGCATTAGAGATGTCTGCTCACCTGAGTGAACTGCTGAGCAATTTAGAACGTGATTTAGAGGCCGTTGATGCTGTCCTTGCCCCCGACGAGTCACCGCTTCAGCCGCCGTTAGAGGGCGATCGCTCAACCGCGCCTTTGAAGGGGGCTGGCGATCAGCGCGGCTCCACGTTGCGGTTACCGTTGCTGGCATCAGCGCTCGCGTTGGCCAGTCGTTGGCCGGGATTGCGGGGGGCGCGTCCCGTGGCAGCGGTGACTTTGGCGATTACTATCTGGCCCATTGCCCGGCGAGCTTGGCAAAGTCTCTGGCGCGATCGCCGCCTTAACATTGACTGTTTGGACTTTCTCGCACTGAGTCTGAGCGCTTGGCAAGGACGATTATTGACCCCGGCACTGGTGATTGCGCTGCATGAAATCGGCGATGCCATTCGCGACCAAACGGCTCGGGCAACGGCAGTGCGATCGTCGACCCTAGCGGATGCGATCGGTCGCTTCGCCTGGGTGCAGGGCGCAGCGGAGGAACTGCGGCAAGTACCCAGTGATCGGGTGCAGTTAGGAGACCTGGTGGTGGTGCATCCGGGGGAGCAAATTCCGGTGGATGGCACGGTGCTGAAGGGGGAAGCAACGGTCGATCAGCAGGGCCTCACCGGAGAAGCGATGCCCATCGTGGCCCGGCCCGACACCTATGTCTTTGCCTCCACTCTGGTGCGATCGGGACAGTTAACCCTCAAAGCAGAGCGGATCGGCGACCAAACTCGCGCGGCGGCAGGACTGCGACTACTCGAACAAGCACCGGTCTACGACACCCGCATGGCGAACTATACGGAAAAGGTGGCCGATCGCCTGATCATGCCCTCGCTGCTGCTGGCCACGTTGGTGTTGGGCCTCACCCGCGACCCGGCTCGCGCCGCCGCCATTCTCACCCTGGACTTTGTTACCGGTATTCGGGTGTCGATTCCCACCACGTTTTTGGGGGCGCTGAACCATACGACTCGCCACGGGGTACTGGTGCGTAGTGGCCGCACCCTCGAGCAATTGGCCGAAGTCGATACTATCGTCTTTGACAAAACCGGGACTCTGACCGAAGGCACCCTCGCGATCGCCAACATTGCTCCCCTCTCGTCCGATCTCTCGGCGGCCCGGTTACTGCAGTTGGCCGCTTCCGCCGAGCAACACTTAACGCATCCGGTGGCAGAAGCGATCGTCGAACAGGCTCAGGCTCAGGGCATCCCCCTACTGCCCCGAGATGACTGGGACTATAGCGTGGGACTGGGAGTGACCGCCCATATTGAGGGGCACACCATTACGGTGGGGAGCGAGCGCTTTTTGCAGCAGCAAGCGGTGATGTGGAACGGCTGGATCAATCCGCAGGCAGGCGCGTTATCACTCATTTATGTCGCCTGCGACGGCGAGTTTATCGGCACGCTGGCCTATACTGACCCCCTGCGGCGAGAAAGCTCGCGGCTGATTCACCTCCTGCAGCAGGAGTTTGGCCTGGAACTCCACTTGCTCACGGGGGACAACCCCCAACGCGCCGCGCAGGTCGCCCAGACGTTGGGTATTCCCGCTGACAAGGTCTATGCGGAAGCGTTTCCCGACCAAAAGGCCAAAATTGTGCGCGATTTGCACCGCTCTGGGCGCACAGTGGCCTTCGTGGGTGACGGCTTGAACGATTCGGTGGCGCTGGCCTATGCCGATGTCTCGGTGTCCTTTGAACGGGGGGCCGACGTGGCGCGCGAAACCGCCGATGTGGTGCTGATGAACAATGATTTGCTGGATCTGTTGGAAGCGATCGCGATCGCTCGCCAAACCCGCGACCTGATTGAGCAAAACATCGCCCTCGTCGTCGTCCCCAACCTGGTTGCTCTGGGACTGGCTACCACCGCCGGGCTCAGCCCTCTCATCGCGACAGTGATTCACAATGGCTCCGCGATCGCGGCGGGCCTCAACAGCCTCCGCCCCCTCTTCCAACACGAGTTCACCCCTAACTTGATAATTGACTGAATAGCTAAATAGTTTGAAGTACTTACAGTGCCGGGCAACCAACTGGATGGTAGGCTCTCGCTGAGGCAGGATATTATTCCGCATAACATCCCATTTCAAGATGGGATCAAAAGTCATCGAAAGCTTTGTACTGCAGATGTTTCAATGGCATCAAGAAGGCATCGTAATATGAGGAAACTTTCTCTCTAATAATATTGTTATGTCGCCTCAGGATATTAGCTTGGTTGCTAGTGCCTTGTTAATTTTTTTGGGTTCAGTATGAGTTATAAGGAGTATAGAAATAGTTGCTAGATGATGAAAGTTCATTATGGATCCAATAACAGTACTTGCTGCAATTGCCACTATAGTTCTCCAAAAAGCTTTAGAAAAAACTAGCGAAGAATTAGGAGAGCGAGTTTTAAAGCAGAGTGATAAATTACTTTCTACACTCAAGACAAAATCACCAAAAGCTGCTTCTGCCATCGAACTATCTCTTGAACAACCATTAGATTATGGGCAAGTTGTTGCAGATTTAGAGACTCTTATCGAAGCAGAACCTGAGGTCGCCGAAATTGTTCAAGAGCTTGCAATAGCTGGAAAGCAAGATTCAAATATGAGCTTAAGTGAGTCCAGTCTTATGGAGCTTGCTAACAGCCTTAAGGAACAAAGCTTAGAATCCAAAAGAGATATTTACTTGGCAGATAAGATTGGTCTTGTTGTTCAAGGCAGTTCTAATACAATTGCAAATATCAATTTAGGAAACGCATTATTTCACTTTTCAGGACACGGTATATCCTCTCCTCAATGGTCAAGAAAGGAAAAGTATGAAAAATATCAGTTTCAATGGGAAATATTTATTAAGTTCTCTGGTAATAATATTCAAGCTTCGAAAGCATTTCAATTACTGTTTTGGCTGACTGAAGCCTTAGGATCTATATCCGGAGTTTCTGTAGAAATAGAAAGTCAAGGTGTAGGAAGCATATGGTTTAAGCTAAGAGTATTCATTAAGAATTTCATTCAGAAGGATGAAGTCAAAGAAGTTTTAGAGAAGACGCGTGACGCTGTTATAGCAGAACAACTAGATAAACGCATCGTAGAAACTGAAAAACTTGAAGAGGAAACTCTTAAAACTAAGGCTGAAAGAATAGCTGCTGAAAAGCAAAATACAAACCTGCCAAGTGCTGAAGAAGTCCAGAAAATAAGAGATATAGAAATTCATTTAAGAGAATTAGAGGTTCGAGAAAAAGAAGCAGATATAGAACGTAAAGAAATAGAGAATCAGCAAAAGAAGCTTGAACTCTATGAGCAAGTTGCTTACATGATGGAAGAGGGATTACTCACAGCAGCAGCAGTAGAAATTCAAATTAATGGCGTACCTTTCATTTCTAGCGAAGACAAAAAAATTCTTCCCGGTGTAGACATGGATACTATTGATAATAGGGGTGCACGTAACCCTAATAATGAGACAGAATCGTAATTAAGGATTTTTGATTCACACAATTTTTCCAATCATTTGGGTCCAAGACTATCGATTTTGGCAGCCACATAACACTACGCAGGAGCGGACAGAATGAGTAATTCAGATGTTGATACATATTGGCCGCCGCTCAGCTTCACGTTAGCCTGCAAAGTTATTGGTTAAGGTTATTAGTGGAGGGATAATGAGATTTCGGACTCAGTTTACGATGCCAGACTCAGCTGACGATTCAAGAACGCTGCTATGGAAAGTACGAATTTTCTCACCCTACCTGACCATCGACGGTTAGCCTATGCAGAGTACGGTGACCTCAACGGGCATCCCGTTTTCTATTTTCATGGTGGTGGAACTTCTCGGTTAGAGCCATTGTTGTTAGGTGATGAAGTATTTATCCGATTAGGCTTACGATTGATTGCGCCAGATCGTCCAGGAATAGGACAGTCAGACTTCCAACCGAATCGCGGATTTTCTGATTGGACGAAGGATGTTACCTTTCTGGCCGATGCCCTGGGGTTAGACAAATTTTCAGTGTTGGGGGTTTCGTCGGGAGGCGGCTATACGGCTGCCTGTGCTGCCAAGATTCCTCATCGATTATATTCAGCCGTGATCGTTTCAGGAGCATGGGAATTTACAATTGCGGATTTGTTGAAATCCAATCGTGGGAGTTTTATTTTAATCAAGTATTTTCCCTGGCTGTATCAAGCCTCAATGAAATTGACACAGCGATCGCTTAATGGTTCTCCAGATAAACTATTAGGAACCTTAGAAAAAAGACTGCCAGCAGCGGATTACGCAGTATTAAAATTGCCAGGTCGGATAAAGACCAGCTGTGAGGCTTTGAACGAAGGACTTCGTTCAGGAACACGAGGAACTGCCTGGGATCTTCAACTTTACTTCAGGAAGTGGGACTTTAGTTTAGATGAAATTCGGATGCCACTAACATTGTTCTATGGTGAAGAGGATAAGAATGTTCCGCTTGATCTAGTAAAGCGAACTGCGGCAACTCTCCCGACGGCTAAGCTGGTGATGTATCCAAATGAAGGGCATATCTCGGTGGTGGTGAATCAGATTGAAGCGATCGCCAAAGTGCTCCTAAATGAATGAGAACCGGGCATTTGCGTTGACGTAGTGCAGGCTAATAATCCGCTTGCACACCGTTTGCATCCAACTCACTGTGATTTGGAGCGGCCTCAAGCCATTGGGCTGAGCGGAGGCTTTTAGTCAGGTGCCACCGTTCGGAGCACCCGACAGGGATTGCCTGCTGCGACTACGCCAGCGGGCACCGATTTTGTCACTACGCTACCAGCACCAATGGTTGTGTGGTCGCCAATGGTGACCCCAGGACAGACGATCGCGCCGCCGCCAATCCAGACATTATTGCCGATGGTAATGGGGGCGGCCATCTCCACCCCGGTTTGTCTCTGGGTCGGCTCGACCGGATGGTAAACCGTGTAAATTTGGACATTGGGTGCCAGCAGGACGTTATCGCCTAGGATCACCCAGTTGCAGTCAAGCAAGGTGCAATTAACGTTGATATAGAGATTGTCACCGGCTCGAATGTGGCAGCCATAATCGCAGTGAAAGGGCGGGATAATTTCACTATTGGAGCCAATGGCACCAAAAAGCGATCGCGAGATCGCCTGGCGCAAGTCTGTTTGTGTGGGGGCTGAGTGGTTAAAGCGGTAGAGCTGCTGCTGGGCGGTCAACTGCATTGCTGTCAACTCGGCATCGGCGACCCAGTAGGGTTGATTGGCCAGCATTTTTTGTCGTTCGGTAGGGGCCATGACGCTCAATCAAACTTGGGTACGTCATTCATTAACGGTCAAAAACTTTGGCCGTCAAGTCTGGGTGTACCCCCTACTTGATCAGCGAGGGACTGCGGGGAGGGCCTGCAGCCGTACACACTTTGCGAATAAGTTCCCCAAGACACTGAGGGCGGGCGGCTGATTTTGCATGGCGTGGGGCCAGCTAGCGATTGCGGGCTTCCTGGGCCAAGGCCATGACTGTTAGCAGCAGGCGGTCAACATCAACGGGCTTGGCCAGGTGTGCCTGATAGCCACTGTCGTAGGTGCGCTGCCGATCGCTCTCACGGATATAGGCGGTCAGGGCGATCGCGGGGGTTTGTCCGCCAGCGGTGGCGGGCAGCTGACGAATTTGCTCAATCAGGGTAAATCCATCGATATCGGGCATGCCAATATCGCTAATCAAGACGTCAGGCTGAAAGGTTGACACCCGTGAGAGCCCTTCAGCCGCCGCTGTGACGACGGCGATCTCAGCGCCATATTGCGAGAGCAGCGTTTCGAGCAGCTCACAGGCATCGGGGTTATCGTCAATGGCCAGCACGCGAATGCCGGTTAAGTCTAAATCGGTCGCTGGCGATTGCTGGGTGGTAGTGGTGACCGGTGCCTGCGGCAATAGCGGCAGCCGTAGGGTAAAGGTTGAGCCTTGATTTTCGCCGGGGCTATCGACGGTGATCTGGCCGCCGTGAGCCTCTACCAGATAGCGCACAATGGCGAGCCCTAGCCCCAGCCCCCCATGCTGGCGGGTAATGGAAGCATCCTCTTGATGGAATGATTTAAAGATGTTGGGCAGGAAGTCAGCACTGATACCTTTGCCGGTATCTTGTACTGTCATCACCGCGTCGCGATCCTCCTGCTGCAAGCGCAGGTCAATCTGTCCGCCCGCCGGCGTGAACTTGATAGCGTTCGACAGCAGATTTCCGATGATTTGCTGCAGCCGTCCGGCGTCACCCCAAATTTGCCCGGCATCCACAATTTCGGACTTGACGATGATGGCTTTGGCGCTGGCGGCGATCGCCATCGTTGTGATCGCCTCAGTCATTGCTGAAGCCAGGTCTACCGCTGCCTTTTGGAGCTTGAGTTTGCCCCGCAAAATTTTGGCAATGTCTAACAGGTCATCAATCAGCTGCGTCTGTAATTGAGCGTTACGCTCAATCGTGGCCAGTGCCTCCGCTGTGCGGTCAGCGTCAAACTGATGGGTTTGCAATAGCCTCGACCAGCCCAAAATGGGATTGAGGGGCGAGCGCAACTCATGGGAGAGGATGGCTAAAAACTCGTCTTTGATGCGATTGGCGTGTTCGGCCTCTTCGCGGGCACTTTTTTCGCGCCGCAGCAACTGCTCGCGTTCCGCCGCGGCGGCTTTGCGATCATGAATGTCAGTTGCCGTGCCAAACCACGAGACTGGTTGCCCCGCCCCGTTGTTCAGCGGCACGACCCGCACCAGATGCCAGCGGTAGGCTCCATCGTGGCGCTGTAGGCGACATTCGATTTCATAGTCCAGCCCGGTTTGCAGCGCCGTAGCCCGCTTTCTCAGCACCTCTGGTAGATCTTCGGCATGCATCAGCTCTGTGCCGAGAGCATGGTCTAAGCTCAGTGCTGGTTGACCCACATAGGTTTGCCACCGTTGGTTACAAAATTCAGTTTTGCCGGTGGCGTCGTCAATCCACATGAGTTGCGGCACTGCATTGGCCAGCGTCCGATAGCGGCTTTCACTGAGGCGCAGGATGGCTTCGATCTGTTTGCGATCGCTGACGTCATGGTGAATGCCCATCATGCGCAGCGGGTTACCCTGCTCATCGCGAGCGACGACCTTACCGTAGTTGGCAATCCATTTCCAGTCGCCTTGTTTGGTGGCCAACCGGTATTCAAAGCGGTAGGGAATCGCACTATCCTGCAAATGCGCCTGCAGCCGCTCCAGAATCTGGGGTTTATCTTCAGGATGGATCAGCTCGGCCCAGGTGTTGTATCTTTCCTCTAGTTCGCCGGGTTTAAATCCCAGCATGGCTAGCCATTGTGGACTTAAATAGTCGCAATCAGCGACGATATCCCAGTCCCAAAAGCCGCTGCCAGAAGCTTCCAGGGCCATTTGCAGCCGTTCTTCACTCGCTTTCAGCGCGTCTTCTGCTTGCTTCCGCTGGGTGATGTCGGTATGACTGCCAAACCATTGCCAAATATTGCCCGCTTCATCGCGAATGGGTAAGGCGCGAGCCAGAAACCAGCGATATTGACCGTCTCGCCCGCGGAGGGGAAAGGTATCTTCCCAAGGTTCCCCTGATTGAAAGCACTGCTGGAGCTTTGCCAGCACTCGATCAACATAGTCGGGGTGGTGCACCTCACGCCATCCCCAGCCATGCATTTGCGCCAAAGTTGTGCCGGTATAGTCAAACCACCGCTGGTTAAACCAAAACATAAAGCCACTGACGTCGGCCATCCAGGTAAGTTGGGCAATATTATCAGCGAGGGTGCGAAACCGCTCTTCGCCTTGGCGTAATGCGGTTTCGGCGGCTTTTTGCTCAGTTTGATCAACGATGCAGACCAACACCCGCTTATAGGATTCAGTCGGCTCAGGAAAGGTGATATTCACCTGGACTTGCAGTAGCTCACCCGTGAGGGTTTGGCTGACTGTTTCGATCGCTAGTCGGCGATCGCCCGCCGCGATCGCCACCAGTTCATCGATAAAGGAAGGCTGTGTCTCAGTCACAAAAACGCGATCAAGCGAAATCAACAAATCGGCTTTATGCTGGGCCTTGAACATGCGCAGTGCCGCCTGGTTAACGTTCACCGGCTTGACCTGGGCGATCGCCTGCGCTACAAAGTCGGGATGCTCGTCGCAATAGTGGCGAAAGTCAGTCACTCCCAACCGTTTGAGCTGTTCAATCTGAGCTTTGACCAGGCTGAAATCTTCTTCCAAAATGGCGACGTCAACCGCTTCAAAGATGTAGCGATACCATTCTTCGGTGCTCGCAAGGGCCGTTTCGGTCTGCTGGCGAGAATCTCGCTCTCGCACCAGCGCTTGCTCGAGCTGCACCCGCTGATCGATATCGGTGATGGTACCTGCCCAGCCCGCAATTTGACCCGTGACCGTGACCGTGGGCAGCGCCCGACAGATAAACCAGCGATAGACCCCGTCGTACCGTTGAATGCGATATTCGCTCTCAAACGGGTGCTCTAGAGCCAGGGCCGTTTGCCAGGCGGCCAGGGTGCGATCGCGATCGTCGGGATGCACCTGTTGCAGCGCGTCCCACCCCATCGACTCAGCCGGTTGGCAACCCGTGTAGTCAAACCAGCGACGGTTCCAGTAGTTGACCTGGCCCTGAGCATCCGCCGTCCAGATGATTTGAGGAATCGCCTCAACCAAGTCTTGACGGTTGTTGAGCGCGGCCTGCGGTTGAGGCGGCGGATGGGCGGCACTGATGGCGGCGGGGGCCGCGAGGGTGATCGCGGCCACCAGTGCCGTCGTCAGTTGGGTCGCGGTCAGTTGGTCTTGCCCTAAATAGTCGGTAGCGCCAGCTTTCATGGCGGCGACGGCGGCTGTCATATTCCGATCGCCGATGACGATAATGGGGGGGCACGAGGGAGATAGCTGAGCTTTGAGCTGACCGATGAGGGCCGCACTGTCACCGTGAGCGGTGCTCAGGGTCAATAGCACCCCATCGACCTTGAGGCCAGCGGGCAACGTTAAAGTAGTCATCGCGTTGGCCGGGCAGTCAGCGGTTAACACCCGATAAGACCTGGCCTGATCGGCAGCCAGCCAGCCAGCATAGTCCTCTGCTTGAGTCGACCCTTTGACAACAAGAACGGTGCAATCTGGCTTCGACATGCAGGGCAGATTTGATGAGTGGGGTAATGAATAAGCGGTCAGGGCGGATGACCATCGCCTCAAGCACTCATCCGGTAACCGGAGTACTTGTCCCTTTTTGGGGCGTGGAGTGGCCGTAGGCGGATGAATACGCCGCGATCGAGGCGGTATTCAACTAAGACGCATAAATTCTATCAATGACAACCGATAACCGTTGTCTACGGGTAAGAAAAAATACATAAATGTAGCCGCTCTTGCTCCCAGCTTTAAGAAACGATGACGGGAGTCTGTCGAGTCGGCAATGAAAAATCGATTATGGGGCGATGCGGAACCAGCGACGCGACCCTTTTGGCATGATGATCTACCGTCATCTACCGCTGACAGCCAGTCGATACCAAGGGGAGGCTATTTGCAGCATCTCTCTAGCTTTGATGCCTCCTGCCACGAAGCATGGGGCTTGGCCCCTCATCCGAACCGTCTGCGGCTGATGGCTTACCCTAATCTGCATCAAAAAATGAGCAGCCGCCGCTGTCGTGGCCCCGTAGCCGCCGTAGGATTCTGTCCCAATGCAGTCTACATCTCCCCGCTTACCAAGGAGATTAGGGGGAATCTAATGCCCCTATTTGCCCGAGAATGGCCGGTATACAACCCATAGCGCTAAGCGCGAATGAGTCTGCTCACCCGCCCACCACCTTGAATCAACGGGATGGGCGGATGGGTTCAGTCTAATCTTCAACTTTGGGCACCACATTGGGACGTTCTTTATCTTCCCAGCCGACGGGGCGCTTTGAGTTATACCAAGCGATCGAACCGATGGATACCGCGGCGATAAAACCAACCACTAGGACGATGGTGAAGGCTGACATGTAAGGAGCACCCTCAATCGCTGCCTGCATCAACAAAGCGTGATTTAATCCATCCATCTCGGAACCTCGATATCTTTAATGTGAAGATGAGAATAGCCCGATCTTATGACATAAGCATCTATCTCGGTGCAGATTTTAGAGAAACCGCGATCGCCGCTGCACCGATGTGACCCGATCGCCGCTGGTGGCAATGGGACTAAACTGCCGCCAGATATTCCCGCAATTGGCTGCAGTGCGATCGCAGCTTACAAACCGCCTGGTGCTGAATCTGCCGAACTCGTTCGCGGCTGATGTTGAGCTGTTGCCCCACCATGGCCAAAGACAACGCGTGGCCATCTTCTAGACCAAACCGAAGACTCAACACCTCTCGCTGCTGCGGCGTGAGATAGGTGAGCAATCTTTCTAAATCGGCGCGTAACAGACTGCGCGTTACGGTTTGCTCTGGGGTATCGCCCTCAACCTGCAGGAGATCAGCCAGCTCAGTATCATTGTTGTCTCCCACTCGCACCTCTAGCGATAGCGGTTTACGAGCGTGCTGCAAATAATCACGCACCTGAGTCGTGGTGAGTTCTAAGTGCTTGGCAATCTGATCGATTGAGGGGGCATGGCCCATCTTTTGAGTCAGCTCACGCTGCGCCTTTTTGATTTTGTTGAGCGTTTCTGTCACGTGAATCGGCAGCCGCACCACCCGGCTTTTTTCTGCGATCGCCCGCGTCATCGCTTGGCGAATCCACCAGTAGGCATAGGTGCTAAAGCGATAGCCTTTGGCTGGATCAAACTTTTCGACCCCTCGACTCAGCCCGATCGAACCCTCTTGAATCAGGTCTAAGAGGTCTAAGTCGCGCCCGGTGTATTTTTTGGCCACCGAAACGACCAGCCGCAAATTTGCCTGAATCATTTTGTGTTTGGCCTGCTCGCCCGCCCGAATGACTGGCGTCACCGTCTCTAAGGCGGTCTCAGTGTGCTGGGCAAACTCCTCCCAAGTGAGCTCACGCTCTAACTCTGCCTGGCGATCAGTGCGCTGAGCCTGTAGGGCCATCATTGCTTTCACTTGCTTGCCCAAAACAATTTCCTCTTCTCGCGTTAGCAGAGGAACGCGACCAATGGATTTAAGGTATGAACGCACAGTGTCTGAGGAGGTAGTGTGGCGCATGGGGGGATCTCTCTTAAGGGCTTCAGCGATTAACAATGAATGTCTGAGAATTCGGGTGTTTCTGGCTCTTCCTCAAGGCTGATTTCCTTGCCGAGGCTGCCCCCGATGGTCTAGACAAATGGAGTCGTCAAAAATGCTTTGTTGCAGTCAATTGGCCAATGCCGGCAATCTCCAAGTTTCATGAGTTGACAACACCCAATTAGTACCTTGATCTGTTTCAAAGATAGCTTAAGCAAAAGGACAAAAAAGGCGGAAAACTTCGAAGCGGTTGGCAGGTTTCTGTCTGGCAGAAAATACCTTGTGGCGCTTATGTATAGACGTCAGTAGGCCGATTATCGATAGCTGGTTTGAGCGATTGCCCAGCTGATCAGCCCGACCCCACACGGCCCAACTTTTAGAATCTTCCCCCTCCCTTCCTTGGGTTGCCTGAGCATTGACCCTAGCCTAAAGATTCTCGCTGGAACAGTGGCTTTTCAGCGGCCCTCTCAAAAACCATCATTCGTTCTGCAGGGAGAATTGTCCAGATCAGAGTCCTGAGAATCTGTCACAAAAAGCAAAAAATCACCGACAGCAGAGCTGGTAGCAAGCCTCGAAAAAGGTCAGTTGCTGCCTCGCTTTGCTCATCAAAAGAATGCGATGTTTGATCGAGATTTACTGCAGCGATCGCTACTGACAGTGAGAAATCCTCTTAGGCAGAAGAACTGTATAAACCTACCTAAAGATGTAGGGTTCTAAGACCCAAGATAGAGGATCTTCAAGGCTGATCATTAGATGCTCAAGGTATCAAATTACTCTGAGGAGAATGTCATGTCTTTACTTGGCATCATTGTTTGGATTGTGGTCGGCATTATCGTCGGTGCGATCGCCAAAGCGATTTATCCGGGGCATCAGCGTGGTGGTTGGCTCAGTGCTTTAATTTTGGGTATCGTCGGTTCGTTTATCGGTGGCACCCTGGCGACGTTGATGACCACTGGCAGTCTGGCGATCGCGTCTACTGGCTTCAATATCTTGGGCATCGTTTTATCTGTAGTCGGGGCGTTGATCGCCATCTTCATCTGGCAGCAGGTGGCTAAGCGCGCTTAGTTCAACCCAGTGGCCGTCGGGGCTGTCGCGCCGTCGGTTGGGGCATAGATCTACCGTCAGGCTCCCTGTCGTTATCTCTACTGAGGGAAACGGCGGGGAGTTGTCACAAGTATCAGAAACCAGCCACACGAGTCAGCTTAGTTCAACGCACCGCCGGCACTGGCTCCGGTGCGTCACGTCAAGCGGTGATGCATCCTCCGATCATGTAGCAACTGCCGTCGCTTAACGCCTGCGGTGTTGAACCCGGTATACTCAGAGGCAGTTGCGGATGCGGTGTTGAGGCTTCAACGTCGGTCTTAGTGGAGGCGTTGCAGCGCAGGCTCGTCGATCGACCTCAAACGTTTGCCCGCAACCACACCGTCACAGTGCGCAGCGGCATTGGCAGGCAACTTGCCGTTCACCGCCAGACCTGGCTACCCCAGACGGTTTTGTATTTTGCTGGCGGTCTGAGGCGCGGCTATGAATATTTCTCCCATTGCCCTTGAGAAAAATCAGGTTTTGTATGAGCAGGTAGCCGAACGACTACAGGCGCTGATTACCGAGGGCACGCTGAAGCCCGGCGATCGCCTGCCCTCGGTGCGCAAATTGCGAGAGCAGCTGTCGGTGAGTACCTCTACTGTTTTAGAAGCCTACCGACTGCTCGAAGATCGCGGCTTGATTACGGCGCGGCCGCAATCGGGTTACTACGTTAAGCAGGCGGCATTGAGCCTCTTGCAAGAGCCTGCACCGACAGCCCCACCGCGGCAGGCCCACGACGTTGATATCACCCTCGGCTTTCATATCAACAGCACAGTTCGCGATCAAAACCGGGTGGAATTAGGGGCCGCGTTTCCGGCGATGGAGTTGTTGCCGCTGGCGCAGATCAATCGGTTGATGGGCAAAATCATGCGCGAAGATCCTGAAATGGCCCATGCCTACGGCCCCCCTCTGGGGTGCATTGAGCTGCGGGTCGAACTCGCCCGCCGCATGTTGAACTGTGGCTGCTCGCTCGCGCCCGATCAGCTCATCGTGACGAATGGCACCAATGAGGCGATGTACTGTGCGCTGCAGGCAATCACCCAACCGGGCGATACCGTGGCGGTTGAATCACCGACCTATTTTGCCATCTTGGAGACGATGAAAATCCTGGGGCTTAAGGTGCTCACCCTACCCACCCATCCCCGCATGGGCATGAGCCTCTCGCATCTTGAAGATGCTCTCAAAACCGGCGATCTGAAGGCCATTTTGCTGGTCTCAAACTTCAGCAATCCGTTAGGCAGTTGTATGGACGATGCGCAGAAAAAGTCCCTGGTCGACCTGATCAACCAATACGATGTGCCGCTGATCGAAGACGATGTCTATGGCGAGCTGAATTTTGAAGGCAACCGCCCCAAGGCCATCAAAGCCTTTGATACGGAAGGTCGGGTGATCTATTGTGCGTCGGTCAGTAAAACACTTTCACCAGGACTGCAGACCGGCTGGTGTATTCCAGGGCGCTATTACCCCCAGGTTTCCAAGCTGAAATCCATCATCAACATGAATAACGCGATCGCCCCGCAACTCACGACTGCGGCCTTTCTCACCAATGGTGGCTTCGATCGCCATCTGCGGCAGCTGCGGCGAGCGTATCAAACCCAGATGGGGCGTATGCACCAGGCCATTAGCGACTACTTTCCGGTAGAAACGCGGGTGACTCGCCCCACCGGTGGCCACATCCTCTGGTTAGAGATGCCCAAGGGGTTTGACGCGCTGCGGCTTTACCAAGAAGCCCATGCCCAGCAAATCGGCATTGCGCCGGGTATCATGTTCTCCGCTTCGGGAAAATGCTATGGCAATTGCTTGCGGCTGAATACGTCTAAGCCCTGGTCAGACCCGATTGAGCGGGCGATGCAAACCTTGGGCTACCTGGCGAAAAAGCAACTGGCTGAGCAGTTTTTGCAGGGAGAGGCGCCGTAGGAGCGATTGTGAGCTGTGATGTCGGAAAACTTAATGTAAAGAGACCTTTTTTGCTGATCATCGTGAAGAGCAAGCCATCACCCCATCAAACCAAACTATGAGCGAAGCCCTCTACATTCAGCATGGCAAAGAGCTAATCCGCATGGAACTCGATGCCTACAGTTGCGAAAATGACTTTCAGAGTCTTTTGGCATCTCATCCCGATCTATTGGCCGGGGATCAAATTAATCCTTTTGATCCCCGGCAGTGGCTACTCGTTGCAAGAGAAGCGGCTATTCCATCTGAAGACGGAGGAAACGATCGCTGGTCACTAGATCTCTTAATTTATTGATCAGGAAGCTATACCAACGCTAGTGGAAGTCAAACGTAAAAGTGACACGCGTTTGCGGCGAGAAGTGGTCGGGCAAATGATGGACTATGCAGCGAATGCTATCACTTATTGGGCTGACCGAACTTTGAAGGAACAGTTTCACCAAACAGTTGAAGAACAAGGAAACAATCCTAAAGCAACATTAGATGCGTTTCTACAAGAGCATTCGAATCAGCAAAGTGACGAAGAAGATTTTTGGCAAGAAGCCAATGAAAATTTGCGTAATGGAAAAGTCCGCCTCGTTTTCGTTGCTGATCGGATTCCTCCAGAATTACAGCGTACTGTTGAGTTTCTGAATGAGCGAATGCGCCCAACTGAAGTATTAGCCTTAGAACTGCGACGCTATAGCGGTGGCGCCTTCAGCACCCATATTCCCCGAGTTCTAGGTCAGACAAGTGCCGCTCAGATGATTAAGAGAGGGGGGAAGATCTCCAAACTAGCCTCTCGCCACGTTTGGGATGAAACATCATTTTTCAAAAAGGCTTCAACTCTGCTTAAACCCACTGAGGTCGCTAACCTGCACAAAGTCTTGGATTTCTGCAAATCGAATTGCTTTGACAAAATCGACTGGGGCACAGGCTCCGTTTATGGTTCTTTTAATCCTAAAATAAGCGCCATTAGTAAGCGAGCTCCGATCACTGTTTGGTCAGGTGGCCGATTGGATCTCAAACTAGGTTGGTTGGAAGACTCTGATACGGCTTGCACCTTTCGCGATCTTCTTCGCAGCCACATAAAGAATGCCTCTCTGCCGCTGCAGTATGAATATGAGGGGATTCTCCGGATTTCCATGAACGATTGGGAGCAGTGGATAGATCGTCTATTGCTAGCCATCTGCTCAGCTGCCAAAGAGACTTTGAATTCTGTTGAAAACTAAACTTGCGGGTCTAATGCCATTCCATAGATCTGTACGCTGAAGTTATGGCCTGATCAGATAGCTTGACAAAATACTGATGAACGCTCGAATTGAAACGGACAGTATGGGGGCGATTGAGGTGCCTGACGATCGCTACTGGGGGGCGCAGACGCAGCGATCGCTCCACCATTTCGACATTGGTGACGACGTCATGCCCCGCGAATTGATTCGCGCCTTTGGCATTCTCAAGCGGACGGCGGCGGTTACCAACTGCGCCCTCGGCCAGCTAACGGTTGATAAAGCTGGGCTGATCGTGCAAGCCGCCGATGAGGTGATTGCCGGGCAACTCGACGATCACTTTCCTCTGCGGGTTTGGCAGACCGGCAGCGGCACCCAGACCAACATGAATGTCAACGAGGTAATTGCCAATCGCGCGATCGAACTCAGCGGCGGCGTTTTAGGCAGCAAAACGCCGATTCACCCCAACGACCAGGTCAACCTGGGGCAATCTTCTAACGACACCTTTCCGACTGCGATGCACATTGCCGCCGCAGAGCAGATCGTGCACCAGCTGCAACCCTCTGTGCGCCGTCTACGCGAGGCGCTGGCGACCAAGGCGCAAGCCTTTGACGACATCATCAAAATCGGTCGTACCCACCTGATGGATGCCGTGCCCCTGACCTTAGGTCAAGAATTTTCGGGCTATGTGACCCAGCTGGATCAAGCCCTGCACCGGATTGCCGCCAGCCTCCCGGAGCTGTATGAGCTGGCTTTGGGGGGGACGGCGATCGGCACCGGGCTCAACACCCACCCCGACTTTGCAGTCAAAGCCGCCGCTGAGATTGCTCGCTACACGCAGCTGCCCTTTGTCTCAGCGCCCAACAAGTTTGCGGTACTCGCCGCCCACGATGGCATCGTCGCTGTCAGTGGCACGCTCAAAACCCTCGCCGCCGCCCTGATGAAAATTGCTAATGACTTGCGCTGGCTGGGTTCTGGCCCGCGCTGTGGCTTAGGTGAACTGCAGCTCCCGGCGAACGAACCGGGTTCTTCGATCATGCCGGGCAAGGTGAATCCGACTCAGTGCGAAGCCATGACGATGGTCTGTGTGCAGGTGATGGGCAACGATGCCGCGATCGCCTTTGCGGGGAGTCAGGGCAACTTTGAACTCAACGTGTTCAAGCCAGTGATGATTCACAATTTGCTGCATTCAGTGCGCCTATTAACTGACGCCTGCCGCACCTTTACCGATCATCTGGTTGTCGGCCTCGAACCCAATCGCGACCAGATGCAGCACTTTCTCAAAAACTCGTTGATGCTGGTAACAGCGCTCAATCCCGCGATCGGCTACGACAAAGCCGCTCAGGTCGCGAAAAAAGCCCATACCGAAAATACGACCCTAAGAGCTGCCTGCCTGGAACTCGGCTTCCTCTCTGGTGATGAGTTTGACCACTACGTTCGCCCCGACACCATGACGCATCCCCAATGACGGGGCAGTTCCCGCTTAATCGCTCGGGGCAAACGGTCGGCAAATCCGACCTTACTGAGAACGAATAAGCCAATATACTCATTGCTTCATCCCTATATTAGAATTATTCTTAGATATAAGCAGACTTAACAAAAGAGAGACTCTAGCCTGGCAGATCTCTTTATGTATTGGCAGGAGTCGCTTTGAGGCTGGCTGCGGCTATGCCGTTAAGCATTTGGTTGTTCAAACACTGGACAAAAAACATGATGAAACAAGAGCAGAGTGGTTCTATCTTGGGCCGCGTGCCTAATCTGACGCCAGAATGCTGTGACCAGATTGACTTAGATCTGCGCACAGAGTTAGGGCATGAATTACGGAAGATTCTAATCAAAACTAGGTTGAAGCAAAGAGAACTCTCAACCTTGCTGGCAATTCAGCAGCCTGAGGTCTCTCACCTCTTTAATGGCCACTTCAATCGGTTTACGATCGATAAATTAATTCAGCTGTTTAATCGCTTGGGATGGGTGGTCGAGTTTCAGGTGCATCCCTGCAAGCCTGAGCAAACGTAATGGCTAAAAACAGTGAGCTGCCAGCTAAAAGCTAGTCTCGATTAATGAATTGATGCTTTGTAATTTGGATTGCAGATTGATGAAATAAGACTTTGAAAGCCCAAGATAAAAGCCTGCTGGTTGAGAGTCTCTTGATAAACACGTTTGCGAGAGAAGCAAGTCTCTCTCAATAGACTCAAGCGTAATCAATAGAATCAATTTTTGATTTAAACTCAAATATCATAATGGCACCGAGTCTGTCTTGATGCCAATTAGTCTGTTGTGAATTGAATTTCTGTAGAGGTTTTAGGAAACCGATAGAACCATTCAATCAATGTGATTAGCGATCGCCAGTGCCTACCCTGCCACAGGGCAAGGATGGCGGTGGCAATTTATCGTTGGCTGAAGCCGGGCATCTCAGGCGCTGCGGAAGCCCCATCTGGGCTGTTTGAAAAATTGTCAGAATGCCAAAAGCATCGCTATTGAAGTTTATTTTTATAGGAAAAACCCTATGAAAATTATTTTCATAAAGAGATATAGCGGGTTTTATTGATTCTAATTTAATAGGAAAAAATCTATAAAATAAAGTTTTTTAGAGTCTGGTTACTTTGCCCGTTTGAAAGCTAATATGAATTCAAATCATGTTGTGAAAGATGCTAAAAGCAAGCAATTTGATTAGGCTTTTTCTAGCTTATTTTGGCCTGTCAAAAGGTAGTCAAAAAGCGCTTCCTGCCCACACTCTAGGAGATACTATGAGCGATTTGCAAAGCACCACCCCTAGTCCAGCAACGAGCAGTCAAGGGGGCTGCCCATTTTCTGGGGCGGCCCAGAAATTTACGGCGGGTACTGGCACCTCCAACCAAGAATGGTGGCCGAATCAGTTAAACCTGAACATCTTGCACCAACATTCTGCTAAATCCGATCCCATGGGGGCGGAGTTCGACTATGCCGAGGCGTTCAAGACGCTCGACTTAAAGGCTCTAAAGGCAGACATCTTTGAGCTGATGACGACGTCTCAGGATTGGTGGCCCGCTGACTATGGTCACTATGGGCCGCTCTTTATCCGGATGGCGTGGCACAGCGCGGGAACTTATCGCATCAGTGACGGTCGCGGCGGTGCGGCTACTGGCAATCAACGCTTTGCCCCGCTCAACAGCTGGCCTGATAATGGCAATCTTGATAAGGCGCGGCGGTTGCTGTGGCCGATCAAGCAAAAATACGGCCAGACCATCTCTTGGGCGGATCTGATGATCCTCGCCGGTAATTGCGCGCTGGAGTCGATGGGCTTTAAGTCGTTTGGCTTTGCCGGGGGCCGGGCAGATATTTGGGAACCCGAAGAGGATATCTACTGGGGGGCTGAGACCGAATGGCTGGGCGACAAGCGTTACACGGGCGATCGCGAACTCGAAAATCCGCTGGGCGCCGTGCAAATGGGCCTGATTTATGTGAATCCAGAAGGGCCGAACGGCCAGCCTGATCCGGTCGCGTCCGGTCGTGACATTCGAGAAACCTTTGGGCGTATGGCCATGAATGATGAAGAGACCGTGGCGCTGGTGGCTGGGGGACACACCTTTGGTAAATGCCACGGGGCCGGTGATGCCGCGTTGGTGGGGGCGGAACCTGAAGGTTCCAGTATTGAGCAGCAAGGCCTCGGCTGGAAGAACAGCTTCGGCAGCGGCGTTGGGGTGCATGCGACAACGAGCGGCATTGAAGGGGCTTGGACCACCAACCCCATTAAGTGGGACAACAACTACTTCGAAAACCTGTTTGGCTATGAGTGGGAGCTGACGAAGAGTCCGGCAGGTGCCCACCAGTGGGTGCCGCAGGGGGGCGCGGCGGCGGATGCGGTGCCGGATGCTCACGATCCTGCTAGGCGGCATGCGCCCATCATGACGACGGCGGATATGGCCATGCGTATGGACCCGGTCTACGGACCCATTGCGCGGCGTTTCTTGGAGCACCCAGAACAGTTCGCTGATGCGTTTGCTCGCGCTTGGTTTAAGCTGACGCACCGCGACATGGGGCCGCGCGCCCGCTACCTGGGCGCGGAAGTGCCCCAAGAGGAGCTGATCTGGCAAGATCCCGTCCCGGCTGTCACCCATGAATTGATTGACGAGTCAGATATCGCGATTCTGAAGCGTCAGATTCTCGCCACGAGTCTATCGGTTGCCCAGTTGGTTTCTACGGCTTGGGCGTCGGCCTCGACCTTCCGGGGCTCAGATATGCGCGGTGGCGCGAACGGGGCACGTATTCGCCTCGCCCCGCAGAAAGATTGGGACGTTAACCAGCCCGCTCAATTAGCGACGGTGCTACAGACTCTGGAAGCGATTCAAAGCACCTTCAATGCCTCACAATCGGGCGAGAAGCGGGTATCGCTGGCTGATGTGATCGTTCTAGCGGGTGGTGCTGGCGTCGAGCAAGCGGCGAAAAATGCCGGTTGGTACGATGTCGAAGTGCCCTTTCAGCCCGGTCGCACCGACGCCTCGCCGGCCCAAACTGATGTGGAATCGTTCGCGGTGCTTGAACCGATCGCCGATGGCTTCCGCAACTACACCAAGGGGCTATTCACCATTCCAGCCGAGAAGCTGCTGTTGGATCGAGCCCAGTTATTGACGCTGACCGCACCAGAGATGACAGTGCTCGTCGGGGGGATGCGCGTCTTGAATACCAATGTGGGTCAGACCGCGCACGGGGTGTTTACCCAGCGGCCAGAGACGTTGACCAATGACTTCTTCGTCAACCTGTTGGATCTGGACACGACGTGGAAGGCGGTCTCGGAAGCGGAAGACGAGTTTGAAGGGCGCGATCGCGCTACGGGCGAACTGAAGTGGACGGGCACTCGGGCTGATCTGGTCTTTGGGTCGAACTCGCAGCTGCGGGCGATCGCTGAAGTCTATGGCTGCGCAGACTCACAGAAAAAGTTTGTGCAGGACTTTGTTGCGGCCTGGACTAAGGTGATGAACCTTGATCGCTTTGATCTGGCCTAAGCTCAGCGCCTAGGACTGCAATAGTGGCTAAGCCAAGCCTCACTCGATTGATTGGGTGAGGCTTGGCTAACTTTCAGGTGTGCGGAAACAGGTCGCCTGCAGAGACCATGCTGGGCAGGAGGGCCAAAATTTTAAACCCCCGAGCCGATGCCGTTTTAACGAGTTGTCGTAATGATGCTTTTGAGAGCGTAGCCATGATGAATGAATCAACGTGTCAACTCTTCCGTGGAGTTCTCTTGATGGTGGATTTATTAGCACTGTTGGCCGACCCTTTGCCCTGGCTAGTGGCGGCCTGTCTGTGGCTTTACTGGATGCTCTGGCTATCTGTCCTGTAACGAATGTGTGAGCAGATAGCTGTCATCGGGATGGAGCCATAATCCAGTCAATTGATAGAAAAAGTCGTGTTTGTGGCCTATTGATAGGGAGCACGTCATCCGTTCATGGTAGAAAAAATATCCTAGAAGATATCG
>CALCCA010000148.1 GCA_937899725.1 uncultured Halomicronema sp.
CGCCAGCTCCCCACAACAACTGCGCGATTACTCACTGTTTCACAACAACTCTATTACTCGTCGGCCAATATGCCAGTAGCGCTGATGGGTATCGTAGTAGATTCGCCCTAGGCTAGGGCGATCGGCAATTTACGCAGTGAGGTACGGCGCGGCTCACCGGGTTTGATCCGACCTGTTAATATTTGGGGTTTCAATCCCCTTGCGGGGAAATGGTGTCTTGCGACCTATCGGCTGCTTTGTATTGGATAGAAAACCCCTTAGTTTCAATCCCCTTGCGGGGAAATGGTGTCTTGCGACTACGAGTTTGATGCCGTTGGTGAATTAGATCTCCAGGTTTCAATCCCCTTGCGGGGAAATGGTGTCTTGCGACTGAGGGGCCGCGAGTTTATGCAACCTATAACCTGTTTCAATCCCCTTGCGGGGAAATGGTGTCTTGCGACCTGGGTTCACCGTGCTTACTTTGTCGAGTCGAGCTTTAAGTTTCAATCCCCTTGCGGGGAAATGGTGTCTTGCGACTCAAAGAGCATCGGAAAGCCGCCATCAACCTACTGGTGTTTCAATCCCCTTGCGGGGAAATGGTGTCTTGCGACCTGCGTGGCAGTGGTTTGCCGTTAGGGTCACGAGTTTCAATCCCCTTGCGGGGAAATGGTGTCTTGCGACATTTTATGGCGAGGATATTGGGGAAATCATCACGGGTTTCAATCCCCTTGCGGGGAAATGGTGTCTTGCGACATCAGCCAGCAGGACGTTGAAAAGCTCAAGGATCGCAAGTTTCAATCCCCTTGCGGGGAAATGGTGTCTTGCGACTTCACATGGCCACCTTAGCCAGGTGGGTGATTGAGTTTCAATCCCCTTGCGGGGAAATGGTGTCTTGCGACGGCGGATGTTTGAAACAATTTAATTGTCGAGGTTCTGAGACCATTATGCGCGAACTCCCAGAAATTGCCACCTAAACGCCTCTTTCGCTGATCAAACTTCTTTCCTCTATCGCCTGAACGCTTTGCCCCATCAGGATTCGCGTGATCGCGCGAACCCCTAATTCAAACCCGTAGCCTGAATTCCTTTATCTGCAATGGTTTAGCGCTCTATAGACCAAACCACGGCAAAAACACCTACCCCTCCGCGCAGTAGCTTTATGAGGTTTCCCGCAGCGATCGCCGGGCTAGTTTGCCATAGGTTTTAGTCGTCTCATAAGACATCTCCAAATCATCCGCGATCGCTTGCAGAGTATCCCCCAGCTCTCGCCGCGCCAAAATCGTGGCCCAAATCTCGGCCACATCCTGCGCCCGATTCCCCCCGGTCCGCTTGCGCCGTGATCGAAACAACTCTGTCAGCTCCTCAATCCGTTTTGCTAGAAGGGCTTGCGCCGACGGCACTTCATACGCTTCTGCCTGCTTCAAATGCCAACCCGCGATCGTTTCCCCCAAGCCAAACGTGGTCTTGTGCCCGGTGCCACAGTAAGGAGCAAACTGACCCAGCACCCAAAACAAATGCTCAAACTCTGGCTGCTCCACGGCTTTGCGATCGAGCCCGTAGGTCACAGCGCCCGTAAAGCCCGTCACCGAGCCCCGCTTACCCGCAGCTACCTTCACCGACTGGATCTGATGGCGCTGGACGATCACGTGATCATCAATCCAGTTCAGAAAAGCGTCCTGATCAATCGACTCTCCCGAAAAATGATTCCAGCGCCGCAGATAACTGTGAAACACATTACGGGGCCAGGGCAACGGCAGATGGTGTCCCTTGCGCCGAAAGCTGGTCGGACTGACAAAACTGAGGCTGAGACTGTTGCCTGACGGGGCAGACGCGGCTAGTTTGGCATAGGTCGTCGCCGGGAGTGCCGCCTTGACCTGCTGAATCGAGAAGGGCACATCCTTGAGCCCGATCGTCTCGGGTAACTTGGGGAGCCAGCTCGCGATCCCGGCCACCGTTTTCTGAGAGAGGGCACTGACGCGCCAGCGATAGGGCTTGCCGGTTTGCAACTGCAGTGCTCGGCTATGGGCCACAAACTGTCCATCTAGTCCAGTAATGGTAAACGGCTTTTCCGATTCACCATCGTGCAAATAGGCAGAGAGCGCCGGGTCAATCTGTTGAATCTGCTGCAAAAACCAGGCATGTAGGCCAATGGTGTATTGCGGATACAGTTCATCATCACCCTGCGCCACGAGCGAAAATTCTAGACCCACCAATTCAGTGCTTTTGGGCCAGCTAACTTTTGTCGTTTTTTTAGGCGTCTGCTTTCGAGACCGGGTAACCATAAGCCAGAGAATCCGGTAGCGCGCTCAACGCTTTCAAGAGTAGCTCTAATCCCCCCAGGGGGATCACTCACTCGCTGCCAAGTCTAACTTCTAAACAGGTCATAGTCGGAGGCAGCAACTGGTCTAGGGCACACTTGGGTATTTTTCTAGCGCTATCACCAATGCATACGGCACTGATGCCTCAGGATCGCTGTTCCAACCTCGATGCCCAATGACAGCGACAAAGAATTGCTGACCCAGTTCAGAACGCTTCGCTACCGCCCAATCTTTTTGAAGCGTACTGTCACTTCTAGAAAGCCGCATGAGCTAACCCGTGGCGCGATCTCGCCGCTTTCGATTCCCAATCGTCCACTTAAAGCTGCCCTTGACCTCCTCCACCGCCTCAGGCGCTTGATAGTCCTGCAAAACCCGACCGAGAAACGATAGCTTGGGTTCTCCCGGTCGACTACAGCGCCAATCCAACCAAGTAGATAGATAGATAGCGGCTCCGCCCCTGCTCCGTTCGGTGGGGCTGAGCCTTGTAGGCAAGCAAGACGCTGATACGGAATTGAGTCTCCGGCGGTTGCGCTAACCAAGCATCCGGAACCGAAACCTGATACACATCCGCCTGCAACGGTTTAATCCACGGTTCTCCCGGCGTCGCATAGCGAACTGATCGCTCATCATCCGCCTGCAGTCTGCTCACATCGGGAATACCGTAGCCAAATTGGTTCAAGATATCCGCTTGAGACAGACGGGAAGAGAGCTCCCACTGGGGCCATTGGGCGGTGTAGGCGATCGCCGCTCGATAGAGCAAACAACTCTCACGAGGCAGGCTTTCGACTAGCTTGGTAAGCACCTGCTGCACTTCATCTCCCGACTGCCCCGTGACCACATCGGGTTTGATGCTGCCCCACAGCCCAGAGACCCGTTCAGTGCCTTTGCCGACCGTCAGGGCCATCAGACTTTGAGCTATTTCTCCGGTGCCCTCGGCGGTTGAAACGACAAACCAGCGATCGGTTTGCCACGTCAACTGATCCACTGCTGCCGCCCCAGCGCTGAGGTGAGTGGTGGAAAGAGCCGTCAGTTCCGGGCTGAATTCCTTGAGCGAGTACCATCGCTGCGGTTTCGTTTGCACCAACTATTTGCAATATATTGGGGGCAAACTGCTCGGCAGCGATTTCTAGCGGGGCAAGAGCATTGGCGGCTTTTCGAGAATGAGCGGACGGCTTCCTCTGAGACCCCTCATGTGGGGTTCGATGACTTGCAGGGTGGCCCCCACCTCCTGCTGGGTGCGGCGTTTGCGGGGGGTGAAGGCGGCGGCTAAAGAAGTCGGTACTGGGCAGGTGAAGCTGTCTCTGTTCATTGACGAGAACGGTCTTCCGCCACTCATGGGGATTGTTACCAGGCACCCCTTCCCGCTCTTGTTTCTCCAGCGGCAGGGCGTCGGGAGTGAAGTGATGCTGGAGCAGCGGTCGATTGCCTTTGATGACGTTAATGGACACCAAACAGCGACATTTAATTCGCGAATGTACAGAAGAATCGGGATGAGAGGATTCGAACCTCCGACCCCTTCGTCCCGAACGAAGTTCAGAAAGTCTTATAACCTTTGCTGTGCTCTAATTGTAGCGGTTCTCAATAAAACGTTCTACCAGACTTCTACCAAGCGCCTCATCCTTCTTGTTGCTCGGTATCCGATAAATGGCTTTTGCCGCTCGTTAAGATGATCAGTGTCTTAATCTGCTGACTCAAGATGACCCCAACAACGACGATGGTGCTGACTGACACCATATATGAGTTAGTCAATGGAGAGCTTGTCCAAATGGCGCTTGGGATAGGGTAGTATGGCGAAATTATTGCTGGTATAGCAAGCCGCAGTTTGATCAGGTCACCTCAAATGCCTGAAATCACCATTAAATAGGCTTTTTGATTTTGACTTCCGACTTCTTCATTCCGCATTCTGCTATGGATACGGTCATTAGCCTCACTGAAGGCGTTGGTTCTTTGGGCCAATACCATATATTGCAACGACTCTGTCCCTATCTGACCGTATCCAGGATTTCATCAGCAGTCAGTGAAAAGGGAATACCCATCTCAGCCAGTTGGGGAGATTGGATAGGGGCATTCTCGGTAAACTGGCTCACTTCTTGATAGTTGCCCTGGTCAAGTTGTAGGACGGTGATGATGTTCTCTGACAGATCAAGCAGCCAATATTCAGGGACGCCTCTGGCCGCATATTGTCGCCGCTTGCGTTCATAGTCCCGTTCCCGATTTCGTTCTCCGGGGAAAACCACCTCAACGACTAGATGGGGCGGCAACATATCAAAGGTGATGATGAGTCGTTTGCGAGTCAGCTCCAGATGTTCTTCTCGCAGAACTACCAGGTCTGGATAGCGATTGGCAGGATCGCCTGACTGCAATACGGGGACCTGAAGTTCACAACTATGGGGCTGAATCTGACGAAACGGCAATCCAGCATTGACCAACTGCAGGAAGAGGAAATTGGCTAGGGACGTGTTGGGTTCTGATTCGGGCGGCAACTCGACTAACCTCCCATCCACTAGTTCATATCGCTTATCCGTGCCGTCATCCCATTCGAGATATTGCTCAAATGTCAATCGCTGGGCTGTGGTCATTGCTAACAGCCTCCAGGGCGTTGATTGAATTGTGGCATCCTGATGGATTTCTGTGAGATTGCGACTAAACCAACAACCTATCTGTCCTCCTCCCTGCCATGTGCAGATGCGGTTTTTAACGGATTCCTTTGGCCGTCTTGTTGTAGTTCCTGCCGTATCAAAGCAAACCGTTGAACATCTCCTTGCGTTAGCCAGGAATCAATTTCATAAAATGCTTGTCCATTCTCATGCTGAGTTCGCAGCGTTAGAATCGTCTCTGGCAGGTGGTGGGCATTGCCCTTGAACTCAATGTTTAAACTTCGACCTCGTTCTACGATCGTGTAAAAATGCTTGCCCTCGAACACACGCTGCCCCCGAGGCTGGTCTTGGCAGAATCGCTCTAAAAGCAACGCCGCAGTCCCCGCAATCTGTTCCTGGGTCTTGCGGTCAACTGGGATAGGGGTTCTGGGCGGCGGTCGGTTCATGTCAGGTCATTGATGAATGGATTCAGCCCTGCCATGATGGCGGCATCATCACCCAAAAACTCTCGCAGTTGTTCATCTACAGGACCAACGGCAGGGGAAGCCTGAGTGGATGAGTTCGAGAACATCTCTGCTTTATCGGGTTCTACCTTTATGAATGAGGCAGAACCATTGGCGTGTGTTGGGCCAGTAACTTGGATGCCTTGCCCATTTGTCCCTGCTGGCCATGGCAATGTGCCAAGGCTGGTCTGGCCGTTGAAGATGAAATCCGGGGACAGTAACTCAGGAAGGAATTGTTCCTGGATTTCCAGAATCTGAGACGTCAACTGCCGGATCGATCTCATTGCCTGCCGCCGGACTTCTTCCGCAGATGCTTCAACTGCCGCCATGGCAAAGGGAGCATAGAAACCGTTCAACGCAGATCGCGTGCGAGCATGAAGGTCATGACGCGATCGCCCGCGACAGTAATCGATGACTCCCATATCTAATTCATCCTGGCTGGAGTATTGAATTCGGGCTTTCGGTCTGAATGCTTGGGTCATGCGTCCAAGTCCTCGATTTTGGGTGAGTTGCTTGAGGTGATCGCTAACGAGATTGAGCGGGTGCTGTGCTGTACATGAATGTTTTGAACAGGCCATAGACATCTGCCCAGCGCACGCTGGTAACCAAATCCGGCTCTGGTGTTCCAGCCTGACTTCGGAGTACATCCGTCATTTCTGGCCTTAAGGTCTCAGCCCAGGTGATTTGCTGAGTGAGTCCCCGCTGGTCAAAAAATTGTTCCAGCTCTGAACGAATGAAGTAGGCCGCTCCTCCACCCACAATCAAGTCCATTTCAGCAGAGGGCAACCACTCCACCAAAAACTGATTGACTCGCTCCAGGTAGAACTCGCGCGCATAGATACAGGCTTGAGACAGATCGAGGGCTTCCTGCCGACCGGGAATCTGAAACGTTTCATTCCCCTGAAGGATTGCTTCGAGCAAGGCTGGATCATCCGGGGCGACACCGGGCAGTTCAGTCGCACATTGCTTCAAGTACTCCACAAATCCGGGGCCTTGAGAAGTGCTGTTGGTTTCCTGGGGAGTACTGCCCTTCTCGAAGGTGAGGATGGAGAGATTGCGGTGACCAAACATGAGAACGACAACGGTGCGATCGCGAATATTGACACTAGATTTAGCCAACTGCAATCCCTTCGCGAGGTAAAGCCCAGCTCCCTCTGGTTGCATCTCAACTCGCTCCAGCTGCCCAGAGAGAACTTTGCCACGAAAGCTGAATTCTGAAATTGCCCCTTGAATCTGGGTTTTGAGTTCTTTTCGGTCTTGCCAGTATTCTTCCAGCGGCAGCAGCAAACCTAAATGAACGTCGAACTCACAACCAGAGTTTTCGGAATCTTGTTTCCTCAACGTCTTGTTGGCAATAACGCCGAGGGTTGCCAGGATTTTGTAGACGGCGCGATCGCGTTTAGGCAAAGCTAATCCAGAATCCCCTTTTTGAGCGATCGCGAGTGCCCCAACGGCATAGGTGCCGTTACCTACCATGATGTAAGCACTATCTTCCGGTTCCTGGCTCGTGAGTCCGCCTAATGTGAGGCGATTGAGCCGGGCGGGATTGAGCCGAGCCACTTGCGGAGCCAAATGCAGTAGTTCGGGCTTACGGTACCAATAAAAGCACTTGGTCGCGGAACTGCCCATATCGATGTAAGTCTGAATTTTTGCAGTCATAAATAGAGGTCAATAACGACTTGTCATCAACAACATGAAGGTGTTTAGAGAGCCCTGTTATCGCTGAATAACACTCTCATTTTGGCCAGTCGTTTTAATTCACGACTTAATCACGGTTGAATTGTGATTTCCAGTAAACTCAATCAATGACATGATGCAGAATCTCGAGATGCTTCAGTGTTTAAGCACAGCTTGATCACGACTTAAACATGGCTAAAAATATTTAGAAGCCATAATCGAAATAAATTGAGCCGTTATTCAAAACTTGAACACGACTTATTCACGACTTATTCACGACTTGACGGAAGTTCCTGATTTTATCCTGCTGAATTTACTCACTAATGTGATTTTCAAGAACTAATTTCACAGTCTTTCCGCTGATTCAAAACAAGCATTTTGCCTGAGCTAAAACTGGAGACATTAACGTGTTGTTCCCAACAGCAATTCTCTGGAAGAGAACGACAGGTAACTGAATATTGGGGGCTACGCCACTCCACTGCGTTTCGTTGCTCCGCGTTCCACACACCACGCCCAGCCCTGGGCCAGGGGATTCTGGAAACCCCGCTCAGCAAGGGATGCAGTCGTGGTTGAGAATCACCGCTCATGTATTGAATTCACGGAAAGACTGATGGGTAAAGGATTTAGCGTATCGCTGCCCCTGGAAGAGGCGGCAGCGGTGGAAAAAGAGGCCAATCGGCTGGGATTGCCAGCCGCCAGCATCATTCGGTTGATGATGCGTGACGGTCAGCAGCGTCACGAACTAGAGCACCAGATGGATGACCTGAAGGCCCGCATGGAACGATTGCAACTGCAGTTCCAAGGACTGCAGATTCTGCTGGAGACCGTTGCGCGGGAGCAGGCCAATGCCCGAGGCCCACAAGCCCTAGAGAATCGGAAGGCGCTGATTCAGGAGATTCGCAAACGCCAGGACCGGATAGGCAGTTAGGAGGTGGGGCATGCTCAGCCTGACAGTAATCAGTGCAAACCAAGGCGAGACCTATTACACCGCCGAGAATTACTACTCCACGGAAGAGAACCAGGCACACTCCCACTGGTCGGGTAAGGGAGCCAAGTCGCTGGGGTTGTCGGGGCAGGTGCAAGGCGGTGACTTCAAGAATCTGCTCCACGGCAATAATCCCCAGGGCGACAAGACCCTTTCTGGGCGAAAGATCAATCCCGAAAAGCATCGGGCAGGCATTGATCTGACCTTCAGTGCGCCAAAGAGCCTCAGTCTGGCCGCCCTGGTCGGGGGCAACGAAGCCTTGGAGCAGGCCCATCGCACCGCCGTGGCTCGAACCCTGGCAGTCATCGAGGAGCGCTATGCCCAGACGCGGGTGCGAACGGAGGAGAGGAGAAAGGCGATCGCCACTGGCAATCTCGTCGTGGCCCAGTTTCACCACGACACCTCTCGAGAGAAAGACCCGCAGTTGCACACCCACTGTGTCGTCATCAATGCCACACAACTGGAAGACGGACGCTGGCAGTCCCTCCACAATGACGTTCTATTCAAGCAGCAGAAGCTACTGGGGATGATTTACCAGAACGAACTGGCGGTGGAAGTTCAGCGGTTGGGCTACGCCATTGCACCTAAAGCCAACGGTCAGTTTGAACTGCAAGGGTATCGCTCGGAAGACCTGCAAACCTTTTCTAAACGGCGGGAGCAGATTCTGGCGGCGGTGGGAGAGCAGGCTACAGCTCAGGAGCGGGAACTGGCAACCTTAATGACGCGGGCACCCAAGGGTAAGGAAATTCCCCGAGAAGAACTGCGGGCTTACTGGCAGGCGCAGGCTCAAGTTTTGCATCTGGAGCATCCCCAGTCTCAGGTTCTGGACTGGCAAAGTGATCCTAAAAGATCGATGCGGGCAGGGCTGAATCATTGCTCGGAGCGAGAGGCGGTGTTCCAGCGAGAGCAGGTGGAGCGCTTTGCCCTGGAGAATCATCTGGGACAGCAGTTTTTTGAGGAAATGCAGCAGACTCTCGATACCGATCCGGAGGTGATTCACACCGATGATCAGCGGTTGACGACGCAGAAGGCAGTACTGAGAGAGTTGGAAACGATTCGGACGGTGCTGGATGGTCGAGGGCAAGTGGGGGCGATCGCCAGTGAAGATTGGGTAGCGGCGACACTGGAGAATCAGGGGCTAACCCAAGGTCAGTACGAGGGGATTTTGCTGGCGGCAACGACCCGCGATCGCGTCATCGCCTGGCAGGGGGTAGCAGGTGCGGGTAAAAGCTATGCCCTGAATCAGTTCCGCCGGATAGCGGAAGCTCAGGGGTACACGATTCGAGGGTTTGCCCCCAGTGCGGAGGCGGCGAAGTCGTTGGGCGATTCGGCTCAGATTCAGCAGACGGAAACCGTGGCAGCGTTGCTCTGTGCTCAGCCCCAAGAATCGCCATCTCAGTTTTCCGAAATCTGGGTGGTGGATGAGGCGGGACTGTTGAGTGCTAAAGATGCCCTGGCGCTGATGAGGAAGGCTCAGGATCAACAGTCCCGAGTGATTCTGGTGGGGGATACCCGACAGTTGTCGGCAGTGGAAGCGGGGAATCCGTTCAAGAGCTTGCAGCAGACAGGCATGGCGACGGCTTATCTGAATCAGTCATTGCGGCAAAAGCATCATCAGATCAAGACAGGGGTAGACCTGATTGCAGCGGGTAAGATTGCGGAGGGGATTCACCAACTGAAGCCGTACATTCATCAGGTCGGCAGTGAGGAGGCCAGGGCACAAGTGATCGCCCGCGACTATCTGGCCCTGACACTGGAGGAGCGACGGAAAACGCTACTGCTGGCTGGGACGAATCAAGAACGGTTAGCGATCACTCAAGCAATTCGGGCAGGACTGAAGTCGAAGGGGCAGTTGGGCCAGAGCATTCCCATGCAGCGGCTCAAGGCCAGGGATTTGACGGCAGTGCAGAAGGCGTATGCCCACCATTTTCAGGTGGGCGATGTGCTGATTCCCCAGGTCAATTACAAGCGATGGGGGCTGGAGCGAGGACAGTGGTATGAGGTGATTGCAGTGGATATGCAGCAGAATGTGTTGACCCTGCGGGCTGAAACGGGATCTGCAGTGCAGGTTGATCCGGCCAGGATTAGGAAGAAATCGGTTTATGGGGTAGAGGAGATTGAGGTGGCGGTCGGTGATCGTTTGAAATGGACCAAGAACCAGGCCACGCTAGGCCGACGGAATGGACAAGAGTTTGAGGTCCGCACCATTGAGGATGGTCAAGTTTTGATTCGCTACGGCAGTGGGAAGACGGAAAGCCTGAGCAGTTTGGAATTGGCCCATCTGGACTATGCCTTAGTCAGTACGACCTACAATGCCCAGGGGAAGTCAGCGGAGCGGGTGATTGGGGCATTGGATCGGCAGGTGGGACGAGAGAGTTTTTATGTGACGGTCAGCCGAGTGAAGCATGACTTAAGACTTTATACTTCGGAGCCTTTAGATCAGTTGATCACCAGGGCTGAAAAATTCAAGGCAAAGGAAAATCCATATGAGTTTCTACCTGTGGAATCCGATCAATCCTCGAAATTTACTCGACACTACTATCACTTTCAAGTAGCAAGTAGCTGTAGCAGTAACTTACTTGAGACCAAACACGAAATCCATTTAGCTCAAGTAAGCGATTTAGAATATCTGTAGAAAGAGCAGACAGGCATTGAGTTGTGACTCGTTGCCTGATTTGCACCTGTCTAGTCCGCTAATTTTTCAAAGCGGTGACGATGTTCATCGAAATGAACGCTTCATAGATATGTGTCACTTTTCCCAGGCAAGTACACCTCTATCAAAGTGTATGATCTGCGATCGCCTCGGCATCATGCATCGTTTCATAGACCGTAATCTTAGCCGTCGATCGCTCCCTCCACTTGCTTCACAATTGCTGACTAGGAGCTTATTTACGGAGAACTTCCTTATTGAGGACGGTGCCTGATTCACTCATGGTGTAGACGATGGGGACGCCGGTATCGAGTTCTAAGCCGGGCACCTTCTCCGGTTCGAGGTTGTCTAGCTCCATGATGATTGCCCGTAGCGAATTGCCATGGGCCGAAACCAGCACGTTATCGCCCTGCTTAATGTGCGCCATGATTCGTCCTTGAAAGAAGGGCAAGACTCGCGCTTGCGTATCTGCTAGACTTTCGCCGCCCGGCGGGCGAGTGGAATACGATCGCCGCCATTCCATCACTTGGGCTTCCCCAAACTTTTCGGCCGTTTCGGCTTTGTTGAGACCTTGCAAATCGCCATAAAAGCGTTCGTCGAGGGCGGCTGAGGTGAAAATCGGCAATTCATCCGCTGGATTCCCCTGGTAATGATCCCAGCCGTGCCAGTCAGGGTCATCGTCGTCATGCTTAATGATGGGCACTCGCCCCCCACAGATTTCATCACATTCGGTCATGCAGATCACGGCGGTCTCCATGGCTCGCATGAGCTTGCTGGTGAAACAGACATTGACCCGACGCTCTCTCAGTTTGCAAGAAGCGATGGTCGCTTCGGCTCGACCGCGTTCATTTAAGGGCACATCGACCCAACCGGTAAATTTATTCACTGCATTCCAAAGGCTCTGACCGTGACGAATCAAAATCAACTCTGACATGACATTGGCCTCATCGGTAGCTTGTGGACTCTAGAGAAAATGCATTCAGTGAGGAATAACAGCGATTTAGGCTGACCTGTTTTGATGAACGAGATCGCCGGTACCTAGACAACAATCGGAACTTCACTAACAGATCGGATGGTTCAATTTTTGTTCGGTGCTGCGATCGCTAAATTGACACCGGTTCTGACAAAGGCAGGTAGGGGGCCTTGCCCAATGTTATTGGCTCAACATTCATTACCTCGCTCGGCATTAGAGGCTGCGATCGCGAGCAGATAGTTCATTGCAATGCCCAGTACGGCGCCTAAAGAGTATCCATGGCCTCAGCCTAATGATCTCGGCCTTATTGAGAATTTTTCTTGACAATAGCATAATAAAATATCGATGATGAACTGGCACCAGATCTCAATTGATCGATGACCAGCAACGAGAACATCATGCAATTTGGATTAGTGATTTATGCGATCGCGCTGCCGCCGATGATTGACTTTTACGTCAACGTCTTGGGGTTTCGCGTTCGCGAATCAGACGATGAGTCTGCAGCTTTGATGGCCGATGAGTGTGAGTTAGTGTTGCTACAGGCCCCGGCAGACATTGCCAATTCAGTACACGTCACCTGTCCTCCCCAAGCCCGAGCAGCCACTCCCATTAAGCCGGTCTTTTTCATCCACGAGAACCTGGCTGACTTAAGAGCCCGCGTTCACCAATGGGGCGGCCACTTTAACGATGTTACGCAGGAGTGGACGTATCATGGCGATATCGTCTGCGACGGCTGGGATCTGGAAGGGAATATCTTTCAAGTGCGCTGTTCAGAGGCAAGCTTGATGATGCCCAGCGACCCGGTTGAGTTGAAAGGATAAATGCTGAATCAGATGGGTTGTCATAAATAAGGTGCATATTCATCGGTTGTAATTGAGAGACGAAAGCCAGCTGCGAGCGACCAGTTCATGTATACTACTTTGGTCAATACACTAAACAGGGGCAATCTAATCAGTTATCCGCGCTGAAATCCTATATCCATACGTTGCCTGCTGCGTAAACGATCCAGAACCCCAAAATGAAGACCACCAAAGATCACGACGAACGTATCGCGAATATGACGTTCTCCTCTGTTTATCCGCACTATGTTGCCAAGGTGGAGAAGAAGGGTCGAACTGTAGAAGAACTACATCAAGTCATTTCATGGCTGACTGGTTTCAATGTGAACGATCTGCAGCGTCTAATTGGAGATGACACTACGTTTGAGCAATTCTTTGCCGAGGCCACGGTCAACCCAAATGCGAGTCTGATCACCGGCTCGATTTGTGGCTATCGAGTTGAAGACATTGAGACACCGTTGACCCAACAGGTTAGATACCTGGACAAGTTGGTGGACGAGCTAGCGAAAGGTCGCAAGATGGAAAAGATTTTGCGGGCTCCATAGTTCGGAAAACTACGAATAACAGTGCCATGTGCCGGAGCGGCGAAGCTGGGCTGTTTGAAATGAAAAATTGCTCGTCGTGGCTCAGTGATTGACGTCGTTAGGCGGCACGAGCGAAACCAGCCACTTTCACTTTGCTAAACTCAGATTCCCAGAATGGCAAAGCCCGAATAACACTGCACAGGGAGCGAATAAGCCATGTTTGATCACTTTGGACTCAGAGTTCGAGACATGCACAAGAGCTTGCCTTTCTACGAAGCCTGTCTGGCTCCTCTGGGGATCCGCATTGCTCAAAGGCAGCCAGAGTTTGACGCCGTCATCTTCTCTGGGGAAGCGGAGTTTCCCTTTATGTGGATGGGATCAACCAAGGCGACATGGATGCGGGAGAATCACCAGCCCGGTCTAAGCCCAGTTCACTTCGCGTTTCCAGCTCCGTCTCGACAAGCGGTCAACGAGTTTCATCGACAAGGCCTGGCGAACGGCGGTACAGACCATGGAGAACCTGGCATCCGAGACCCAGGTTACTACGCGGCATATCTACTTGATCCTGACGGGAACAACGTTGCGGCTGGCTATCGCGAATGACACCACTGAAGGGCTAACAGGAGTAACAGGGGCAACCCCGCCTAACTATTTGCTTGCACTCGATGGATTGCAACTGATCAGCTCAGTATCGTGAAATACCTGTCCCGGTTGAAGCAGGACATTAGGTTCAAGTTGTCTGAAACTGCTTTCTCCTTAGCCAAGGTAACAGGTTCAAATCGAGTTTAATGATTTGAAATCGCCCCCAATCTCCAGCCCTGTCCTTGAGTGAGCTCTAACATTTGCTGGTGGTACTGCCTTAAAGAGGGCCGATGGCCGACGCTGATAAAGGTGGTTTGAGTCGCTTGTAGGGCGCTGTAGAGGCGCGCTTCGTTGTCGAGGTCGAGGGCGCTAGTGGCTTCATCGAGCAGCGCATAGCGGGGCGCTTGCAGCAGCAGACGAGCGAAGGCAAGGCGCTGTTGTTCCCCTGGGGAAAGGGTGAATATTTCCTCCTGACCACCATCTAAGCCGCCCCAACGATCGCATAACTCGGCCAAATTCACCTGGGCCAGCACAGCGGCTAAATCGGTATCAGTAGGGGCTACTGAGGTCGCTGAGAGTGGGTAGAGAAGTTGGTCTCGCAGGGTGCCCCGAATCAGGTAAGGCTGCTGCGGCAAAAACATCAGGTGACTAGCGTCAGGGGTGGTCAGGGTGCCTGCACCAACCTGCCACAGGCCCGCGATCGCCCGCAACAGCGAACTTTTGCCCACGCCACTCGCACCCATAATGAGCAAATTTTGTTGGGCCGCGATCGCTACCGATAGCTCCTGCACCAGGGTGGTTTGCCCGTCTGGGGTTTGCACCGTGAGCTGATCAAGCGCAATGATGTCACCGGGCTGCCGCTGAATCTGGGAGGCTGTGGCCGGGATGGCGGGCTGCGTGAGGGCATTATCGAGCTGGCCTAAGCGCTGGGTGGCCGCGGCCAGGTTGGTGAGCTGCTGCATTTGCAGCACAATCAGGGCCAAAGCTCCCAACATCAAGCTAAAAGCAGCCCCGGCCTGGGTCACATTGCCAATTTCGAGTTCGCCCGCAAACAGGCGCGGCGCGAGAATCAGCCCCGGAATCACAAAGGTGGCGTAGCGATAGTGAGTTTGAAACAGGTTGAGCCCCAACTGCCACCGAATCAGGCGCTGAAAGTTGAAAAAGGCACGGAGAAACTGTCCCCAGCTCTGGCGCAGTTCGGGAGCTTCGCCGCGATAGAGGGCGATCGCTTCGGCATGTTCGCGAATGTGGGCCAGCCCAAAGCGAAAGTCGGCCTCTTGTCGCAACTGCTCAAAGTTAATGCCGACCAACCGGCGGCCAAAGAAAAGGGTGGCGATCGCGGTACCGGCAATCGAGTACACCACCAAAAATGCCATCAGCGGCGGCGAAATCGCCCAGAGTACCCCAGCGATGCCCAGCAGTTGAAAAATGGACTCCAGGCCAATCATCCAAAACTTGAGGGACTCTTGGGTCAGGGTGCGAATGTCGGCCTCGATGCGCTGATCGGGATTATCTAATCGGCCCTGGAGGCGAAGCTGATAGAACTGGGTACCGTCTAGGTAGCGATGGAGATAGCGCCGCGTCAGCCACTCGCGCCAGTACAGCCCTAACTTGGCGGCAATGTAACCGGCCAGGGAGGCAAAGGGCACCCCGACCACCAAGATGCCGAGAAAAATCAGGATCGCCTGCACAAAGCGATCGCCATCCTGAGCCGCTAGCGCCGACGTCACTTCACCCCCAAAAATCAGAAACAGCACCTGCAGCGCCGTGCGGATCAGCAGCACCAGCACCAGCACCGCCATTAAACCCCAAGCGCCCCACTTTTCCCGAGAGACCCAGTAGGGCCACAGCACGGGCCAAATGTGTTGCCAGCGGTGACGATCTAGCCAGTTGGGGGCCTCAAACATAGGAACTATCCGGCTGGATGTGCAACGTCCAAGTGCGATCCGGTCGCAGGGTCAGGATCTGCGTATGATAAGGCCGCAAGCTTTCACGATGGCCCACGCTCACAGCGGTGATCCCGGCTGCCTGGAGCTGTTGATACAGGGCTTGTTCTTGCTCTAGGGTGACGGCACTGGTCGCCTCATCCAAAATCACGTAGGGCGGGCGTTGGAGTAATACTCGGGCTAAACTCAGCCGCTGTTGCTCCCCCAGTGACAGCCGTTGGGACCAGTCGGCCTCGGTATTAAGGGGCACCTGAGCGAGCTGCGGCAAGCCCACTTGCTCTAGTACCTGCACTAATGAGGCGTCAGCGGTGATCGCTTCCCCTTGGGGATAGAGGAGCTGTTGCTGCAGCGTGCCTAAGGGCAAATAGGGTTGCTGCGGCACAAACAGGGTGTTGGGCGGCGCGGTCAGACTGCCCTGGCCCGTGGTCCACAAACCCGCCAGGGTCTTCATGAGGGAACTTTTGCCGACGCCGCTCGGCCCAGTCACCAGTAGACTCTGGCCGGGCGCAATCGTCAGCGACAGGTGCTCACATAGGGAGCGCTGACCATCGGGGGTGGCAATGGTCAGATCTTGCACTCCTAGCATTAAGCCAGGTTGCCGTACGATCGCGCCGTCTCCCTGAACTTGCATGGTTTGCAACGACTGGGCCAGGGTGCCCAAGCGACTGATGCTGGCGGCTAGCGTGGTTAGTTGTTCAAACTGCACGACGATGAGACTGAGGGATAGCCAGATGCGATCGAAGGCCGCCTGCGACTGAACGATCGCCCCCACCTCTAACTGACCCGCCAGAATACTTGGGGCCAAAATCAGACTCGGCAAGATGAAGGTGAGATACTGATAGCCATTTTGAAAAAAGTCCAGTCCCAATTGCCAGCGAATCAGCCGATTAAAGTTGGTTACCACCCCGGCAAAAAATTGATTGAGCGCCGCTGCCTCCGCGGGTTGCCCGCGATAAAAGGCGATCGATTCGGCATGCTCGCGCACGTTGATCAAGCCAAAGCGAAAATTTGCTTCCCGCTTAAGCTGCTCGGCATTGATGCGGGTGAGGCGGGGGCCAAAAATCAGGGTAGCGATCGCCGTTCCCACCAGGGCGTAGGCCAGCAAAAAGCCGGTCAGGGGCGTGGAAATGATCCACAAAACGCCGATAAACCCGACCAACTGCACGGCTGATTCCAGTGCCATGACACCGACCAGCACTAACGTTTGAGTGACTTGGCGAATATCTTCGGACAGGCGTTGATCGGGGTTATCGATGGGCGCGATATTCCGAAGGTGGGGCTCCGCCATCGCAGCGGGCAAGGTGAGCCGGTAATAGGCGCGATCGTGCAGGTAGTTTTCTAAAAATTGGCGCGTCAACCCCTGCCGCCACCGCAAGCCAACGGTATCTCGGATAAAGGCAACCAAAGAGAGCAATAGGGCGCTCGCCAGCAGAATCCCCACAAACGTGAAGAGGGCTCGTTGGAAGCGCTCAGCATCACGAGCCGCTAAAGCGGAAATGAACTCGCCGCGCTGAATACTTTCCCAAACGAGGAACCCGCCGCTGGTGATCGACAGCACCCCCAAAAGCGCCAGCAGTCCACCCAATCGCCAGGTTTGCAGCAGTGGCCAAGACGTGCGCAAGAGGAGCCAGAGCTGCGCCCGTAAACCGACAGCGGTAGCAGGTGACGATGAGGTCATTCGATGACTTTTCAAAAACAGGGCTTCCTAAATAGGAATCAGTCTCATAATATACAGGGTATTTGTCGGCAAAATAGATTTTCCTAGAGAATTGGGGCGGGACTCAACCCGAGGGAAAGTCAGGGGCGATCTCTGGGGCGACAGTCTCTCCTTTGCTGACCTAAGTCGGGGCGATCACTGCTAAATTCTTGGGTTGTCAGAATGATTTGCCTCAGCATGACGGCGGCGGGCAGTGAAAGTATTCGATAATTCAGTCCGGTCGATTTGGTTCAATCGTTTGAACGGGGTGCAGTTTATGGTTAATGATAGTGTTTCCTACCAAGCAGCTCGCTAATTCTCGGAGTCGCCACTGGCGTTGGCTATTGGGTATGGTCCTCACCTGTTCCGGGTGTGCGGCCTGCTCACAGGTAGAAACCGCCCCCGAAGTTGTCGCCCCGCCAGCACCACCGGCAAATGTGGCGGTGGCCAATCGCGTCGTCGCTCTAGGAAGGTTGGTGCCCAAAGGCGAAGTGATTCAGCTGTCGGTACCCAATGCGGAAGACAGTCGGGTCAACCAGATCTTGGTGACTGAAGGTGACTTTGTGGAAGCGGGGCAGGTGATTGCCATTTTGCAGGGCTATGAACGCCGCCAGCGCGATTTAGAAGAGGCGGAAAAAACGGTGGGCGTTTACCAGGCAAAACTGGAGCAGATGCGCGCTGGGAATGCCAAGACGGCGGAAATTGCCGCTCAGCGAGAAGCGATTGAGGCGCTTGAAGTCCAGCAGCGCCATGAAATCGAGGAACGGGAAGCGGCGATCGCCCGATCTGAGGCGGCCCTGAGCCAGGCGGAAGTCACCTATCAGCGGAATCAAGACCTGGTCGCGGCTGGAGCCATCAGCCAGCAAGTGCTCGATGAGTCTCAAGAAGCGCTGGATGTCGCCCGCGCCACGTTAGCTGAGCGGCAGGCGCAGCTCCGGAACAGCCAGCAAACCCGCACCGAGCAGATTGAACGGGAACGCGCCACCCTCGCCACCTTGCAAGAGGTGAGGCCAGTGGATGTGCAGGTGGCCCAAGCCGAGCTAGAGCGGGCGCAGATTACCGTTGAGCAGCGACGGGCTGATTTAGCCGACACCCAGGTGCGGGTGCCGGTGGCGGGGCAGATTTTGCGCCTTAATACCCGCGTCGGTGAACGGGTCAACACCGAGGAGGGCATTGCTGAGCTGGGGCAAACCAGCGAAATGCAGGCGATCGCTGAAGTCTATGAAACCGATATTCTCAAAGTCAAGGTGGGGCAACCGGCGACCATCACCAGTGAATACGGTGGCTTTACGGGTATCCTCCGGGGGCAAGTCGAACATGTCGGTCTGCAAATTGGCACACGCAGCTTGGCGGACGGCTCGACCAATCCCACCACCGACGAAAACCAACGAGTAGTTGAAGTTCACATCCGTGTTCATCCTGAGGATAGCCCCCAGGTCGCTAGCCTGACGAACATGCAGGTGCGGATTGAGATCAATACCCACGCCCCGGAAACGCCATGAAGCGGTTTAAAGGGCGGCGATCGCTGCGGATTTGGTGGCAGACCTATAAGCCTTTAGGGTGGGCGCAGCTGAGCCATCGCAAAATTCGGCTGCTGGTGGCCATCATTGGCGTGGCGTTTGCCAATATTTTGATCTTTACCCAGTTGGGGCTGCGGGCCATGCTGTTTGATGGGGTCACCCTGGTGCCCGATCATCTGCAAGGCGATCTATTTCTCGTTTCGGCCTATGCCCCCAATATTGATCTAGGCTCGTTTCCCAAAATCTATCTCTACCAGGCCGATGCCGTAGAGGGCGTGGCGATCGCCAGCCCGCTCTACATTGAGTTTGCCGATTGGGTCAACCCTCAGGAGCTGACGCCCGAGGCAATCGCGGCCCTGGACGAAGCCGCCCCCGAGTCCACCTTTCAGCTGTTTCCCAATTCGGTCAAAATCTTAGCCTTCAACCCGACTCAGCCGGTGTTGTCGATCCCCGAGGTGGATCAACAGATTGACCGCATTTCGACTCCGGGCACCGTGCTCTACGATCGCCTCGGTCAAGAAAAATTTGGCCCCGTTGCCAGCCTATTTGAGCAACATGGCCACGTCACCACCCTGATGGATAACCAGCGCGTGTCCGTTACGGGGCTGTTTAGTCTGGGCAGCACTCTGTTTGATAACGGTCACCTGGTCATGAGCGATTGGACTTATACGCAGTGGTTTGGCGTCGAGAGTTTAGAAAATGTCAGCGTCGGCGTGTTGACCTTAGAGGCGGGGGCCGATCGAGCCACGGTGCGGCAAACCCTCGCAGCAACCTTGCCCAACTCGATCAATATCCTGACGCAATCAGAACTAGCTGCCGCTGAGCAAGCGTTCCGCGCCTCTCTACCCAACGGCAAGATTCTCAACTTTGGGGCCATGATGGGCTTTATCGTAGGCATCGTCATCGTTTACCAAGTGCTGTATACCGACATCAGCGACCACCTGCCCGAATACGCCACCTTAAAGGCGATGGGTTACAGCGATCGCCGCTTGCTCTGGGTCGTCTTGCAAGAGGCGATCGTCCTGGCTGTGATGGGCTTTATTCCCGGTTACCTGGCCTCCTACGGCGTCTACCATCTGCTGACAGTCTTGACCCGCATTCCCCTGGTGATGAAAACCCAGGTCGCCATCACGGTGTTTCTCTTGACGCTGGTGATGTGTGGCCTATCGGGGGCGATCGCCATGAATAAGCTGCGCTCCGCCGACCCCGCCGACGTGTTTTAGAGCAAAGGCTACACCACAGCCTTTTGATTAAGGTCTTTTGCTATGGGCTAGAAGTCCGACTCGTCAGGAAAGAAAACCGCCTCAACGGGCAACTCAAACAGACGAGCAGTTTTAAATGCTAGCAAGAGACTGGGGTCATATTTGCCCGTCTCAATGGCATTAATCGTTTGTCGCGACACCTCTAGCCGCTCGGCCAGGTCTGCTTGTGACCACTCCCGTTCAGCTCGCAGCACGCGCAGTTTACTTTTCATCGATATCGGCGGGATGACCAGGTCACACCAACGAGCCACATCGCCCCCATCAGCGGCCACACATACAGCCAGCTGACTTGAGGAAACCCAGCGACTTGTAACCAACCGTAGGTAAAGCTGACCACTGCGGTCCCTGCAAAGGCAAAGCCGAGTGCCTCAATGTGAAATTGGCGATGAAATTCATCCACCCGTCTCAGCAGCCGCACCACCACAATGGGCACATAACAGGACGGGACAACTGGCAACAGCGCTATCGGCACTCGTAATGCGCTATCGGGGTACTGATTCAATAAGGACAGGGCAATGAATACCGCGATCGTATACATCGCCATCGTCATCGCGAGTTCAATCACATACTTACGATAAGGAGCATACATAGCGAACCTGCTTGAGTAGAGAGAGCCTCTTCGTGATTCAAGTGTAAAGTGTGCCTTCCATAAAGACAAGCAAGCTTTACACAAACTAAGGCACTATATGGACTCATCCCAGCCCTCGATTTTGGTGCTACAGAGGCCAGACCGAGGTCAATTACGCTTAAGTGCTCAAACAGTTTCTTGGGCCGCGCATTGTCCTTTTAATCCACCAGGCAACGCTTGACTTACTAGCTGGGAGACCTCGTAGCGGTCACCATAGTGGTGATGCACCTCCTCTGCATTGATGGAGAACGGTGGCCCTGACATCCAGGTTTGATCGTATTCGTAGGTGACGAGTAACTGCGGTGCTTGGTCAGTAATATGTCTGAGATGAGCGGTGTAGCGATCGCGCACCTCTACTGGCAAAGCTACCAAAGCGGCCCGGTCATAAACGGCATCCACTGAGCCCAACATCTCGCTAGAAACCTGAAAAATATCACCGACAAAAATGTCGATATTTCTGCGCTGTAATGCTTGACTTCAGCTTTTAAATGCTTGACTTCAGCTTTTAAGTTGCCTCACCCACTTCAAAAATTTCATTCTTGTCCATAATCTCCAAGCGCTTGCATAAACTCATCCCGTCGTTGTGGCGACACGAGAACCTGTTTGCCAGAACCATAACTAATCTTGACCCGATTTAACGATAAAGCCGGTGACGAGAGCACAGAGCGGCTGGGCTCGATACTGTGGATTTCATCGATGGGGACAGTCCAGCGAAATGGGCCTGATCGAATTAGCAGAAGGTTGCTCTCAATTCGGTATTCCGTGTTCAGTAGCAGCCAAATCGGGAGCCCTAAGGTCAATAGTAATGTACCGACACCTAAGACGATAGCCCCGCCATTACTAGTTTGCACAATTACCCAGAGGCTCATAATCACCAGGAATACAGACAGGCCAGCAATCGCATAGAACCACCAATCAACAGCGGATTTGAAGATCATGCTGCCCTCCCAAACGACTTACTCACTCAAAAAACTCGCGCGGCTCGACTCAGGATTATTATAGTCATGGTTGGTATGAAGTGACCTAACAAAAGCACATAACCGAATCATTTGAGATGTGCGACCAGATAGAACTAAATCGCGTGTATTCTACGGTTAAGTTATGTAGATTATGATTGCTAGTTGAGAGTACAGCATACTATTTGAAAAGCCGCAAATCCTGATAATTTTTCTAATTCTCTATCGGCTTATCTACCCTAAAAAACATGATGTCCGCGATCGTCACAGCCCAAAATCTCACCCATACATTTGGTAAAGGGGCATTGTGTAAACCTGTCCTCTCAAATATTGATTTAGAGCTAAAGTCAGGCGAAATCGTCATCTTAGAAGGGCCATCTGGCAGTGGCAAAACCACCCTGCTGACCCTAATCGGGGCTTTGCGAACCGTGCAGTCTGGTAGCCTCACTGTGTTGAACCAGGCATTACACCGATCGCGCCGTGCTGCCTTAATTCGTACCCGCAACCAAATCGGCTTTATCTTTCAGCATCACAATTTGCTGGCCTGCCTCACCGCGTGGGAAAACGTCAGCACGTCCCTGAGACTGCACCCGCAGATTCCTAAAGCCGACTATCGCGATCGCGCCGAAGCCATACTCGCTGCGGTGGGGCTGGCCGATAAAGTAGACGCCTATCCCGAAAACCTATCCGGCGGACAAAAACAGCGCGTGGCGATCGCCCGCGCCCTGGTCAACCATCCCCAGCTCCTGCTAGCCGACGAGCCGACTTCATCTTTAGACAGTCAGGCGGGCCGCAACGTGGTCGAAATCATTCAAAAGCTGGCCCGCGAAGAGGGCTGCACAGTGTTGCTCGTCACCCACGATAGCCGCATTCTCGACATCGCAGATCGCGTTCTGCATATGGAAGATGGCCGGTTGGGAGAAGGCTAGTCGGCCAAGGGAACAGTGAAGAAGCTGGAGGGTATCAGGTGCTAGGGAGAAGGCATTAGAGGGGCGACTTACCACTCACGAGGAACACCTGAACCCTAAACACTTGAATTCGGGATAAGAGTGGACAGACATCGATAGTGCGGTTTCAGGCGCAAATTCCCTCCTCGGAGGGGAATCGTCTCGTTTTTCTGCTGAACGCCAACTGAAATTAAACTCTGAATCCCCAACCCTCTGCCCATCATTCTGGTTCCGTCGCAATGCCCAGCGTTGCCCCTTCAATCGTGCGCAGTTCATCCATGACATCAATCACATCACCGTGATAAACCTGCTCATCCGCTCTAATCGTGATAATGGCAGTTTGGTTAGGCGCTAAGGATTGCTCGATCGCAGCCCGTAAAGTTTCCAGGGTAATCAGTTGCTGATCCAGGGCGATCGCCCCATCGGGTTGTAGGGTCACGGTAAAATCGGCCTGCTCTTGTTCAATCGCGGTGTCAGCATCAGGTAGGTTTACCGGCAACCCTTCCGATTGCGTCAGATAGAGCGAAGACAAGATAAAAAAGGCCAGAATGGCAAAAATAACGTCGATGAGCGGCAGAATATTGACTTCCATGGCGTCATCGGCATCATCTTCTCTAATGTGCATAAGATTCCTCCGACGTCGGCTGAGATTTCTGCTTGGCATAGTAATGACGCCCGTAGAGCACCTCTAGCTGGCTGCTGTACTCCTGCAACATCGACACCTGCCGTTTGTATAGCCCGCGAAACAGATTGGCCGCCACCAAAGTAAAAATGGCAACCACCATACCGGCTGCCGTCGAAACCAGCGCCTCGCTAATACCGCCCGTCACGGCCGTAGCATTAGCGCCGACCTCGCCCAACCGAATCGTGGCAAACGACCGAATGAGACCCAAAATCGTTCCTAGCAGTCCGAGCAGGGGCGACACGGCCACAATCGTTTGAAACACGGTGTTAAATCGTCTGAGAAAGGGCAGTTCTGCCTGTGCTGCCCCCTCTAACGCGAGACGAAACTGACTGGGAGGCTCTCCGTCTAGCTCCAAAGCTTCTAAAAAGACGCGCGCGATCGGGAGCGTGCTGTGCTGCTGCAGGCGCTCGGCTGCGGTCAGACTGTCAGACCGATAAACACGCAAAAAATCCCGAATCACCGATCGCTGATGGCGGCTAATCCGATACCAAAAGAGCGCGCGCTCAATGGAGAGGGCGATCGCGGCAATTGAAAATAGCAGTAGCGGTATCATCACGACACCGCCCGCTCGGAAGACTTGAACAATAGACATGCGAATCACCAGGGATAGAGCTGAAGCGGTTGAAGAGCGCCATCTGGCCTGATCAACACAGATGCCTCGTCGAAAATAAAGTTACTGAGATCTGATGTCAAGTAAACCACTTTAAGGGTGCATCGCCACCGACCGCTAAACCCTTGCCCTAAAGGGTGACTAACCAGAAGCGCAAACCTGAGCGGCTGAGACGTCTTTTAATATTGTATTATTGAGAACAATTCTGACTTGTTGTGAAATCAATCTGGCAATGAATTTACCCCAAGGCGGAAGGCTACAAGATCTTGCCTCTCCTGTCCAAATTTTTACTGTCTGGTTGAGAGACAAGACTTACGGCTCTCCAGAATCAACGAAACTGCCCCTCAAGACAGGAGGCCAGCATTATCGTCACATTACGGAGTGCTTCGTTTATTGACATTGCATTGCATTAACTATTAGTATTGAGTGACTTAATGATATCAATAACTAAGACTGCCAAAGAGTGTTTCTGGCCCAATCGCCAGGATGAAATTTTCTCGGAAACTTAACCCTCAAGACTTGAAGGCAACGTTTTCTGCCAAGCCTTGAGGGTGAGTAATCGTTTCTTTTTGGGAATTTTTATCAATAAAGCGATAACTTGCTTCGTCTGCTGTCGCTCTTCATTATTGAGTAACTGTTATGGAATTTTCTGACTCCAGCGATTCGTCTTTTTCGGGCGGCTGCTTGAATCTTGAGATCGAGATCGATCGCATCGCCCGTTGGGATGTCTATTTTCACTTGCAAGAGCTCTCGGTGCCGTGTCAGTGCAAGCACGGTCAGGCACTGCGGGTGCAAGTCAGCCACGCCACTGCCGCCATTCAGTTGTGGAGTGTCGTCCAAGCGTTTGCCGCCCCTCAGCAGTCACAGATCGATCATTTGCAGCGCTGTTGGCAAGTGCAAGCAGTTGCCTGACCGTGTTTTTCGAGTCAAACCAGCTTCAATATCATCGTTCCTTGTCGACTCCAACAAGACTTTTTAGATCCAGAAGCGGAGAAAACATACTTAAGTGAAGGGCAACATTTTCCGTACCTAACTATGAAGTTGCCCTGCCATTTTCAAAGATGACATCAATCGGTCATTGTTTACCAACCTACTTTCAAACTATCGCGGTTTAAGAAGTGTTCTAGGTGGTAAGCTCGCTCCTCAGTCTTCAGTAAAATCTGCTCATAAAGAAGACGAGTTGCGCGATCGCCCAGGCTTTCCGCTTGAGAGGCTTGACGACGAATTATTTCGATGAGTGATTGTTCCGCCTGCAAGTCCTGCTGAATCATTTCGCTACAGCGAAAAACATCATCTACTACTGGCGTAAAGCAGCAAAGTGCCGACAACTGAATGAAGGATGTTGCCGGGACACCGCCCAGTCCGTGCATTCTTTCACCAATGTCATGAGCATGCTTTTCTGCTGCCTCCGAACTTTCTAAAAAATAGTCATGAAGCATGTGATACTCGGAGCCTTCTACGACAAAATGATGTTTCTGATATTGTAAGTAGAGAGCTAAAAAGCTGGCATATAGGATGCCAAGCCCTTCTATGACAGGCGCTGTAACCGTTTTTTCTAGCAAAATCGGATTGTTTTCGACTTCGCCATAGACTTGCTGGAGAGATTTAATAGCAGACATGATTCGTCACTCAATTTATTAAAACTTTGCTGCCTTAATAATTTAGGCTCTCAATGAGGGTACAGGTTCAGTCTGATTTAGTTGAGTATCGTTGAGAACAGCAAATATCTAAATTAAGTAATGAAGTACACCAAAACAAAATATCCTTAACAAAAGGCGTTGCTTATTAGAAATAGCTTTCAACAGTTGCACCTGATCTTAGCTGATGGTCGCAAGAAATTTCTGCCATTCTTTGCCTACTCCTTTTTAGGTAGCCTTCTCATGGAATCAAATAATCTTGAAGCAAGTTTAGCTGATCAACATGACATTCTGCGATCGCGTCTCAACCAAGAAGGTCTGCGATTGACCGGCCCACGAAAAAAGATTCTTGATTTATTTGTCATGACACCTGACGGCGAACACCTCAGTGCAGAGGATATCCATTATCAAGTTACGACTAAAGGCGGGAAGATTAGCTACTCGACGATTTATCGAGCTCTCCACATGATGGTTGATTTGGGAATTATGAGAGAAGTAGAATTGGCCGAGGAACGAAAATACTATGAATTGAAGACATCTCTGGCCAAACAGCATCACCATTTGGTTTGTGTGCAGTGTGGCGAAGTTCATGAGTTTGAAGATCATCGGGTAACCAAGGCCAGTCGGCAAGAAACCCTAGAGCACGGCTTTTTGCTACGAGACTGCCAATTTACGGTTTATGGCATTTGCCAAACCTGCCAACTTTCTGCCCTTTAAGCGAGTGCTCACCCCCAGTGTCAAGACGCTAAAGGTTAAAACTGGACAGGGCAGCCTGGTGGCTCTGGGTGATAAGGGTCAATGAGGGCACGGCGGCTGGCACTAAATTTATCGAGCGTTTCGACGGCACAACCGCCTTCAAAGCGCAGACTACCGCCTTCATTGCCGCCAAATTTTTCACAGACAGCCCGGTGGGCGGTGGCTAAGGATACATAAGCATTCACAAATTCTTGATGCTGCGGGTGCAGGGAAACTGGCAGTTGCTCAAAGATGGGCCGCAGGCGTTTCCAAATCTGCATGAGCGCGGCGTGTTCCCAAGACATCAGACCACTAAAGTTATCGGCCTGAACCTGAGGCGGCGTCATCGATTGGCGCACCGAATGTTCATACTCATGGCGATTAAAGCTGCCCGCTAGCTCCATAGAAGCCCCAGAGGCGAGCAGTAATTCAGTCGCGGTTTGGAGTTCGGTTTGAGCCTGGTCAAGCTGGCCTAAGGCGAGCTGGGCTTCAAATCGTCGCAGGCAAATAATCAAGCCCTGAACATTGATAAAAAAGGCCCAGTGAAAGCCCCGCCAGAGGGTTTGGCCTTGAATAACAGTCATGGTAGTTCGGTTTTGTGGGGGGCTGTGGTGGGGTCTGCTTCTGAGCGATCGGTGTCTAAATCAAACGTTCTCTGGAGTAATTGGATGTAGCTGATAAACCCTTGCTGTTGTTGCTTGACCTGATGGGCATCTAACCAAGGTGTTTGCCTGTCGATTTCGAAGAATTTCTGGCAGGTCAGCAGCAGTCCCTTAACCAGACAAAGGGCCGACTGCTCAGTGTGGACATGACAAATTTGAAAATAGCGATCGTAGTCTTCGACTTCCCAGGCTTTGAGAGCGGTTTGAGTACTTTGAATACTGGCAGTTTGCGTGTCAACTTCCCCCAGGGCGGTCAACGCCTGACTGATGCTGACGAGCGCGGCCTGCGGTGAGGGCTGCGCCAGCGCTTGTAAAAGTTGCTGTAAGGCTCGGTCAATGCGGCTCCTATCAGTGGGAGACAGGGGCTGTTCGAGGGGGAGATCCCACGGAATCAAGAGTTCCAAAACAGCTAGAGATTCGTCGCGGGAAGTCTCCATGGATAATTCCCTGGGGGCAGTTTGAGTCATGACTGGGGGCTCTCAAGCAGAATTTTCGGATGCAGCGGCGGCCATTTTTTTGCGTAGGCTGAGTGGGCGCATGTCGGTCCACACGGTTTTGATGTAGTCGAGACATTCCTGTTTGGTGCCGACTGTTTGATCGGCGCGCCAGCCCCAGGGGATTTCTTTATGTTCTGGCCAGATCGAGTAGCGTTCTTCATCGCTGATGACGACGCGGTAGGTGGGTTCGGTGGGTTGAGTCATGGGGTTTCCTTGGGATAGGTGTCGGGTACAAGGGAGCGGGTGCAGGGGAGCGGGTAAGGGGCAGCACCTCAAACCTTACTTAGGACAGTGAAATCTAAGCGCTAGACATCGTTGGCCTCCTTGAGGGCGGTTAAGGCCTGGCAAAAGGCGGTGTAGATGCGGTCGATGTCGTCTGGGGTATGGGCGGTGGAGAGGAAGCCACCGCGATCGCCGCCGCGCAGATGAATGCCTTGGTTGAGCAGGTGGTAGGAGAGCAGGGGCAGGGTCGGCGGGGGAATCTGGCTTTGGGTGAGGGCGATCGCAAAAAACGAGCCAAATTGGGTGAACTTCACCGGCATCACGGTGCTGGCTGTAAAGGCATTGAGACGGTCAACGAGATCCTTGGTGCGCTGGTTGAGGGTGTGTTGCAGCTCTGGCCCCTGCGCTTTTAGGTGTTGCAGGGTGGCCTGGGCCGCCGCTAGAGATAAGGGATGTTTGCAAAAGGTGCCCGCGAAAAAGGTGGTGGGTACCTGGGGGGCAGAGTCGTCGCCGAACTGCCAGGGACCGCCGTCGATATGATCCATCCAGCGGGCCTGACCGGCAATGACCGAGAGGGGCAGGCCACCCCCGGCAATTTTGCTGTAGGTAGCGAGGTCAGCTTGAAGGCCGAAGTGGGCTTGGGCACCGCCCGGATGGACGCGAAAGCCGGTGACCATTTCGTCGAAAATCAAGGCAATGCCGGTGGCTTGGGTGAGGTCGCGCAGGGCCTGCAGAAAGTCGCGGGGTTGCAACTCGGGACAGCGGCTTTGGACAGGTTCAACGAGGACGGCAGCCAGTTGACGACGATGGGTCTTAATCACATCGAGGGACTTGGGATTACCGTATTCCAAGACAAGCACATCTTTCGCGACGGCTGGGGGGATGCCGAGTGCAGCGGGGACGGCGCGGGTGCCGAGGAAATTTTTCAAGAATCCGCCTAGGGGGGAAAGCCCCGGCTTTTGCTGGAGCGATCGCACCGCTTTTTTGCGGGCGTATTCGCTGAGGGGAGCCCGCATCAGGGCCGCATCGAAGTGACCGTGATAGCTATTGGTAAAAACGGCAATTTTGCGACGACGGGTCGCCGTGCGGGCAATGCGCACAGCGGTCATGACGGCTTCGGTGCCGGTATTGCTAAAGGTGACCCGCTCCAGGCCGGTGAGGTCGCTGACCAACTGGGCGACCTCACCCACGATTGCTGACTGGGGACCGATCGCCATGCCTTGGTCAAGTTGAGCCGCAATGGCGGCTTTGATAAAGGGCGGATTGTGACCCAACAGGTTCGTGCCCAGCCCCATCAGGATGTCGATATATTCGTTGCCGTCTACATCCCACAGACGGGAGCCCTGCGATCGCGCTGCCACAATCGGATAGCACATCTCTTTGATTTCGGGCGCAAAGGCGTAACCGATGGCGGTTTTGTCGGCCAGCACGGCCCGATTTGCCGCTGCCAGTACTTTGGAACGGCGAGTCCGGTCAGTGTAAGTGTCGATCAGCGATTGCAGTTGAGTGGGTGGGGGTTGGGTGAGCGTCATGGGATGGCTGGGTGGATGGGCGTTGGGGATGGGGGCGTTGGGGCATAAATTTCTTGGAATGACCGGTATGCTTCGGCCTCAATGCCTCGCCCCTACTTGCGGCAGATGAAATGGGCAGAATGGTTAGCGTCAAGCGTGAGATTGCCGTCGATGGTTTGTCGGGTGATGTCGCCAAAGCCCGCCGTTTCTAGGGCGGTATGGATGTCGGTTAGAGAATGACCTCTGACCCGATAAGTGAGGCGAGATCGCGTCCAGGTGGGTTCGAGCTTTTCAAAACGAGACAGAAGACGTAGGCGCAGGCCGGTCAGACGGCGCAGACTCAACAGCTTGTACAAAGCCTGCTTTAGGAACTGTGTCAAACGGGCGAGTGGAGCAGTCGGGGGCTGCGCCTGAAAAATTTCGACGTGAAAGGCCCCTTCTGCAGTGGCCGGGTGATATTCGGGCGTGAGCCGCCAAGCATAGCGAGCAATGATTTCGCCTTCGACAATGCGATTACGCCACCATTTCTGCATTTGGGCCGGATGGTTGAGGTCAAAGACAAACCGCCCCCCCGGTCGCAGTGACTGATAAACATTGCCAAAGACCTGAGTTAGATCGGCCAGCGTCATGATGTGGTTGAGGGAAGCACTTGTCGAGAACACCCCATCGAACTGCTCTGGCAGGTGAAAATGACGCGCATCCTCTAGCAAATAAATGGCCTGGGGCGCATTTTGACGCGCATAGGTGAGCATTTCTGCCGAGCCATCTAGCCCAGTGACCTGATAGCCCGCTGCCATTAGCGGCTGTATGAGTTGCCCAGTGCCACAGCACAAATCCAAAATTGCCGCATTGCGGGGTAAGTGGGGCAGCAAAAACTGCCGTAGAAATTTGAGCTGAGTCTGGCTGTAGTCTGGCCCCATGGTTTCGTTATAGAGCCAAGCCCAGGTGTCGTAGTCGGTATAGCGGGGGGTGGTGGTCATGGTGGTTATTGGTTCTTAGTGATTAGTTCTTAGTTATTGGTTTCTAGGTTCTGGGTTCTGGGTTCTTCCTGTCCCCTATGCCCTGTTCCCTAATCCCTTCTGCCTTCTGCCTTTTGTCTTCACTTAAGGAGAACTGGCGGAGACGGGCGGTTTGAGAGCCTTGGATGCTTCTAGGGCGTTTAGATAAACGGCAAATAGGTGTTCATCCAACGGTGGGCAACTGAAGGGTGCATCGGCTAGACCACCCTTGGTGTTGTGGCAAGCGAACGGCACTTCTGCTGGACTATGAGCTGCTGCTGCATCGGTCTCACTGCGAGAGGAGAAGAGGGAAACGAGTGGATACAGGGGATGGTCTTGGGTGCCTTGGGCGATCGCCATGAGCTGTCCGTACCATTGGGCATAGGGCACCCGCTGAATGGTGTATCCTGCCGTGCGGCAGGCAGCAAATAACCCGTCCGATGAGGCCGGTTGGGGGTGAATGAGATGAAAGACTTGGCCCTGGGATTGAGGTTTTTGGGATAGGTGGGCGATCGCATGGCTGACATAATCCACCGGCAAAATATCGAGCGGCAGTTCTCCCTGGGGGGCGGTGCCCAGTTGGATGTAGCCTTGCATCAGTCGATAGAGAAAGTCATTGGCGTTGAAGGCACCGGTTTGACTGTGGCCAGAAATCGGGCCAGGCCGGTAAATGGTGACGGGTAGCCCGCGATCGCTCGCCTGCCTGACCAGCTGTTCTGCCACCCATTTGGTGCGGTTGTAGCCACCCGCTGGTACTGGATAGCGATCGAGCGGGTCGTCTTCCAGCATTTGGGCTTTCCCTGCTGGCGGTACTGGCGGCAGCACGCTCAGGGTCGAAGTGAAATGGAGTGGTTTGGGATGATGCTGACAGGCGAGGCGAATGACCTCTCGCGTCCCCACCACATTCGTCTCCCGCAGCAGCGCATAGGGCGAAACATGATGCACCCAAGCGCCGTTGTGATAAATCGCCTCAACGCTTACCGCCAATGCCTGAAAATCCGGGTCAATCAGGCCTAAGTTCGGCTGGGCTAAATCTCCCGGCTGAACGGTCAGGCGAGGTCTGAAGTCTTCTCGCCAGATACCGTAGTTTCGGAGGGTCGTCTGTAATCGCTCCCATCCAGCGGCTTCAGACTCGGCTCGAACCAGGCAGATGATCTCAGCCTGGGTTTGTAGCAGCAGGGCTTCCAGTAGAAATGCCCCTAAGAATCCCGTCGCTCCGGTTAGCAGGATGCGTGAGGGTAGCTTGTTCCTCAGAGTCCCTGCTGGACGAATGTGCTCTGGCAGCATTCGATCTTGCTCCCAATCTTCTGAGGTGGCTGTTGCGACGACCTCTCCTTGCAGCGCGGCGATAATGTCGGGCTTATGCTGCTTGAGCTGTTGCTTGAGTTCTGTCGTCAGCGCACCTTTGGGGGCATTACAGCGCAACGTGTCGCCTTCCAGCCAAAGACGAATGTCGTGAGTGGCCAAGGTTTGGAAGAGGGAGTGGAGCGGTGAGGAAGTAGGGGAGTGGGGCAGTGGGGCAGTGGGGCAGTGGGGCAGTGGGCTTCGACTTGGGCTCAGCCGAACGGGAGTGAGGGAGTTTTGAGCTGCTTGTTCCCCATTCCCTATTCCCCATTCCCTGTTCCCCATTCCCTGTTCCCTATTCCCTATTCCCTGTTCCTTATTCCCTGCCGCGACCGGAATCCGCCGTTGCCCCCACCCAGCCGGTACTTTCGCCGTTAATTCAATTTCTTGACGACCGAGGAGGCGATCGCTTTCCAACCCCTGCTGCCGACAGTAAGACACTAATCGATTGGATTCTTGAATGGGGACAGAGTCGTCGGTGTAGCTGATCGACGTAATAAAGGTAAGCCAGGGTTCTTGGCCCATAGCGTAGACGTAGACCTGCTGAGGCTGCAGTTGGCGGACGAGAGCGATCGCTCGGTCGGCATTGGAACCATCGAGGCGGCGGTTTTGGGCCAGTTGACGGGGTATCGGTTGGGTCAACAGGGGACCATAGGCCCAGGTGTAGGGAGCGCCGTCGCATTCCATGCCAATAAACAGCACGTCAAGGGGACCAAACAGGTGATGAATATGCTGGTAAAGCTGGGGATCAAGGTTATTAGAGTCGGCAGCGCAGAGAATCGTGCGGCCCCGTAACTGAATCCAGTAGGCGGTTTTGGTGGCGATGTTGAGGTCACCGTGTTCACCCAACACGGGCAGGCTGATAATTTCGCCGTCGGGTAGGGGAATGGTGTCGAGTTCGTCTAGAGTTTGCACCTGATCGAAGCCGATCTGTTGCAGGGTGAGCTTCAGGGAGGGGTCAATTAGGGAGCCCTTTTGGCCCTGGGGCACGACTAGATGCTGAATCTTATGCCGGAGTTGCAGCAATGTTTCCAGCATGACATGGTCCTGGTGATTGTGGGTGATCAGGACGTAGTCGATGGTGTCCGGCAAATCAGCATAGCTGTAGCGAGCCATGCCTTGGGGTTGATCGTAGCTCACGAGAGGATCTACTAGGATGGCCACGTCGGCGGTTTCGATCAGGACGCAGGCATGACCAAAGTAGCGAATGCGAACGCCTTCACCGCTGTAAGGCAGGCGGGAGGACGGCGGGGTCGGGGTGAATAGGTTGGCGAAGCGATTGGTTTGAGCAGCATCCAGTTGCAGCGCTGCGGCCACCTGTTGCACTGATTGGGGGGTATGGCGCATGGCAAAGAGCTGATTCCAAGCGCGATCGCAGAACGGCAGAGATATCTGCAGGCTCTGGGCCTCTGGCAAGCGCGGGGTGCTGAGCACAAACGCTCGGTCATCGCTATTGCCCAACCGTAGGGCGATGCTCTGGCGACTGGGGTCATAGTAGTCGCTGCGGTAGAGCAACCCTTCCATCAGCCGCAGCGAGGGATGGTGCTGGGCATCGTACACCAGCTCCACAAAACCTCGTAGCGCCTCGGGCATTTGCGCGTACAGCGGTTCTAGAGAAGCGCCCGTAGGATGAGCGGCCAACAACTTTTCCAGGGCGGCGATCGCCTCACTCAGCGCTAGCAATTTCTGTTGTTCTGTGCGAGTCGTTTCCAGCAGCGCCTGAATTTCGGGCGCTCGATTCGCATCATGGTGAATAAAGGGGCCACCTCGCATCGCCGGGTCTTGCAGCGCTGAGGCATGCACCTGAGGCGCAGCGATAAACGACTCCATGACGGGAATTTGGGAGTGGGTGAGGTAACGGGCCGCAGTCGCCGGGGGAATCAGATAGCTCCAGGCGTACCACTGACTGATCAGCGGTTCCATTACCACTTGGGGTTTGAGATAGCCTTGAAAGTCCTTCACAGGGCAAATTCCTCCCGGTCGGCAGCGTCGTCTACGGGGCGCGTCTGGAGTTGCGCTAGCAATTGCTTTTGCTCCAGCCGCTGGGCCAGTCCAGCCACGGTGGTCGCTTCAAATAGGTCAATCACCGTCACCTCCACAGCGAAGCAGTTCAACAGTTGCGCCACTAACTGGGTCGCCAGCAGGGAATGCCCCCCCAGCTCAAAAAAGTCATCGTGAATGCCCACTCGTTCGACGCTCAAAACCTGAGAAAAAATCGCCGCCAGGGTTGTTTCCGCTTCATTGCGAGGGGCCACATAGGTGGTTTCTGGAGACTCCAGGGCCGGGGCCGGGAGCGATCGCACATCCACCTTGCCGTTGGGCGTCAGCGGTAGAGTCTCTAACGGCACGAAGGTCGAAGGGACGAGGTAATGGGGGAGTCGTTCGGAGAGGAACTGGCGGAGGGAGGGCTTGGGAGCTTCGGAGAGTGGGGGCTTGGGGGGATGGGAGAGTCGGTCGGTCGTTAGAGATTCTTCCTGTTCCCTATTCCCTGTTCCCTGTTCCCTATTCCCTGTTCCCTGTTCCCTATTCCCTATTTCCTTCTGCCTTCCACCTTCTGCCTTCACGACATAGGCCACCAACCGCTTATCTCCCGGCAGGTCTTCTCGCACGATGACGACGCTGGCTTTGACATCAGGATGCTGGTTGAGCTGGTTTTCGATTTCGGCAGGTTCCACGCGGAAGCCGCGAATCTTGGCCTGATCGTCAATGCGGCCCAGCAGCTTAATGCGACCATCAGGGAGATGGCAGGCAAGGTCGCCAGTTTTGTAAAGCAGGGAAGAGGATTGGATGGATAGGTTTTGATTTTGTTCTTGGTTATTGGTTATTGGTTCCAGCGGTTGGGTTTGAGGTTCTGGGTTTTCCCTGTTCCCTATTCCCTGTTCCCTATTCCCTTCTGCCTTGCCATAAAACGGATTCGGCACAAATCGTTCAGCGGTCAAAGCGGGTCGATTGCGGTAGCCCCGAGCGAGGCCTACGCCACCGATGTGAAGTTCGCCGATCGCGCCTACAGGCAAAAGCTGTAGCTGGTCGTCGAGCACGTAGAGCTGTTTGTTGGCGCTAGGTCGGAGGGTGGGTTGGACGGGGTCGCCGTTACCGCAGGGCACCATGCTGGCGTTAACAGTGGTTTCGGTCGGGCCATAGGCGTTGATAAAGCGCCGTCCCTGGCTCCAGGTGTTGATCAGCTCTGGCGAGGGGGCTTCACCGCCAACGAGCACCATACGCAGGTCAGGAAAATCGCCATAGGGGACGCTGACTAGCGCGGAGGGCGTGATGGTGATGTGGGTAACGCGATGGCGACGCAGTAGGTCAGCCAGACCCGAACCGGGCAGCAGGGTCTCGTTAGCGGCCAACAGGAGGCGGGCTCCAGTAGCCAGAGCCATGACGATTTCGGGAATGCAAGCATCGAAGCTAAAGGAGAAAAACTGCAGCACGCAGTCGCCCGATCGCACGTCACAAACGCGAATTTTGTCTTCGGTCAGGTTGGTCAGCCCACCATGGGAAACTAGGACGCCTTTGGGGGTGCCAGTGGAGCCTGAGGTGTAGATCAGATAGGCGAGGGCGTTGGGAGAGTAGAGCAGTAGGGGAGTGGGGGAGTGGGTGGGTTGGGCAATGATGGCGGCGTGATCGCGCGTCAAATCCACCATCTTCACCGTAGGGTGGGCCCTGCCCACGACAGCCTGACTCGTTGCCAGCAAAGCACTCGTGGTAATCAGTACCGCCGCTTGAGAGTCTGCCAGCATAAAGGACAGCCGCTCCGGGGGATAAGTGGGATCAAGGGGCAAATAAGCGCCCCCGGCTTTCAGCACAGCCAGCAACGCCACGATCATGTCGGGCGATCGCGCTAGACAAATCCCGACAATCATTTCGGGGCCAACGCCGAGAGCTTGCAGGTGGTGGGCGAGTTGATTGCTGCGGTGGTTGAGTTCGGCGTAGGTGACCGATTGCGGTTCGAGGTCGTCGAAGACTATTGCGATCGCGTCGGGGGTGCGCGCAGCCTGAGCCTCAAACAGGTGATGGAAGCCGCGATTGCGGGCATAGGGCATTTGGGTGTCATTCCACTCAACCAACTGCTGGTGCTGCTCGGCGGCAGTTAGCAGAGGCAGTTCGGCGATGGGTTGATGGGGCGCGGCCGCGATGCCTGTCAACAGGGTTTGAAAATGAGCCACCATCCGGCGGATAGTCTCCGGTTCAAACAAATCGCGATTGTACTCAAAGCCACCGGCGATGCCGTCTGGAGTTTCGTAGAGATCGACGCTGAGATCGAGCTTGGCGGTGGCATAAGCTTGAGGCAGCGGTTTTAAGGTCAGCCCCGGCAGCGAAATCGCCGACTGAGGGGCATTCTCCAGGCGAAATTTGACCTGAAACAAGGGGTTGTAACTGAGATCCCGCTCCGGCTGTAGAACTTCCACCAACTTCTCAAAGGGCAAGTCCTGATGTTCATAGGCTTGGTAAGTGGTGACTTTGAGCTGTTCCAGCACATCGAGAAAGGTTGCTTGGGGGGTGAGGCGAGATCGCAGCACCAGAGTGTTCACAAAGAAGCCGATTAGTCCTTCGACCTCGGCGTGGTTGCGATTAGCGATGGGTGTGCCCACGAGCACATCCGGCTGTCCGGTATAACGAAACAGCAACACCTTGAAGGCCGTCAGCAGAGTCACAAATAGCGTGGTGGAGTGTTTCTGAGCCAAGGATTTGAGGCGATCGCTTAGGTCTGCTGACAGCGCAAAATTTTCCACGGCACCGCGAAAGGTCTGTACTCGCGCCCGAGGAAAATCCGTCGGCAGTTGCAGCACCGGTAGCGGACCGGAGAGCTGCTCTCGCCAGTAGCGCAACTGTCGTTCCAATACCTCACCCTGCAGCCACTCACGCTGCCACACGGCAAAATCGCCGTACTGAATGGGCAGGGTCGGCAGGGCCGGATCAGCCCCGGTCAGATGAGCGCGGTAGAGCCAGGCCAATTCCTGCAGCAGCACCTCCATCGACCAGCCGTCGGCGATGATGTGGTGCATCGTCAACAGCACCACCGATTCCAGCTCCGCCAACTGCAGCAGCGTCACCCGCAGCAGCGGTGCCTGGGTCAAATCGAAGCGGATTTGGGCCGCCGCGATCGCCTGCTGTCGCACCTCAGCTTCCTGCTCGGAGGGGGGCAGCGGGCGAAGATCTCGCGGTTCGATAGCGATGGGTGCGGGAGCGATCACCGCCTGCATGGGTTGTCCCTCCACCGTGACGAATCGAGTTCGCAAGGCTTCGTGACGCTCAATCAGGGCATTAAAGCTCTGACTAAAGGCGGCTTCGTCTAAAAATCCCTGCACCTGAATCGCGAGGGGAATGTTGTAGACCGCCCCCTCCTGCTGCATCTGCTCCAAAAACCACAGCCGCTGTTGAGCAAACGACACCGGCAAGGGTCCCGTCCGGGGCACCGGCTGAATGGTGGCGGGGGCCGTCGGCTCGTGCTGGCGCAAAAACGCCAGAATTTCTGCCTTCCGTGCCTGGAGTTGAGCACTCAAATCATCGGTCAGCACCGCTTCTGGAGCATTACAGCGCAGGCGATCGCCCTCCGCCCAGAGCTGCACTTCTTGCTGATAGAGATCCGACAAAAATTGTTCAAGGGTCTTCATAGCTCAATCTCCTTACGTCCCGCTGCCGCCACGGGGGAATTCAAGGTCATCTGCAGGGCGTCGATATGAACAGCCAAATCCGCAACGGTGGGGTGCTCAAACATCACCCGCAGCGGAATATCTAGCTCAAATGTTTTGCGCAATCGCGTATTCACCCGCGTGGCACTGAGAGAATTGCCACCTAGCTCAAAAAAGTTATCGGCCACACTCACCGCCTCCAACTGCAGCACGGTCTGCCAAATGTCGGCAATGCGCCCTTCAGTCGCTGTTTGAGGCGATCGCGCCGCGACTCTTTCTGGGAGATCGGGTGTTGGTAGGGCTTTGCGGTTGACCTTGCCATTGGGCAACAGCGGCAGCGCCGCCAGCGTGACGAATTGACTCGGCACCATATAGGGGGGGAGGTGGTCAGTGAGGTAGGTGCGGAGTGAGGGAGTGGGGAGTTTTTGGTTATGGGTTATTCGTTCTTGGTTATTCGTTATGGATGCTCCGTTATCCACCACGTAGGCAATCAACTGGGGGTCACTAGTGTTGTCTTCTCGCAGTACGACAACCGCTTGCGATACATCGGGATGCTGAGTGAGGACGGCTTCGATTTCGCCGAGTTCAATGCGGAAGCCGCGCAGCTTTACCTGATGGTCAATGCGGCCCAGATATTCGAGGGTGCCATCGGGGCGGTAGCGGGCGCGATCGCCAGTTTTGTAAAGGGTGGATGGGTGGTTGAGTAGTTGGGTGGAGGGGTTTTGACTTTGTTCTGGGTTGTTAGTTATTGGTTGTTGGTTATTGGTTATTGGTTCTGGGCTGTTGGTTATAGGGTCTGGATATAGGGTTCTGAATTCTTCCTGTTCCCTGTCGCCTATTCCCTGTCGCCTGTTCCCTATTCCCGCCTCAAACGGATTCGGTACAAATCGTTCGGCCGTCAAATCAGGACGATGCCAATAGCCACGAGCGACGCCGAGGCCGCCGATGTAGAGTTCGCCGGGAATGCCGGGGGGCACGAGGCGCTGCTGGGAGTCGAGCAGATAAATTTGGGTGTTGGCGATGGGCCGACCAATTGGGACGGTGGTACTGGGAGGTGATTTGGGTTGGCAGGGCCAGGCAGTGACGTCGATCGCGGCCTCGGTAGGGCCATATAGATTGTGGAGTTCCACACTGGGCAGGGTCTGGAAGAATTGGGTTTGCAGGCTAGAGGGCAGGGTTTCGCCGCTACAAATGACCCGCTTGAGGCTGGTGCAATTAGCCACGTTGGGGGCTTCGAGAAAGGCGGTCAGCATGGCGGGCACGAAGTGGAGAGTCGTGATTTGCTCTCGTTGGATCAGCTCGACTAGATAGGCGCTGTCTTTGTGGCCTGCGGGACGGGCTAGCACTAGGCAGGCTCCCGTCATCAGGGGCCAAAACATTTCCCAGGCGGAGACGTCGAAGCTGAGGGGCGTTTTTTGCAGAACGCAGTCAACAGTGGTCAGAGGGTAGGCGTCTTGCATCCAACAGAGGCGGTTGACGAGGCCGCGATGGGTATTGATGACACCTTTGGGACGACCAGTGGAGCCGGAGGTGTAGAGGAGGGAGATGGGGTGTTGGGGAAGGAGGGAAGTGGTGGAGTGAGGGAGTGGGCTTCGACGTGAGCTCAGCCGAACGGGAGTGGTGAAGTGAGTGAGGGGTTCACTGAGGTTGATGTAATGATGGCTGGAAGTCAGAAGATCGGTGAGAGTCGCGGTGAGATCTTGAGTGGGGGAGTGGGTGATTATGACGGGGGGTGCGGCGTCTTGGAGCATCCAGGTGAGGCGATCGCGGGGATAGCTGGGGTCGAGGGGGAGGTAAGCCCCCCCCGCTTTGAGGATGCCAAACAGGGCTACGGCGAGGTCGAGAGAGCGATCCACGCAGACGGCAACGGGTACTTCGGGGCCAACGCCGAGGCTTTGTAAATGGTGGGCGAGCTGGTCAGCTCTGGCGTTGAGGTCGCGGTAGGTCAGGGTTTCGTCTTCAAAGCGAACCGCGATCGCCTCGGGGGTGCGCTCAACCTGGGCGTCGATTAGGGCGGGGAGGGGGCAATCGCTGGGATAGTCGGTGGCGGTCTGGTTCCAGAGATGAATTTGGGCCTGTTCGGCAGGAGTAAGCAGCGGGATGTATCTGAGCCATTTGTGGGTCGTCAGTCCCATCAGCAGACCCTCCAGGTGGGTCAGCAGGCGATGAATGGCGTCTTGAGGGAAGCGATCGCTGCGATATTTGGCCGCCAGCGACAGGTGTTCTCCTGTTGAGACCAGCAGGGTCAACGGGAAGTGGGTCCATTCGATGAACCTGACGTCGGCCAGGGCCAGATCTGATTGCCCGGCCAGCAGGGCGGCATTGACGGGGTAGTTTTCTAGCACCAGCAGGCAGTCGAAGAGCGCTTGTCCAGGGGGCAATTCGCTCCAGGTCTGGACATCCATCAGGGCACTGTATTCGTAGGTGGAGGCGCTGGCGCGATCGCGCTGCAGCTGCTGTAACCAAGGGATGACCTCAGCGGCTTCGGGCACTTGCACCCGCACCGGCAGGGTATTGATGAACAGGCCCACCATGGCTGCAGCACTGGGGATGGCGGGTGGACGACCCGCACCGGTGGCCCCAAAGACGACATCGTCGCGATCGCAATAGCGGCTCAGGAGCAAGCCTAAAGCCCCCTGAATGAGGGTGTTCAAGGTGAGCTGATGCGCCTGGGCAAATGTTTTCAGTTGAGCGGTCTGCCCGGGGGAGAGGAGATGATGTTGCTCGGTGGGGGCCGCAGCGGCGGTGATAAGGGGTGCCCCGATGGGCAGGAGCGTGGGATCGCTAAAACCCTGAAGATAGCTTTGCCAAAAGGTCTGAGCCGCCGGAGCAGGTTGGGCTTGAAGCCAGGTGAGGTAGTGAGCGTAGGGAGGGGGAGTGATTGGAGGATGGGGAGATGAGGAGATCGATGGGGTACTTTCGGGTAACCGAGTGATAGCGAAATATTGGCTAAAGACGGTTTTGAGGAGATTGGCGGCGGACCAGCCATCGAGGATGAGGTGGTGATAGGCCCAGATCAGGTGATGGGTGCGATCTCCCACTTGCATCAAGGCCAACCGCATGAGCGGTGGGGTGTGCAGGTCAAAGGGTTGGGTCTGGTTGCAGTCCAAAAAGACTTGCAGGCGGGTGGCCTGAAGTTCTGGGGACTGACTGCGCCAGTCTTGGTGTACCCACGGCAGTTCGACCTGGCGATACACCACCTGAAAGGGATCGTCGCGCTGTTCCCAATAAAAGCCGGTGCGGAGCACGTCATAGTGGGTCACGGCCTGCTGCCAAGCCTGGTGTAGGGCTGCGGCATCCAATTCTCCCGTCAGGGTCAACACAATTTGCGGCACGTAGACACCGGACTCTGGGGCCAGCAGCGTGTGGAACAGGATGCCCTGTTGCATGGGTGACAGGGGGTAGATATTTTCAATATTTTTGCGTTTGTCCATAAGTTACCCCCTAAAGATCGGCCAGAAGATCGTCGAGTTCCGCCTGGCTGAGTGACATTTGTGGAAAGTCGGATGGCGTGTAGCCGACATCCTCATCGGTGGTGAGGCAGTGCTCGATGAGCTGTTGCAGCGTAGCGATAAAGCCTTCGGCCAGGGCGGCGATCGTCGCGCGGCGGTGAATGGCGGTACTGTAGGCCCAATGCAGGTGTAGCTGTCCGCGGCTGACCAGCCCATCAATTTCGAGCAGGGTGGGGCGTGCATCCTCCGGGCTGCGAGCGGCCCCAGTCGGTTCTGAGGCGGGGACAAAGTGCTCATCCGCCGCCCACACCTGATCGAGCTGTCCTAAATAGTTAAAGCGCACCTCTGCCACTGCCGACGGCCAGAAATCCTGGTGCAGATAGCGTCCTACGCCGTAGCCCAGCCCCCGATGCGGCACTGCCCGCAAGGTTTCTTTCACCTGCTTCAGGGCCGTGCCCAGGGTGGGCGCAGCCGTCAGGTCTAAATCGATGGGAAAGAGCGTCGTAAACCAGCCCACCGTGCGAGTCAGATCGATATCAGTAGTCTCAGCACCAGGAAGCGCTTCTCGCCCGTGGCCTTCCAGTTCTAGTCGCAGTCGCCGCGTCCCCGTCCAAGATTCAAAGGCCAGCACCAGGGCCGTCAACAGCAAGTCGTTGATCTGCATCGAGTAAGCCCCGGGTACCTCTTGCAACAGGCGGCGCGTATCCGCCTCGCTGAGGCTAACCGTTACCCGATCCGCGATCGCCAGCCGATTGTCGGCACTGGCAAAATCCCTGGGTAAGGGCTCCATTGGGGTATCCGCGATGCCTTGCCAGTAGGCTTTCTCGGCTGTCAGCGCGGGGGTCCGGGCATAGGTGTTGAGCTGCTCGGCCCACTGTTTAAAGGCCGTCGTCTTGGTCGGTAGCTGTGCCATCTGACCCTGCTCCAGCTGTCCGTAAACGAGGCGTAAATCTGCCAGCAAAATCCGCCAGGAGACTCCATCAATGCCCAGATGATGGCACACCAGCAAGAGGCGATGCTCTTCCTCAAAGTCGAAATAGGCGACCTTTAACAATGGCCCCGTCGCCAGGTCAAAGCCGGTTTGTAACTCTTGGGCGGTATCCGCGATTGCCCCAGGCAAATCCGCCACTGGGCCGCTGACCACCGTTAGCGGTACCGACCCCGGTGCTTGCCACTGCTGCTGCCAGCCTGCATCCGTCTGCACAAAACTCGCCCGCAGAGCATCGTGATGGTCTAGCAGTCGCGCCAAGGCTTGCTCTAGCAGCAATGGACGCATCGGCTGGCGCACCGCCAGCAATAACGCCTGATTCCAGTGGTGCGGATGCTGTAGCCCCTGCTCAAAGAACCAGTGCTGGATGGGCGTCAATCCCCCAGTACCCGTCACCAGCCCCTGCTCTGCCAGTACCTCAGTCCGACTCGATACCACCGTTGCCAGTCGAGCGATTGTCTGATGTTGAAACAGATCCTTTGGCGTCAGGTGCAGTCCCTGCTGATGGGCCTTAGCGATCGCCTGTAGCGCCAAAATCGAATCGCCCCCCAGCGCAAAGAAACTGTCCTGTATCCCCACCTGATCGACTGGCAGCAGTTCGGTCCAAATAGCTGCCAGCTTCTCTTCTGCCGCCGTCATCGGTGCACTGTCCTGAGCTGCTGCCGCCAATACTGTTGGGATGGGCAACGCTTGACGATCAAGCTTGCCATTCGGTAGACGCGGCAGGTCATCCAGCTGCATGAAGAAACTCGGGAGCATGTAGTCAGGGAGCTGCTCGGCGAGGAAGGAGCGGAGGGTGGAGGAGAGTGGATGAGTGGATGAGTGGATGGGTGGATGGGTGGATGGGTACTGGGTATCAGGTTCTAGGCTCTGGGTTCTCCCTATTTCCCTATTTCCTATTCCCTGTCCCCTATTCCTTGTTCCCTTCGTTACCACATACGCCACTAATCGCTGCGTCCCGTTTTCATCTGTCCAGGGGGTGACGACAGCTTGGTCAATGTCAGAGTGGCTGAGCAGGGTAGTCTCGATTTCGCCAAGCTCGATGCGGAAGCCGCGCAGCTTGACCTGGTTATCCAGACGACCCAGGAATTCGAGGTTACCGTCGGGGCGGTAGCGGACGCGATCGCCGGTTTTGTACAAAATTTGCCCTGTAGGGGCGTAGGGCTCTGCGCCCAGGGCAAGATTCGGGTGATGTGGCGAGGATTCTGCCTTGGGCGTACCACCGTACGCCCCTACCGTAAACGGATTTGGAATAAAGCGTTCAGCGGTCAAATCCGGTCGATTCAGGTAGCCGCGCGCCAGGCCATCGCCGCCCAGGTACAGCTCCCCGGGGACGTTGATGGGGACGGGTTGTCCGTGGGCATCCAGGACGTGGGCTTGGGTATTAGCGATCGGACGACCGATGGTAACGCTCTCCGACTGTTCCGGTATCCGAGCATAGGTAGAGTAAGTGGTGTCTTCGGAAGGCCCATAGAGGTTGAAGACATGTTGAATGTGCGGCAACTGGTAAAGCTGCTGCACCAGGGTGGGCTGTAGCGGTTCGCCCGCTAGGTTGATGGTCGTGACGCTACTGGGGATGCCGTTGGTACGCAGGAGGGCAGCGATCGCCGATGGGACGGTATTCACCAGCGTGACTTCGCTGGCTGCTGGTAACTCAGGAAGTTGGAGCACATTTTCTGCCAGGATGACAGTACCGCCGCCGCTCAACGGCACAAAGAGTTCAAAAATGGAGAGATCGAAGCAGAGGGATGTACCGGCCAGGACGCCGCTGAGCTGTTCTGGGGAAAATACTGTCTGCGCCCAGCTACACAGGGCTACTGGGCTGTGATGCTCAATGGCCACCCCTTTGGGCTTGCCGGTGGAGCCGGAGGTGTAAATGACGTAGGCTAAATGGTTGGCGCTGCCCTGGCCAGTGGGATTGGTCATGGGGAATTCGGATAACTTGTCCCCTAGGACTTCTAGCGTGAGCTGGGGCAGAGACACGGGAGCCGCGATCGGAGTGGTTTGGCTGGTTAGAAGGAGCGCGACCTGGGCGTCTTGGAGAATGAAGGCCAGACGCTCAGCCGGATAGGTCGGATCAAGCGGTACATAAGCGCCCCCCGCCTTGAGAATTGCCAACAGTGCCACCACCAAGTCAGCCGTGCGCTCCAGACAGACTCCAACTAGGATTTCAGGGCCGATATGGTGCGCCTGGAGGTAGTGAGCTAGCTGGTTCGCCCGCTGGTTGAGTTCCTGGTAAGACAGCCGTTGATCGACGGCAATAAGGGCGATCGCCTGCGGTGTCTGCTCGACTTGTTGCTCAAATAGCTGGTGTAGACAGAGGTCGGCAGGATAGTCCGCCTGAGTCTGATTCCACTGCCACAGCTGCTGTTGCTCTGTCTGGACCAATAGTGGCAGTTCGGCAATTCGGCAGTCAGGTTGCTGGGGGATGACCTTCAGGAGCTGACGCAGATAGCCCGCCAACCGATGGATGGTGTCGGCGGTAAACAGATCGGTGCGATATTCCAAGGTGCCCTGCAGGCCTCGCTCATCTAGCCGCATCGACAGCGTGAGGTCAACCTTCGCCGTACTACTGTCGATGGGGAGCGGCTGCCACTCTAGCGCAGTGTCCAATGAGGTGTTGATCGGCTGCCCGGTGACCGCGATCGCTTCGCCGGCATTCTGCAATACAAACATCACCTGAAACAGCGGTGCATGGCTCCAACTGCGGGGCACTTCTAGCACTTCCACCACCTGCTCAAAGGGCACTGACTGATGTGCGTAGGCATCCAGCGCCACCGCTCGTACCCGGTCCAGTAACTCGTCAAACCGGGGATTGCCGGACATCGCCGTCCGCAGCACTAGGGTATTCACAAACAGGCCAATTAGCCCTTCTAGCTCGGCTTGGGGGCGATTCGAGATCGGCGTGCCGATGACCAAGTCTTCCACCCCGCTGTAGCGATATAGCAGCACCTGAAAAGCGGCCAGCAGCGTCATAAAGAGCGTGACGCCCTGCTGCTGGCTGAGAGTTTTCAGCGCTTGCGTTTGAGTTCGCGAGAGCCGGAAAGTATATGTCGCCCCGGCAAAGGACCGCACTGCCGGACGGGGATAGTCTGTCGGCAGCTCTAACAGTGGCGGTACGTTTTGTAATTGCGCTTGCCAGTAAGCCAATGACGGTTGCTGGCGCTCGGCTTGCTGTTGCTGCCACGCCGCATAGTCCACATACTGAATCGGTAAGAGTGGGAGCGCCAAGGGCTGAGCTGAGCGCAAAGCATCGTAGCTCTGGGCCAGTTCCCGCACGAGAATCCCCATTGACCAACCATCGGCAATGATGTGATGCAGGCTCAGCAAGATGACATGGTCAGCCGCAGCCAGCTGCAGCACTTTCATGCGCAACAAGGGAGCTTGTCCTAAATCAAACGGGGTTTGAGCTGCTCGCTGAATCTGCTCTCGCACTTGCTCCCGCTGGCGAGCTTCATCTAGCCCCCTCAAGTCAACCAGGGGAAGTTCCGTCTCAACGTCAGTCTGAAGCTCAATTACGGCTTGACCCTCAACGTCTTTGAAGGCGGTTCGCAGCACTTCATGGCGCTGAATCAGATGCGCCAAACTCTGTTGCAGCCGGTCTATCGATAAATCGCCCTTGACTCGCACGGCGGTCGGAATGATGTAGAACGGACTCTCTGGTTCCAACTGCGCTAAAACCCACTGTCGCCGCTGCGCATCGGAGAGCGGTAGCGCCCCCGCCCGTTCAATCGGGGCGATCGGTTCCAGAGATAGTGACGTATCAGCTGCCTTAAGAGAATCGATCGCAGTGGCTAATTGAGACAGAGTGGGGGATTCAAACAGCGATCGCACTGGCAGCTCCACCCCAAACGCCTGCCGCACCTGGGCCACCACCCGCGTTGCCAACAGCGAATGGCCGCCCAACTCAAAGAAGTTATTTTCACGACTGACCTCAGGCTGGTTAAGCACTGCTGCCCAGATATTGGCGAGTAGTTCCTCAGTCAGAGTGCGAGGAACCGTCGAACCATGACTAATTTCAGGAGACTCCGGCACTGGCAGAGCGTTGCGATCAACTTTGCCATTGGGCGTTAGGGGTAGGGCATCGAGTACGACAAATTGAGTCGGCACCATGTAGGCGGGGAGATTCTGGGAGAGGAAGTGGGGGAGTGGGCTTCGACGTGAGCTCAGCCGAACGGGGGATGAGGGGATGGGGAGATGGGGGGATGGGTTGTGAGTTGTGAGTTGTGAGGTTGGAATGTGTTCTTCGTGAGCGGCTCTTGGTTTTGCGTTCTTCACAAAGTAGGCCACTAACTGGGGATTGGCTGCGGCCTTCTCTCTAAGGACGACAACTGCTTGCGACACATCAGGATGCTCGGTAAGAAGGGCTTCGATTTCACCTAGCTCGATGCGGAAGCCACGCAGTTTGACCTGATGGTCGAGGCGACCCAGGTATTCCAGGGTGCCGTCTTCACGGATGCGGACGCGATCGCCGGTCTTGTAAAGAGTGGATGGGTGGTTGAGTAGTTGGGTGGAGGGGTTTTTGCCTGGTTCTTGGTTCTTAGTTCTTGGTTCTTGGTTCTTAGTTCTTGGTTCTTCCTGTTCCTTAGTTCCTGTTCCCTGTTCCCTATTCCCTATTCCCTCCTCAAGCGGATTCAGGATAAATCGTTCTGCCGTCAAATCCTGCCGCTGCCAGTAGCCTGAACTCAAACCCAGACCGCCAATGTGCAATGCGCCAGGGACACCGAGAGGCACTGGGTGCTGCTGGGCATCGAGGACATGGAACTGAGTGTTGGCAATGGGCGGGCCGATGGGGACGAGACCGTCTGCTAACGTCGCCGCTTCTAGCTTCAGGGCAGCAGACCAGATGGTGGTTTCGGTCGGGCCGTAGAGGTTCCACAGTTCAGCCCCGCATTCCAACAGTTTCTTGGCTAATGCAACATCCAGAGCTTCACCGCCGCATAGCAATTTCAAATTGGCTTTTCCCTGCCAGTCGCTTTCGACCAGCAATCGCCAGGTGGCAGGGGTGGCCTGCATCAGAGTGACGTCATGGTGCTCTAGCTGCGCTGCCAATTGCTGCGGGTCGCGCACGACTTCCTGACTAGCAATGACCAGCGTGCCGCCTACGGTGAGAGGCAAAAAGAGTTCCAGCGCGGCAATGTCGAAGGCAGGAGTCGTGACCGCGAGCAACGTATCCTGAGCCGTCATGCCAGGAGCCTGAGCCATGCTGGCGAGCAGATTCGTCAGGCTCTGATGCTGGATAGGAACGCCTTTGGGAGTGCCGGTGCTGCCGCTGGTGTAAATCAGATAGGCGAGGTCATTGGCGGTCGGAGAGTGGGGGAGTGGGGCGGTGATGTGAGCCTGATGCTGCGGTAACTTCAGAACCGGAGTTTCCATCTGCTGAGCCATTTCAACTGTTTCAGCCTGCTCTGTTATCAGCAGGGATACTTGGGCGTCTTCGAGGATGAACCGCAGCCGCTCGACGGGATAGGTGGGGTCGAGGGGAACGTAGGTGGCCCCGGTTTTGAGGATGGCGAGTAGGGTCATGACTAACTCAGCAGAACGTTCCAGGCAGAGGGCGACACGATCGCCTCGTTGTACCCCCTGCTGCATCAAGTGATGGGCGAGCTGATTGGCCTGCTGGTCGAGTTCCTGGTAGCTGAGGGAGATGTCCTCAAAAATGACGGCAGTGGCGGTGGGGTTGGCAGTGGTCTGATCAGCAATCAATTCGTGGACGCAGCGGCCTGGAATGGGCTGCTCGGTTTGGTTCCACGTGATGAGTTGTTGCTGCTCTTCCTGGGTCAGCAGGGGAAGCGTGCCGATCTCACTATCGGGATTTGCCGCGATCGCTCCCAACATCTTCTGAAAATGGTCAACCAGCCGCTGGACCGTGGTGGGCTTGAAGAGGTCGGTGTTGTATTCAAACACGCCGGTCAGCCCGTCGGGGGTTTCGTACATGTCAAGGCTGAGGTCAAATCGAGCGGTCGTGGTCTCGGGTTCCAGAGCGGTGATCTGTAAGTCGGGCAGGGTAAAGCTCTGGGTCGGCGTGTTGTGCAAGATGAACATCACCTGGAAGAGGGCGTTATGGCTGAGGTGACGCTCGACCTGGAGAGCATCGACGATCGCTTCGAAGGGCACATCCTGATGAGCATAGGCATCGAGGGCAGTTTCGCGCACCTGTTGTAAAAGCTGGGAAAAGGGCTGATCGCCAGAGACCTTAGTGCGAAAGACGAGGTTATTAACAAACAGGCCAATCAGGTTTTGGATTTCGCGGCGATCGCGATTCGTCACGGTTGAGCCGACCCAAATATCCGACTGGTCAGTGTAGCGATAAAGCAGCGTTTGAAATGCCGCCAACAGCAGCATAAAGGGCGTGGCCTGATGCTGCTGAGCCAACGCTTTGAGACGGTCGCTGAGCACGGGGGAGAGGGCAAATGACTGCCGCGCCCCGCGAAAGGTCTGGACGGCGGGTCGAGCATAGTCGGTGGGCAACTCTAGTAGCGAGGGCGGATTGCTGAGCTGTTGCACCCAGTAGGCCAATTGCTGGTCTAATCGGGTCGGCTGCTCGGCTGAGCCTTGGGCTTCAAGCTGCTGCCGTTGCCAGGTGGCGTAGTCGGCGTATTGAATCGGTAGTTCCGGCAGGGGTGCAGGGTACTGATGCACCTTTGCTGTATAGAGAGCGGCCATTTCTGCCATCAGCAGTCGCAGTGACCAGTAGTCCGCAATGATGTGGTGAATCGCGACCACCAGTAGATGGTTCTGACGGTCCAGCCGGAGCAGATGACACCGCAGCAGGGGCGCTTCAGACAAATTATAAGGAGTCGCCAAGAGCTGCTGAATCTGGGTCTGAACGGCGGCGGCTGACTGTTGGCTCAGGTCCAGTACTGGCAGAGGCAGATCAATTTCGGGGAGCACTTGCTGATAGGGCTGACCATCGATCTGGATAAACTGAGTGCGGAGGATATCGTGGCGCTGAGCGATCGCCTGCAAACTGTGATGCAGCGCCTCTACCTGCAACGGCCCCGTCAGCTCTAACACGGCTGGAACGACGTAGACCGAGGTACCGGTCTGGAGCTGTTCAATAAACCACAGCCGCTGTTGCGCAAAAGAGAGGGACCACCGTTGAGATGATTGCTGCTGGGCTTGCTTTTGCAAAAGCTGAGAGAGGAGCTGCCGCTTTTGTTCCGGCGTGAGATGGGCAATCGGTTGGCTCATGAGTCCTCCTCCGCTAGCATCTGACTCAACAGAGCATCGACATCCTGTTCGGACAAATCATCTACATGACTGAGCAACGCCTGGGGGGCGGTGGACTGAATGGGTAGAATCGGGTCTACTGCTGCGGTAGACGGCGGCCCTGCCAGCAGCGATTCAACCACGGCAGCTTGCTCTGACAAGGTTTGAGCGGTGAAAAACTGCCGAATCGAGAGGTCGATGGGAAAGGTCTGACGCAGTTGCGAGAGGGCCTGCATCGCCGCCAGAGAATTGCCCCCCACCGCAAAGAAATTGGCGTGGAGGCCAACCGTCTCCAAATGGAGAACGTCTTGCCAAATGGCCGCGATCGCCCCTTCCACCTCGGTATTGGGAGCGACAAAAGGCTGTTCCACCATCAGACTGCTGGGTAGCGGCAGGGCTTGGCGATCAACCTTGCCATTAGCGCTGAGGGGCAGGGCCTCTAAGAGTTGATAGGTGGTTGGCACCATGTAGGTCGGGAGCTTTTGCGCCAAAAATTCTTGCAGGGCATCGGTCAGCAAGGAGCCAGAGCGAGCCTGTTGGGGGGCTTGCCACTGCTGAGTCCAGCTTGGATCAATGCCGCCGCCCGCCAAACCGTGCAGAACTTCGTGCTCGCGATCCAGACCGAGAGCCTGCTGAAGCGATTCCACACCCAATTTGCCCAAAGGACAAAGTCCCAGATCGCGGTCGGGTGCCGTTTCCATCAAGAGTTGGCTCATGTAACCCGCTTCTAACAGGCAGAAGTCACGGGCTTGATCCGCGTAGAGGGGTGCGATCGCTGCCAGACATCCCACGAAGATGAGAGAAAACGCCGACTGTTCCACCATGCCTTGATTGCTGCCGTAGAGCGTATCGACATCAATGGTTTGAGCCTCCAGTCGTAGTAATCGATGGTCAGCCGGATGGTAATAATAGAAGCCCGCTACCAATCCTTCAATTCGTCCCGGTTTGACGTGGATATAGGTCTGCACCGGATACAGGCTACCCGCCGACGCATAGCGATATTTGGGCAACGGTGACTCTGCTAGTTCGATGGATTTTAGGGGGCTGAGGAACTGACTGAAGGTTTTGAGAGCGATCGGTGTGGGTAGAAATTGTCGATAGCTCTGGCGTCGTAAGTAGGGCTGTGTATTCTCTTCAGCCAGCGGCAAGGCAACGCTAACGGCCTCATCCGCGAAGCGCCGCAAGCCCCGCCGTTCTTGTTTGAAAGCCAGCTTGGCCAGGGGATGATGCAGCGCCACATCCGCCGACGATTCATCTACTGATTGATCGCCAGCGCTCTCCGGCACGACATAAGCCACCAACTGCTGCTGGGGCGCAGCGCCCACCGCTGTAACCACCGCTTCCCGGATAGCCGGATGCTGGGACAACGCCGCCTCAATCTCTCCCAGCTCAATGCGATAGCCGTTTAGCTTGATCTGAAAATCTTCTCGTCCCAGGAATTCGATTGTCCCGTCGGGACGGTAACGGCCTAGATCGCCAGTTTTGTAGAGAGTGGGATGGGGGGATGGGGGGATGGGGGGCTCGGCGTGAGCGCTCGATTCGGGTGAGCTCATCGTCGAAGCCAGCGGAACAGTGGCTGGGTTTTGACCAGGTTCTAGGTTCTTTCTGTTCCCTATTCCCTGTCTCCTGTTCCCTAATTCCTGTTCCCTGTTTCCCGTTTCCTTTTCTAAAAGCGGATTCGGCACAAAGGCGGCGGCGGTTTTCTCCGGCTGTTGCCAATAGCCTTTCGCGAGTCCTGGGCCACCGATGTAGAGCTGTCCAGGCACCCACACGGGGCAGGGTTGGAGGTTGTCGTTGAGGACATACCACTGCTGGTTAGCGAGTGGCCGACCGTAGGGGATGCTCTTCCAGGTGGGCTCGACGGTTTGAATCGGGTAAACAATGGACCAGATGGAAGCTTCGGTCGCACCGCCGAGGCTGACAACTTGGGCCTGGGGACATTGGCGGCGAATCTTGTCGGGCAGAGCCATGGGGAGCCAGTCGCCGCTGAGAAGTACCTGTCGTAGGGAAGTAGCCTGGTGCGATCGCTGTTCCAGCTCGGCGAGCAAGAGGGCCATCAGGGCGGGCACGGAGTTCCACAAGGTAATGCGGTGGGTGTGAAGCAGCTCGACCCAATGGGCGGGGTCACGCTCTCGCTCCGACGCTGGCATCACAATGGTGGCTCCGGCGGCCAGGGTGCCGAAAATGTCGTACACGGACAGGTCAAAGTTCAGGGCGGAGAGGGCAAGGACGCGATGGTCAAAGACCGGCCCCTCGGGGCCATCGCCTGGCCCCACTTCAAACCGTTGATTGATATCCAGGATCGTATTGACCGCCCCGCGATGGTCAATCATGACGCCCTTGGGCAAGCCCGTAGAGCCAGAGGTATAGATGACGTAGGCCAAATCGGTGGGCGCAGGAGAGGGAAGAGGTGGAGTGGATGCGTGGGAGGGTGGGGGAGTGAGAGGGTGGCGGGTAATGGGAATTTGGGTTACAGCGTCGGGCCATGCTAAATCGGCGAGATGGGATTGGGTGAGCAGGATATTCGCCTGCGTTGCTTGAATCAGGTGCCAGCGCCGCTCTTGAGGCAGGGTCGGGTCGATGGGAACGTAGGCGGCCCCGGCGGTGAGGATGGCCAGGAGCGCGACAACGGTTTCCCAGCCTTTGGTCATGGCAACCGCTACGAGCTGGTGGGGTTGAACGCCCTGCTGTTGTAAATGATGGGCCAACTGCAGGACGTGCTGGCGCAGCTCGCCATAGGTGAGAGTGAGATCGCTAGCAATGACGGCTAGATGATCGGGCTGCTGCTGCGCCTGCTCAAAAAATAAAGTATGCAGCAGCGGTTCCGAGCCGGAGAACAGGGCCATTTCCGTCTGGTTCAGCGCCGTGACGTGGGCCGTGGAACCGAGTTGGGGAGGCATTTCCCAGGTGACCGAATCATCCGCCAACCGTTCTAGAAATTGCCCATACGCCTGGAACATCTCGTCTAGCAGGCCCGGTGGGAAAAGATCCGCGATCGCATCCCAATTGAAGACCAGGGCCCCCTCGATTTCGGACACTTGATGGTCGAGGTAGACCTGGGACGTCTGACTGAGGCCATAAACTACCTCGGTTTGCCAGGGGCGATTGCCGGTGTCAGGCCGAGTTTGGTTCAGGGTACTGGTAAACACGACGGGCATCAGCGCTGCGCCTGATCGCTGTTGAGTGCGCGCCAACTCCCGTAACACCTGTACGCCGCTGACGGTCCGATGCTGTAAGTCTTCCCACAGTTGGGCTTGCAGTCGGCGGGCTCGCACCACAAAGCTGTCACTGCCGAGGTTGTCCACCGCCAGCAGCAGTGACGAGGTAAAGTCACCCACCAGGCGATTCACGTCGGGATGCAGCGGCAGCCGATTGAACAAGGTCAGGTTGAGGGTAAAGCGCGGATGCCGACTCCACAGTGCTAGCACTTCGCTAAACGCTGCCAGCAAAGCCCCCGAGGGCGTGAGTCCGGCTTGACTAGCCCGCTGCTGGAATCGAGCCCAGGCGGTGGGCGCTAGCTGACCGCTCCGCCGTTCAAACCGAGGCTGCTCTAACCTGCTGGGAGCCCCAACCAGTGGCAGGTCAGGCGCGGGAGATAGCTCCGGCAGACGGCTCTGCCAATAGGCCAGGGCCGTCTGCCAGCCCGGTGACTGCTGCATTGCCTGCTCCGCCAGGACGTAATCCCGAAAGGTCAGGTCGAGCGGTGGTAGCGCCTTTCCCTGCAATGTTTGGGCTAATTCCCAGCCCAAGAGCTGGAAGCTCCAGGCATCCCCGATGAGCACATCAAACCCGACAAAGAAACGCACTCGCCCGACATCCAGCTGCGCGGCTTCGACGGTGAATAGGGGCCACTGCTCGACATCGTGGATTTGGTGCGATAGGCGATCTCGCATCGCTGCCAGTGCCTGATGCTGAGCGTCTGGGGCGACCGCCTGCAAATCCGTCACGCGAATGGTGTAGGCAGGCACCTCGGGTAATACTCGCTGCTCGCCGTCCGGAGTGATCACCACCCGCAGCATGTCATGGCGCTGAATCAGCGATCGCAACGCCGACTCTACCTGCCCCACCGACAACCCGACTGTCTCAATCTCTCGATAGCCGTGGGTCGCGATATTCCCCAATTCAAATGCCCGAGAACGCCCCAGCCAGTACGCTTGCTGAATGTCGGTCAACGGAAACGGCTCATAGCGCGACTCCGGATCGATTTCTAGGGCAGGTAAGGTGGGGGCGAGGGGGCGGGGGAGCGTGGAGACATCGGCCTGCTTAATGCGAGCCGCTAAACCGGCAATGGTCGGTGCTTGGAACAGCCACTTGAGGGGCACCGGACATCCCAACGCCTGCTCCGCCTGAGCTATCATCCGCATGCCCAGTAGCGAATGGCCGCCCAACTCAAAGAAATTGTCATGCACGCTGACCTGATCTAGCCTCAGCCCCTGGCACCAGATGTCGGCCAATGTAATCTCGGCCTCTGTTTGAGGCGCGACAAACGGCCTTGCTGCCTGCTGTTGCCCTGGCTCTGGTTGGGGCAGCGATCGCCGGTCAATCTTGCCATTGGGGAGACGCGGCAGGGCATCCAACTCAATGATTTGATGGGGCACCAGGTACGTGGGTAGCTTTTCTGTGAGGTGTTGGTGGAGCAGGGAAGTGGATGGGGGGATAGGGGAGTGGGGGAGTGGGGGAGATCGGAAGAGCACAACGTCTGAACTCCAGTCACCGATGTATCTCGTATGCCG
>CALCCA010000149.1 GCA_937899725.1 uncultured Halomicronema sp.
GCCATCTGGTATTTCATCCATCACTACAATGCATCATTACTTGTGTAGCACTACCCCGGTTTGCTCCTGCTGCTGGATTTCTGCAGTGCCTTCAGCGGTTAGAGCTCGTCTATCTACACTGCAATGCAAATACAGTCGGTGAGTCTCCCAAGGCTGGTTGTACTCGGCTTTGCCCTTTTTGCGATTGACCTTGTTGCGATACTTCAGCCGTGGGTCCGGCAGCCATAGCAACTGAGCTGACCTAAGTGTGAAAAGTGTCCCAGAGAACATATCCTCACTGGTTCTAGAGCGATTGGTCTGATAATCATCAACAAACTGGCGGAAGACTGGCAGCTGGCGGTGACCACAATTCACTTTGAATGAGTGGCCCAAAAGGCCCTTAAAACTCACGCAGATTTTGTCATGCTCCTGCTTCCAGTAAAATTCGCCAGAGCCAGAATAGCTCACTGGGTAGGGCAATCCACTCAGCAACGGGATTTGCTTTTGTTGAGTCAGGCTACCTGAAATGGAACCGTCGTCTTCATCTAGGTCAGATTGGCTGGGAAAGGCGATTACATCCAACACCGCTTGCCGGTAACGCTGCCCGTTGGGATCACGACCTTTCGGAAGCTGGCTTTGAATTTGTGTTTCTAGTCGCTGTGCTTCAATGGTCTTAGCTTCAAGCCTCTCCTGAGGCCTCTGCAGATTGAGTTCCTCAGTATTGATTTGGAGACTATGGAGTAGCAGATGATTGATAGCGCGTTTCCTAAGGATACTTTTGGTGCCCTCGTGCATCTTTAGCAAGATACCTAACAGCTCTCGCTCTAAACGCGATGATGAAGCACCTGCCTGACGGTTTACTTGCTTCTTCTTAGCGGCGGTGAGCGCCTGTTGAGCAGCTTTGCGAATTTTATCGTGCGTAAAGGGATGGGTTTTGGCCAGCTTCAACTCGGTTTCAACTACTCGCATCCAGCGTTGTTTGCCCAGGATTTGAGCTAGACGTTTTCGATGCAGAGCTAACCATGAGGCATAGATTTCAGCTGTAAGTCGTTTGGCTGAATCATGGAAGCGTCCAGGCAAATGAGCATAAGCGGGCTGTTGCTTCAGCGCATCCAGCAAAGGCTTTATCGCTTTACCATCTGGGATATGGCCTTGCTGTCGCCACTGGTTGAATTCCGGCTGTTGGGGAACTTGCTCCAACAGATCATTCATGAGCAATGTGTAGGACTGCATCAGCTCCCACAGATACTTTCGGGTCTCTCGGTTAGCGGTGAGCGCGCAGCGAATCGTGACGTAATTGGCTGGCATAGGATGAGCACCTCCAGAGATGGATTGCCTGAGACATTCGCGTCATCAAGGATGGCAGTAGCATACTGAAGAACATTGCCACTGTGACAAGCAGGCTGACCATGAGTATTGCTCCAAAATATCCCCTTGACCGACACTGGGAAGCACTGAATACATATCTTAATCTCAGTGATGGAGCGCGAATGACGCTGGAGGAGTTTCTGCGGTTTTGGAATGTCACGCGAGAAGAGCTGGCGTATATCTGCGATTGTTCACTCACAACAGTTAACCACTGGTTCTCTCAAGGGGATCATCGGCGAGTGCCAAACGAGAAGCATGAGCAGAGGCTAGCCTTAGCTCACCACATCTGGACAACAGTGGAAACGGAACCGGAGTATCTGCAAACATTGCGGGAGATGTATCACCGAAATCGTCGCAGAACCGTTGATTGACTCTGGATCAGCGACTTGCCATTTGGCAAGTATTTCTTGTCTATACGACAACTTTTTCGGTAGCGTAGGGTTGTTGCTAACTTAGTTGTAATTGGATCTGACTGATTTTCCCGTTTCCCATCTTCTACCAATCGTCTTGCCTCAACCGCGTTTCCAATTGGGTGCGCCTGTACGATGGGCAGTGGTCTCTGAACCAGATTTTGGAAGGGTTGTGGGGATCTTCTATGCGGAGGGCTATCGCCCTCAATCCCAGGGCATTCATTATTTGATACTGCTAGACGCGCAGAGTCCCTCACGCTGCTTTTGCGCTCAGGATCAGGCTTTTGAAGCAGACTTAGAGCCGTGGTTGCCAGTATGACTGCTCGCTATCCATCTTCTGACCAATGGAGACTCTTCCAGCGCTACCAAGAAAATCCACCTCCGCTTCGCCCTGAGCAATTTCTCCAGTACTGGCAGGTGTCTTACCTGGAATTAGCTCAGCTAGCTGGTTGCTCCCGCTCAACGGTGGAGCACTGGTTTATTCAAGGAGATTCGCGCCGTGAACCGACCCTGACCCAGCGTCGCCGATTAGCCGTGGTGCATCGGCTCTGGCAGCACGCTCAGGAGGTGTCGCCACGCTTGGTAGCTATTTACTGTGGGCCAACTGAAAGCTCATAACCCTGTCACGATGACAATATTTGCTTGGGGCTGCGCTAGCTGAGGCGGTTGAATGGCATCAAACGCAGCACAAATCAGTAATGGGCAAAAACATTGTCACAGCGACGGTTGCCATTGAGGGCACACGCCCCCTCCTACAACATCACTTCACCCCTGATGCGATTCCACTAGAGAAGCGAGAACGGACGGGGGTAGCTGGCAACGATCCTGAAGAGTGGAAGAAAACGGTGCTGATGACGTCAGAGCGCCAGCTATATCTACCGGGAACCTATTTCTTCAGCTGCCTGCGAGAGGCGGCTTATCTAACAACGCGCAAACGCCAGACTCAGCGGGATATTGTGGCCACCCTCCAAATTCACGAGTCTGTAGTTTTGATCCGTGATCGCTTTGTACCTAAGGAGCCGGAGTTTGTGACACAGTATGACGCTCATGAGCGACCAGAAGTGTATGTAGACGTATCGGCGGTCAAGAATCCGGGTAGTGGGGCTCGTAACGTACGCTATCGTGTCGCGACTTCTCCCGGTTGGTGTTGCCACTTTCATCTGCTGTGGGACAAAACCGTTGTCGCCACGTCTCTGATGGAGTCCATCTGCATTGATGCTGGCACCTTGGTTGGTATTGGTGATGGTCGCACGATGGGCTTTGGACGCTTTGAAGTGAAGCAATTTGATTGTGCTGACACCTCATAGAGATTGTCAGCCCACCAGGCATGTCGGGACAGGGCGGGATCCAGCATAGCAAGACTAGGTGGGGCGTGGTCAGGTCCGGCAAGTTAAGGCAAGACAAGGACTCATACAAAGCTTAAGCATCGGGAGATGGCATGCAGATGCGATGTAAACGCCAACCGCAAGAACGCTGGCAGATAACTCGGCAACGCATTTGGCAGCGTGACCGGGGAAAGTGCCAGGGGCCTTATTGCCAGGACTACCCGGAGTGGTCGCTGCCATTGAAGCAGGCACACGTCGACCACATCCATGAACTATCGAGGGGCGGACGCAACGATGATGTCAACTTACGCATCCTCTGTCGGCGCTGCCATTGCTTGCGGGCGAATCATTCTCACCAGGGCATGATTATGGGTGCTTTGCGGGACGGCATTATTCCAGCCAATTGGCGTGAGTGGGTTTGGGAAGGGTAAACAATGAAATTTCTCTTTCTACCGCTGCAAAAGATTGCTACAGGGAAAGTACAGACTCATCCGTTCCCACGCAACAAGCCACCTGAGACGGAAATAAACCGAACCCAGCGGCAGCGCCATGCTCAGAAGTTGCAATCGGATCTTAAGCGTCTCCAAGCTCCTCAACGATTAGAGGAGCCTAATTCGCCTTCCCCATCAGCTGATATTTCGGCTCCAATGCCGTTTCTGATTCGTGCTGAGCAAAGCCTCCAGCATAAAGACCAACTCAAGTCTTGTGGCCTCGAAGTGGTGACCTCCCTGCCGGATGACTATGCCGTTGTTGCGGCTCAGGATCTGAGCCAGCTGCAAGACAAAATCACGCTGTTTCTCGATGAATCCCGTGGTGGCGGTAAAGTCGCAGGTATTTGGGAGATTCTGGATGGCCAAGAGCGCTTGCAGTACATTCTTTCTCCGAATCTGCTTAGGCAGTGGGACAGTTTGGGTGATGACCAGACCTACATCGTTGATGTCGGTGTGGCTTGTCTTGGAGGAGAAACCCAACTTCCTTCTCCACCGCAACAGAAGCCAGAGGAACCTAATGAGCGTTACTTAAAACGCTTTGACCGCTGGCAGAAGATCTGTGAGCGGCAACGCTGGCAGTGGCAGGTGGTCCGGGAGGAGCGCTTAGAGAGCCTGCGACAATTCATTCAGTGCTTTGAGGGAAGTATCACCAGCCTTGTTGAAGGTAAAGTCACTGACGCAGCGGATTTGGCAGACAGTTTCACGGTTCGCATTGCTCTAACTGAAGCCGGATTGCGAGAACTCGCTTTGAATTATCCCTATGTCTTCGAAATAAAGGACGTTCCTCAGGCGGAGCAATTAGTTCACTTGTCACTCGACGATGACGGCATATGTTGCAATACAATCGCACCCAATCAATTTGTGCCCAATGTGTTGCAGACCATTACCGAAAGAAGTTCACAGCGACTCCACTGGCTTCAAGAATGTCGTCTAGGAACTTCAGAAATTAACAGCACTCACCTGAGTACTGGGGCTGCCGCGATCGACCAGTTGACGTGGGAATCGGATCGCTTGTTTGTCGTTTCCGCGACAGAGGGGGGAGATTTAGCCCAAAGCCTGATGGCGCTGACGGTTGGCAGTGGCACTGAAAGCGTCTCTGGTTTGTGGGGCAGTATCAAGCCGGATATTGTCATCGGGCAAGCAGGAGACGAGGCGCAACAGGTGTTCGCTATGTTGCGCGATAGTCTGCCAGATGATGGCTATTTACTGTATCGAGCGGCGATCGCCCACGCCGCCCAATGGCCCAAGTGGGTGCAATCTTCTGGTCTCAGTCAAGCAAAGCTCCTCTATCAATTCGGTTATGGTGTCCCCAACGTGAACAGACTGTGGCCTGATGACGAGCAATCAGCTCGCTATGCAACTCAGGGGGAACAGTGGATTAAACCGTTGCAGGCAGATGTGTATCAGGTTCAGGTTCCTCAAACTCTTTTAGACCAACCACCTGAGACACCACTTCGAATTAGTGTGGTGCTTTCTTACAAAGCACAGCCGCATCGAACGGAGCAGGGACGGAGTCGATATCTATCAACTTGGCTGGACTGGCAATGTAGCCGACCGGGAGAACCAAAGCTTTCCTTTTTAGGTCGCGTCTTGCAAGAATTTGAAGCCCCGGAAGCCGTTAATGAGGTGAAGGGCAATTTCAAGTGGGTGATTGGGAACCGGAAGCGGCGTGATCGCCTAACAGGCACACCCACCCGACTCTCACGGAGCGATAGTACCCTTCAAAAGGACTGGGTTGATGAGGTAAAGCGTTCAGAGTTAGGAGAAGAATTCTATGTGGCGGTTGTTGGTCACCAGGGATGGAACAATACCCCTGAAGCGTCAGCAGCCTACACGTTGATAGCAGCTATAGAGATGAAGTCTTAACCCATACTGCTCTGTGATAAGAGAACTACTTACTTAAGCCGTATCGTCCTGGGAGTATAAGTACCGCTGAAAGCCCAGGAAGACATCGCGGATGCCTCGTACATTCCCTAAAGTTGCCGCCGCTTCGCGAATACCGTGATACTTCAGTTCTAGCAATTGCGTTAACTTCTCCTCGCCCAGTTCGCGGACGCCGACGGTGATGTATTGATCGAGCACGAAATCGAGGAACTCCTGCTGGGGGCTGTCGTACTGGGCGAAGATGCGGGCTTTGCGGGTGGAGACGCGATCGCGTCTCGTAATCGGCTCGGTCGTGTAGGCGATGTAGGCCAGCACATCATAGAGATCGCTATTTTCAGCATCAATGAGGCGGCTGATTTCGGTGAGCTGCTCGTCGCCGTAGCCCCGTTCGGCGAGTCCTTCGAGGAGGGACTTACGGGTGTGGGGTTGACTCCAGAGCTGGCGCAGTTCGGCCTCATCTTTGAACAAGTCGGGGATGTCGCCGAAAAGCTTTTCGACGAATTCGGCGGCGGCGATGGGTTTACCTTCGGGACTCCAAAAGCGGGTCTGCATCGTGTTCTGAAGGGTGCGCTCTTTGCCGTCGGCGAGCCTGATAAGGATCTTCTGGGGACGGCGAGGCGCTGTGGGTTCGTCGTCGGTGTCGTCAGCGGGAGCATTGACGGTGTATTCGCCAGCCGGTTCGCGGACACTACGAGGGATGACTGGTTCGGGCTCCTCAGGTTCACCGTCCCATTCGGGGTCGTTGAAGTGCTCGTAGGCCTTCACGAAGTCGTAGATGGTGAAGTAGTCTTTGCCTTCAAAGGGGCGGGTGCCGCGTCCGACGATTTGCTTGAACTCGATGATGGTGCCGATCACTCGCAGCAGGACGATGTTACGGACGTTGCGGGCATCGACGCCGGTGGAGAGCTTTTGGGAGGTGGTGAGGATAGTGGGGATGGTTTTCTCGTTGTCCTGAAAGGTGCGCAGGTTCTGTTCGCCGAGGCTGCCGTCGTTGGCGGTGACGCGGACGCAGTAGTCGGGGTCGGTGCTGATTTTGTATTGATTGATCAGGTCGCGGACGGCCAGGGCGTGGTCCTGGGTGGCGCAGAACACCAGGGTCTTTTCATTCTGGTTAATCATCCCCATGAAGAGCTGAACCCGGTAGCGTTCGCGCTCTTTGATTTCGATGATGCGGTTGAAGTCGGATTCGGTGTAGACGCGATCGCCCTCCACTTCTCCTTCCAACACGTCATCGTCGGGGCTGTAGAAGTATTCGTCGAGGGTGGTTTCGATCTGCCGCACTTTGAAGGGGGTGAGGAAGCCGTCGTTGATGCCGTCTTTGAGGGCGTAAGTATAAACGGGCTCGCCGAAGTAGGCATAGGTGTCAGCGTTGTTTTCCCGTTTGGGGGTAGCGGTGAGGCCGAGCTGCACCGCTGGCGAGAAGTATTCCAGAATGGCGCGCCAGGTGCTCTCGTCTTTAGCCCCGCCCCGGTGGCATTCGTCGATGATGATGAAGTCGAAGAAGTCGGGGGGATAATCGCCAAAGTTGGGGGCGGGGTTGCCCGCCTCGTCTTTGCCCGCCATGAAGGTCTGAAAGATGGTGAAGAAGACACTACCGTTTTTGGGCACGCGGCCCCGCTTTTTGATGGTGTCAGGGTCGATGCGAACCAGGGCATCGTCGGGGAAGGCGGAGAAGGCGTTGTAGGCCTGGTTGGCAAGGATGTTGCGATCGGCCAGGAACAGAATGCGAGGGCGGCGAGTGGGTTCGCGGCTGAGGTTCCAGCGGCTTTGAAAGAGTTTCCAGGTGAGCTGGAAGGCGACGAAGGTTTTGCCGGTGCCGGTAGCCATGGTCAGCAGAATTCTGTCACGCCCTTTGCAAATGGCCTCCAGCACATGTTGAATGGCGTTGTGCTGATAGTAGCGGGCTTCCCAGGTGCCGCTGCGGTCTTCAAAGGGGATGTCGGCGAAGCGATCGCGCCACGCATTCGCTTCGCTGTAGGTGGCCTCCCAGAGATCGTCGGGGGCGGGGTACTGGAGGATAGTGCCTTCGGCCCCGGTACGCATGTCGATCTGGTAAATGCCGATGCCGTTGGTGGAGTAGGCGAAGCGGGTTTCGAGCTTTTGGGCGTAGTTTTTGGCCTGGCCGACGCCTTCGGTGACGGGGGCATCGCGCTTTTTGGCTTCGATTACGGCGAGTTTGTGGCCGCGATAGACGAGCACGTAGTCGGCATATTCGGGGTTGGCGCGGCGGCCATTACCGACGAGGCGACCGGGGGCGATGACTTCGCGGCGAATGCGGCTACCCTCGACGAGGCCCCAGCCAGCAGCGCGGAGGGCGGGGTCAATGAGTTCGGCACGGGTTTCGGCTTCGTTCATAGAGCAGTCAGCCTGGAAATGCGGGAAGTCAGCTCAGCAGAATCCTATCTAAATTCAGCTTTCCCACTGCTCTTGTTTTTTCCCGGACTGTAGAGGTTATGAATCAACTTTCTGACTTACTCCTCTTCCAGATAAATCCTTGCCATCTCTAGCGGAACCCCAATTGGCGCACACAAAACCTTAATTAACTCAATCCCCCCTTCCTTTAGTGCTCGCCGCCACTTGGGATGCCGCTTGACCTCCTGGCCCAGTTGCTCCATCAGTTTCTCTTTTCCAGTATCGGTGGCCATGTTGCAGGTGTTGGCCAAGGTAATAAGAAGGTCTCGAATCTCCCTAGCATCTTCATTCAAGCTTTGCTGTCTAAGCGCAAGTATTTCGACAGCTTTATTGAGACGAGTATTTTCTCGGCGCTCATGTTGAAGTAGGCTTCGAATATCTTTGAGATGTGCTCCTTGTTGTTTGAGATGTGCTCCTTGTAATTGAAACCTCTCCCTGTAGCGAGCTTCTATCGCTTTTAGCTTCGCCAAATATAGTTGCTTAACTTTAGTTTCTATCACGGCTTTGTCTGCCTCAAATGCCGCTTCTATGCGAATAATAAAGGCATCGTCTTTTCGTTCCATCCCTTGGATCGAGATATCCTCTTCAGGCAAATCAGATTTCAGTTCTTGAAAAGATTCAAAAAAGGCTTGCCAATCAATACCTTTAGTGAAAGTTAGGTCAATGGTTTCTAAAGCACTAGCAATGATTTGGAAGCGATTAGTGAACTCACCTGTAGCAAATATGTTTTCAGGATCCACTGGAAGCCTTCCTGAAAATTCCATAAGTCTGTTATCAAAGGTGCGAAATATATAATCGCAATTGACATCATTTAATATTGTTGATTCTTCAATATACCAGTTTGAAATACATGCCCCAGTAAGGTTTGAGCCAGACAAATCAGTCTCACGCAAAATAGCACGGCCTAAATCAGCATTTTTCAAATTAGCATTGTTTAAATTAGCTCTTTCAAGATTTGCCTTGCAAAAATACGTATCCATAAGAGCAGCATTACTAAAATCAGCGCTTCTAAGATCGCTACCGCCTAAGTCTGCTCCACTAAGGTTAGCCCGGCTAAAACTTGCGGCGCAAAAGTCAGCGAAACACATCAAAGCATTACAGAGATCTGCATCGCTAAAGTTAGAGTTACTAGAGTCAGTTCTTCTAAGATCTGCTGCACGAAGGTTGGCCTCAGTAAAATTAACATCACTCATATAGGCATCATTAAAATAAGCATTGCAAAGTTTCGCTTTACTAAATGAGGCTTCATTTAACTTTGCATATGAAAAGTAGGCATTAGAAAGATCAGCACCATCAAAATTAGCGCAAAAGAGTTCGGCTTCTTCAAAGTTTGCTTTACTAAGGTTGGCTCTACTAAATTCCGCACTATTAAGGAAGGCTCCATGAAAATCAGCCTGTCTTAGATCAGCTTCTCTAAGATCAAAACCCATAAGATCAGCATTTACAAGATTTGCACCCTCAAGCGCTATCTTTTTACCTAAATTGTTTCTTCTCCAGTCATTCCAGACCTCTCTTCCCTGCTTTAGCAAATCCATTTGTTCCTTGCTAAAGTTTGATTTCTCAGTTTCAGTTCTAGGAGGTTCTTGATTGTTATAGATAGCACCTCGAAGTTCTACTTCACTGAGATCCGCACCCGCAACTAACGTATTGATAAGAACAGCATTAGTGAGGTCTGCACCGCAAAGACAGGCACCAACAAGGTTAGCGCTACTAAGGTCTGAACCGGTAAAATCTGCATTACGAAGGTCGGCATTATAAAGGTTGGCGCCACTGAGATCAGCATTGCGAAGATCAGCATTGCGAAGATCAGTATTACCAAGGTCAGCACCGCGAAGATAAGCTCCACTAAGGTTTGCTTTCCAAAGACTAGCTTCAGAAAGGTCAGCATAGGAGAGATTGAAATTAATTAGATAAGCACTGCGAAGGTCTATCTTGGTATTGGGATGCTCTTCCCTCCAAATTCTCCAAACTTTGCTACCTCTAGCGATCAAAGCGACTTGATCTTCATTTGCCATAGTCACGCTGGCATCTACAGTGCCTTCAGTACACTGAAGAAAAATACTCTCTGAAGCTATTCAGTTCCGGACTTAATCTGCTCACGCTGCCACGATCACCCCCGCCACAGCCGCATCGCCCACCTCAACCGTCAACTCACCAGAGAACGCCCTTTGTAAAGTCGACTGCTTGAGTTCGTTGAGAGCAGCGAGTTTTTGTTGGTATATGGCTTCCAGGCGTTGAGTCTCTGTCAAAAGACAGCTCAACTTTTTGACGATCTGTGTTTGTTCCGTCAGAGGAGGTACAGGAATTGGATAGTCTTTGAGTTTTGTTCCATTAATGTTGGCTTGGTTAACGCTTTGACTCATGACTGACTTTCCGTATTCCCTGGCCCTGTAGCTATTCAGGTAGAAATTCAAAAAGTCGGCATCGATCAAATCCTCTTTGCGGTGAATTCTGATGAGATATCCAGCAAAGATCGCTGGCATGTCGCCTTTGTAAATCGCTGTTTTCCCAACATGCTCAGCACTGTTAGTTCGGTTGAACAGGACGTCGTTGTACTTGAGCAGATATTTATCAATGTCTTCCTGGTTGTCCGTATAAACCAAATCGTTCCAGTCAAGAACGCCATTCTGGATGTTCCCCATTCTCAGAACAGGCACCTCGCCATCTGGCGATGATTTAGCGGATGTTCCGTACTCAACCTTCTCGGCAACATCCTTGATCTTCTTGTCTTCCCAATCATCACCTTTGCGGGTGAAGATGGCGTTCAGGTAGCTTTCAAAGAGTTCGCGGGCGTTGGCGAGGTTCTTTTCGGTGTTGGAGATCGCACTATCAATCCCCTCAAACGCCTCATCCAATATCGCCACAATCTGTTTTTGTTCAGCGATCGGCGGAATTGGAACATTGACTGTTCTTAGATCGCGAAGGTTAATGACCTGTTGAACAGAACCTCCTGTGTACGTTCCTAGAGATTTCCGTCCATCAGGAGATTGAAGAAAATAGCTGACAAAGTTCGCATTCAGGATACTCTGTAGACGCACCATCCCAACCTGTCGAGCAATATTTGCTCCTGCCAGAAAGCTAGGAACGACAGCTACTTGCCCAGGTTGTCCGACGAGGGATACTACAAGCTCACCACCTCTCAGCAAAGTACGTTGATACTGAGCAGAAACTTCCTGTGAGATAGTGCGGAGTTGATTATGGAGAATGCGTCCATTAGAGACATCACCTCCACGAACAAATAGAACATCTCCTTCTTTGCCCGGTTTAACGACCCCATAAGTTATTGGAGAATCTTCCTCCACAACTTCCTGTAAAGGTGCTGTCCGCCATAGCGAGTTCATAGCATCCCCCCAATTCCAGCCAAAAGCTCCGCACTCTCCCGATCCAGCGCCGCAATCTCATCCATAATCTCCTGCGGGTCGCGGAGGGGGGCTGCTTCCGGGACGTTGGGGTTCTTTACTGACAGATCAAAGGTTTCGGGGTCAACCTCCGCCACATCCAGCAGCCAGGACTTCTCCGTTTCCGCAAACGTCGCCTGGAGGTCCACAAACTCCTTCAGGTCATCGTCATTCAGCGGGTTAGTTTTGCCCAGATTGCGATCGGGGTCGAGCTGGTAGTACCAGATCTTCTTAGTGGCTGCACCCTGAGCGGAGCCGAAGGGGGCTTTCTCAAAAAACAGCACCACCGTCTTCACCCCCGCCCCAATGAAGGTGCCGCCGGGGCAGTCGAGCACCGTGTGCAGGTTGCAGCTCGACAGCAGCTCTCGTCGGATGGCGCGGGAGGCATTGTCAGAGTTCGACAGGAAGGTGTTTTTGATCACCACCGCCGCTCTGCCGCCTGCTCGCAGCATTTTGATGAAGTGCTGCAAAAATAGGAACGCTGTTTCCCCCGTTTTGATCGGAAAGTTTTGCTGCACCTCCTTCCGCTCTTTGCCCCCAAACGGCGGATTCGCCAGGATCACATCAAAGCGGTTCTTGTCCTGCACGTCGCTGAGGTTTTCTGTCAGGGTGTTGGTGTGGATGATGTTCGGCGCATCGATGCCATGCAGAATCAGGTTCATGATGCCGATGACGTAGGCCAGGCTCTTTTTCTCTTTGCCGGTAAAGGTGCGGGTTTGCAGGTCTGCGAGCTGCTGGGTGGTGAGTTGGCCTTGGCGTAGGTATTCGTAGCTCTCGCACAAAAAACCTGCCGAGCCGCAGGCCCCGTCGTAAATAGTCTCCCCCAGTTGGGGCCGCACCACCTGAATCATGGCGCGAATCAGCGGCCGGGGCGTGTAATACTCGCCGCCGTTACGCCCCGCATTGCCCATGTTTTTGATCTTGGCCTCATACAGGTGCGAGAGTTCGTGCTTCTCTTCCTGGGAGCCAAACCGCAGCTCGTCGATGTACTCCAGCGCATCTCGCAGGCTGTAGCCACTCGTAAACTTGTTTTTGATTTCTCCAAAAATCTCGCCAATCTTGTATTCAATAGTGTTGGCGCTACTGGCCCGCTGCTTGAAGCCCTGCAGGTAAGGAAACAGCGCGGTATTCACAAAGTCGATCAGGTCATCCCCAATCAGCGCCTGGTCGTGGTCAATCTCCCCCGCCGCTGTCTTTGGAGCCGCCCAGCTCGACCAACGATAGCCCCCCTCCAGCAAGTAGGTGTACCGCTTGCCATCTAACTCAGCCTTAAGTGCCCTTTCCTGCTCCAGATCATCCAGATACTTCAGAAACAACAGCCACGACGTCTGCTCGGTGTAGTCCAGCTCTGTGGTGCAGCCCGCCTCCTTCCAGAGCACATCATCGATATTTCGGAAGGTTTGCTCAAACATGAACCCTATCAGCGAGTTGATCAGTACTGAATAAGGGTACATGCCTCCGCCCGGCAAACCACGAAGGAACTCATAAACTCTGGCTGATTAAATTGAGAGCAAGCTCGGCTGAGTGTTGGTTAGGCTGCAGCAACTAACATTTAACATTTTTGACATCTACTAAGCTTGGCTTTCATTGGTAAGGCTTCTGCCGCTTCATCATTGACCTAAACTTCATCCCACACTGCTTGCACGCCCCTGCTTCCCACTCATTCGGCAACGGAATCTTTGTGCTACATCCTGGACATCTCGACAGCAACCGTAGCCTATGCTTTTCACACCCCGCTACCGACTGAAACTGCCACATCATCCGATGATAGGGAGCTTCCCGATAACAGGTCGCACAAAGCCGCGTCGAACGATGGACGACGTGTTCTCCCGGCGGTGGCAACATCGCCTCTAACTTCTCCATATCGAGGCTGATGAGCTTCGCGATCGCCTCTATCTCCATCCGCTTTGGTGGTGGATTGAAATAGAAATGCTCCCACTTGAACAGCACCGGCCCCATCTTCGCGAGTCGACTCAAGCTGGCCGCCGAAGACATATTCACCTCAGGCTGACGCCGAAAGCGCCCAAAATAGTGGCTGGCACTTTCTCCTTCAAACGGCTCCAGATACCATGAAGGCTTTTCTTGGGAGTCTGAAACATCCATCACCACTTGTTTGCCGGAGCATCGCGATGCTGAAGTACCTCAGCCAGTTGCCTGGCACTCAGCGTCATTGACGGATTGTCCAGCCTTATTACCGCTAGCTTTCGCAAGATTTCATAGAGCACTTCACCATGTCCTTTGGAACGCTCATAGAGAAAATTCACAGCGTTACCGTCCTCATAGAGCTTTAACGGCACAGACCATTCTTTCAGAACCTGCGATTCCCATTGCCGGATTATTCCTGCCGTATCCGCCTTGAGGAAAGCAGGAAACTCATGCCACTCCAAAAATGTATTCGAGATGTCGGTATACTTGCGGCTCTTGCGCGTCAGGATTTCATTGAGATACGGAGAGCCCACCGGTACCACCGCAATTTTTAGAGCACGTGTCAATTCCACCAGTTCGTTGAACGCTTTGTAGCTAAGGTAATCTGCCTTCCCAATGACCAGGAGCTTGACTCCGTGGGACTTCAACGTCCCCTGTGCCCGAGTTCTAAGATTGCCCAATCGTCCCACCTCAGCGAACGGATTCCCGAGTTCCCTCGAAATCGCCTTGAATAAATCCGTCGGTGTTCCATACTGGTGGACTTCCACCGTGATGATGGGGGCTGGAACCGGGTAGAGATTGCCCCGCTTCTTCACGTATAAGCGTTGGTAAAACTGACAGCTTTTTCGCAAGTCTGCATAGCAAGACGAAATAATGAACCCGTTCACCAGCGCATCGCGTTGTGCCGATAACCAGGCAAACAGGTTGCGATCGCGCTGCGTGATCTCAAAAATATCGCTCTGGCGAATTCGTTCAACTTCTGCTTGGAGGTCGGGGGATCGTTCCGGTTCAGCTCCCAACAGAACTGGCAACGGCTTTTGGATGCCGCTGTCTGGTTGCTTTTCAACAGGCTTAGGCTGAACCATTGGTATAGTTTAGGCGTCGTCCATCAGCTGATTCCAGTCAAAAGAAATTATCTCAGATGCGCGTTCTGATTTCCGTTCATCGGCAGGCTTAGGGGGAGATTTGTGTTTGTGATGGTCAGTTGCAGCAATTGGAACATCTAACGGTGTTGACTCAGGGGTTGACGAGGATGTAGGCCGTAGCTCAACTACATTGATCGGCGGTGCTTTTTTATTAATTCGATCTTGCTCAGCTCGTCGCCTTTGCTTTAGCGTCTTGATTTCCTTTTTAGCAAATCTGTTGAGGGCAATCCGTTCAGAGAGGATTGATGCCTGGTCGATTTTTCGCCCCTCGAGACGCATCTGTTTCTTGTTATCTTCCACATCTCTGAGAATCAAGACATCCCTTTCGTTGCCTCTAGGCTTGATCATCCCGAGAAACCGTGCAGGCTTCCCCTCTATTTCGGCACTATAGACCAGTAGCGCGACAATGTTCCGGGGATCGTATCGGAGGACAACCCACTGACTCTCATAGTCCTTTAGCCAGTCAGCTTGATATGTTAGCCCCTTAAATAAGACTGACCCCAGCTTCTGAACCTTGCGGGGCAGTGTCTTCATGAGGCAAAGATCGAGTCGGTGCTCGTCAATGGTTCTGGGCTGCCCTCCAACTAATCCTGCCCACCACCGCTGATTACGGGTTTGGTTATAGACCCCCGGAGGGTGGTGATGGTTATAGTGATCAACAAGATATCGGGTGAAGACAAGCTCTAGATCCTTATAGGTTAAGCAAGCATACTTCTCAGCGTTCTGAGGACGCTTCTGCACGTTGGAGCCTGTGTAGCCAGGAAGTAACGAGAGCAATTCTTTATTGTTCTTATCGAACGAGCTCTCAATAATCCCACCCTGCTCTGGGTAGGCCCGATACCGCAGTTTTATACCTAAGTCAGCCGCAACATGCTTGAGGTGCTTAGATTTGAATTCTTTGGCCCGGTCAGTAACAATATAGTCCGGTAGTCCATAGGGCTCCCAGTCGTTTGTCAGCTCGTATTCAGAACCATACTGCTTTTGGAGAACGGCGTGGCGTAGCGCAAGACCCACCTCATGAGAACCGGCAGCAGCAAAGCCGAGATAGAAGCCCAGAACACAGCCCGAATAGCTATCAATAATAGTGGTCAGATAAGGCCTTCCGAGAATTTCGTACCCCTCATTGGTAAGCAAGATATCAAGGGGAGTGTGATCGATTTGCCAAACTTGATTGCTGTACTCGACGGACAACGTCTCTGCTGTCGTCTTGATGAGGATGCCAGGTCCCTGACCAGGATGGCGAATCTTGGGTTTCTTCGCAAGCGGTTCTAGCACCTGGTACACGAAGAAGTGAGAGGGGTATTCGCCGTCGCTGAGGCTCAATTCCAGCCTGGCATGGGCCTTCACCTGGTTATAGACCTGGCTACAGTTCATGCGGCGACTGTGCCGATTACCATCCTTATAGGTTCTCTGGATGAATTTGACCCAATAGTCTGTGCTGGGCTTCCAGTTCTTACCACCTCGGACCTTACCCTTGTCGGCGCGAACCGCTGGGACGATCGCGCTCCAACCTTCTTTTCGAAAACGACTATGCCAGCGGTCCAAGGTTCGAGGACTAATTTCTAATTGCTTGGCCCAGTAGTCGATGCGCGATCTCCTTGCATTTCTGTGCGCTTGAGTGATGTCCTGCATCGCGTCGATTTTCATGAGCATCTGACGTTTGGCTTCAGCATCCTCCATCAGTTCAGCTATAAGCTGATGTGGCTGTTGGTTGTCAGCTTCGGTGGAGGTTGTTTGTGGGGCGATCGGCTCTGACATAGGCTTAAGAGAAAAAAGACAGACAGCTAATTAAAGTTTCTCACCAATTTTTGCTCAGTGAGCTGCGTATTGACTTCGCTCAAAAAAAGATGGCGTGTAGTCAGACAAGTTTCAGATAAAAACCCTGATTGGACTACTTTGCGTATCAGCTTTGTGTACTTTCCCAACAATCAGTTTTCTTGTTTGAAAGGTTAAAAACTTTATCCATAAGTAATTCAGCTATTTACGGAATTTGACCAATTTGGTTATATGCTGGCCACTCGTCCAGGATTAGAAGCAGTACTACAGCGGCAAGCAGAAGATTCATCACGTCAAGAACCTGATGAGTCATAACTGCAAGAGAAAGGTGCGCTACTTGAGTGACACCTATGAAGGCAAAAAGCATGACAAAGCAATTGCTTATGAGGAAGATTTTCAGTTTGCTGAGGAGAGTACACTGTGGCAGGATATGGGGTTTCAAGGCTTTGCCCCGCAGGGCGTGGCCATTCAGCAGCCCCAGAAGAAACCCCAAGACGGCTCTCTCACGACTATCGAGAAGATGAACAACCGCAGCATCTCTCGCCTTCGCGTTGAAGTCGAAAATCACATCGGTGGGAGCAAGCACTGTCAGATTCTGGTACAGTCGTTTCGCAATTGGTTCAATCACTATCTTGATGATGTGATGGAAACGGCTTGCGGCTTACACAACTTTCGCTGCACCTGTCAGACGAAGACAGGCAGTCTTCTCAGTTCAGTCGCTTAGCCCTGAGCAAGTCAGGGAAACGCTAGCTCATATAGTTCTTGTGACATCAATCTCAACTGCAAGCGCGGTATCGTCTCAGCGTCAGACCTTATCGCTGGAGCAAGCTCGATAGAGAATACACCCCATGGCTATGAATAAGTAGGTAAGGATAATTAATTCGAGGTAAGGATAATGTCAGGACAAGGGTTCCAGTCGTTTCCACCTGGGTTTAATTTACCCCAAGCTACTTATCACCTTTACTGAGCACCCATTATTTCTCCCGGCCAGCCGACAGATAAATGTAAGTGGAGTCAAATTACGGCGCAAACTCAAACGGTATAATGGGCAGCCCACAGTCTTCTTGCTCGTTGAGTTCACGTTTGATGTCGTTAATTTGGAAAAAGCCGTCGTAGCTCAACTCAGTTAACGTGGCATGAAATTGAACCGCAAAATTGGCAATACATATATTCGGACTTTGCTGTAGGGTATTCAAATTAGTGAATACGGCATCGATATCCCAAACAGCAGATTGCAAGTGTAGCTTAGACCAGGTTTCTTGTTCGCTCAGAGGCCCGTCTAACCCTATTAGGTCGATTTCATTGGCAAAGGGCTGCAAAGCTAGGGCTGAGGCTGACTCGCCAAATGAACTTGAGTTATCGCTTTCCCCACTGGTTTCTGAATTAGTTTTAACTGTAGGTGGTTTAGAGGACTCACTCGCCACATCGGCTTCTCTCCTTAGAAACGGCCACTTCCAAGATGATTGTCTGGACTCATTCTCGCTATTATTAGTAGCATGGCTAGCCGCACTCCGAAAATTAGCGTCGCAGGAGGCCTGCTCTTGTTCAGATAAGACAGGGCTATTCAGATAGTTTTGTAAGTAGTCACAGCTTTTTTCTAGTAATCGATCTAGGTCAAAATCCCAAGTTAAGAAGCCATCAAACCTAGTTCCTCTACCAGAGTTCTCTAGACGAATTGCATTCAACCGAGATCCCCCGTGACTAAACATGATTTTTTCGAGAGAGACATCCTTGAAATCAACAACGACTTCACCAGAAGAATCTACAATTTGGGTCCCAATAGTTAATGTCTTACCTACTTGTGCTTGCCCAGTTGTAACAGCAAACAAGGATTCGGAGGGATGCAGACTTGCTGATACAAGCCGACTACCGCCGACACGATTGATTTCGGTTTGATTGACGATAGGTTCTAACGCTTCAAGGTTCCAAGCCTGCACTCGGGCACTATTGCTCATCCCTAAGGTTAAGATTTCTGAGTCTTTGCTAAATGATAAATCTACGATTTGATTGGCGGCATTTCCAACCGGAAGTGTAAAAGCCTCTTGAGTTTCCAAGCTTAAAACTTGTAGAGAAGCTGCTGACTCATTATCTCGGAACTCGTCTTCTCCAGTGGCAATCGCGATCAACTTTCCACTAGGACTGAGAGCAGATGCGTATAAATTTGAATACTCAATATCAGGCAAATATAGATCGCTACTACCGAATGTATTTTTCTGCCGATCAAAAATTCCGATTTCAGAAAGATTTCCGAACACTATCAGCAATTCATCTTCGGCGGAAAAGACAATGTTTTCAATATTTTCGGGATAAACGAGTGTGCTGATAACTCTACCTAACAAATCAAATATCTTTACAATGCTCTGCCAACAATCATTATGCTCTTCAAGAATCGATCCATCGTATAGAATAATGTTTGGGAGTTGTATTTGAACGTTTTCCTCATATTTGCAATCCCCATATGAAACCGCAATTTCCTTGCCAGAATGACTGAAAGTGACTCTGGCACGTCCTTTGAAACCTCGTAATCCTCCATTTTCTATATGTCCAAAGTTACCGAGGAAAAATGAATAGTTTTCTTCGATAACTGGGAAGGTGATGATTTCCTCACCTGTTATGTCCATAATTGAAATCATTCCATCTTCTTTCAGCAGTGCCAACGTGCTTTCATCAGCAGAATAGGCGAAATCATAAATAGCTTGATCGAAAGAGTTTGGCTTGGCAACAGTATCTTCCTCGAGGTATATGAACTTAACGCTCTCTCTACCGTTCAAGATATTTTCGATCCCAATGATCGGACTATCCGAATCAAAAATCATTTTAGAGAAAGATCCACCGAAAGTTCCAGTTGCATCATCATTCCTAAAGTAATTAATCTCTACCGACATAACCGGTATCGCTTCATTATCCGGAGATGAATGCGTATTCCAAAATTTGACTGCACCATTATTGCAGGCAACAGCCACAAGGCTACCATCAGGGCTTAAACGAACGGTGTCTCTAGCAACATAGGGATTCGGAGAAACGCCTGCTTGCCTCAAGGTGTTACAAAGTCGAGCATCAAATTTCAGAGTATCAAGCCGTTCACCATTCAAGTTCCACTTGCTGACTTCGGTCAAACCACCAACTGAAATTATAGTTTTGCCATCTTGGCTAAAGGCAATGTCATCAGCAATGACTTCTCTCGCCAAAACAGGGAAGCCATACTCGTCAGTCTCTTCTAAGCATTCAGAATCTAGCCTACACTGATCAGACGAAGTTGTTTGTGTATCTAATTCATTCACAGTGCTGAGTATGGTTTTTTGGCCAAACTCTAAATCAAGTAGAAAAAGTTCATTTTTGGTGAAGCCTAATACCTGATATTCTAAAGGATGGTAAGCAATTTTTTGAAGAGCCATCAATTCTTCAGGGCCAATTTGCGATAGTAGGCCGTCAAGATTTTTATCCTGATCAAAGGCAACTAATAACGACTCAATGACAGAAGGAGATAAAGAGTGAATAACATTAGTCCAGTCTTCCGGCACAAAGTCTTCGAGCGGTACGGATTCCCCTTCACCGAGTTGCCAAAGATCAATGCTCAACTCCCATTTGTCACCATCGACAAGTCTTGGATTCCCGAGCGTTGCGAAGTAGTTTCTGTTTGGAAGAAGGATAATTCTTTCGGGTGTGTACTCCAGGTTTTTCTCTAGAGTTAAGTCGCCTGAATTGATTTGCCAAACTTTTACAAGTGTATTCTCAGCGCTAGCAATCAGGTTGGCTTCAGTATTGATTGCTGAAGATTTTCCCGATAACCCGTAGTATTCCCAACTGTTTTTCTCATCGCCGAGCCCGTAGAAAGCTCTGAATAAAGTGGTGGTGGCTAGAATCTTTAGACTTTCATCTTCTCTTAGGTCAGGTTCGGACTGCACAATTCCGCCTGCTTGAATGGCTGATATCAAAGCTTCTGAAAAATGCTCAGATTCGAAAGCCGATCTCGAATTTTCAGCCAGGTTCACTACATTCCTACGTTCAGCCTCAATGCGGTTTTCTTCAGCCTCCTCTTGGGCAACAACAGCCCTTCGTCTCAGTTCATTGCCCACAAAGGCTACCAAAACAGCAGCAGCCGTAATACCCAGCAAAGTTACCCAACGCAGGGCAACATTAAAGCGTTTACGAGCTAAGCTGCGCTGCACAAACTCAGATTCGTCAGTATTGAACCAACCGGGCTCACGATCGCGGATTTGTTTAAGCTGAGGCAAACGAGCATCGGCGTGCCAGAGGTATTTCGGCTTTTGTTCGCGATGCCAGTCGTTAGCGGCGGGGGTGAGGCGACGTTGCAAGAGTAATTTTTCCCGCTCATCAAAGGTGTCACCTTGGCTGTCGTTGCCAAAGCTCCACAGCGATCGCACCCACCCCTTCCACCCCTTACTGGTCACCTGATCCGCCTGCTTCTGCTTCGTGCTTGATTCCAGCCATTGCAGCAACCGTGGCCAGCCTTCCATCAGGGCATCGTGGGCGGGTTCGAGATAGGGTTGGCCCTCGGCGGTGGTGTCGCTGACCAGCAGCCGCGCCTCCTTGAAGCACTTGATCACCACAGGGACGCGATCACTCTCAGGATAGGGATACTCCAACTCGGTGAGGGACACTTGACGGCGGGTATTACCATTGCCGCTAATTGCCACCATCCGCAACATCACATGGCGGATCGTTTTCTCGTAGGCAACCTCTTTCTGAACCAGGGCAGTGTACTCTTCTTCGGCGCGTTGAATGAGTGATTGTTTGATGCCCCCCAGCTCGGTGTAGTCGGCTTCGGTAATGGCGCGATCGATGCGTTCGTGCGCACTGTGAAGATATTTCAGATACAGCTCGCTAAGGGTAAACGAGAGCAGAGGCAACGCCCCTGGCATTTCGGTGACCTCATCAATGAGGGTCTCGACCAGGGAGGGTGGCTCAAAGTACATGACCCGCAGGGCCGCCGGTTCTTCGATTGCGGCTCTTAGTTCCGAGCGACTCATCGAGCGGATGAGGAAGCGACTGTCAGTCCACTGCTCCGAAAGCATTGTTTCGCGGAATTGAGGCTCAAAATCAGAGCGCAGAGTTAAGACAACGTGTAGCGTCTCCCCACAATTCAAGATCGCCGTGCTCAGGAATTGCAAAAAGCGATCGCGTTCCTCTGGAAAGCGGCACAGAGAGTACAGTTCTTCGGCCTGGTCAATAACCAGCAATAGTCGTTTAGCTGGATGGGTTGGTCGCCACTGCTGAATGGCTGAAATAAACGATTTCGTAGTTAGCTCATTGACGGGAGTGGCTAACAATGACGGAAGCTGCAAAGCTTGCAAAAGAGCCTGACAGGGAGCAATCCCAGGACGCACAATCGGGAGCACTTGCCAGTTCCCATCGAAACTTTGTTGGAGATAAGGCACCAACCCCGCTTTGACTAAGCTGGATTTACCTGTGCCCGAAGCTCCCAACACTACCGTGAGGGCCTGTTGCGAGACTGTCGCTGCCAGCTCTTGAATGAGTTCTCCACGACCAAAAAAAAGGTGTTGATGCTGCGCCTCAAAGGACTCCAGCCCACGGTAGGGATTGAGGGCGGCACTTAGCTCAGGAGCCTGAGGCAAGTTGAGGATATGCCCTGGAACAGTAAAAACAAATTCACCTTTGCGGTGATTGCGCAGGGGCCACAGACCTGGCGTTTGGGGACGGCTGTAGTGCTGCGTGAGGTCGGCGACGCGATCGCGCAAATACAAATACATCTCGGTTGCTGTGATAACGCCATCCCCAGCGGGGCGACCATTCTCTCCAGCAGGAAACACATCAGCTTTGCCCTGAAACGCCTCCATCAGGGCTAGGGCGAAGCGATTATCTTGAAAGTCAAGGAAACTGCTCAGAATATGACTGTTGCTGCCGTCAAAAGTGCTTCTCAGGCTGGCGTATAACGAGCCGTGACGAGTTCGTCTTGCCACGGGGTACGAAACTTCAGCATGGCATTCAGACAAGTCAGCAGTTTTCTGGCACAGGCGATCAAGGCCACTTTCTTTTCCTTGCCCTGGTCGAGCAAATGCTGATAGAACGTCCGCAAGGGTGGGTTATGATGCACCGCCACGAGCGTTGCCATGTAAAGGGCTGAGCGCACTGTCGCGCGACCGCCCCAGGTCGTGCGTTTGCCTTGGTAACGCCCACTATCGCGATTGAACGGGGCTAATCCGACTAAAGCGGCAATCTGTTTGCGGTTGAGCTGCCCCAACTCCGGCAGGTCGGCTAACAGCGTGGTCGAAACGACGGGGCCGATGCCTTTCACTGAAGTCAAGAGGGCCTTATCTTCCCGCCATTGTGACTGCTGTTGGCTCAATTGCTCAATCTTCTCGTCCAGTTGCTGAATGCGGTCTTTGAGCCACTCGATATGAGCCTCCACTTCATCCTTTAGGACGGCTTTGTTCCGGCCTTTGAGCTGCTGGAGTCGGTTCTTTTCACCACTGAGCATCTCGACGAGTTGCTGCCTGCGCCTCACCCAATCTTGGAGCTGCTGTGCGGCCTCGGAGGCAAACACCGTGGCGGGTGGCTGGAGCAAACGGCCAAAGCGGGCAATGACTCGCGCATCCAGCGCGTCCGTCTTCGCTAAGATCCCACTGGCTTTAGCAAAGTCCCGTACTTGCCGGGGGTTGACCACACTCATCCGACAACCGTGGGCGGCAAGGGTAGTGGCGACGAGGGTTTCATAGCCCCCACTCGCTTCACAAACTACGGCCCAGTCGGAGCGACTTTGCAACGTTTGCCAGAGGGCGTCTACGCCCTCACTTGTGTTGGCATAGCGCGTGGATACTGCCTGACTCGGGTCATAGACGTCCAAGCTGTCCTTACTGACATCAATGCCCAACCAGCGATAGTCCGTTTCTGAAGTTGACATAGAAAGCACCTCGAATACAGCGTTGAGATGAGGGGGGAACGGCTCCATCCACTGCACTCATCCTTGCGCGATCCGGTCTCCTTCAGGGACCTGGCGATTTTTCGAGTTCTCAGGGGATGAATCGTCGTGCTGCCCCTCGCTTCGCCACGGATTATGGCTAGGCCACATGCCTGGGGGAAACGGTCTAGCACGACTACTCTCAACATACAAGGGGGAATGGTTTTGGGTGAGGCCGCGATCGCTGGCATTCGTCAGTGCAAAGACATCGTAGGCGGCCTCGTCATCGGCTGAGGAGGTAATGACCTGCCAAGCGGGGTCTTTTTGAAACCGTTCAAAGCGTTCTTGAAAAATCTCGGTGGACTCTGACAGCGCTAGCAGATCACGGGTGCTGGACCAGCGGAAGGTACCGGCAAAACAGCAGTCAAAAATGCCCAAAAAGTGACGACAAGGAAGTTGCGCCAACGCATCATGTACCTCTGCCATTGGCAGATAGGTTTTACTGTCGCCCAGTTTGGCATCTTGGGGAATCAGGTAGCCCTTAGGGCCATCATCGCCATCGAGGGCGATGCCGTGACCGGCGAAGTAGAAGATGAAGCGATCGTCTGACTGAATGTAGCTCGGGAGTTGGTCCAGCAGGAGTGATCGCAGCGCAGCTCGGGTCACCTGCTGATCACGCAGCAGCCCGACCTGATAACCATGATCGGCTTTTAAGACTTGACTGAGACGATAGGCATCATTGACGGCAGTTTTTAGCGGCGGGATGCCCTGTTGATATTGGTTGATGCCAATGACAATAGCAACATTGCGGTTAAACGATGCCATAACAACGAAAGCGGCAAGTGGTAGATGAAACTTGCTTAATGCTGCACCCTGTCACAATTGTTGAACTCGGGAATGGAACAACAGTAACGATATCAATAATTTTAAGTGAGCGCGGAAGATGTCACAATACACTCAAGTAATTGTTTCAAAAATTATCCATTTAGAGATCTTAAGAATTAAGCACAGCAAGCTGCGTGATCTAGTTATACATTGCACTATGGAAAAGAGGGAATCTTCATTAAAAATCCAATGGTCAAGCATATTCAATCGCTGATCCAGTCAGCGGTTCATCAGGCTCAGACTGGCGATTTAGAAACGGCTGCGAATCTCTTTAAACAGTGTTTGACCGAGAGTTCGACGCTTCAAGAAAGAGGGCTTGCACTGGGTAATCTTGGGATTGTGCAGCATTGGCTTGGTGATTATGAGCAAGCGATCACACATCACCTTGAAGCAATCGTCCTTGATGAACAGGCCAATTTGGGGAAGAAACGTGGTAGTGACGGCAGTGAGTTCATTCCTGACTATCTTTGGGGAGAATACACTGATGCGAGGCAAGTGGGCAGTGATTCTAGCAAGGGCTATAGTTACTTCAACCTGGGCTTTGCTTACTATTGGCAAAACGATTACGCTAACGCCATCAGGGCTTATGAGCAAAGTTTGACTTACGCTAAGGCCAGTCACGATCTCATTAATGAAGTCCGTGTATTGGCACAGCTGGGGGAAGTGTACTTTTACTTGGCAGACTATACGGCTTCTCTGGAATATCAGCAGCAGGTTGTGCGAATAGTTGATGAACTTGGGACGAGTATTCATCCAGATCTATTTGATAGCAAGGCTAATGCTCTCAACAGTGCCGGTAATGCCCTGATTAAGTTAGGCAAATGGAGTCAGGCGAAGCAATCTTACGACGCTACGTTAGCTTTAGTCGGTAAAGAGGGCAATCCAAACATCACCGGTAATGCTCTAGCCTGTATCGGCATTGCGTTGGCCAATCAGAGTCAATATGCGCAAGCGATTGACTGTTTTGAGAGTGCTTTAACTCAAATAAAGACTATTCCCAATCGTTATAACGAAGGCCGACTCTATAGCCTCATCGGCCAGACTTATACTTTCCAAGGACAGTCTTTGCAGGCTTTATCCTACCAAAGCAAAAGTCTCAACATTTCTCGTGAATTAGAGGATCAGTTTTCAGAAGCTGTTGTGCTTGCTGAGATGGGGCTAACACTGTTGCAACTTAAAAGGCTGGATGAAGCTGCAACTTTTCTGAAACAAGCGATCGAATTGTCCGAAGTGCTTCGGGCAAAGCTAGGAACAGAAAATGAACTCAAGATTTCCATCTTTGAAAGACAAGCAGATCCCTATCAACTTTTACAGTTGGTTATGACCACCCAGCATCATTATGAAGCCGCTTTAGAGATTGCTGAAAGAGGTCGAGCACGAGCTTTGATCGAGCTGTTGGATGGCCGAGCGACCGATGACTACCTCAGTGCTTCGGTGCTAACAATCAAAGAAATTTACCAAGTTGCTCGACAACAGCAGATTACCTTAGTTGAATATTCCCTTATCCAGACGAAGGGCTTGGGGCAAGAGTACCTGTTGATTTGGGTGATTACTCCTCAGGGGCATCTCCATTTCCACCGTGTAACTTTAGCTGAAGAGTTTGAACCAAGCCGGTCGCTGATGACTCTAGTGAAAGCTACCCGCAACGGGGTGGGGGTAAGAGCAACCGGGAAGCTGAACGATCTAGATGACCATCGGGACCTCGGTCCTGCGTTAATTGACTCTGATCAAAGTTCAGAGATCGCTCTAAATACATCCCTCAAACAGTTCTATCGTCTCCTCGTACATCCCATCAAAGAGGTACTGCCTAAGTCGCCAGAGCAACCTGTCGTCTTTGTCCCTCAAGGAGTGCTGTTCTTGATACCCTTTGCTGCATTGATGTCTTCGGATGATAGCTACTTTGTTGAACATCATCCTTATGCGGTGGTTCCTTCAGTTCAGACTTTGATTTTGACTCAGCGTCGGCTCACAACCACAAGCCATTGTTCCAACCAGAGTGATGCATTGGTTATTGGTAATCCTGCTCAAGCTCAGGTGGGTTTTGCAACTGGCTCGTCCGGCTATGAGTTGTCACCCTTGCCTGGAGCTGAATCGGAAGCAAGGCAAATTGCCAACTTACTTAATACAGAAGCCATTATTGGGAGTGGGGCGACCAAGGCAGTCGCACTAGCGCGTATGCCAGCAGCAAAATTTATTCATTTTGCTGCTCATGCATTTTTTGATGAAAATTAAGGGCACGACAGTGCGATCGCCCTTGCCCCTGCCGATCAAGATAATGGCCTACTTACGGCGGCGGAAATTTTGCCCCTATCTCTACAAGCAGAGTTAGCCACACTGAGTGCCTGCAATACAGGCCGAGGTAGGATTACTGGGGATGGGGTGATTGGTCTCTCCAGAGCCTTTATAGCAGCTGGTGTACCCAGTGTCTTAGTCTCTCTTTGGGCTATACCAGATATTTCAACAGCTTCTTTAATGGAGCAATTTTACGCGCAGCTTCAGGATGGCAGCACTGGAAAAGCCCAAGCGCTTAGACAAGCTATGGTCAACATGATTAGAAACCACAAACATCCCAGAGAATGGGCGGCCTTTATGTTAGTCGGAAGTTGGGCCTGATGCTCTACTTACTCGTATTTTTGATTGACATAGTTTCATGGTCAAGATTCTGAAACCTTGGCCACGCGAGCAACCCCTACGAGTGGAAACTTTGCCAACAGTAGTTGACCAATCCACTTAAGGTGCAAACTCAAACGACACAATGGGTAATCCACAACCCTCCTGCTCGTTGAGTTCGCGCTTGATGTCGTTGATTTGAAAGAAACCGTCGTAGCTCAACTCAGTTAAAGCTTCGTCAAAGCGACGGGCGAAGTTGGCAAAGCATTGATTTTTGCTTGCCTTTAACCGCTCCAGATTGCCACGCACCCCCTCAATATCCCAAGCCGCTGACTGAGTATTGATTTGGTAGTAAACTGCCTGTTCATCAATAAAAGTACCGATATCAGGAATCCTTGACTCAGAGATGCTCTGTACAAATTTAAAGATCATTTCTTGACTATTAGAGTCTGAAGAACTTGATTTCTGCAAGTTTGATTCTGCTGTATTTGTAGGCGCAGAGAAGACTGTAGGCAGAGGAGTAAGTTCTTTTGAAGGAAGATTTTCTGTCTTCAGAGAGTTATCACAAAGAGCTTTCTCTGTTTCTGTAGCTAACGGGCTCATGAGATGATTCGCTAACAGTTCACAACTTTTATCAGCTAACTGATTCATATCAAAGCTCCAAATGGCGACGTAGTTCTTGCTTCCACTAGACGACAATCTATCTAGACCAAACTCGTTAATCAGCGCGGCGACACTGAGTCCACTTTGGCTAAATTGAGTCGACAATACTTGTCTATTCCTCTGATACCAGGTTTGATCATTCCAGATTTGATCACTGATCGAGTCACCGAAGTTCAGATTTTTGAAATCAGACAAAATTTCTCCACTGACATGCCAAAAGCTCGGCTCAGGAAGCGAAGCATTGCTATTCTGAGGAGTAACACCTACGGCCAGTATATTTCCTAAAGGATGAATGCTGCTATATTTAGCATCTGAACTGCCTGCGACATTAATTGGTGTGTCAAAACTGACATCTTCAAGGTTGAAGATATTAATGCTGGCTGTTCTCTTAGATTGGGTGATTCCAGAGAAGATCAACAAATGATCGGATATAAAGTCGAGGGCTAGAACTTTATAGACACCGGTTTCTAAAGAGACGATTTCCTTGCCATCATCTAAGTCAAGTAATCTTAAGGATGCAAAGGATTCGGTTTCTCCAGCTAAGCTATCTGATGCTTGAGTATGAGCAACGATTATCCTAAAACCTGTAGGCTCGAATTTAGCTGCAGTGACCTGTTGCTGAGTATTGATTTGATGAATAATATCTGCATTATAGTAATCCCATAGCTTAATGACTCCATCAGTACTGGATGACAAAATTTGAGTTTCTCTAGGATGAAGGTCAAAACTCGTGACTTCACTATCGTGTCTTACACGAGTTATCAGCTTCCCATAGCGATCAAATACTGAAATAGTTTTTCCTAAAGCTACGGCAAAGCAGCTTCTGCATGACTTTTGAGAGATGAATTTTATGATTGCTAGAGGGGGTGAGTGCCCGATTATCGCAAAGTATGGAGAACTGATTCTTTCGAGTACGGTTTCAGTAACTTCTAATCTTGAAACTTCTTTAATATGTTGGCTATTTTCGTTCCACAATAAGAGTTGGCCTAATTGATTGAGAGCTACGATCTTGCCTCCATCTGATGAGACACCAAAAGCAAATATTTTACTTTCTCCAAACTCAATCAGCTTCGGTTGCTGAATGTCTTTTTTGTTAAGCATCCAGTACTTTGCCAAATACTCGTTTCCTTGGGAATTAGTGATTAGTAAGGCTGCTTGATTCTTGGAGAAAGAAATCTCAGATAAGGAGGAAAGATTGTTTCCGACGTTACTCAAGTCAAATAATTTGACATCTCCCAAAAAATTGATGTCGAGTTCAAACGCTTGCCTCTGATGATTAGTGTGGCTAAGCTCCCGGACAGAAAATTCCTGAAGAAGAATTGACCCACCACCACACCGTAACACAAGTACTTGACTGTAGGGGGATAAGATGGGCTCGATGGTATCAGGCGCTGAATGATTGTTCTGACCCACAAGGCATTTCTCAGTATCTTGAGTGCGAGAAGCTACCAGATTTCCTCTTTGATCTAAGGCATGAAAACGATCTCCTTGATGAGTTAGGATGAAAGCTCCATTTTCGATAAATCCTAGTGGTTCTCCAGTGTGAGTTCGGGTGTTTCTAGTCCTTGATTTGCCTGAGTTAATTAGTGCTCTATTAAAGTTCTTGATGTCAGTAACTTGAGATCCGCTTGACCAAGCGATTTTATCGCCATCGGCGCTGATAAATGGGAGCTGGGAGGAATTGAATTCAAAGTGCTGATTATCGCTAATTCGATACAAGCCATCAAAAGTGTAAATCCAGTCAGGATTTGGAGTGAATTCGGCCAAAGGAATCTCACGATCTCCAAGCCCGACTTCATCCCCATTAATCTTCCAAACCCTGGTCTGTTGATCGGGCTGATCAAAGTCCCAAAAGGCCCTACGAGTCACTAGAAGTAACGTTTCATCGGGATTAAAGCTCAGGTTAATCAACCACTCTCGATAATTATCACCAATAGGAATATCATGCTCTTTTTCTAAGATATATTTTCTTTTTTCGGTAGACCAAACTCTGACAAATATCTCGTCTAAAGTGGCAATTAAGGTGCCTGATGGTGATAAGGCAGAACGACGAGATGGTAACTGCATAAGTTCTCGTGAGCCATAGAAAGCATGGTGAATTGCATAGGTGATTCGCGAAGTAGTTTCAGGATCTTGCTGAAGCTCTGGATATGATTGGACAATTCGAACGGCTTCAAGGGCTGACATCAGAGCCTCTAAATGTTGGTCAGATTCAAATTGGGTTTGAGAACGATTAACTAAATCTTGAGTCCGGTTTTTCTGGGCTTCAATAGTTTGCTTTTGAGCTTCATCCCTAGCAAGATTGGCATTAACTCTAAGAATGTTGACCCCAAAGCCCACCCCGACTGAGGCAGCCAATAGACTAAACATCATGGCCCAGCGCAGACCCACATTGAAACGTTTCCGTCCAAGGCTGCGTTGCACAAACTCAGTTTCAGTATTGTTAAACCAATTCGTTTCCCGTTTGCGAATCTGCTTTAACAGCGGCAAGCGGGCATCAGCGTGCCAGAGGAATTGGGCCTTTTTTTTTCGGCGCCAGTCGTTGGCGGCAGAGGTGAGACGGCGTTGCAGGAGGAGTTTTTCCCGTTCGTCAAAGGTGTCGCTCTGGCTGTCGTTGCCAAAACTCCAGAGCGATCGCGCCCAACCCCACCGACCTTTACGGGTCGATTGATCCGATTGATTCTCTTGAGTGGTGGACTCCAGCCATTGCAGCAACCGGGGCCAGCCTTCTACTAAAGCATCATGGGCGGGTTCCAGATAGGGTTGTCCATCGGCAGTAGTATCGCTGACCAGCAGCCGCGCCTCCTTGAAGCGCTCGATTACCACCGGGACGCGATCGCCCTCGGGATATTGATAATCCAATTCCGGGAGTAAGACTTGGCGGCGGGTGTTGCCGGTGCTGCCTGCGGCCACCATCCGCAACATTACTCGCCGAATAGTGTTCTCGTAGGCTGAGTCTTGGTCTACCAGGGTCTGATATTCTTCATCTGCCCGATTTACCAGCGCTTGTTTGATACCGCCCAGTTCCTCATAGTCGGCTTCTGTGATGGCACGATTCGTACGAGTTGAGGCGGTGCGAAGGTATTTCAGAAACAGTTCCCGCAGGGTAAACGAGAGCAGCGGCAAAGCTCCCGGCATGTCGTTGACTTCATCGATCAGGCGATCCACCAACTCCGGTGGGTCAAAATACATGACTTTAGCTGAAGCTGGGGCTTCGATCGCGACCCGCAGTTCCTCGCGGTTCATCGGACGAATCACAAACCGGTGGTCGCTCCAGTAGCTGTCCAGTAAGGAGCTGCGAAACTGTGGCTCAAAGTCTGACCGCAGGGTCAGCACAATATGAAAGCAGGCGTGCTGATGGTCGAGCACCTGGGACAACATGGCTAGAAACTGCTGACGCTGCTTGGTGTCGCGACAGAGCGAGAACAGTTCTTCTGCCTGGTCAATCACTAACAGTAGCTGGTTACCGGGATGGGTGCGTTGCCATTGCTTCAGGCTGTTGTTGAGGGTTGTAGCTAGGTGGTCGGGGGCGGTGTTGGGGGCGATCTCAAGCCCAACGTCATTGGCTTGTATCTCCTGTATAAGAGCCTTAACGGGGGTTGCGCCCGGACGGATGGGGGCCAAGACCTGCCAGATAGGCTGACCATCAATATCTAGGTCTTGCTTAAGCGCGGGCACTAGCCCCGCTTTGACTAGACTTGATTTGCCTGTGCCCGACGCTCCCAGCACCACAGTCAGTGGATGAGCCTCCACAAATTCTTGCAGCTCTTGGATGAGTGGCTGACGCCCAAAGAACAGATGTCTGTGCGTTTCTTCAAAGGACTCTAAGCCTCGATAAGGATTGGCAGCCTCATTCAGGGGGGGCGCATCGGGCAGATCGGGTTGGCGTCCCGGCACGAGAAAAATGAACTCTCCCTTACCGTGCTTGTTGAGGGGCCACAGTCCGGGGGTTTGGGTCATGCCTTTGTCGATGCTGCTGGGTTCGACCGTGTCGCGCAGATATTGATATAGCTCAGTGGCAGTAATGACACCGTCGCCAGCGGAGCGATCTCCTGTTGCCGGAGGGCTGGTATCCGCTCCACTATTGGCGGTTAACGCTTGGAGCAGAGCCGCCGCAAAGGGCGAGTGGTGTCCACTCTGCCCACGATGATCTTGCAATGACAAGGCATCAAAGGCTTTCTGATCGTCCGCCGCAGACGTGATTACCTGCCAAGCCGGATCGAGCAAGAACCGCTCATATCTTTCTTTGTGAATGACCTCTGGCACCGGCGATAGGTCACGGGTCGCAGACCACCGAAAGGCTCCCGCAAAACAACAGTCAAAAATGCCGAGAAAGTGACGACAAGTTAGGGCCGTTAGCGCGTCATGCACCTCTGTCATCGGTAGATAGGTGCTGCTGTCTCCCAACTTGGCATCTTGGGGAATCAGGTAGCCCTCCGGACCATCGTCGCCGTTAAACGCAAGACCATGCCCTGCGAAGTAAAACAAGAATCGATCGTCTGCCTGAATATACGTGGGGAGCTTGTCCAGCAGGAGCGATCGCAGCGTGTCTAGAGTAACCTTCTGATCGCAGAGCAACCCAATTTGATAACCATGATCCGCTTTTAAGGCTTGACTGAGGCGATAAGCGTCATTGACGGCAGTTTTTAGCGGCGGGATGCCCTGTTGATATTGGTTGATGCCAATGACAATAGCAATATTGCGGTTAAACGATGCCATAACAGCGAAAGCGGCAAGTGGTAGATAAAAATTGCTTGATGCTGCACCCAGGAGCGATCGCGAAACTCGGCGGTCGTGTATCGAACGTTATAACAAGAATTTTGATCATAAACGGTAATTTGTAAACTCCTAGAGCCACAAATACGGTAGGATTCAGGCAATTTTCGACCATATAACCGCTGCTGAAGTCACCATGGCCGTCCAATATAACCCTGACCTTATTCAAGCGTTTGCTAATAAGCTCTATGCTCAAGCGCGAGTCGTCGAATTTCTTTACACCTTGCTGGGGGCGCTGTTGGGAGCCACTAGTGGCTATTGGTTGGCACGATTTTGGTTAGACAATCAATCCCTAGGCTTGAGTGCTGCGGGTGGAGCGGTAATTCTAGGGTTGCTTGGGTTCTACAGTGGTCAGAGTCGTTCGTTTCAACTCCGGCTCAAGGCCCAGCAGGCCCTATGCCTGATGAAAATTGAACGCAATACCTATCGTGACTCGATTTAACGCATGACGCGGTGCCAGAGATGAAGCCCCAGGTTGGTTCGCGAGTCTAGTGCAGTGCCGTTGAGTTTAAGAATGGTTGCGGCGATGAAGAATCTGGTTCGCTGGAATCGGAAGATCGCAGCAATTGCCACCCGACAACCCCTAAGATGACCACCACGATTAGGCCAATCAGCCATGTCAACCAGGGCGATCGCTCATGGCTAGGAGATGGGGCAGCAGTCATTGGTGAACTGGCAGGTTGGATGGGGGCAGCAGGAGTCGCTGGGGCAACTTCATCGGTTGCTGAAGTAGGGGCTGAAGCTGCTCTGACAGTCGGCAAAAAAATCTGCTGGATAGCTGTGCCTAGCGATCTCACCCCAGCTGGATCGGTGAAATAAACGAGATGATCGCAATCCACTTCCGTCATCGCCGGAGCGGGATTCCGACCAGGGGGAATGGATTTGATGCTCTTCACCGTTACTGCCAGGTCATTGGGCTCGCCAAAGAACGGTAACTCCATCACCTTTTTAATGCGGGCTACTAGCTTACCTGCCAAGGTATCGGGAGAGTCTGTAATCAGAGACGTATTCCCGGCAATGACTGTGTAAGGCACGCCGGGGTCATCACTGGCGGCCAACTCTTTGAGAAATTCGGAGTCAGGGGTCATGTCGTCGAGGGTGACATCAATGTCCTCAATCTTCTCTAATAAGAAGCCCAGTACTCGCAAGGGCAAGGCCACGGTGGATAAACCATTGATCACCAGAGCTGTCAAAGTTGTAATCCCTGCTTGCACCTGTGGCCAAGGAGAACCCGCGCTAGGGGTGCCCAGTAGCACTAAATGTTGAACGATTTCGCTGCCCCCTTCCTGCTCAATGAACCAACGAGAGACCAGGCCTCCCATCGAGTGGGCAATGATGTGGAGCGTCTTGCCATGGTTGGGGCCTAATCCCACGTCCCGCAGACGCTTCTTTAGTTCACGGGCATGGGTGCCAATGGGGGTATTCAGACTTTCGTAGTCAAAGGCCAGCACCAAGTCATAGCAGTCTTTCAAAGGTTTCGTCTCTCCCTCCAGCGTGGCTACCGCAGTTTCAATACTGGGCACCATGCTCTGGGTGTCGCCAATAATGCCGTGGATGTAGAGGGCAATGCGCTGGGCCTGGACGACTTTGGCTGTCACTGTTGCCTGATCGATGATGTAGTTAACCTCACCATCGTTAACTTCAACTGCTGCAAGCAGGGGATATTCAAACGCAACCCCGAGTTGCTGACTTAGTTCCGGCCCCAATTTGTGGGCCACCACCTTTTGGAAAAAGATTTTGATGGCCCCAACCAGACTACGTGTGCCTTGACTGATGGGTTCCGGGAGATGGTCAATGGTGATTTCAGTGTGTTGGCCTTTAGCTACTCCTCGTCCCAATGGCAGATAAAATTCGCCATCCCAGGCTACCGGCAACACATAGGCATCGGTTTCCAAGGAAGCATCAGCGACCACCTTGAGCGGATTGTCTGGAGTCACGGCTTCTCGGTTATGAATGTCGGTGAGTTCTAGGGCACTCAGCCCTGGATCAGTGGCTCGGGTCGGGGTGAACTGAAAGGGTTGGGTCTGATCTCGCAGGATAGGCGGCAAAATATGGCTGCCTAAGTCTCGGGTTGACTGGTTGACCGTCGTTAAGCGTACTTTTGCTTGAAAATCTGCTGCATTTTGAATGGTAATACCTGCCATCAATCGGGTTTCAGAGGTTGCCGCAAGGTCAGCAGATTCGTTGGGACGAACCGTCGTGATGGTGATCTGACTGATCACCCAATCATCGGTCATGTCATCATCGTCGTCGCCAATGTCGCGGGTCTGCACCTTATTCATCAGGCGATTCAGCATGCCTCGAGACACTGCTCGGGAGAGGGACCGAGTACGGGGCACATCTAAGTTGTCCTGGGTTAGCAGCTGAGCATCAAACTCGTTATTGCTCACCAGTAGCTTTAATACATCCTTGTACTCAGTAATACCTTGAGCCAAAACGTCCTTAGGGATGCTAATCGGAATCAAGGTTTTAGTAGTGCCGCTACGTTTGTCAAAGTATTTAGCAAACCCCTCTTGATCAGGCTCCAGCCAAACCCCGCCAGCTTCAAAGAAGGGGACCTGTATACCAAAGCGCTCAGTTAAATTCACTACGGCGCAATAGAGCGGCTCATGGCTGGTGTTCTTCAGGCGGATTTGAATGGCTGGAGGTTGACCATCGGGGGTATAGGTCAACCGCAGGTCAGTGCCTTCAGTGGTTTGCCCCGGTTGCAAAATTTCCATCTGTACGGCGTTAGCAGCGATGCGGCTGGTGGGAGAACTTTGCAGTTCTAGGGTGTTGGTCCAGCGGGCTAAATGCTCCAAACGCTGCACAATCTGGGCAGCGCTGGCATGGGTGTAGTCAACAATGGGGGCTACCAGAATGCGATCATCCGCCGGGCGTTTGATACGGTACTGGCTATCTTGCACCAGTATCTGAAACACCGCCATTGCAGGATCTTCTACCGTGCGAATGTAGAGGGACGGCTGCTGGACTCCGTCTCCAGCTTTGGCGATCGCTTCCTGCAACAGTGCTACGCCAGCTTCCTCCCCAGTAAGATGAATTCCCAGGGGCGGCAGCGGCAGGGCCTTAATCACTGCCTTGAAGGTCATGTCTTGTTGCAGCTCGGGGATACCGGTAACCTGCACCTGACTTAGGCTGGGCTTAACAGCGGTCACACTGGCCGTGCCAATAGGTGAAAGCCCTTGGCGAATGACATCATCTGCAGCGTTGAAAGGGAACAGCGAAAGTACCGTGGTTTCGCCAGCGACGGGTTGGGCAATACCGTGGATTGCTCCGCCATCCATCGTCCAGCCGTAAGTGCGATCGAAGGCGACCTGAAAATGGGGCAGTCGTGGTTTGACCAGGCCTCCTAGGAAGGGCTGGTTGATGTCATCGGCACTATTTGCTTCCAGCTGCGGCGACTGGGCTGTCACCCGACTCTGTACCAGGGCCGATACCCGCTTAAACAGTTCTCGATAAGTCAGTGCCCCATTAGCTTTTTGTAAGGTCTCCAGCAGGAAGTAAGAAAACGTGCCATGGTGTTTGCCGTCAATGGCATATTCTTTGGCTTCTTCAATATCGCGGCAAGCGGCAAGCAGCACATGGCGACCCTGGGGCATTTGCCAGCCGCTGGTGGGCGTGTTTAAACTACGGGTCGCTGGTTCAGTGGGCAGCTGTTCGGGTGACACGATGAAGCTGCTGAGGGGCCGCTGGCGGTGATCGACTGGGGCACGACGTACCGCCACAGTGGATTCAAGATCGCCTCGGGTGCCGGAACCGGAATGGCAACAGTCCATAATCACCACAATGTGGGGATTTTTTTCGGCGACTTCGGCGATGAGTTTAGCGAGTTCTTTGTCGGCCAGATCCCAACTGCCCTCGGTGCGACTGTCGTAGCAAACCAGCGTTTCGTCTAAGCGATCGGGCTCAATATGCCAGAACTCTTCGGGCGCGTTTTCTTGCGCACCGTGACCGGCATAGAAGAAGAAGGCCACGTCATCCGGCCCCGCTTGGCAGAGATGGTTACGGAAGCTATCAATCAAAGCTTGGCGAGTGGCTTGCTCGTTGAGGAGAAGCCTGATGTGGAGATTCTCTTCAGGATTGGCAACGCGACCTTTAAGGTATGCAGAAATGGCTTGGGCATCGTTGTTGCAGCCCCGGAGTGAGGGTACGTGGGAGGTAGGAGAATAATCATTGATGCCAACGACGAGAGCATAGGTGTTATTAGCCACGAACAAGTTCCTTACTTATAGTAATTTGCTTGAAAGAACGTATATTGCTTCAAGCGTCTAACTCTTCAAAAGCAAATGCTAAATCTGGCATTGCTTCATGGATTTTCCGGGCCAAATCGTTGATTTTTGAAGATTCAGCAGGTGTTAACTGGTCATTTTGCTGCTTTTTCTTTAGCTCAAAATATCGTTTCATGTTTTTGCCCATTCGATGCGATCGCCCCAAGACTTGCAATGCTTCTAGATATTGGTTTGAAGGCTGTTGATCGCCATGAAAGAGAAACTCAGGGCTGGCGTGATAACTTGATAAAACCTCATTAGCTGCATCGGCATCAAGCTGTCCTGGAGACAACATAATTCCCTTCTGAACATTGACCACTAAATATGGCTTAATATCTTGAGGTACCGCACCAGAAATAGTGCCATCCTCCTTTAGATGTAACCCTTCTGTTTCAACTTCTTCGAAAAAGAGAATATAAGACCCAGTTTGTAGGGGAGCGTCACCCGAAAAGTTATCTTCAGTAAGGCGTGGAAATAAGGAAAATTCTACAACTTTGACTTCTTGAGGAATCTCATCAATTTTCTCGAATAAATACTTGATTCCTTCGGAGGCCACACTTGCCCCCATTACAAATGGGGCTAAACCCGGAAACATTGAGCCGACAGCCGTTGCCACTGTCGACAAAACATTCCTCAGTCCAGATTCTGAAGTTCCGCCTAATGTTTGGCAAAAGCAATGAAATGCCAGGAAAATCCGATTCGCTTCACCAGCTTCTCGAAAGTCTTCGACAACACAGACCTGATCAGCCCACATATCTCTGATTGGGCCGTTTCCCAGTTGGTTATTATGTCTTAAAAAGTGGAGTTTGGTGGCGGGCTTGTCGGCATTGCCGATGCCAACCCGGCTCATCAATGCAAAGTAGTCATTATTATGCTCATTGGCTTTGTAAAAGTCGGTATAGTCATCATAGGTACGGTGAGAAATTGTGGTTATCCGAATCGTGAAGTCTTCGGCTTCACGAATAATGGCATCTTCATCTGCATCATAGGGACTGGTCAAGGGACCTTCTTGTCCAGAGACTCTTGCCACAGTTGCCATGCTGATTCCTCAATGTTGTGTAGAAAATATTCTGGTATTCATGCGTGACTTTATACTTTCCAATCGACCAAGGTATAGCCAATCACACCAGGATTGCCATTAGCATTTAAATCACTCCAGAATTTGTTAAATGTTGTGGGATGAAACGTTTGACATCCGGCACTAAACGTATTGCTGCGACCACCCGCGTGAAACAACATACTTTGTTGCTCACCGGCTTTAGGTTCATGGGTCTCGAAGATGCCATCGTGATCTGTATCCCGTTCAGCCATGATTTCTGCCGTCACCCGTAGAGCTCTTGGATGTAGACTGGAACTCCATTTCTTGTATTCGTAATATCCATGGGGTATTCTGCCGAGATCTCTCCAGCCATCGCGGTTAGCATCAACCCCCTGGGCTTTCCTTCTATGCGGAAGTTTGCTCCGATGTTCATACTGTCCTGACGGTTCTGTGCAGTAGGAGTATTCACGGATTTGATGTTGCCCCGAATGGCTTTTCCAAACCATGAATAGGCGATCGTCATACTCACCTTTACCACTATTGGCACGAGTACTCGTTTCTTTGCGGAAGCCGATTAAGTTGCGCTGGCTGGCTCCTTCTCGAAACTTGCCTCCGCTCGTTAAAACAAGCTGGCGGTAATGTTCATATTTTTCCGCATCTGGCATAGATGCTGGTGCAGGTCCACCGCTGATTCCATGAGTGGTAGAGGTCACCAACTTTTTAGAAATCCAGCCGTCTACTGGGCCAACTAAATGCACCCAACCATCTTTTTCATCAACAACTTGGATGGACGTGCCATTATCTAGCTTGCCAACGACGTCATGGTGTTGGCCTGGTCCCGAACGGACATTAGTTGGAGGGTTGGTATCACTAGTGAATCTCATCAAAAACTTGGACGTATTCTTTTCAGAAATCCATCCGCTCGCCGGGTGACTAATATTGAGCCAACCTTCATCCATGTCAGCAACTGTGACTCGGGTGTCATTGGTTAATGTCCCGACCTTCTCAAATCTTGTCCCCGGCCCTGACCGTACATTCAAAGGAGGGTTGGGATCGCTGACATAGCGATGCTCCAGTAGCTTCGACGGATGTTGCCCCCCAGAAACTAAAGCCGTGCCATTATCTTTTGGAACTGGTTTACAAAACAAGTCAGCTTCAGCACGTCTTCTGGTAACTAACCCCGGCATCACTTCACCATTGGATTTGTTGTATAGCCCAAATATCCGTTTAACCTCTGCAACATCATTCCACCAATCAGGATTGTCGCAAAGGGCAGTAATTGAATCAAAGTTTTGGCCTTTATGAAACCCTGCGCCTAAGTTGTAGGCAAAACTATAGAGGGCTCCCCGCTGGTTGCTGTTCATGCGGGGCCAGGTAGGTATTTTTTTTAACGCTGGTTTAAAGTCGTGCTCAAGTTGGTAGTTCAGGCATTGCTCGGCCTCTTCGCGGCTAATGGTGTCGCCTTTTTTAACGGGTCTACCATCTGGGGGATACTTCGTCGTGCCATATCCAATGGTCGGCAGGTTCCAACCGTGGCCAGGATCGGCGTAGGCATCTGCCCTAAAATCTTCGCTGGTTTTGATGAGGCTAAAGGCACTGGCTGGTATGCCGTCAACCTCACGGGAAGAGACAACAAGCGCGTGAGTGCTCGATTCCTCGAAAGTTTGCAAAGCACCGAGTAGCGATTGGGCACTGCCTGTGCCAATCATATCTGGAGAGGATTGGTTGACGCTCTCTTTGAAAATCTTCCAGCCATCCGCTAGTTTTTCGAGAGTGTCTGAGGGGTCCAAAAAACCTAGTTTGACCAGAGCAACGTAAACCACTTGAGTAAGTTCTGGAGACCATTTTGAAATGTGGATGGCTCCATCCACCTCGGCTTCTAAGATCCGTTCGACGGTGGCGAGATCGTAATTCCTTGAGGGTTTCCCAGAGGCGATGACCAAAGGTGCATCCGCCGCCGCTTGGATGACAATCTTTTCATCTTCTGCCTGGTCTAGCCGTTGCTTAAGCTGAACATTTTCTTGTTCTAATTTGACTTTCTTTTCGGCGACGTCTCTTTTTTCAATCTCAAGTTTGTCAATCTTATTCAGAAATTTCTTGAGTGCCATATTCATGATGGCTCGCCCGCCATAGCCACCAATGATGCCCTGGGCTGCAACTAGCTTGAGATGAGTCGCTTGAAACGTAGCAACATCTTGAGGAGTACTCGTGTTGGTAATGACGAGTGAGGTGGTGAGGTATTCAAAGACTAGAGCACCAGCAATGCCGAGTAAAAGATCGCCAAAAAGACCAGCTTCAAAGGTGTCGCCCTCTTTGGAGGTGAACTGGGGTAATTCGACATGGCCATCAACAACAATTGTATAAAGCAACCCGCCTAAAATACCGGAGAAAATGAGAACCAAGACCGACTGATCTAAAATTCGCAATGATATTGCCTGGCCTGCAATATTAATTGCATCAGGAAATAATTGCCCACTGTTTTGACTTAATAAGACAACAAAGAATAAGCCAATTAAGATACCTTGAAGAAAAGAGCGGTAGACCCAAACCATTCGATTCATTGCTCAGTCCTCCTAAGTTATTTTCTAAATCCAGAGAAACAAAATAAAATTCTTGGGAGCCTTTAAAGATTTCAGTCACTTTGTAATTTTGCTTGCCGGTTTATGTTTGAAGCAAGATAATAGCTTGTCAGCAATAAGCTATTTACAGCTACCGGCAGCATTGTCCTGAACTCTTGAATTGCAGTCTTGGCTGTGGATGAATTTGGGCATAGTTCCTTTATTTCTTCTTTAGACTTTTCGTCGTGAGAGTTTGCGTTGATGTAAAACTGCAGCCAATTGCAGCTTCTTTGCATCAAATAAGCTAAATCAAATGGCAGCAACTTCACCTGACCATCTCGTCCTCCTGACACTAGATATTTACCATCAGGGCTAAACTCAATCATATTCGAGGCAATCTCAGCATTATGTAAGGAAATAGGCTGTTTAGTCTCAGCCTCGTTTATTTGCCATAGCTCTACTCGGTTGCTATGGCCAAAGGCAATATATTTACCATTAGGACTAAACTCTAGACCATCGACATAACCGAGGCTATTTGGCAAATCAACCTTAGCTCCATGCATGTCCCATAATTTTATCTTTCTGTCTTTCCCAAAAGAAATAAAATACTTATCATCAGGGCTAAACCGCAGCTCGGTTATCCCTATTAAGTGTGTTGCATCTTCTAGAGGGACCGGAGTGCCATTAGTTTTCCATAGTTTTACTTGAACGCTCATAGGAGATTCTGAAAACTGAACAATGCTTGAGGCTATATATTGGCTGTTGGGGCTAAATTCTAGCGAGTCGATATAACTATTTCCATTACTATTAAATAAGTCGGGTAATTCGGCTGAATTTTTCCCTAGTTGCCATAGCTTCACCTTCCCATCAGCATCTTTTCGTATCTCTCCGATGAGACCTCCAGCGGCCAAATATTGACCATCAGGGCTGAATTTCAAGAAGTGGATCAAGGTATCACGAATGTTTATAGAGTCAACCCAATTACTGCCAATCTGCCAAAGCTGTATTTGACCATCTCTCCCTAATGCAATGTGCTTTCCGTCGGAGCTATATTCAAAAGCACTAACCCCACTCTTATCGATATAAGGGATGTCGGGAACAATTGCTGTTGTGCCGTTTATCTGCCAGAACTTAAACTGGCCGTCTCGTCCTCTCGATGCCAAGTACTTACTATCAGGACTGAACCTCAGTGTAGTAACTTGATCTTGCTGAGAATGTCTATTTTTCAGCTCATGCAGATTGTCATCAAGGGAAACGGGAGTTGCCAGTCCTGAATTTATTTGCCAAAGCTTGACCTGACCATCTTGCCCACCTGAGACCAGGTATTGACTACTGGGACTAAACTGCAGGTCTATGACCTTACTTTGATGAACACCATTTTCAAGTTCGACCGTATTTCCATTGACTTGCCATAGTTTTATACGGCCGTCTTTTCCCCCAGAAGTAACATATTTATTGTCAGAACTAAATGCTAGTGCAGTAACTTCATCTCCATGCATATCATTAGTTAAGCTAAAGGGGGTTCCATCTATTCTCCACAGTTTTATTTCATTATCTGCATCCTGTAGCTTTATCTCATTATCGTTTACAAGTGACGCCAGATATTTGCTATCCGCACTAAACTTTAACCGCACAACAGGTCGTTCTTCACGCTTACTGTTCATCCGAATCCATCTTTGATTCTGGTCTTGCAGCTTCCATAAATTAACTTTGCCGCCATAGCTTCCTGATGCCAGATATTGGCTATCGGGACTGAACTCTAGCGTCAAGATTGCAAAATTATTTTCTGCCGGTAAGTCAATCGGGTTAGCTTGCGTTTTACTCATCTTCCAAAGCTTTATGCGACTGTTTTTAGTTCCAATTGCTAAATACTGACTATCAGGACTAAATCGCAGCTTAGCAGCCCCAAAAGACCCACTATCTACACTGTCATCAATTAAGGTGATGTCTGGCTTTTCTAGTTGCCATTGTTTCACCACAGATTTAGTGCTCGAAGCCAGATACTGACCATTAGGACTAAATTGAATTGTGGCAATATCATCTTCATGCCTACTGTTGCCCAAAGGCACCGAAATCCAGTTGGGATTACTAACTTGCCACAGCGACAACTGGCCATCAGTATCTCCCATAGCCAGGTATCGGCTATCAGGTCCAAACGCTACTGTAGAGACACTGCCCCTAGGCAAGCTTATGCTTGGTGAAGCATAAGTCCAGTTTCTTTCCTCCATCTGCCACAGATGAAAGTTACCGATACCGGATACAAAAGCGAGGTATTGACCATCGGGACTAAATTCCAGTTGGCGAATGTTGGCGGATAAATCAGCTCCTTCAGGTATGCGATCATCCAGAGATACAAGATCTACGCCTGAGCTATTTATTTCCCAGAGCTTGATTTTATTGTCTCGACTCCACGAAGCAAAATGCTGACCATCAGGGCTAAAGCTCACTACATCAACCTGGTCTTTATGCATGTCTTCATCTTTGATAGATACCTGATTTGTGTTTGATGCATTTATTTGCCAAAACTTGATCTCACCATTCATACCCCCTGAAATAAGATGCTGACCGTCAGGACTAAAATGTACTGTAGTGACCCCACCCGTATGCACACTATTGTTCAACGACATGAGGGTTCCATCCATATGCCAAAGCTTGACCTTTCCGTCCTCACTTCCAGAAGCAAAATATTGCTCATTAGGACTAAAATCGAACGTAACTCCACTGAATTGATAAAAGACTTTCAGATATTCTCCTGCGGAGTGAAGCTTAGACCAGGTCTGAGACACTAAGTCTGAATTATGAGATAAATGAGTATTTTGCTGAATTAGGCTGCCTGCCCTTGTTGCTTCCAACAGCGCATCAAAATATGCCTCAGATTCCAATTGTGCTGTAGCCGCTTGATTAAGAGCTCTGACAGTTTGTCTTTGAGCCTTCCGCGACTGCAGAACTGCCTGATGACGCTGAGAAATTGCTACCCCTGCGACTAAGACAATCGCCCCAACAACTCCCGTTGTCCCGATTACCCATCGCCGCCGCAACGTCTGCTTCCGCTTCAGGCTTTCACCAACAAACATAGCTTCCGGATCATTTAGCCAATTACGCTTACCCTCTTCTGCCGATGTCACCTGTTTTACCGTCGCCAAACGCGGATCTCTCGTCCAGAGGGTGTTATACCCCTCCTTCTCATCTTGCTCCCACACCGATAACCACCGTTTCGCTGCCGCCGTCAACTGTCGCTGCAACACTACATCCACGGCAAGCTGTGGTGTCTCTTGCCATGCCCCCAAGAGCGGCTGATTTTCTGGCCGCAAGACATTCAACAGGTGCTCTCGATACGTCAGCTCTGAACGCACCTTTACTGTTTCGTTAAGCCAGCGATCAATCTTCTCCCAACCGCGCACCAGAAAATCGTGGGCGGGTTCTACATATTCGCCTTCCGATGTGCGTCCCGAAATCACCAACCGCTGCTCAATCAGCCGCTGCAAAATATCGGCAACTCGCTCATTTGCTGCGGGATCTGCATACACCAGTTCCGTTCGCGGTACTTGACGCCGCGCCAGCTCTCCCCCTTCCAACGCCACCATCCGCAGCATGATGTTTCGCAGGGTGCGTTCTCCTGCCTTGCCCCACTTCTCAACAACATGCCTAAGTTCCGCATTCGCTCGGGTTCGCAGAGCCCCGCCAACCTGGCCTAATGCCTCATAATCTTCCTGAGTCAGCGCCCGATTGAGATCTCCCTGATGAAACCGCTCTACGCAACGAATGTACAGCTCGCTCAGCGTAAACGAGAGTAGCGGTAACGCCCCCGGCATTTGCACCACTTCGTTGATGAGCTCATCCACCAGGCTCGCTGGCTCAAAGTGCAACACCGCTTCATTGGCGGGGCCTTTGATGGCATCTCGCAGCTCATCTTGCGCCATCGGCGGCACCACCAGCCGAGGATACGTTTCCGCACAATCTTGCTGCAAATCTTTTTTAAATAGCGGCATGACCAGCGGCTCAAAATCCATGCGCACCGTCAGCACGCAATGTAGTTGATGGGGATGCGCAGCTAAGGCGTTTTGCACCGATTGGATAAAGCACTGCCGACGACTGTCTTGTTGGGTTTGGGTCACCAGCTCCTCGGCTTGGTCAATCACTAACAGCACTTGAGCCTCATGGTCATCCCTGAGCCACTGCTGCCATAACGACTGGATTAAGGCATTATCCTGTTGCAGCCGGTCAGCTAGCGCGCACACCTGGTGCTCGACCTGTTGGGTGAGTTGCCGCAGTGCCTCTAAGTCAGACTCTGTAGAATCCGCTGACTGGGTTCGTAAGCGATCTTGTAGCGTCTTATCCCATTCCAGCGCCAAGAGCATTTGTGTCTTAGGCTGCGACGCTGAGGCCGCCCATGTTTGGATGAACGAGGCGGGCAAGTCCTGTTCTCTGCCTGCCACCACAGACTGGAATGCTGCCAGGGCCGCCAAGGCTTGATCACTCAAAGCCGTGTCTACGAGGGGAAACATCACCTGGGCCAGCGCCAACAGCGGATCATTTCCCGGTCGCAAAATTGGCAGCACGTACCATTTTTCAGTGACCTGAGAACTCGTGTCAGCAAACTCGCGTCGCCGCCGCAAAAACTTGGCTTGACGCAGATAGGGTATTAGTCCCGCTTTCACTAAGCTAGATTTGCCCGTGCCCGAGGCTCCCACGACGACGGTTAGGGGATGAGGTAAGACATAGTCGTGGTACAGCGTTTTGACCAGCTGATCTCGCCCAAAAAATAATGTGCCGTGGTGCTCGTCGTAGGACTGTAAGCCACGATAGGGATTGAGTTCAGGGCTAGGGGTGGGGGCCTGCTCAAGGTTATTCAGGTCAAAGTCACGGGATAGAAAGAAAAACTCGCCGCGATCATGCTTTGGCAAAGGCCATAATCCCGGCGTTTGCTGCTCATCAGAGTTGTCTTCTACCGCATCGCGCAGATAGAGATACAGCTCCGTGGCCGTAATCACCTCATCCCGAATCAAATCTGCTTCGCCTGCCAAGGCCTCGAAAAGCGCTGAGGCAAAGGGCGAATGCTGGGGGCTCGTTTGGCCCAGGCTCCGGTTATCGCGCAGAATGTCCAGGGCTTTTTGGTCTTGAGAGGCGGAGGTTAATACTTGCCAGGCCGCTGAGTTCTGAAATCGCTCAAACCGCTGGCGATACATTTTCTCCGGTATGAGTAGATCGCGGGTGTTGGCCCACCGAAAGGCTCCGGCAAAGCAGCAATCCAAAATCAACAACAGATGCTGGCAAGGCAGGCTCGCTAGCGCCTCGTACAGTTCCTGCATGGGTAAAAACGTGCTTTCATCCTCAGGCCGCGCATCTTGAGGAATGAGAAATCCTACCGGTCCCCCATAGGACTGTCCGTTCTGGGACTTCTGATTCGATTCCTTAGCAATGCCATGACCGGCAAAATAAATCAGGAGGCGATCGTGGTCTGTAATTTGCTGCGACAGATTCTTTAGGTGCGATCGCAGGTTTTGCAAGCTAGCGTCTGCATCGAGATACGTCTCAACCGTATACCCGTGCTCGCGCTGCAACACGTCAGCCAGGTTTTGGGCATCAGCGACCGCCGTTTGTAACGTGGCAATGCCATGACGGTAACTGTTGATGCCAATCGAGATCGCGATGCTGCGCTCAAATTTGTCCATCCCTTGCTCACAAATCTGTTTACGCTCTCAAACCCCCAGAAGAGTAACCATATAAATTTATCTATGGTTGTACCAAATCTAAAGCGATTCTTTTGAAAGAAAATTTCTCCTCAATATTTCTTGATGCTTTTCTAAGGCGATGGACAGAAGTTCATGTCAACTCATAGAAAGAAATCAGCCAAATCGTTTAGCCTCTGAATCTAGCCAGCATCAAGCTTTTATTGATGTTCAAATACTTGTTTGGATAATCGGCTTTCCTCTCTTTGACTACTCGGCCGAATTCTCCTTTTAGGGATGTTTGATGTAGTGATTCCAACTAAGAATGAGAAACTGAGTATCCTAAAAGCCTTGTATTGCAGTCAATTCAGTTCTCAAATTCATCTGGGATCACCATAAATCGCGAGACTGATAAAAGAGCGCCCTGGACATAGACTGAACATATCCACTGTCAGCGCCCCAGAAAGCATGAGCAAAGTGGATCCGAGTGACGTCACACCCATTAGCATGGTTAGCATCGCATCTACCCAGCAATAAGTCGTTAGGTCGTCCCCGCACCAACACCTTGTGGGCAATTCTCAACGCCATCTTCTGTACCCTCTGCGAAGGCTGCATTTGGCAAGGCTTGCCTGGTGACTTTCCCCCGTGGCAAACGGTCTACATTGACTTCCGGCGCTGGAAACAGAAGGGCACGCTCTTGTCGATTCACGACGAACTCTACTTCCCGAGCCGCTTGGTGGAAGGGCGTGGTCATAGCCTCTCAGAGATGATTATCGATAGTCAAAGCGTCAAAACTGCCACCATGATTGCCGACGCCGTTGGCGATGACGGAGCCAAAAAGTTCAAAGGTAGCAAACGGCATCTGAGCATTGACACTTTAGGTCTCGTGTTGCGCGTCCTGGTGACGGCAACCGATGTACCCGAACGGACAGGGGACAAGCGCGTTCTCAAGTAAGTCAAGCAGATGAGACAAACCGTACAGCGCGTGCACACAGTTTGGGTAGATGGCAGCTCCGATGATCAGCCCTTTTATCAGTGGGCCATCGAGACGCTGCGTTGGATGATTTGGGTCATCCTCCGCCCTGAAGCGGCTCAGGGCTCTGTCTTATCAACACTTGAGCGTAGATGGCAGCTCCGATGATCAGCCCTTTTATCAGTGGGCCATCGAGACGCTGCGTTGGATGATTTGGGTCATCCTCCGCCCTGAAGCGGCTCAGGGCTCTGTCTTATCAACACTTGAGCAAAGATTACAAAGTCTTGCCCGAAACTAGTGAAGCATTCATTTACCTCGCGATGCACCGCATCATGCTCCGGCGCTTGGCCTAATTGGACACTTCTGATGAATTCTCAAACATCTTCTAAGCTCGACTTTATCCACTAGGCGGCATAGCAAAGCAAGTCAGACCAGGTGTTAAAGAGGGCACGCGGGACTCTAAGCATGTCTATATCTGGGCCTGACATCTGAAAAGTCTGCAGTTGCCAAAGCTGTTGCCTGACAAGAGCTAGAGCATCCGCAAAGGTTGGCAGCGATTTTTCGTACCGAGTTGCCTTGAGCCGAGGCATACTGCCACAACATGTGTCGTGTTGGTGGGCAAGAATGGTCACGAGCGAAAAGAGTGCTAACAGGGCAGGCGTTGTCCTCAAAATAGCTTTGGATGACCACTGGCGTTGGGTTTCAACTCCTAGATGAGCGCGCACCTCCTCGAAGGTAACTTCCACCGGCCAGCGCTGCCGGAACCATTGCAAGATATCTTTTGGTGCGGCCATTGTGTCAGTGCATAGAAGTGCTTGAGGGGCGAACTTGCCTTCTGGGTCAACGATCAGTACCCATCGAATGGGGACCGCAGGCATCCCAGTTTTGTACCAGACGGCCGTCGCTGAGGCGATTTTGAGGGTGTAGTCTCCCTGGCCGAATCATGCACGACCACCACTTGCCAAGCAGTATCGGGATTGTCCACTCGCGTTTTCAGGGCTGACAGGCGTTGCCCCACCTTACGAGGACGTCCCATCTGTCTGGGTTGCCGAGGGGGAGTCGGTTCATAGAGCTGTGCATCGAGCCGCAAGCGAGTCACCACATATACTGGAGTACTCATCTGCACCAGTGCCCACAGCAGTTCCAAAGCGGCAAAGCTGCTATCGGCAACAACAATCGCTCTATTCGGGAGCCATCGCCGCACCTGGTGGAGCATTTGCCTGGCCCAATCCGTCAGACGCTTATGACGTTTACCCTGTGCTTGATGGTAGCGTTCAGATGGTGCTAGAGCCGTCAAAAATGGTAATGTCCAGGTGCGCTCTGCCCAAGGGAGCGGTACCAGCAGCATCAGGCTAAGCCCTCTCAGTCCACTGACTTTGACAAAGTGGCTATCGCTGGAGCGCACTGGGTCACGGTAGATTCCCCTCGCCTCAATTTGCTCTCCCCAACGCCGTTCGATAGGGTCGTCCAGTCCCATCACTAGAGAACCAACAGGGACAAACACCGCAATCAGATGACGCAGCAGAATGAAGCTCGCTTTGCGGCTAGACCACACCGCTCGGTTGAGGAAACGATGGTAGTTCTGGTAGTTGGATCGCTCGGCCAGTCCCATCACCCGCAACACCGCGCTCACGGTGCGTTTTCCTGGTGCTAGAATTGCGCCTTCCACTAGGACAACTGCAGCTCGCCATACCGATGCCGAAAATAGCGGGCGGAACAACAGCATCAATTTCGTCAAGTCCATTGGTGGCAAGCAACAGCATCTTACTCATTGTCTCTACCACGGCCCTTGCAGCTCAAATGGATAAAGTTGAGCTAAGAACTTTATGGTCGAGAGAAAAGACAGCTATTTCCTTAAAAACTTCATTATGGATATTTGAAAAAGACAACTAATTACTTAACTCTCAAGAAAGGCTGAAATCAAAACAATCTGCTTCCAAGCCCCTGACAACAGAGATTTCAGCCACTCTAGAAAATAGACATTAATTCCTTAGAATGGTCATTTATTTTCTGAATGTACATCGGCCCAAGAATTGATTGATTTTCTTAATTCCGATTAAGTCTATTGTTACTTAGTCGTTGGAAACTAGGTTGGTCTGAGTTACGGGCCAACGAGACGCAGCAGCGGCACAGCAGTGGTGCGATCGCATCCACGGACACTGCGAACTGTTGATAGGATAATAGTCTTGAACACCGGCGAAGCTGCTGAGCTTTCCGCATACCTATCTTCTTGACTGATTTTTTTGAACTCAGGCGGCGTTGAAGGAATTCGTCGGTCTGGACATCTGTTGATTCAGATTGACCCGCTCAAGGTTCCGTGGCTGGGCCAGATCTATCAGTGCCTGTAGTCTTTCGACTCGATATTGTTCTAACGAGTCTTCGTAATGGAGAGTTCTTGATGTTCTGCTTCGAGGCTGCGCAAACGCGCCTTGATTGAAACCATTAATGACCAACTAAAACATATAGCAGAAGTCGGAATGCAGAAGTCGGAAGTCGGAGTTAAAAGGCTCGTCAGATGGTGATTTCAGCTATCTAGAGTGACCGGATCAAATTGCGGCTTGCTATATCTGTCAGATTGAGCATTCGCGACATTGCAATCCCTTTAACTTTCTGGTGGTCTGGGTGGCCTACACCGATCAAGAGAAGAAACCCGCGTTAGAGCTTGAGGGCAAAGGGCTAACTGCTCTCCCTGAGGCTATCTTTTAGGCTGTTGAACTGACGTCAAACGGAATTCGGCTTAGCTAGCTGTAAAAGTACCTGCAAAAGCACATTGCTACCGTTGGCGAGGTCTTCAGGAGCAGTATATTCTTTGATGTTGTGACTGAGGCCGTTAACACTGGGGACAAAAATCATGGCAGTCGGGGCGATCGCCGCAATCATGCCAGCATCATGCCCCGCGCCGCTAGGCAGCCGTTTGGCAGAATAGCCTAGCACTTGCGCCGTTTGCACTACCTGCTCTACCATCACTGGGTCAAAGGTGACGGGCTCAAAGCGAGCCAGAGAGCGACTCGTGACGTTTAGGCCTGCTTTCTGAGCGATTGCCTCAATCTGTTCTGCCAGTTGAGCTTCGGCCTGCCTCAACAGGGCCGCATCGGTATTGCGCAAATCGACGGTCATGCGAGCTTCTTTGGCAATCACATTGACCAAGCCGGGTTTTAGCTGCATGGCCCCGACTGTCGCGACCTGATTGCCGCCCATAGACAGCGCCAATTCGCGGGCGGCAACTGCGATCGCGCTGGCTCCATAACCCGCATCGTGACGCAGGGACATCGGCGTGGTGCCCGCATGGTTAGAAACGCCGGTGACCGTCAATTCCTGCCAAGACATGCCCTGCACCCCCGTGACGGCCCCAATTTGCACCCCTGCCTGTTCCAGTACTGGTCCCTGTTCCACATGGAATTCTACAAAGGCTTTGACTGGCTGGCTACCGCAGGGCACCATGCCGGCATAGCCAATGCGGGTCAGCTCTGCAGCCACTGTGGTGCCATCAATTCCGACTTCGGCCAGGGCCGCATCGCTAGACAGGCCCCCACTAAACGCCCAACTGCCCATCATGTCAGGATGGAACCGCGCGCCTTCTTCGTTGGTAAAAAAGGCCACTGCCAGGGGATGCTGGGTTTGGATGTGGTGCTCATTCAACGTGGCAATGATTTCGAGTCCGGCTAGCACCCCCAAGTTGCCGTCATACCGGCCCCCGGTGGCGACCGTATCGATATGGGAGCCCGTCATCACTGGCGCTCCTGCGACTAAACCGGCGCGAGTCCCCACGACGTTGCCCAACTGGTCAATCGTGATGGTGAGTCCGAGTTCCTGCATCCAGCTCACCACCAAGTCGCGACCCGCTTTGTCCTCATCGGTGAGCGCGAGCCGACACACCCCACCGCCGGCAATCGCGCCAATTTGGGCGAGCTGGTCGATTCGATGCAGCAGGCGATCGCAGTTGATTTGCAGATCGGCCAACGGCGTCGTTAAGGAAGCGGGGGAAGCAGACTGGGTCATCACTTGGCCTCAGAAGTGTTATGCCGCGTGAGTCACTAATGCTTGCTGTCAGAGGGGCGTTGATCAATGATGCTGACTGCACCGCAGCGCTTTGAGAATAACGTGATAGTGAAGAGAAAGTAGACACTTATAACACCATGAATGCCTTTGCCCCTGACTGTGAGGCGATCGCCCAGGCTCACCCCACCATTGATGCGTTTTTTCTGAATACCTTAGAACCGATGCACAAGCCTGCTCCAGTCCCCTCATTAATTCGATTCATCCCCAAAATCAGCAACGCCTCCATTAGAGTTGGTCGTCTAGCCGCAACAGTGTGCGCAGCAGCACATCAGCCCCCTGGGCACACTGCTCCGGAGACGTGTATTCATCTTCGGCATGGCTCACACCGGCCTGGCTAGGCACAAAGATCATGCCCATTGCCGTAAAGCGACCAATTTCTTGGGCATCGTGAATGGCCCGACTGGGCATGGAGTAGTGGGTAAGTTGGAGGTCTGCACACACAGTCGAGATCGCGGCTTGTACGACTGGACTCGCGAGGGTGGGCTCGACAAAGTGCTGGGGCTGTAGCTCGATTTGGGTACCGGTGCTGGCGGCGATCGCTTGAATGCGCTGTTTCAACACATCTATCATTTGGCCCAAGGTTTCTAGGGATAAATCTCGCATGTCGATGGTGAGTTCCACTCGACCAGGCACGATGTTGGGGGCGTTGGGCGTGACATTTAACAGACCCACAGTGGCTACCTGATCACCGGGAATATCCACTGCCACATCGTGAACGGCAGCCACCAGGAGCGAGGCGGCGTAGAGGGCATCTTTGCGCAGGGGCATGGGGGTCGTGCCCGCGTGGTTGGGGCGTCCGGTAATGGCAACCTGAAAGCGCTGCAGACTGACAATGCCTTGCACGACACCGATTTGACACTGTTTCGATTCCAGCACGCTCCCTTGCTCGACATGGAGTTCTAAATACGCGGCGATGTCTTGGTCGGTACGTTGGGCGGTCGTCAGAGCATCCCAATCGCCCCTAATGCGTTGCAAGCAGGGTTGAATGGCCTCCCCGTCTAAGCGGCGAAAGTGCTCTGGGTCGGTGAGCTTAGCTGTTCCAGCTATGGCTTTGCTGCCGATCATTTCGCCCTCTTCATCGGTGAACACAATCACCTCGATGGGATGGCGGAGCCGTTGTCCAGATTCGTTGAGGGTGGCCACTACTTCAATGCCCGCGAGGACGCCCAACGCGCCGTCGTAGCGTCCCCCAGCGGGTACGGTATCGATGTGGGAACCGGTCGCTAGGGCAGGTAACGCCTGGGTGCCGTCATAACGACCGATGATGTTGCCAGCGGCATCGATGTTCACAATCATCCCGGCTGTCTGCATAGACTCGATCACCCACTGTCGGGCCGCCAAGTCCTCAGCACTATAGGCGGTGCGCCGGACTCCGCCATCCGGGAGCTGGCCAATGGTGGCAAGAGCATCCAATCGCTGCTGGAGGCGATCGCGGTTAATTCGCAGTAAGGTTGTGGTTCCCATCGGGCAAGGCCATTGAATCGATGGTTCTATCCTGGCCAGAAAGTTGATTGGGCAATGTTTTGCTAGTTACCAACTGCGTCAGAGGGATGAAATCGGGCGATCTTGAGCCAGTACGTCGGTGCACCGCTTTGTTGGCTGGTGAAGCTATTCCAGACAGCGAAATCCTTTCTCACCTTTCAACTTGCCATCAAAGGTCGCGGTTTCTGTGCAATCCATCTGGCGAGATATCGCACCAATCAGGTAGTCAGAGAAGTCTGCTTTGCCCTGTTTATATTGCTGCAAGGCTTGATCCAGAATTGAACGGTTTTCGAATTCGAACGCAGCGCTGTGAAGCATGGCTTCCAAAACGCTGACAATTTCTTGCTTTTGGAAACGATAGTTGGCTCCTCTGAGTACCCAAACCAGTTTACAGAGAACAATATGAGCAATAAAACAAGGTTGATTGTGCTGGATCAGATCAGCAGCCTGTCGCCATTGTGACTCATCGTCGCGGGTGAAATAGCGCACCAGGATGTTGGTATCAAGCCCAATCATTCGCTCCCTCAGAGATCGCAGCATCCATATCTGCAAGGCTGACTGGGTTTTTACCGGGCCGATGCAGGATACCTGATAATTCTTCTACAGCGATATTGAGAGGAAAAATTTTGACCTGACCCTCTTCATCAATCACGAACTCGACTCGGCTGCCGCTGATTAGTTTGAGATGCTGTCGAATTTTTTCTGGCAGGGTGATTTGTCCGGTGTCAGTGACGGTAGTGCTGAGCATAGTGACAAAGGTTGAAGAGGACTTGCTCGTATTTTAGTCGCGTCAGTTAATTAGGTTTTGAGTCAGGTGTCTTGGCGTGACTAAGCGTTACAAGTATCGGAAGGTAAGCATTGCTGGTGAAGCCAAGATTCAGAGCGATCGCAAATTCGCAACTAGCGATCGCATGGGACAGGAGTACCCAATCACTGCTAGAGGCGATCGCGGTCAATTCGCAATAAGGTGGCAGTTCTCATCACGTAAGGCCATGAAATCAGTGACTCTATCTTGACAAGAAAACCCATATCTTGACGAGAAAACCCATCGGGCAATGTTTTGATCGCTACTAACCGCATAAAAGAACTGCGATCGCGCCAAACAAAACCAAAGCATGACCTTTGAGATTGTGATCGATCAAAAAGATCATACTCTGGATTCACGCTTTGCCTTGGCTGCTTGAAGCTTCTCCCAAGCAGTCTCAGTTCCAGGCTTTGGTGGCTTTGCGGCACTTCGAGCAACCCGCTCACGATTTTGCTCTTTGTAGTATTGTCGAAGTTCTTCAGTCTCGTGCAGAACTTGCTGATACTCAGCTTCCACGTCTGCACGATGCGTCTCGATGTAAGACAGCGCCGCATCGATTTGCTCTTGCGTGAGGTCAAATAAGCCCTGAATAAACTTGGGAGGATATTGAGCCGTGACGTAGTCCATCACATCGTAAAGGGTGATGCGTGTGCCCGTTATCGTCAGCCCTCTCGCTGTACGAATAATAGCCGCTTGACCCTTGGAATGCGAAGTCATAGCAATAACCTTGCAACAGCTAGCTCTATATTATCTCGCCGCAACGCTAGCAAGGCTAACGTCAAGCTGAGCGGCGGTCGGTATTTTGACATCACTTTCCAAATTTTACACTCCGTCCGCTCCTGCGCAAGGTTAGGTGGCTGGGCTAGAGGGGGACACGGCCGTCTCGGAATTACTTTAAGCTAAAATCACTTGCTTCAAATAATGTACATACGCATGAGCATGATGTGGTCTCCCAAATTTGTTACTGTCGTCATCCAGCAGGGTTCTCTATAGAACCCATTTGAGATCTTTTGAATTTTGAGTGAATCTGTGAGGAGTG
>CALCCA010000150.1 GCA_937899725.1 uncultured Halomicronema sp.
AACACTGGTTCACAAATTGCTGTTACTGTACCTCGCCAGAGTGAGAAACGCTGTACAGCATTCTCAAAATAGCTTTTCGCCCAGCTCAGTGGCGGCATGATAACGAGGTGTTTGGCCTGATTTGATACCTCTACCGAATTGCCAAATTCCCCCTAAGCATTCACCTCACCAATATATGTGTTGAGTCCCAAAGCGGTCTCCACCAAAGCACCGTCGATTTCGACTGATCGATACTGGGCAATGGCTTCCTCAATGGCCACATTCACCACTCGGCGATTTTGCCACGCGACCATGCGACCATATTTTTCCTCCGCGACGAGGTCAAGGGCGGCCACCCCAAAAGCGGCACCGAGCAATCGATCAAGAGCAGAAGGCGTCCCCCCTCGCTGAAGATGGCCCAAAATTGCGACTCGGGTTTCAATGCCCGTTCGGCTGGCAATTTCGTTGCCGATATATTGGCCAATGCCGCCATACAAAGACTGGTCAAGGCTATTGGTATATTTAACGGGGTCTCCAGCTTCCGTTTTCAAGGCTTCCGCGACGACGACGATGCTGAAATTATGTCCTCGAGCCTTGCGGTCTAAAAGCTTTTGACAGACCTTATCCATCGAGTAAGGAATCTCAGGCATCAGAATGACGTGAGCCCCCCCGGCAATTCCGGCACTAATGGCGATATGTCCGGCATCGCGACCCATCACCTCTAACACCATGACCCGACTGTGGCTGATAGCGGTATAGGTGAGGCGATCGAGCGCTTCTACCGCGATACTCAGAGCCGTATGAAACCCCACTGAATGCTCTGTCGTGCCAACGTCATTGTCAATGGTTTTGGGGACGCCAACTAAGTTCCAATTACCTTGAGTCGCGAGTTTATTGAGAATCGCCAGGCTGCCATCGCCGCCAATGCCAATCAAAGCATCCAATCCCAGCTGATGATAGCCTTCAATCACCTCTGCCGAGCGGTCAGCGACGATACCATCCGGCATGGGATAAGCAAAGGGATTGTTTTTGTTAATGGTGCCTAAAATAGTACCGCCATACCGCAAAATCCCCGACACTCCCTTGACATCTAAGACTTCTGCTGCGACAGGCCGACTCAATAGGCCCATCGTGGCATCTTTGATGCCGTAAATGTCGAAACCGTAATCACGGGCATGACGCACAACAGCCCGAGTCACGGCGTTCAGTCCTCCACAGTCTCCACCACTCGTTAAAATCCCCACCCGTTTACGTCGTGCCATGAAATCAATGCGTCTAATTCATTTGTGCTCTTCATTCTCTACGCGCAGTTTGCACCAATCAACTAGGGCGAAATCAATTGCAACCAAGCCGTCATAACTCTCAAACAACGAAAATCAGCCAGTTCAATCGCAGTAGAAATCAGAGCTAACGATCGCGAACAGACGTGAGATTGGCTGCTCAAAGCCAGCAAGGGCGATCGCCCGCGACAGGCGTTATACCGATTCTCTACAACAAGGCTCCCCTGCTCCTTGGCTCCTCTGCTCCTTGGCTCCTCTGCTCCTTGGCTCCTCTGCTCCTTGGCTCCCCTGCGTTTCCAAGACTGCATCGGAAGTCCGATCACTGAGAACTGGTATTACCGGATCAAGCGATGAATCGGGATAATATCAGCCCCTCGCCAAACTTGAGGTCATGAAGAAGTCATCGCCGCGCCTGCTCTAAAATCGCCGCGAATTTAAAGGCAGCTAGAGGCGGCATCCTTAAAACTGCTTTTCGCCCAGCTCAGTGCCATCAGCTCGCACCACCACATAGCGATAGTTGAGATCGGCGACCTGCCAATAGCGTTGCAGCCGATCCTCGTCAAAATTCTCGGGCACGTTGACTTCAAAGTAGCCGTGTTCCGGTACCCAGGCAATCCACCAGTCGAAATTCTCATAGCCCACTGACTGCCAAAATCCCAACCGCACCGCAAGCTCATCCTCAGCTGTGATCGCAAAATTGACCTGTCGCCAACTCGGCTGACCGGCATTGCGCAATTCGCTCAGGGGCACATCAAGCCCCTGACTGTTGTAGTGCCAGCTAAATCGAGCTTGTTCAGTCAGCAGGAGATCGCGGGTGCAACCGTCATACACTGCTGATACCAAGCGGCCATCGCTGGCCACAACGTCGTAAGGCGATGGCCCAATGCCCGGTTCATTCAACTTTTGCTCATACTCTTCTGGCGTCAGATAGGTTTGAAAATCGAACCCAAGCAGAGTGTTGAACACCTGCACTTTTTGCGGCCCGCTCAGAGTTTCAAAGGCCTCAGTCAGCAAAACGCGATCGCCCACAATCTGGTCAAAGACCCGCGCCTCACCCCAAGGATAGGTTGACTGACTCTGCAACTGCTGAAAATGCTCGGTCATCACCGGCTCATACCATTCCAGAGAGGCCGGGGTGCCAGCACAGTTAGCCGTAGCGGGGTTGGCCGCTAGCCAGCTGATCAATCCCAGACTCCACAGCCATTGACGCGATCGCGGGTTCACTAATTTGGCCTATATGTGACAGTTTTCAAGGACCATTCTAAGCACTCGATTTTTCATCAGCCGCCGCCTATGCCACTTTACGTTTTCGCTGAGGCGTGGTTGATATCGAGGGGAGTTGGGCGATCGGGGCGCTGTTGAACTGATTCGAAGGATGCACTCGCCATCCTCCATCAGTAGACGAATACAAAACTTAGTGCCTGAGCCCAACATCGACTGTACTGCCAGGGTGCCCCCATGATTTTCTGCCCCAATTTAAGAGGCGATCGCCAGCCCCAATCCAGGGCCTCTGCCAACAGCTTTAGTCGTCAATAAGTTGAGAGGCGTTTCCATCCGCTCATTCAAAGAACGACGACACGGCTGACACCGCAATCATGTGATGGCCCAGATAGTTTTGCGTTGTAAAGCTGCAACGCTGGGCAACTCACAATGAGGACACTCTGTAGGAAATAGACAAGACTTGAGGGTGGCTATCAGCCTAATAGTAGGATGGCCACTCACTCGATTTTGGGACTCAGTGCTAACAACTTCATCCTGTTTTCGATAGAACTTTTTAGATAATACCGAGCCTGGATCAACAAAGGATCACACAACCAAAAACTGCTTAAACATCTGTAATAACTTTTTAATCAGGTATCAATATGGAGTAGAACGGGAATAATAGTTTGCTGGGGAAGCACAAAAGAGGGGCCAAGATAACGCATGTGGAAGGCAAATCCCAGAAATATTCAGTGCATTAAACTACTGCTCGCCACCATCACCGTAGGGCATTGTTTGATTTCGTACAAAGGCCATGTCGAAGCCTCTAGCACTCCTGCGGCGACGTCTCTACAGTCGACCCAATCACAGTCAAAAAAACATACTCTTCAGCAATTATCCGTTGAACAAGGTTTGTCTTCAAGCTACGTTCAGGATATTACGCAAGATCAGAATGGATTCCTCTGGATTGCGACATCTAAGGGCTTAAATCGCTACGATGCTTACGATTTCAAAACTTTCACCCACCAGACTAATGATTCAAGTAGTTTGGGCAGTAATAAAATCAGTAGCCTGCTCGTCGCCCGAGATGGAACCTTATGGGTCGGCGGCCTTGAACTCAATAAATTTGATGCGGCCACTCAAACATTTGCCCAATTTGCGGTCTCAGATGATGAATTGATCGGGAACATTCATGAAGATAATCAAGGCTTACTATGGTTCAGCGGGCCGGGCTTAGGATTACGTGCCTTTGATCCACAAACAGACCAGCTGGTGCATCATTTTGTGCATGATTCAGCTAACTCTGGCACGATTCCGAGCAATGACATACATGCGATCGCTGAGGATGCCCAAGGTAACCTTTGGCTGGGAACAGCAGCCGGAATTGTGATGTTCTCCCCAGAGGCAAAAACGTTTATCCAATATGATTTACCACCTGACTTACCCGACCTATCGCAGCATCAAATTCGCGATTTAATCGTGGCATCAAATGGCGAGGTGTGGGCAGCAACGGCATCAGGAGTCGTTGTTTTCAGTCCTGATGATGCGACATGGCAACATTACCAAAACCGATCGGAACAACCCCAGTCTTTAGTCACCGATGACACCTGGTCGGTCTATCAAGATACTCAAGACAATATTTGGATCGGCACAGAGAAACAAGGGTTAGAAAGGTTCATGCCAGAAACCCAAACCTTTGAGCATTTCCCCGCTGGCATAGGAACTCCCAACACCATTGCTCCAGGTACCATCGTGAATATCTCGGAAGACGATAGTGGAGCACTATGGCTGAGTATTGCTAACTTCGGAATTAGTCGATTTGAACCTAATGGCAGCCGGTTTCGGCTTTATCGCCATGACAATCACGATCAAGACAGCTTAGGATTTGATAACTTACAGGATTTGCATGAGTCCTCTGATGGCACCATCTGGCTTGCGACAGATGGTGGCGGGCTTGATCGCTTTAGTCTTGAGACAGAGGCTTTTGTTCACTATCGACACGATTCTGAGAATCCGAATAGCCTCAGTAGTGATGCGGTGATCGCTATTGACGAAGACTCCCAGGGCAGACTCTGGATCGGCACTCGGGCGGGGGGGCTCAATCAGTTTGATATCCAAACTCAGAGCTTTAAACACTATCGCCATAACTCAGATCAAGCCAATGGGCTAGCTAACGATAATGTCACTCGCGTCTTTGTCGATAACCAAGACCAAATATGGTTAAGTGTCTGGGGCGAAGGCGTTCAAAAGTTTAATCCAGACACCCAAACCTACGTGACGTTCTCTCCAATGCCTGCCAGAGCAGACATAAAAATCACCAACCGATACGTCAATGATATCCATCAAAGTCCTGATGGCATTATGTGGTTTGGAGGTGATGATGGCCTAGAGAAGCTCAACCTGGTGACAGGAGAAGTGCTGCAGTTTGAGATTAACCGCCACAACGACATATTTGATATCTACGAAGATAGCCAAGGGCTGTTGTGGTTAGCGACTGCTGATGGCTTAGTTCGCTTTAATTCCGAAACGGAGACCTTTACGACATATGGACTTGAGGCCGGTCTTCCCGACCTGCATATTCATAGCATTGAGAAAGATCAGTTTGGCCATCTCTGGCTAGGAACTCGATACGGATTAAGTCGCTTTGATCCACAGACAGAAATGTTAGAGACCTATGATCTCCACGATGGTTTACAGGGAGCTGAGTTCAGTCTGTTTAGCCACCTAAGTGCTCGCGATGGCATCCTATACTTCGGCGGTCCTCACGGATTAAATGTATTTAGCCCAGATGAATGGTGGCAAAACGTTCATATTCCTAACGTGATTATTCATGGCTTTGAGCTGCACCAAAAACCTACAGCCATTGGCAAAGATGCTCCGCTGCCTGCCGATGTCACTCAACTGGAGGAGATTCAATTATCGCCCCAACATCGAGATGTCACGTTTGAATTTACTGCCCTAAATTTTGCCTTGCCTGAACATAATCGATACCGTTATCGACTCATCGGCTTGGAAGCCGGTTGGACAGAAGTAGACAGCACACAGCGGCGGGCTCGCTACACTAATTTATCTCCTGGTCAATACACCTTTTGGGTTCAGGGAGCAAATAATTATGGAGTTTGGAATGAAGAGGGTGACCAGCTCACGCTGGTAATTTTGCCTTTCTGGTGGCAAACTTGGTGGTTTCGAGCTTGTGGGGGCATAGCGATTCTAGCAAGTCTTCAAGGCATTATTTATTTGCGGCTGCGAGCAACCCAAAAACGGCGACAAGAATTGGAAAAGGTTGTTCAAGAAAAAACGCAAGCTCTAGCCGCGGCTCATACAGAAGTTTTAGGACTCAATACTGATCTTGAACAGCGGGTTGAGAAAAGAACTGAGCAACTCCAGATTGAGATTAATGAGCGGCAGCAGGTGCAAGATAAATTGCTCCATATGGCACTGCATGATTCGTTGACCCAATTGCCTAATCGAGCTTGGCTAATGGACGCACTGCAAGATGTCCTAGAAAATTCTGAAACCCATAATGCAGAACAGTTTGCGCTTTTGTTTTTGGATGGCGATCGCTTCAAAACAGTCAATGACTCGCTAGGGCATTTGGTGGGCGATCAACTTTTAGTCGAAGTTGCTCAACGCCTGCGTCAGGCCATTTCTACAAAATATCCTATCGCTAGATTAGGGGGAGATGAGTTTACGATTCTAGTGCAAGAAAGTGACCCTTTGAGCTGTGCTCAAGCGGTTGCCCAAAGCATTGCAGTCGCCTTGGAAAAACCTTTTTGTATCGAGCAACAAACTGTTTTCTTTTCTGCCAGTATTGGGATTGTCATCGGACCGGATGATTATACACAACCAGAACAGGTATTAAGGGATGCAGATATTGCCATGTATCGAGCGAAGGCCAAGGGGAAAGCCGAGTATTTATATTTTGATGCTGCCATGCGACAAGATGCCATGGAAGTCATGCAAATTGAGCAGGATTTACGCTCAGCGATTGAGCAAGAATGCCTACAGGTATACTATCAGCCGATCCTCAGCTTACAAACAAATCTAATTGTAGGCTTTGAAGCCTTATTACGTTGGCAACATCCGACCTATGGCTATGTCTCACCGGCCCGATTTATCCCCATTGCCGAAGAAACCGGACAGATTCACAAACTAGGTCTTTGGGTTCTGCAACAAGCCTGCCAACAAGTTGCGAGCTGGCGAGCAGAAAGCAAGCTGCTCCAACCTAGTTGGGTTAGTGTAAATTTGTCTGCGAAACAATTGGCACAACCCGATTTAGTTGACTGCATTGATGAGATTTTGCGCCAAACTAATGTTCCTGGCTCTGACCTTAAATTGGAAATCACAGAGACAGGCCTGATGGAAAATATCAAAACGGCTAGCCAGCTCTTATTGCAGCTTAAAGAGCGCAAAATCCGTTTGGCTATTGATGATTTTGGAACAGGTTACTCATCTCTCAGTTATCTTCATCAATTTCCGGTGCAAACGCTCAAAATCGATCGCTCCTTTGTCAAGGAGTTAGAAAGTAATGGCAAAGCAGAAATCGTTCAGGCAACTATTGCCTTAGCTCACAATCTTGACTTAGAAATCGTTGCCGAGGGAATTGAAACTGAATATCAGAAGCAAGTACTGAAAAACTATGGTTGTGAGTTAGGACAAGGCTACTTATTTGCCAAACCCTTAGATGCCGATGGGGCAACGCGATATTTGCAGCATTTGGTGATGTCATAAACAAGCATGCCATAAATCGTTCATGCGCTTCTAAACCTTTGCCCAACAGTTACTCCACAAATTTCATTGATGAAAGAGATCTGTCCTATGGCATGCCCCTCATCAGTCTTAACGACTGCAGGTGGTTGTAGAAGTAGGCAATCACGGCTTCAGACTGGCTCGTGAGACCAAATCTAAAGCGGTAGACGAATGCAGAACTCAGTTCCCTGGTCTAACGCCGACTTCACCGTCAGAGTCCCCTTATGCTTTTCTGCCACAATTTGACGGGAGATCGCTAAGCCTAAACCGGTGCCCTGACCAACGCCCTTCGTGGTAAATAAGTGGTCAAAAATTCTGTCTTTCACCGCCTCAGTCATGCCTTTGCCATTGTCACTAATGCGGATTTCAATGGCATTTTGTTCCGTCAATTGGGACTGAATCACAATTTTCTGTGGATTGCCTTCTAGGTCAGCAAAATTAGTGGATTGAGCCATCTCATCAAAGATGTCGATCGCATTCGCCAAAATATTCATAAACACCTGATTCAACTGCCCTGGGAAGCAGTTGATAGCAGGTAACTCACCATAGTTGCAGGTGACTTGAATTTCTGGGCGGAGCTCATTGGCTTTGAGCCGATATTTGAGAATCAACAAAGTGCTGTCGAGCCCTTCATGCAGATTGGCTCTGACCTTGTACTCCGTATCCGCCCGAGAGAAGGTGCGTAGGCCAGTACTAATGGATTTAATGCGCTCAGTTGCCCCTTGCATCGAGTTCAGCAACTTGGGCAAATCATCTAGCAAAAATTCTAAGTCAACCTCGGCAGCGCTTGCTTGCACGGCATCGTTTGGGGGTTGTAGCGCCTGATAGGTCTGTAAATGCTCGAATAGATCTTGTATGTAGTCTTCAGCATTTCGAATACTGCCATTGAGAAAGCCGATGGGGTTATTGATTTCATGGGCTACGCCCGCAACGAGGTTACCGAGAGTGGCCATCTTTTCACCCTGCACCATCTGTAGCTGAGTACTTTGGAGCTGTGACAGGGTCTCTGACAGAGCTTGTGATTTTTGCACAACAGCGGCTTCGGCGGCTTTGCGATCGCTGATGTCAATAATCAGCCCTTCCAGCAAGGTGGGATTACCGCTGTCATCCAAGATGGCTTGTCCCTGTTCCCAGAGCCATTTTTCTTGTCCTTGCTTAGTACGAATCCGGTAAACCACTCGATAGGGTCGTTGGGCCGCGATCGCGGTTTCGACTTCGAGACCGGTAGCGGCAATATCATCGGCATGAATCATGCTGCCAAAGTCAGTGACCCGATTGTTGATGAGCTCGTCTGAGGTGTAGCCCGTCAGTTCAAAACAACCCTCGCTAGCAAAATACATCGTCCAATGCTCATCGTTACCTGCCAAGTAGGCCATCCCCGGCAGATTACTCATCAGGTTAGCTAGCCGCCGTTGATCTTCCTGAGCTTGGGTGTAAAGTCGAGCATTTTCTAGAGAGATAGACGCCTGAGTACAGAGAACATTTAAGAGCTCGACGCGATCGCGCGTGAATGCCCCGACCGTGAGCTGGTTTTCCAAGTACAAAATGGCGATGAGCTTACCCTGCTGCAGAATCGGGATACACAGCAGGCTCTTGGGCTGATGTTGGGTGACGTAGGCATCACTAGCCAGGGCCGAGTGGGCAGCGGCATCCATAATCACCACGGGTTCTAGACCGTGTTTGACCGTGTTAATCAAAGCGTGGGGCACGGCTACACTTTGGGATAACGCCACAGACTGCACCTGCGTGGATTGCTCAATGGTGGCAACGGCCTCGACAAACCACTGCTGCTCGCGCGGCATGAGCAAAGCGCCCTTATCAGCGCCAGCGGTTTCCAGCACAATACGCAGCAAGGTTGCTAACAGCTTATCGAGCTGAATTTCGCTAGACAGAACCTGGGAGGCCCGCAACACCGTAGTCAAGTCCAGTGCGGCAGAAATACTGGTGCTGCCAGACGTCGAGGATTGCGTATCGGTTGCTAATGCGGAGTCGAAAGCGTCGGCAGCAAACACAGTTTCCGTTGTCGATACAGACGGCTGCTGTGGATGCACCATGGGCGCGAGCAAGTTGGGATAACGCTGCTCTAACGCTTTGACTTTGGCCGTGGCGCCCCATTGGGCATAACCGTAGTAGGCATGGGTGAGGTAATCTTGAGCAATTTTGTCTTTGCCCCATGCCAAGTAAAATCTAGCGGCCAGTTCGTTCGCCAGCGCTTCTTCCTGAAGATAGTCGTTAGCTCTAGCGCCAGCAATAGCGCGATCATAGAGTTCAAGAGCATCGGCCTTGCGGCCTACAACCCGATGATATTCGGCTTCTACCAAATCAAATCGGTGTTGATGATTGCCCGGAGAACTCTGCGCCCAAGACTTTAAGGCAGCCCGATTATGGCTGATGCGTTGCGAATGAGTTGGCGGCTGCTGGGGCCGTAAGTCCTCATGGCTACTTAGAATTGCCAGGGACTCGTAGAAATAAAAGGTAGGAACAATAAACATCCCAGCCAACGAAGCTTCACACGGTCTTGCTTGTTCGGCAGCTGCCAAAGCGTGTGAAATATTGCCAAATAGATAGTTGAGAATCAACTTATTGCAATAAAAATGGTAAAGTCCAGCCCAATCATTTGCCGTCGCTAATTGAGGAACCACTGCTTGCTCATCAAATGCCTCACCGACAAGCAGAGAAGGAGCATCATTTGGGTGGCGCAAGTTTAAAATAACCTGCCAATAAAGCTGACAATATCTGAGAGCAGTCACTTGATTCAGCTGTGCCAGCACATGGCAATAGGCTTGCACATGGGGCTCTAACTGCATCAGCGACTGCCCCGTAAAATAAGAGCCTAAGCAAATAACTTGAGCACTGTAGCCCGCATACTCTAAATCACCAATCGCCAAAGCCGCATGATAGCTTTCTTGTATTAAAGGGATACTTTCTTGAAAATGAAAGTTCCAATGATAGAGATGAGAGCCCACTACCAGCTTCGTTCTAGCTTCGATCTCCGGCTCAGAGGACTCGTTTAGAAGCGTGAGCGCTAGTTCACCGACTTGACTGACCGTCTCAATCTCTTTTGCCAAGTTCACTAAAAGGATGCCATAGCAGGCATAGGCATAGGGTGATGAGGGTGCATTCCCATATTTCAGAGACCACTGAACCATCTTTAAAATAATCAGTGGAAATAAAGTTTGATCGGCAATATAGGCGGTAGCAGTAACACTCAGCAACAGACGCATGACTGCTAACGACTGGGTATCAGTCATCTTTGGCAAAGCGACAATTTCTTCTGGAGTAAATTGTGAGAATTTCGCTTGAGTTTCTTGTAATTCTTGCTGAATATCTTCTAATGAAATTTCAGCCGGGAAAACCACAGTATATTTTTTGAGTGCTGCTTTGGCGACCTTTAGAGCTTCGATCAAGCGATTTTGTGCGGTGTAAGCTTGAATTTTGATGATGTTGACATTGAGTTGATCGAGGTCACTACCAGCATGCTCTAAAACAACTGCAGCATATTGTTCAAAGACTTGATTTTCACCATACAAATAGGCAGACTCTGTGGCTAGCTCGTGCAGTTGCAAAGTCAATTGATAATCAGTCTCCCAGCCATCATCTGCCAGTAATTGAATGCCAGCATCACAGTACTTTAAAGCCGCTGCATAGGATGTAGAGCCCTTAGCCTTAAGCGCCCCCTTGAGGTTGAGGTTAGCTAATGCTTGCTTTTCAATAGAGTTGGTGATTTTGCCAGCGCCGGCATTGAGTTGGCTAAGCAAATCAAAGATGTGTCCACCTAATACCTCATCGGCAAGACCTCGGCGGAGAAGCTGTCCGATTTGGTAATGGGTTGCCTGCTTTTGGTCGTCAGGAATCAGTGAATAGGCAGCTTGCTGAATGCGATCGTGTAAAAACCGATAGGCTGGGTTGACCGCGTTCTCGCCCTCAGGTTGCTCATTACTCTGAAAGAACTTATAGACTTGGCTCGTCGGTACAATCAAGCCTTCTTGTAGGGCTTTCCACAAGGCGCCAGCAACATCAGCCGAGGCTTGTTCTGACACCACCACCAGGGTATGCAAATCGAATTGGTTACCAATACAAGCCGCGAGCTTTAAGACCTGCTGGGTCTCAGCGGGCAATCTCTGTAGCTGCACCGCCATAAACTCGACCACATCATCGGTGAGGGCAAGGGCGTTGACCTGGGCGATATCGCATTCCCAATGGCAGCGATCGCAGTTAAACGTCATCTGTCCGTCTTCATGCAGCGCTTTGAGAAATTGAGTCGTGAAAAAAGGATTGCCCTGCGTTTTGCGATTCACGAGTTGCGTCAGGGGTTGAGCCAGTGCCGTCGCACAATTTAACGTGTCAGCCACGAGGTGATTAATATCGTCATCCTCCAGCGGCGCGAGAGTAATGGTATTGACAATGATCGCGGCTTTTTCTAGCGCCTGCACCGCCATCATTAGCGGGTGCACGGGCGAGACTTCATTATCTCGATAGGCGCCCAGAATCAGCAGATAGCCATTGTCATTCATTAACAGCTGCATGAGCTGCAGAGAGGCGGCATCGGCCCACTGCAAGTCATCTAAAAACAGCACTAACGGGTGCTCTTGGGTCGTAAAAACCTCGATGAATTGTTGAAATAGAGAATTAAATCGATGCTGAGCAGCACTGCCGGCAAGTTCGGGAGCAGGCGGTTGTGGGCCAATAATCTGCTCGAGGGTGGGCATCACCTCAATCAAAACCTGCCCATTCTCACCCACCACTGCCAGAATTCTGGTTTTCCAGCGTTGCAGCTGCTCATCTGACTCTGAGAGCAGTTGCTCCATTAAATCTTGCAGGGCTGGCACAAAAGCCGAGAGCGGAATGTTGCGATTGAACTGGTCAAATTTGCCTTTAATGAAGTAGCCGCGCTGCCGCACAATCGGCTTATGCACTTCATTCACCACAGCGGTTTTACCAATCCCCGAAAAGCCCGCCACCAGCATGAGTTCGGCAGCGCCATCGGCCACCCGATCAAAAGCCTCTAATAGCGTCTTGACTTCGGCCTCACGACCATAAAGTTTTTCCGGAATCAGGAAGCGATCGCTGAGATCTCGCTGGCCCAACTCAAACGCCGCGATCGTCCCCGTGGTTTGCCATTGGGTGAGACAGTGCTGCACATCATGTTGGAGTCCAAGAGCACTTTGATAGCGATCTTCGGCATTTTTAGCCATGAGCTTAGCGACGATCGCGGCGACTGGAGCGGGCACCTCAGGCCGCACTTGATCAACCGGCAGCGGTTGCTTGGCCAGATGGCCATGGAGCAACTCCAAGGGATCGTCAGAGATAAACGGCAAGGTACCGGTGAGCAGCTGATAGAGCGTAACACCAAGAGCGTAGAAATCAGCTCGATAATCAATGCCACGATTCATCCGCCCGGTTTGTTCGGGAGCTAGATAGGCCAGCGTGCCTTCTAAAATGTTGGGGTTTTGGATCGCCTGAGTTTCCTTCGGTAACGAGGAGGCAATGCTGAAATCAATGAGTTTGATCTGCTGTGACTCGGGACGAATCAGAATGTTGGCTGGTTTGATGTCTTTATGCACCACCCGATGCTGACCTAAATCATGAAGAATAGCGGCCATCTGGAGGGTGATCTCCAGAACTTCTGTCAGGGTTAGGGAGTGCTGTTGGCAATATTTAGCTAAAGAAAGCGCCTGCCAATCTTCCATCACCAGGGCATAGCCATTCTCTAGCGATGCCAAGCTCAAGGGCTGAATAATTCCCGGAATAGGCAGGTCTTTAGCGATGGTGTATTGATTGCGGAACTGCACCAACTCACCAAAACTGGGATGCTCATGCTGCAGCACTTTAATGACTACCGACCGCTGATCAGCATTCTGCACTGCTCGATAGACTGCCGTTCGAGAACCGACATAAAGTTGCTCGACCAGGGTATAGCCAGAAATCGTCGGGAATGCAGTCTGGGGAAGGCTAGCAGTCAGTTTCATAGGGTTAGCTTGGCAAGAGGCCCCAATAGAGAAGAATAAGCGTGTTTTTAATATTCCCGACCGATTTGAGCGATGCGCATTTAGCCGCGCTAGCAAACTATTTACCGCATTAACACTGAAGGCGACAGCCAGATTGAGGCATTAAAAGTCACGTCAGGGGTTTGATCGGCGAGTCAGTTGGGCAGGTCTGCTGCCGGTTATCCGTAGCGCGATGATTGGATTCCGTCCGAAAGCTGGAAATCATCTGCGGGGCATCGACCCACCTCACGCGAAATTTGTTTTCATAGCCCCCATGCATCACCAGCCACAGTGCGGCTATAAAGCCGGCAGCAGCGACTGAGGCATGATGCGTTTACAATTCGCCATCAAGTGAACGGCAGTGTCGTCGAGCCATCTAGGGGCGATCGTTCTCGGGGAGTAACCCACCATGTCGCTAACGCTGTAAACGGTAGTGGACGACACGGGCAACTTATACCGGGGTGAGATTGGTACCGCCACGCGTGATGTAGTGATGAGACTTCTCACTGGCAGTGAGCCCATCGCTTGAGGCCACCAGCCGATTTAAGCCGTCTCGGTTAACAGTTGAGGCTTTTACTAGATAATCTGGTAAGACACGTCAACACCAAAGCAGCGTGATCAGGTCGAGCCATGATCGAGACATCATCACGATCGCGCCGATGGGCGCAACTGAGCGAACCGGCCACTCGACTGTAATTCGCCATCTCCCATGAGTGCTTTTGCTATTTTTACGCCGTTCAACTTTGTAACGACTAAACCCATGAGTGCTGACGATTTTCTGCCAGAGGGTAACTCACAATCAACCACCGCTTTGCAGAAAATGCTCGCGCAATGCGAGATTTGGGTCAACCAGGGGCAAGGCACCGCTGCCGTTTGGCAACAGCAGAGCTACTGCTTGGCACGGCTCAAACGATATAACGAAGCGATTGCCAGTTATCAGAAAGCGCTGCATCTCGAACCTGATGATCCCAAAGTTTGGTGCAACTTTGGCAGTACCTTAGCGGCAGCAGGCTATCGACGTGAGGCTGTGCATGCCTACGATCGAGCGCTCGATTTAGCCCCTACTTATACCAATGTCTGGCGACGGCGAGCCAAGGTTTTGTATCACTGTCAGGAGTTTGGTCAAGCGATCGAAAGTTATGATCATGCGCTGGCCTTAGCCCCCACTGAAGCTCGCCTGTGGTACGGCAAGGGGCTGGCCACTTATCAATTAGGTCATCCTGAGCAGGCGATCGAGCACTTTAAACGAGCGATCGCCTATGCGCCAGACGAGCTAGACGCCTATCTGTCTTTAGCCTATGTGCTCATCGATCGCGGCCAGAAAAGCCAAGCCTTAGCCTATTTACAACCCTGGATCACCCACGGTCATAAAGATGTGCGCCTATTAAATTGCTATGCCTATTTGCTACAGCAACGAGGCCAGAGCGACAGCGCTCTCAAATATCTTGAACAAGCAAGTCAGGCCGGGCCAGAGACGGCAGAAGTCTGGTTTCATAAAGGGCTGATTATGACGCGCTTGGGCCGATATACAGAAGCCCATGATGCCTTTAGAGTCTCGCTGAGTCTGCAAGCCGATCATGCCGATAGTTGGCTCGCCCTAGGCATGATATTGCGTAAACTGGCCGCGCCAGAGGAAGCGATCGCGGCCTTTGACAAGGCCCTAGCCCTGTCCCCCAGTCACCCGTTGGCCTTTTTTCATCAAGCCGCCTGCTACGCCATTTTGGGCAGAAATGATTGGGCCTTAGAACATCTCCGCCGCGCCCTTTCCTTAGATGCGGCCACCTACGGGCCTAAAGCTCAAAGAGATCCGATTCTGAGGCCGCTGCAACTGCAGCCAGCGAATCGTGAACAGCTGCTGCCATCAGACTAGTGCTCCACAGCGGAAGTAAGACAACCCTCCCGGTTTCTCTGGCCCCCTTGCCCCCATAGATAGCTCCCTAAGCATCGGCAAGTGGTTGGGGAAATCACGCCGCAGTCTACTAGGGACATCAAGACGCCGAGAGGGTGTGATTGCCCACGCGTAATCGAGCCAGGCGATCGTAGAACTTGATGTAGCGCAACGAGATTGAGATGCCCAGCAACTGCAGCTTTTGCGGCCCCGTAATGCCCTGACTCGACAAAATATAGGGCGCTGATCGAAACGGCAACAGCAGGTCAGCCGCCAAGCCGCCAAAAAATCGAGTTTTAGCAAATAGCTGCTTCTGCATCAAAATATAGTGACCGTCAACCACGCGTTTAGTCTTCTTGCGCAAGGCCGCAAACGAAGACCGCGCTGGATGATCAATGCGCGCCGTCTCGGCATACACCAAGGTAAAACCGGCAGCGTGAACCCGTTTACCCCACTCAACATCACCGCCCGATTTCATTTCAGCCGCAAACCGCCCCACCTGGTCAAACACATGCCGATAGGTAAAGACGTTGGCAGTGGCACCATAGTGGTCATTTTCTAGATACTGCTTTTGCGGAAAGGCGAACAGCTTATCGTATAGCTCACAGACCGTCGGGGCGGCCGGATCTTGCACAAAGACACGAATGCTCCCGGCCACCAAACCACAATTTTCCACCTTGAGCAGACTCTGAATGCCTTGCTCAAGCCAGTCTTCAGCCGGAATGCAATCGGCATCTGTAAAGGCCAAAACCTGGGCTTTGGCCACCGCCAGACCTTGGTTACGAGCCGCATAGGAACCGGGTTGTGCTTCTACACACAAGCGCACATGCGTAAATTGCTCAACCAGAGGCTGTAAATCGTCCTCAACGCAGTTATTGACAACCACCACCTCATAACGGTCTGTCGGATAGCTTTGCCGCTCTAGCGCGGCCAGGCACAACGCCAGACAGTCAGCGTCGCGAAAGGTCGGGATAATAATCGAAACTTCTGGAAAATCCATCACTTGATAAACCCACCCCCAAAGTGTCGGTGTTGCTTGTGCCCGTCAAACTAACCAGCGGCCTGGCCAGAGTTTACTGGAGAGCCCACGAGCCGATCGCGAACCACACAGTGAGATCGCTGCCACCACACAGCAGCGTCTATAGTCTCAACCGCTCGAAAACTCCTGTAAAGCGACTCTCAGTAGATTTACTAAAGATTTACAGAATACTGCTCACAAGGCGCTGGGTCAGGTTGCCCACGAGAGGATGAATGGGTTGGAAACAGTAAAAACTCCGTGGAGCTGCTCTTGCTTGATCCCATCAATCTTCAAAATCAGGTGAGCAAACCATGATGTCCCTTGGCCAACAGTCAAAAAGCCGATGAATCGATGTCCTCAACAGGCAAAAAGCATCATGCGGCTTCAGAGAAATGCCATTGCGGCTATCGTCCCTAGTCTTTCTACATCTGAGGTAGACCATGACTTGCAACAATTTATCGCCGCTATGGTGGTGTCTTTGAGCCGTTTGACTAACCATTGCACCATGCCAGTAATCTAGTTATCACGAGTATTCATAGACATCTCAAACAGTAGAGATAGAAAAAGAGAGCGATGACGCCTTCAAGCGAGCGTAGCCGCCGCTCAGACACCTTTCCTAAACTCGTTCACAGGCTGGCTTTGCGGCCTTTGTTTTCCTAGTTGTGCTGGCACAAAAACGCTCACCCTGGCAGATGTTGGCGACTAGAGAATTGGCAACCTCCCACCAAAGACCGATAATGTGCCATTGAACGCAGGATTAGAGTGTTAGCCTAAACTTGCTCAGCTGATACGGGAACAATTTTGATGACTGCAAAGTCATAGCTTTACCATCAGATATCAACCCGGCATAATAAAAAGACCAATTCATCTCAAAAGACCTCCACAGCGTTAGCCTAGGCTAGGAGCAGGCTGAAATTTTGCCCACTACTCACCCCACCAAAAACTACAGGCATTTGTATCTCGTCGTTATTTGATTAGGGGATTTAGAATTTGTGACTGCCGTTTCTGTTATTATTCCGGTCTTCAATGGTGCATCCACGATTGCCGAAACCGTAGAATCTGTAGTGAGTCAAACGTTTCAAGACATTGAGATCATTGTCATCAATGATGGTTCAACGGACGAAACGTTGACGGTACTATCTCAGTTTGCGGATCCTCGTATCAGGGTTTTTTCATATGCGAACGCTGGCAGTTCCCAGGCTCGCAACCACGGCATCAAAAAAGCAGTAGGTGAATTTATCACCTTTATTGACGCCGACGATCTCTGGTCGACTGACAAGGTAGAGCTGCAGCTCAGAGCGCTGGAGAGCGATCCAGATGCAGGGGTGGCCTACAGTTGGACTACTTTTATGGATGAAGCGGGCTGTGTGCTGTATCACCAGACCCCGGCCTATGATGAGGGCGACATTTATCCCGCCCTGTTAGTCAAGAACTTCATGTGTAGCGGCTCTAATATTTTGGCGCGACGCTCAGTCATTAAAGCAGCTGGCGAGTTTGACACCCATCTCAGCTCAGTCGTGGACTGGGAATATTACTTGAGATTGGCCGCCCATTGCCAATTTGCCTTAGTCAAAAAGCACCAGGTTTTTTACCGCAAGTCTTCGACATCGATCTCGGGGAATTTACCTCAGGTAGAATCCAACAGTGTTGAAGTGATTAATCGCGCCTTTCAGCAAGCACCTCAACACCTGCAGTCGTTGAAGCGCCAAAGCTTAAGCGAACTCTATTTCTATCTGGCTAGACAGTACGTTAGATACGATCATGGCCGCGAAAACGTCGTCACGGCACTCCAAAAAATGCGTCAAGCAGTCCGCGAGAATCCTCAGCTGCTGTTGCAGCGGCAGGTGCAAAAGCTATTCGCCAAATTGTTGCTGCTGAGGGTGCTCCCCCAGAACAAAACAGATCTTTTGCCGGACGCCGAGCAGCATCAGCCGACTGCGGCCACACCGCAAAAGCCCGCTTCACCCTCTACTAAGGCAATCTAACGACTGTCATTAAGGTCTAGCCATGCTGCCAGTCGTGCCCGGTGCGATCGCCCTGAATCGACCCGGCGATCGACCAACAGCTTGCTTCAGGGGTCCCCAAGCCTAGACAGGGGCGGCAGGAGTGGGCGGTGATGATTTTTCAAACTTGAGTTTGGAACGCTTGTAAGGATTCGGAATATCGACCGGATAATCCCCGGTAAAACAGGCTGAACAGAAACTTTCAGGTGCTTGATGAGTTGCCTTTAGCATGCCTTCCCAGCTGAGATAAGCGAGGGAATCAACACCAATTTTCGCTGAGATTTCATCTACCGATAGGTTCGCGGCAATTAACTGATCCTGATCGTCGGTATCAATGCCAAAGAAGCAAGGATGAGTCACCGGAGGTGAAGAAATCCGCATGTGTACCTCTGTGGCTCCCGCTTCGCGCAAGGCTCTCACAATTTTGTAGCTGGTGGTGCCCCGAACAATGGAATCATCCACAATCAAGATGCGTTTACCGTTAAGCACATCGCGTAGCGGATTCAGCTTCATGCGGATGCCCACTTCTCGCATCGACTGCGTAGGCTGAATGAACGTGCGGCCCACATAGCGGTTTTTGATCAGGCCCTCAGCGTAGGGAATATGGGATTCTTGCGAAAAGCCAATCGCGGCGGGCACGCCGGAATCGGGCACCGCCATGATTAAATCCACATCAGCCGGCGATTCTTTGGCGAGTTCTTTGCCCAGACGCATGCGATAGCTGTAGAGGGTTTCTTCGTTAACGACACTGTCAGGCCGTGAGAAGTAGATCATCTCAAATACGCAGAGCTTGCGATCGGCTTGGTTATCCCACTGTACGGAGGTGAGCCCCGCGTCGGTAATCCAAACCAGTTCGCCGGGCTTAATGTCTCTGACATAGTGCGCGCCGATGATATCCAGACCGCAAGTTTCTGAAGACAGCACATAGTTGGCAGGGCCATCTGGCTGCTCAGGATTGTCCCCCAGAATGCCGAGGACTAAAGGTCGAATGCCATGGGGATCACGAGCCCCAATGATGCCAGCGGGGGTGCCAATCACCAGACTAAATGCACCTCGACACCGCTTAAAAGCAGAGATCGCACCATTGATCCACCCTTGCCCCTCATCAACCGCTTCGGCCATCGCGCAAGCAATCATTTCGGTGTCGGCAGTGCCCAAAAAGTCGTGGCCACTTTCGTGCAGCTCAGCTTTCAGTTCAACAGCATTCACCACGTTGCCATTGTGAGCCAAAGCAATTTTGCCCAGCTGCGTAGGCACAATCGAGGGCTGAGCGTTTGCTAAGTGACTGGAGCCCGTGGTGGAATAGCGGGTATGGCCAACCGCTGATTGCCCTGGCAGCGTTTCTAAAATCGACTCGTCAAACACCTGGGAAACTAAACCCATATGCTTGTGGGCGTGCATTTCCCCCTGATCAAACGTCGTAATCCCGGCGGATTCTTGACCCCGATGCTGCAAAGCAAACAGGCCAAAGTAGGCCAAAGTAGCCACGTCTTCATCGGGAGCATACACCCCGAATACGCCACAGGCTTCTTCGGGTTTATCAGGGCGAGTAGCCTCAGCAGTGAACGGCGGCTGGTTCTCCGCTGGAGAGGGCGATCGCAAAGTCATCTTAAACGGCAGCTCCGGGTGAGACTGAATATCGTGAAAAAGTGCTGATACGTAAAACTGCTCTCAAGTTAAGACTTGAAAACAATTCCAAACCACATGATAAAGGGTAAGACCGGCAAACGACGAGGGCAGTTTCTTCAACCTTTCCCGTCACTTAATAATTTCTTAATTCGCTCCAATCTTATCATTCGGCGGTGACGTTGACAGTCCGGACAAGAGAGCGACGCGACGGGTTGCGATTGGAAAATCTTTGCGCGCTAATAGAGCCAAACCGCAAAAACATCCCCTCGTCGCAGCGGTAATAGTGCGGCCAAGACGCGCCACCACAGCAAGATTTTTTCCTTGCGCGGCCGCTCGCTATCTCCTCTAATCGTGGAAGCAGCAATCGGCCAGCCAGTCTGCGGCTAACTGAGGATGACAGGCCGTACAGGACTGCCGCAGTGGCATCTGGTTTTGGCCCTCTAATATCAGTTCTCCAGAATAGAGCTACAGATCGGAGTGGAGGGCGATAAGGGGCCAGGGGGGCAAAGGGGAAAGATGTGTAGCTGGATTTTAGAGCATCGGTATAACCTCTAGTGCTGCGGCAACCGGATGCCACGTCGCCCAGAGCCTGGGGACGATGCCTAAGCCTAAATAACAAAGAAGTGAGGCTGCCGGGCGTTACGGCTCAGAAGAGCTGGGCCTCATCGAACGTCAAAGCGATCGCTGATGGAGCCGCCACTCCATCAGCTAGATTGACTGCCAGATCAGAAGTGGGGGTTTGAGCGGCGGCATTCACGACGCATCGCCGCTAGGGACAAACCTGGCCGCCAACGAATCGCGCTGATCGATTGATGAGAGAATCCACACGTTTCAACTTTCAGGGCATCGCTTGCGACTCAGCCGAGATTACGCGTTGAGGCTTGAGAACCGCTGTCGCTCAGATCCTCTTAAGCAGCCTGCAAGCTCTGGGTTAAGACACCCTTAAACAGAGCGAGACCATCGGTCTGCCCCAAAATCGAGTCAGCGGCGCGTTCTGGATGGGGCATCATGCCTAACACGTTGCCTGGGCGGTTGCAGATCCCCGCGATGTTATGGAGCGAACCGTTGGGGTTAGCAGCCTCGGTGATCTCGCCGGGGGCGCTGCTATAGCGGAAAACGATTTGCTGATGCTCTTCTAACGACTGCAGCGTCTCGGCGTCGGCATAGTAGCATCCTTCACCGTGGGCGATGGGGAGGGTAATCACCGCCTGATCAGCGTACGTTTGAGTCCAGATCAGGTTGGTACGCTCGACCCGCAGGGGTTGGCGATCGCAGACAAAATGCAGGTCACGATTCCGCACCAGAGCTCCCGGTAACAGTCCGGCTTCGGTCAAAATTTGAAACCCGTTGCAGATGCCAAGCACCCAGCCGCCCCGCTGGGCATGGTCAATGGTGGCTTTGAGCGCGGGCGAAAAGCGGGCGATCGCCCCGCACCGCAAATAGTCACCGTAGCTAAAGCCCCCTGGGACAATCACCAGATCAGCATTTTGCAGATCACTCTCTTCATGCCAGACCAGATGGGTGGGCTGACCGAGGAGGTCGCGCGTAACGTAGGCAGCATCGCGATCGCAATTTGCCCCGGGAAATACAATGACGCTGATATTCATTGAGGCGCGCTCCTGACAAGCGGTGAATGGCGAAGCAATAAACAGACTGAATAGCGGAGAAGCGGGTTAAGGGGCGATCGCGGGCGTTTTGACCGCTAAGTCAAACCGATAGTTTTCAATCACCGGATTGGTGAGCAATTGATCGCACATCTGATCAAGCTGCTGCCGGGCCGTGGCCTCATCATCAGCCATCAGCGTGACTTGAATATATTTGCCGATACGCACCTGCTCAACCGCGTCAAACCCCATATGATGGAGCCCAGACTGCACTGCCGTCCCAGCCGGGTCTAGCACCGAAGGCCGTAGCGTCACATAGATTTGAGCTTGGTACGTTGGCATCGCGATCGCCCCCCTCAAAAGCCTTCCTATCCTACCGTATCCCGCTCTGCACTAAGCTAAAGAAGGAGTTGTGGCCACAGTCATGAGCGAACGCAGAACGCGTAGTCAAGAACGAATCCTCAAGGTCTTGAAAGGGCTCCCCAAACCTACTTCGGCCCAAGACCTATATGTCGTGCTGCGCCATGAATATACGATTGGCCTCGCCACGGTTTATCGGTCTCTCGATGCATTAAAGGTTGATGGCTTGGTGCAAGTGCGCACTTTGCCCAGCGGCGAATCGCTTTATAGCCTGCCCCAAGAAGATCGCCATCACTTGAGCTGTCTGCGCTGTGGCAACAGCATCTCAATTAATGAATGCCCCGTGCATGACCTTGAACATGAGCTCCAAGATCATCACAAATTTCGGATCTACTATCACACGCTAGAATTTTTCGGCCTATGCCCCGACTGTCAGGCCCAGGAAACCGCGTCAGTTGTTGAGTGAGCACGAGTAAACTGTGGCGTTATTTCACCAACCAGTGCCGATGGCAAGGGGGCAAGGCAATGGGAAGGGTAGCATCACTTCTGCCGTAGAGGACTAGTGGTTCGTCAACTTATCGCACCATCGAGCTGGACTAATCTATGCTAGGGCGCGTCATCAATTAAACTCGAAAGCCTTACAGTATGGGCATTATCGCGCCCGCTCGGTAAAACTAGCTAGAGGCTGAACCGCTTTCAGCATTAGGACTCAGCTGCTAAATGATGACAGCCTCTAGTAAAACTCACAAAATCAAAGTTGACGAATCACTAGATTGCATAGCCCATAGTTGGTTTAAGGTCTCCCAATAGAGCAGTAGAGCATGATTACCCCAGACCAATGGACACCTAAAGAAATTGCGTTCTGGCCATTGGGTGCGGTCGATGGCGATGATCTAATCGCCATACTTTTGATGCTTTAGGAGTCGCAGTCGGTGGCGTTGTTCCCGAATTTAATTGTCGGCCACTCTCAACTTGCCGCAACCAATATTTCAGCAGGGGAAACCACAACCGTTTGACGGTCAGCTGAGGCAACGCTAAACAATGCCGCAAGTTGCGTTAGCGACGGCGTATTGAATCGGTTGCGGGCTGATTCAACAGGCAGGCTGTTATCTCTTGTATCTCCCGCCTTATTCCCCCGATTTGAATCCGATCGTAGGCGAAGCCTTCCCGAAGGGTACATCAGTGGTTCGTTTTGAAGAATCGGATGCGAAAACAGATTCAATCCGGCCAACCGTTTCGACAAGTCGTTGACCAAGCCTTCATTAGCTGATCAGATCTATCCGCGGATTGCTACAGGCATAAATAAACATTGCTGTAGGGTGAGTTGTGGCGACACCCCAACTCACCGCCAGGGTTGACTTTGGTGCGTCACGCTAGGCGATGACATCCCCTTCGATCATTAGGGCCTTCTACTTATGAATTGCCGAATGATCCACTCACGGTGGGGGTCGGAGGTCAACAGCCTGGCTGGCCCCAACAGGTCTAGAGAATTTTCTGGCATTAACCAGCAACAGTTCGGCTTCGGCATCAAGGTCAGTCAAAGCAGCGCAGCGGATTCAGCCAGCCAATAAAAAAGAGAGGTCAATGACCTCTCTTTTTTCATCCTGAGTCTTCTTCAAGTGTTGACGAAGACGCTGATTACGTTTTTGCAGTTGTCGTTGCCTAGCAGTGCCGCCGCGACCTTTATCATTGCGGCCAGATTTGCGAGGCGATTCCCACCGTTTTAGGGTTGCTATAGCGCTCACCTTAGAAATGAATCATGGGCGGAGAGAGACTCGAACTCTCACAACCGAAGTCGCCACATTTTGAGTGTGGTGCGTCTACCAATTCCGCCATCCGCCCTGAGATGACATTTCTTTATTGTACTGGGTGGCGTCTCGATTTAGCAATGACTGATACTCGGGGCTACTCGACCAGCGGTCAATCTCGCGGGCTCTCAAAACTGGCAATGGGTGCGTCAACTCTTGAGAACGGACTTGCTTAACTAACTCACCCAATTCAGAGTCCACTGCTGCGTCGTAGGCCCGCGCCTGATCGAGAAACGCCTCAACATTAAGCTGGGCTGATAGGGTGGGAGACCCACCAGACAACTTCATCAGCAGAGCGGCAATGGTTTTTGCCTCTTGCACCACCAGCAATGCCGCGCGATCGCACGTAAACTCAGCACATCGCACCCATTCCATAATTTGGGTCTGCAAGGTCGGCACCCACAGCTCCGCCAAAGGCAGCTGACTGGCAGCCAGTGTCAAGAGATTCGCCAGGGTGAGATACACGCTGTGGTCACACTTCAAGTGGCCGAGTTCATGACCAATCACCGCTTGCACTTCAGCGGGTGTCAGCAGATCAATCAGTGACGTGTGCACCACAATAAAGGGCTGCTTACCCCGCATGGCAAAGGTATAGGCGTTGGGCACAGGATGCTGCCGCACATAGAGCTGGGGCGGCTCTAGGTCTAGCACTTGGCAGGCTTCGAGCAGTGAATCATGCAGCTCGGGTAGTTGTCGCTCACTCACCAACACGCTCGACGAAATGTTATCGAGGTAAAGCACTTGCTCTGCCACCGGGCCTAAAGCGGCCCGAATCAAGACGTCTAAGCCCGGTAGCTGGCGCAAGGCAGCGGTCGCTTCTAAGTCAAGCGGATGACGAAAGTGATCGGCCTGCAGGCCGGATAAAATCTGCTTGTGGGTGGTGGATTCCATAGGTTGAGAGGAAGGATGGCTAGCGAGAGAGGCCTCTTGAATCTATCTCATTCCACTAGAGAACGCGGCAGCGCGATCGCGACAACCGATCAACGTGTGACGAGCATCCCCCGCTCAATTCCTGACCCACCAGGGCATCCCAACGCCGATCCCACCCTGGCACTGTCCCAGCCCGGTGGCCGCCATCACGGCGATCTGGATTAAACTTGGCGCTGCTGCACCGTTGCCGCCGCCCCGTCGATCTCAACTGCGGCTTGGGCATCGGCGCCCTCAAGCCGGGTAATGTGGGCACCAATTTGGGTGAGCTTCCGCTCTAGTTGCTCATAACCGCGATCAAGGTGGTGGATGCCACTCATGATGGTTTTACCCTGGGCACCGAGACCGGCCAACACTAAAGCAGCAGAAGCACGCAGGTCAGTCGCCATCACCGGTGCCCCCGACAGCATCGGTACGCCTTGAATCACGGCACAATTGCCCGTGACTCGAATGTTGGCACCCATGCGACCAAACTCAGCCACATGGCGCAGACGGTTTTCAAAGACCGTTTCGGTAACCATGCTATTGCCGCTGCTCAAGGTCATCAAGGCCATAAACTGAGCCTGCATATCGGTCGGGAAACCCGGATAGGGCAGAGTTTGAATATTCGTCGGCAAAATTTCGTCACCGGGGATCAGCTTAATCCGGTTATGGGATTCAGAGACCACATCCGACCCGGCCTCGCGCAGTTTGGCGATCACCGCCCCCAAATGCTCGGGTACCACCGGAGACAGGGAAATTTCCGAGTGGGTGATCGCTCCAGCGATCAAAAACGTCCCCGCTTCGATGCGATCAGGCACGATCGCATAGTCGGTGCTGTGCAGACTGGGCACCCCAGAAATCGTCAAAGTTTTAGTGCCCACCCCACGAATGCGGGCTCCCATCGCCCGGCAAAAGTTAGCTAAATCAGCTACTTCTGGCTCTTGGGCCGCATTATCAATGACCGTCTCACCATCGGCCAGCGTGGCGGCCATCATCAAGGTTTCGGTCGCGCCGACGCTCGGGTAATCGAGGTAAATTTTCGCCCCTTTCAGACGCCCTCGAATACCGGGAATACAGGCATGAACCGTGCCGTGCTCGATCTGGACATCTGCCCCCATCGCCTGCAGACCGCGCACGTGCAGCTCTACCGGCCGCGCCCCAATCGCACAGCCACCGGGCAACGGAATGCGCGCCACCCCCATGCGAGCAAGCAGCGGGCCAATCACAAAGAAACTAGCTCGCAGCTTGCTAACGATGTCGTAAGGCGCGCGCGTATGGCTGATGTCGCTGGGATCCAGTTCTAAAAAGTCTTGGTCACGTTTGACCTTAACCCCTAGGGCCTTCAGCACCGCCCCCATCCGCTCGACGTCCACCAGGTTGGGGACGTTGCGCAGGCGACAGGGCTGCGAACATAGCAACACACCAGCCATCACCACCAGAGCGGAGTTTTTGGCCCCACTAATGGTGACATTGCCCGAGAGTGAGTGCTGTCCCCAGATTTCTAACGCTGAATTATCGGCATCAGGGGAATTGGACATCTGTTGAATACCAGCGGTTGTAACGATGGGTTTATCCTCCAAAACCTGAGTGCGACAACTCAGATGTAAATTTTCGTCTAGATTCTACCCAATTCAACCATTTTCTCTAACCTTTTTTTCGGGCACCTATAAAAATTACGTCTTGCTGTAGAGCTGGCGATCAAAATTTCTTTTGTCCCAGAGTTGACGAATGCGTTCTTTTTGAGGCACTCTAGAAGACTGCTGTTATAGACCATTAGGGTTTATGGGGCATCAGCCAGCGGAACTGGCGGAATTGGTAGACGCGCTAGATTCAGGTTCTAGTGTTCGCAAGAACTTCCGGGTTCAAGTCCCGGGTTCCGCATCTTAAATTCAAATACTTGGTGTTCTCAGCTAAACTGCGTTTTGGCATTGAGCCGCTCTGGCTGAGGCAACGCCCGCCTGAGGGTTACTGATGTTTGATGGTTCAGGCACTAAGTCATCAGGTTTCCAAAGGTCAGGCCGGTGGGCCTGAGGCCACAAAGAGATACGCGTTAACAGCACGGGGCGATGCTAACAAGTCTCAAAAATCCTTGGGTTAAAGAACTGCGCAAGCTGCATCAAAGCAAACATCGGCGATCGCAGCAGCAATTTTTGGTCGAAGGCACTCACTTAGTTCAGGAGGCGATCGCCACTGGCTATCCGCTTCAAGCAATCTGTGCCACCGCAGCTTGGCAGACTCATCATGGCGACCTGTGGGCACAGGTGCAGGCCCACAGTGAACGTCACGAAATTGTCAGCCCTGAGGTGCTCGCGGCGATCGCCACCACGCAAACACCGGATGGCGTGGTGGCGATCGCGCCCCTGCAGCCCGCCATTCCTTTGCCCCGCCAACCGCAGCTCGGACTGGCAGTAGAAGCGATTCAAGACCCCGGCAACGTCGGCACCTTGATCAGAACCGCCGCCGCCGTCGGCAGCGACGGGCTCTGCTTGAGTCAGAACAGCGTTGATTTAACTCATCCGAAGGTGCTACGAGCCTCGGCAGGACAATGGTTTCGCGTGACGCCACAGACCACTGCCGATCTGCCTCAGCAGCTCGCCACCTGGCAAGCTCAGGATTGTCAAATCTTAGCGACCGCCGCTGAGGGAGCCCTACCCTATTGGCAGATAGATCTGACCGTGCCGACCGTTTTGGTATTAGGCAACGAAGGGGCCGGCCTATCGCCAGCGGCGATCGCGATCGCCGATCATGTGGTGGCGATTCCGATGGCGAACGCAGTAGAATCGCTCAACGTGGGCATTGCTGCCGCCGTCATTTTGTTTGAAGCAATTCGACAACGACAAGCCGCGCTGTGACTGCTTAGGGCCTGCCATCATGCCGGTATTGACCGTTCTCAGTGCTTCGTTTCCAGCACCGCATGGATAACGTAGATGCAGACACAGAGAAGGGTTAGCTATCCAGCTTGGGGCCGTCAATCGCCGTCAATAATTGGTCAGGGCGGGTGTGGGAGCAACCGGGAATAGCAGTGAATTGGCGATTTTCAGCGAAACCGGCCGGCCAATGAGGTATTTTCTCTCAGAAACCGCCAGGTTCAAGCAGTGGGCGAATCTTCTGATGACATAAACCGCTCAATATCTTGCACCGCATCGTCGAGCAGCTGGCCCAGGTCAACTGCGTCCTCTTCAAAAGCAGGCAGCTCGGCAGCGGCAGACGGCTGAGACGGTGACTCAGGGGCATCGGCCGGCGTGATCTGCAAAACTGTTTCCAACTCATCAAGAGCCTTAACAAATTTGCGAGTAGCCTGATGGCGTTTTTCTGGTGGAATATGGTCCATGGCGCTTAAAAAACTTCGGGTGAAGTTAGCGATGAGTCAAGTAAGGCGATAAAGGTTTTCATTAATTTAGCTCTAAATCTAATCGACACTAGCTGACATTGATGATTTTGAGCATGTTTTGAGTGAGGCGACCCCGTTGCCTACCCCCTACATACCCTAATTATGCGAGACTTCCGGACAGTGATTTTGCCTAAATCCAGCAAATCAGACCTCGCAGCAGCAGTGCCCAAACGTCTGAGCGCGATGGCCTATAGCGCTGGCACGCCGCTCCCAACCAGGAAAGATCCAGGTATCTGCATGGGCGTGAGAGGTGGGGCGGACGGTACTCGGGACGGGAGTTTGGCGCAATTGTGGGGAAGCGCGATTCACTCGCAGCCAAGTCTAATTTTTGGGGCAGTGCCCAGGTCGCTCGTACACCACTGCCAATCAGAAAAAGCCGTCGGAAATCATGGCGTCACGAGGTTCCCAATACTGGTGAGGTTCCCAGCAGCAGGGTGATTTGAGCCAACGGGCGATCGGTCAGTCCTTGAATCGTGAGTAGTTTTACTGATGCCGGCACAACCGCTTTTTTGATTTTTTCGAGGGAAAATAGTTTTCTACTGAGAGAGTTGCGGAAACATAGCCGCCGCGATCGCAGCGGTTTGACTCTTGCCAACCCTGGCAGAAAACTGTTTGCCCCAGGGACGTGATCGCAGCGCAGATGCCTGATCTAAGATCACTGCTTATGATTGAAGCTAAGTAAATTCATCAGCACTGCATCTAGCCTTTGCCAGCTATCAAAGCTAGTTTAGTGATATTCACCTATCGTGAGAGAGCTTCAAACCTCTGGGTGCCGGTTGAGATTGTCATCAGAGTCGGCTCACAGAATCCCCTATCCCTGTCCTGAATCGTTGTGAGCAAATCTTATGAAAGCAGTGAAGTTACCCCATGACCAAAGGATCTATGTCAATGTCATGGAGAGTTTGGTAGCCCAGGAAGTGGGCAAGCAGATCAAAGAGACCTCACCGAGAATCCGCCGATACTTGCGGATGGAAGAGGTCGTCACCTATGCCCTCAACCGTCTGCCAACGCTGTATGCCTCTAGTGCGAGGGGGTGGCAGTATCAACGGCAGATCGCTGAACGTGACCTGCATCAAAAGATTAGCGATGCGGTGCGGCAGGCCATCATGGCGGTTCAAGTTGACCCGCTACGCCTGGCACAACCCTTACAAGTCAGTCGAGACCAAGAAGCCGAAGCAGTGCTCACAACTCTACGGGCCTTGTTTCAGCTACCTGATTTGAGCTGGGAAGCAGCCCTCAGTCAGTTAAAAGCGGTGGAAACCCAAGCCCTGTTTGCTGACTTAGTTCAGCCTCAAGCCGCTAACCAGCCCTGGCAGCCCGGCCAACATACGCCTGATGTCGCTTGGACTCACCGCCGTCGCCGCCCTCAGCATCTAAAAGATGAGCCCCTGCAGGAAGCTAAAGCTCAAAAGTCCAGTGATTCGGACAATGGTTGGGATAACGTGCTTTATCAGCTCTGAGGAAATTGCCCCAGAAAGCTGTTCTGCAGTGCCCTTAACCCTGGTCGAACCGGCTCAAAGCCATCACGTCAGGAGCTTCAGCAGCTCATGGCATCGCCCGCCCGCCGCTTAAGGCTCGGTTCATTGCGGCTCAATGGTCTACAATCAGCCATCTGATGCTGGCGGGGGAACATCGCTAGACGAGACGTCGTCTGAGAGCACGAAGCAAATCCCACCGAGCCGCTACCTTAGTCATCGCGCTCGCACCCCCCTCTTCAATGCCACCAACTCATGGCGTGAGCAGTCGAGGCTTGTGGAAATTTTAAAAACTCAGGAAAACTCAGGAAAATTCAGGACAGGCGCGGTAAACTCTGACTATCATCAGGGTGCACGCAACCAATGTCTGGGTTAATGGGTTTTGATGAGGCGTTTCGAACAGCTGATTTGGCCGTTCGCGCAGTTCGCGTTGACGGACTGCGCGATATCGATCGCGTTGTTTTAGAGGGCTCTTGGCATCGTCATACCTATCAAAAAATTGCGGCAGAGGCAGGCTATACCGAGGGGTATCTGAGTCGAGACGTGGGGCCAGCGCTATGGACCCTACTGTCTGATGCCTTGGGCATGCAGGTTAAAAAGACGAATTTCCGCACCGCGATTGAGCGGTGGTCAGAGCAGATGTTGGCAGAACTCCCGACCACATCGGCTCCAGATTCAGCAGCCAACGGCAATGGTCGCGCGGCGGAGACGACCCTTGTCGCGGCATCGATGCCTGACGTTGCCAGCTTTTTACCCTTCGATATCTCAGATTTTCGCGGTCGGCAACAGTCGCTAGCCGATTTAGCTGACTGGGTAATCAACCATCATGGGCGGCTGTTGTGCCTCTCGGGCATTCCCGGAGTGGGCAAAACTTGGTTGGCAGTCAAGCTAGCGGAGCAAGTGCGGCCCCATTTTCAGCAGTTTGTCTACCGCGATTTAAGCGATCGCGCCACGCCCTCAGAGCTGCTGGGAGACTTGCTGCGAGAGCTGGGCATCGTACCCGACCGGTCTGAGGCCCTAGCCGAACGGCTAGATTTGCTGACGCAAACGCTGACTCAGCGTAAGTGTTTGATTGTCTTCGACGGCATTGAAGCGGTCTATCGCCCACACATGCTGGCAGGCACCTACGATGCTCGCTTTACCGACTACCGTGAGATCTTAGACACCTTAGCGAGTCGTGAGCACCCCAGCTGCGTCGTGTGGGTGGGGCGCGATCTACCCCGTGCGGCTCTGCCGATTACCGGCTCAGGCTGTCGGCTATTTTGTGTGGAGGGCTTAGATCAGACTGAACTCTCGACCCTGGCAGTTTGGCCACCCGAGTTGACCGCTACCGAGTCGGATTGGCAATTGCTGAGCCATCACTATGGCGGCATCCCCGCCCTGATACTGGCGGAAGTCGCCCCTCGCATCGCCTCTTTTGGCCATCGGTTAACGGCTTGTTTAGACGCTTTGCAGCTAGAAACTCAACTGATTCAGACCTATATTGAGACCTGGTTAACGCCATTGTCAGACGTTGAGTGGCAGGTTCTGACCTGGATGATGCTGGGCCAGCAGCCGCTATCGCTACAGCAAGTCAGTCACTATCTGAATACGTCGATGGCGTTGGGGGCCGTTGAGTCGTTAGGCGACCGGGGCATCTGTCACTCGCGGGTCGAGACGGGAGCAGATGCCGTCTGGGAATTGGCGTTGCCGGAGCTGCTGTCGCCCTATCTCCGCGATCGCTTTTTGCAAGCCTTTGCCGCCGCTGATGAAGCTCAGCAGTGGGAGCTGCTCGATCACTATCCGTTGCTGCAGGCGAATGCCCCGGAGATGATTCGCCAATGGCAGCGGCAAGCTCTCTTAGGAGCCGTATCCTCGTTGCTGGAAGCCACCTATCGTCAACCAGCGGAGCAGGAACGCTTCTTGCGTCGGGCTTTGCAAGCGAGTCAGGCACCGGCGCAGCGGGCCGCGGCCGAGGGCTATCGGGCGGGCAACCTGGTGAATTTAGCGCAGTACTGGCAACGCTCTTTAGTGGATATCGATTTCCACTCACTGCAGCTGCGCGACGCTGACTTGCAGTCTGACCTCTTTCAAGGCGTCTCGTTTGCTGGGGCTGATCTGCAGCAAACATTATTAGCCAAACCGATGGGGCAGTGCCCAGTCATTGCGATCAACGCTCACCAGAACGAAATCGCGGTGGGTGATCAAGATGGTCGGCTGCTGTTGTGGAACCGCCAGAACGGTCGCCTGCAGCAGGCCATGTTGACCGTGACGTCGGCCATTCGAGCAATCACGTTTAGTATCGACGGCTATACCCTGGCCGAAGGTCGTCAGGATGGCACCATTCGCCTTTGGGATCTTCAGTCTGAATATGGCCCAGAGCTATTTGCCAACACCGCTGATGAGGCGCTCACCACCCTCGCCTTTAGCCCCGATAAGCAGCTTTTAGTGGGCGGTGATGAGGCTGGCAACCTTTATGTTTGGCGACTCGCTTCGGGGGAGCAACTGCACTGTATTGCCGCCCACAGTGCGGCAGTGACCGCAATTGCGATTAGCCCCTGCAGTCAATTTCTCTTGACCTGTGGAGAAGACTGCGCCGCCGTCGAGTGGCAGCTCGCTAGTGGCGAAGCCACTCAGCGGTTTCAAGGGCGACTTACCAGCCGCTTGGGCACCGTCGCGTATCTCCCAGGCGTGCCCCCCAACCGCCTGCGTGCCGTCGTCATTGGCCGTGACGAAGGGCAGTTAGTGATTTGGGATCTCACCTCAGAACGTCCGTTGAAAGTCATGCAAGAGCCCTGCGATTTGTTCATGACGTTGACCTTGAGTCCCAATGGTCGTTATTTAGCCGCCAGTGACATTAGTAATACTGTGTCAGTTTGGGAGGTTGATTCGCGAGCACGGCTCTATCAAATTTCAGCCCCCAGCGCCCCTGTCGAATCGCTCGTGTTTAGCCCCGACAGCCGCGAGTTGATGACCGGGGGTGACTATATGGTGCAGCGGTGGCATGCCTACTCTGGGCAGTGTTTACGGATCTGGCGCAGCGATCGCCACCCGGCCAAAAAACTGGCTTTAGCGACTCACCCCCTGCGGCTGTTGAGCTACCACGATGACCAAACGGTCAGGTGTTGGCAGCATGCGGCGGAGCGACAGCGGTGGCTGCCTCAAGCCCGCCTCCAACTACCGGACGGTAGTCTGGCTGAGCTACTGGCGACAAGTCAGTCCGGGCACTATTGGGCAGTGGGCACCGCCGCCGGGCAGATCGTCATTTGGGATTGCCGTCAATCACTTTGGCTGGACTGGTCGATGCGCTTACCCAAAAGCATTACGGCCCTCGCCTTTGATCGGGCAGGCACCTTGCTAGCGGCGGGAGATATGACCGGAACGGTAGCCCTTTGGGATTTACCGAACCGAGTGTTTTGCTGGCAACAGCAGCAGACTCACACTGACCCCGTGATGGCCCTAGCATTTACCCCGGATGGGCAACGCATTTACAGTGGCAGTCGCGATCGCACCATCCAAGGCTGGGACTTTGAGGGGCAGGCGATTGCCCAGCTATCCGACCATCGTCGCCGGGTGCATACGCTTTGCCTATCTGCCGATGGCGACTATTTATATAGCGGCAGCTACGACGGCACTGTGCGGTGCTGGCAGCTCTCCGATCACACTTGCGTCAAGACTTGGCAAAAGCAAGATCTCTACATTCATGAGATCGCTTTAGATGAGCAGCATCGCCCCGTGGTTCTCATGAGCGATACCCAAACGGTAGAACTTTGGGAACTTGATACGGATACCTGTCGCGCCACCTTTACCCCCCATGCGGAAGCAAACTGGCACATCAGTACAAGTCCCGATGGCCAGGCGATCGCCTGTGCTAGCCAAAACGGTGACATTAATATCTGGTCGCTGGCCACGGGCCAAAAGCAAGGTCAGCTGCGGGTCGATCGCCCCTATGAAGGGATGCAGATCGGCGGCTCTCAGGGGCTGACCGACTCAGAGCGACAGATGCTGTATTCCCTCGGAGCCACAGACTATTAACTCATGACGCGCCCTCACTCCAGCGTGAATTCCTCAGCGGTATCAACCAGGGTTAACAACGGGCCCAGTTGTTCTTGACCGTTCACTGCCAAATCGCTGTGACATAAAATGACTTGCTCGGTAGCGCGCCCCAGTAAGTCTCGCAAGATGCGCTCTAGACGGGCTTCGTGACTGCGTTCAATAAAATCAACGGGCCAGGGCTGCCCATGCCGCTGCTGCAAGAACATGGGATAGCCAAACAACGCATCCGTGCCCGTGAGCCAGCGCGGTGAACTGGCATCGAGCCAAAACTGCCAGCGATGGTGCAGCCGCTGCGATCGATATTGAAACACGGTTGAGAGTGTCACGCCCTGCTGTCCGTGCTCTAATGGCTTCACCGGAAACGGGTTGGCCGCCACAATCCCCTGCAGCAGCAGCGCCAAAAAGCGACCTTCGGGGGACAGCGGGGAGGCTGGAGGATCGGATTCCAGACGCTGCTGCTGTCGGAGACGGCCCTGCACCTGCCAAAAATGCTGAGCTGTTTCCATCAGTTCTCGCAGGGCGGCCAGCTGGTCATAGGGGAGATAGTTGCCCCGCCACAAAAAAGATTGAATCGTGCGATCGATCAAGCTGACGGGGCTGGTAATCAAGCGCTGCTGGAGCGCCTGCCGCTGCTGGGCGATCCAGTCGCGTAGCACGTTGTAGGCATCAGTAGCTCGATAGCCGAGCCGATCCCACCGGGGGAACTCGCTCACGGCCAAAAGATCGGGGCGCTGAGGATCAGGATAAAAACAGTGGTCAACAATCAGCTCAGCCCGCACCGGATCGATTTGCACACGCTCAAACCACGACTGGCTCGGGTCACCCTGGGTCGACTGGCTAAGCACCACCAGCATTTCGGCGACGGCATCTTTGGTTAAAAACCGCCCCAGCGCCGGATAGATGAAGGGCACCATGGTCAAGATGGCGCGCACCAGGGGAGTGCTGACCAGCGGTCGCTGATCGTTGAGCGAGGCCACCGGAATGTGTTGTTTCTGCAAGATTTCGGCCAGGGTATAGCGGGCGATCGCATCAAACCCTGGCCCAATTACCGCAATGTCGCCAGGGGTAACTTGCTCCTGTTGGATGGCGGCCGCGATCGCCTCGGCGGTTTGGCGCAACAGCTCTCCCCGCGAGGTGGCTTGAATCACCTGCACCGCCGACATCGGCTCTGGCACCGCCAGCGGATCGAGGACGGCAGTGACGATGGGGTCGGCCCAAGCACTGGCTAAGGACTCGGCAACGACGGGAGTGAGCTCTTCGACCGTTTTTGCCCCCGCCCGGAGCAGTCCTAACGCCTCGGGGTCAGCCCCGACCCCGAGGCGAATCTTACCGTGGGGATTCCACGTAACGGCGGTCGGCAGCTGCCACGCGTCGGCCTGCCGCCACAGCTCAGCAAAAATCGCCGGATACTCGTCAAAATCATCGGCCATCAGACCACAAAAGCGCTCGGCGAATTTCGCCTGATACAGCGGCTGAGGCAGCAAATGTCGCCAATACAGTTCGGTAGCGATGCTGTAGGTCAAAAAGCTCTGGCTCAAGCACCAGTCGCGCCATTGCATGACAGCTTGGGCGATCGCCCCCCAAACGTCAGCCGAGGCAATGCCCCCGGGCAGGGCCGCAACCAACAGCTCCGGCAAAGCCTCTGCCGGGGTACCGCTAGTCGCCGCTAGTTGCAAAAAATCGAGCGATCGCCGCACGGTTTGCGTTTCAGTCCAACCGGGGACCTCTAAGGTGCCGCGATCCAGCTGATCACGCCAGAGTTGAGTCGCTAACTCCTGCTCATTTTCGGGCCGCAACGGCATTGGAAATTGCGGGCTGAGCCCTAAGGTTTCCACCAATAGGGGCCAAAACAAGGTCACCTCGTTTTGAATGAACCCGGCTGGCGTGGCCGTCGTGATGGGGAGGGTCGCCGGTAAGCTATCGACCAGGCGATCGCTCAGGGTGAGGCGATTATCGCCATTAGCTGCGAATAATAAAAAGACAGCCCCCGCTCGACGGCCCGCCATTGGTGCCGTCGCTATTTCGGCAATATGGGCCAGCAACCGAGTGGTTTTGCCACTCCGGGTGGGGCCTTCAATCCAGATGAGATCTGCCATGTTCAAAGCTGATGGCGAGCAACTGTAGCGCGCCAAGAAATTTTATGCTCGGCTTCAAACCTAATCCAGACCCATTTCACGCGGTTAGGCAGAGCCAGTAGCGGTTATGCTGATGCCCCACTATTCCACCATAATCGTGACGGGCTCTGAAACCACGGGGGGATTGTAAGGCACGTGAATGTAGTTGGCTAGCAGCAACTGCAGGGTATGCTCACCCGGCGGCAGACTGATGATGGTCTCCGTTTGACCACCGCCAAAGTGTCTGATCTGATCAGTGGCCTGCAGTGACGTATCCAAGTCAGGCAATTCCGCTAAATCGATCAGCAAGTGGTGGTGCCCTGTCCCTAATTTTTCTACCCCGGCCGGAGCCACACCCATACCCGACAGCCCGAATTTGACCGTGAAAGGACTTGATACCACGTCACCATCTTGAGGCGTAATTAAGTAGACTGTAGCCCCGGCTGGCGCAGTAGAACGAGACTCACTCGCCCAAACGGGGCTAACACTCAAAACGAGACTAGCCAACACGATGAGTAGTCCACTCACGATCTCGATCGCACGTTTCATAACAACCTTCCTCAACAACTGCGCGCTCTTGCCCTACACTCTATCGATTCTTGTTCAAGAGCGCGAGGGGTAGCCGTTGGGGGCATGATCTAGGGGCATTCACTTACGGAACTAGGGGATTCACTTATGGAGGGACTGGCCCCGACCCAGATGAACAGTCATAGACTTCAACCCCCATCACCAAATTGTCATCAAACTCTTCAAACTTCTCAGGCTGGGCATTAATCGTAAACAGTGGATAGTTCATTTGTTGACTGGCACCGATAAAACCAATCTGAACGTAGCACTGGCCGCCACCAACCCCCCAGTGGTCATAGTCATATTTGCCACCAAAGGGTACATCTTGGGGCCAGTTGACGATACCCTCCGGTTGGACATCCCGGTTGACATCGGGCGGATATTGACCAAATTCGGTCCGATATAGCTGGACTTCTCGTGACATGACGCCCATGCTTTGCTTAACTTCGGCATAGCGGGCACGCTGCATCATGGCGGTATAGGCTGGCAGGGCGAGAGCAGCTAAGACCCCCAGAATCACGGTGACGACGAGTAACTCAATCAGAGTGAAACCCTGTTGGCTTTTCCAACGAGTTTGCATGGCTTTAATTTAGGGGTTGACTACAACGATCCGTGCCTGGCAGCAGGGAAAACAGCAGCGCTCTCATCAATCGAGGTTGGGTCAAAAACGCCAATTGGAGAAGCTGGGTCTTTCTGATGTGCCGGTGGCGTCCAAACTGTCTGCTCGCTTACACCGTGAATCTCCCCAGTCAAAGGCGATTGCCCGCCACCTAGAAGCCCAGTGCAAGTGGTATCCCCCCCTTATTCAGAGCTTTATCGGTAGGAACAGGGTTCTGATCGGTGAGTTCAAGAAGGCTACATAATCACAATGTCAGCCTTTATACTTGCTTTATACATTTCCCAGCGAAAATCCTGAGTTCAGCATAGTAAGGCCCTATAGCCAAGCTGTATAGCAGTTCTCAGCGAGCAGACTCCTGAGGCCATCTTGGTCACATAGAGGAACCCAAGAGCCGGGGCCAGATTTTTAGTCCTATGGTCAGCGCCTCCGCATCAGTCTCTTCAGCTCTGGCGGCCAGCTCTGGCTGAATGGCGGCCCTTCATTTCCCTAACCAACAGGACACGCAAGGCCGCCCAGGAGCAAATTTTGGAGCGGTACTTTGAGGCGATCGCCGGTCACGGCTGAGGCGCGGCAAGGGTCTGCAACAGCTCACCATAAACGTTGACCAAATCAGGGAGTTGATAGTGCGCATTGAGACCGCTGGGATTAGGCAGCACCCACAGCTGAGTGTCGCCCAACCGTTCGGTTTGTCGACCGATCTGAGCTCGCCGCTGCTGAAAGGCCACGCGATAAGCAGTAATACCTAAAATAGCGAGCCACTGCGGTCGGAATTTTGACACTTTGGCAGTCAGCTCCTGATAGCCCTGGAGCAGTTCGGCAGGCGTCAGCTCATCAGCGCGCGCGGTGGCTCTAGCGACGATATTGGTCATGCCATAGCCAGCATCAAGTAACGTGCGATCTTCCGTGGGATCTAGGCAGTGATCGGTAAACCCAGCCTGGTGCAACGTTTTCCACAGACGATTGCCGGGTCGAGCGAAGTGGTGTCCAACGGCGGCGCTATAGATACTGGCGTTAATTCCACAAAATAATACCTTGAGGTCGGGGCCGATGATATCGGGCACTTCGCTATTGTAGGCAGCTTGGATCTCGGCTTTGCTGGGTTTACGCAGTTGCGTCATAGCACTCAAACTTGTCAGGCAGAAGTCACATCAAAGGGCAGAGCCCCCTCACCGCTGACCTTAACCCAAAGCATCCCCAGATTTACCTGAGCTGAGCGCAGGCGTTCGCTGAGCGTCTCCCTGAGGTCACAGACGACATCCCCACAGAAACCTCCTATGCGCTCTCGGCAGGCTGCGTCCACAGTTTTACGGAGGGGATAGTTGAGTAGCTCAACTACCTGGCCATTAACAGGGATGGCAAAGCTAAAAATGGTCTTTAATTAAACGAGCACGAAGGGATTCGAACCCCCGACCCTCAGAACCGGAATCTGATGCTCTATCCAACTGAGCTACGTGCCCTTAGTCAAGCTAAATTGTAGCATCCTCTAATGGGGTGGCCGCGATCGCCGAAATGAATTTTACCGTGGGTCACCGTTGGGCCAAGAGCTGCGTCTGCCAACATTCGATCACCCGACTAAGCCGATGCCACTGGGGTTGCCCAAAAGTTGATACGGCTCGATGGGCTTGGCGAGAGGTTCGATACTCGCCAGCATTAGCAACAACACACAAAAAGACTTTTTCATTCTTGGGGCTCAGAATGCGGCTAGAGATAAACACTGCTTGAGCCAGCCAGATTACGAAAGCGCCAACGTGTTTATCGTCCGCTAGAAGCCTGATTGAGATCACAAACACGCCGGCTAAGCAGGCAGGTACAATTTCTTGCCGACGGGTTTTCTCCTGGCGGAGACGCTAGCGCGTTGGTCTTACCTGCCCGTAGGGCTTATGACTCCGCTCAACTCTCAACTTCCGACCTGGCCCGCACTCTAGCTGATTGAGCGGAGTCGAAATCAGCGACCGGTTTAACATTTAATTCGACCCAGCGACTTGCCAGCCCATGGAGCGAGGCATGATCACCGATCCCGCCCATAGCAAAACAGCGCGAAAAGCAGCACTTAAAGCCAACCCTCTAGCGTCGGGACACCCTAGTTTCCTAGCTGGTGGCCCCTGCCGTTCCCTCGGAACCCGTGGTCGAAAGATGTGGCATCAGAAGATCGGAATAGTGGCATCGATGCTAATGCCAAAAAAGGTGTCGTCAAACGAAATACGCGGTTCGGTCGATCGCCCGTAGCTCAGCCCCCCAAACAGAGAGATTCGCACCGCAGGCGTAATCGCATAGCGCAGCTGCCCCGTAATGCGCTGATAGGTTTCGTGACGGCTTTGGCGAGTAAAGTCTGAGATTGTTAGGCGGTAGCCAATGCCGGCATCCCACCGGGGCGAGATGCGATACCCCAAATAGGTGCCCACCGAATTTAAGACATTGCTGAACTGATCAGGGTCGCTGAAGTAGATTTGCCCCTGATAAAAGCTATCTAGCGTCAGTTGTGGCGTCAGCACATCGCGGCGATTGAGGGTCAGCTCGACACCGCTATTGCTAAAAAACTGGTCTGTATAGCCCTCTCGAAACAGCAGTTGACTACTAAAACTCAGCTGCCCGTAAACGCGATCGGAAAAGCGATGACGAACCCCAGCGCGAAATCTCAGTTCGTCGTAGTTAGAGCGATTCTGTTCTTCATAGCGCAGCAAGTTGGTTTCAGCCGAAACCAAGAGATTAGTCTGTGGGCCAATGCTCGGAAAAGCGATGAGGCTAATGCCTGGGCGGACAAAATTATCGCCAAATCGGCCCTGAATCGGATCCTCTACCAAAAAAACATTGTCACTGTTAGAGGCCGTCACATAGGTTGAGAGAAACACCACCGGGCGGCGGCCTGGAGCAGGCACAATCTGCCGCAGCTGCAAAATGCCCAGCTCTGGATCTTGTAGAGGATTCCGGAGTTGCAGGGTGCCGAGTTCAGGATCGACGCGGGGGTCGGCCACCTGAATCATGCCCAGCTCAGGGTCAAGCCCGCCCTCAGGCAGCGCCCCATCGGCAGGCTGGGGTTTATTTTGGGGTCGGTCTGGGGGCGTAATGGCAGTCGGCCAAGGGCTTCCCGACCGCGCTCCGGCAAAAAAGCGCTCTAATCGGGGCGCGACACTTTTCGGTTCTTTTTTAGCGGGTGCCGAAGCGGGGGGCGGCACCTGACTCAAACTCGAGGGAGGTAGCGACGCTAGCCTCTCTGGCGGGGCAGCGGGGGCAGGGCTCGCAGATGCGGCGGATGTTAGCAAGCGATCGCCCATAACTGAGGGACCGATAACGCCAGCAGCGGCGAATGGCGTCACATCATTTTGAGTCGTCTCTAAGGAGCCAGGCAGCACTGGCACCGCAGCGACTGACGGCGGCATTTTAGAGTCATCTACAGTTTTATAGGAGACAATAGCAGGGGGCAACGGGTTAGCGTGGGCGTGGGCTTGTTGTAAGCTCAAAACCAAAGGTAACCAGCCAATGACCCAGCATTTAGAAAGGTAGATCGGGTTGGGCACAAATAGCTCCGCAAACGGTGGCGACTCTATTGTTTAGCCGAGTAGGGAGTCACACATTGCCGATATCAAAATTTGAGACCTGTAGAAACGCAGTATTTTGTGAAGGGTTGAGTCCATCGGCGAGCACCCGATCAGCATCAGGCTCAGCCCCGACCAGTTATCAAAACCGAGGCTAAGGGGAGTAATCAGATCGCCGAAGCGCTCAAACTAAGAATTCAAAGTGTCCAACAGTTGCAAGTGATCAAATTCAAATGTAGATGCCCATGAGCCAATATGACCTCCGACGGGGCGGCCTGGCAAGTATAGTTTATGTGCTTTTGTGGGCGATCGCGCCAGAGCCGGCGATCGCCGAAGCAGTTTTGACCCAGGCAGCGGTGGAATCGTTTCGAAACCGAGTCGAACTTTCACGGCAGGGGCAGCCCCCCCGGCTCGTTCAGACGAGCGACCAACTTGGCCTCGGTGATGTCATTCGCACCCGTCAGGCGGCTCAAATTGACTTGCGTTTTGACGAGGGGTCGCTAGCGCGAGTGGGTGAGTCAACCACCTTCTGGTTTGTGCCCAACACGCGCAACTTGCGGCTGGCGAATGGGACAGCATTGCTCTTGATGCCGCCAGGTAACGGCCCGACGACGATTGAAACCCCCAACGTCGTCACCAGCATCCAAGGAACGGCGGTGGTGGTGCGTCATCTGCCGATAGTAAAAGAAGCCACGACTTTCCCTGAGTTGACCGCCGAATTTAGCCGCAACACGGGGCGAACTGCCGTCATGGTTTTGACCGATGCCGGTGGCCCGACCGCCGTCGAACTCCGCGATGGCCGCAGCGTTGAGCTATCGGCAGGCCAAATGGCAATCGTCGATGACGGCAATCTATTTTTATTCGAGTTTGATCTGGCGTTGTTCTATGAAACCAGCCCCCTAGTCGCAGGACTGTTTTTAGATGATCCAGATTATCCCGGCGATCGCCGGCCCACGGACCCGGTTCGAGATGAGGCGATCGATGACCTCAATCAACAGCCAAATTTTGCAGGCGAATACCTGCTCGATCCCAACTTTCTTGATCCTGCCCAAGATCTGGCGATAGAAGATGGTTGGTTGTTTCCGGTAACACCTAGCCCCCCCCGGCCCAACGAACCGGCACCCGAAATCAATGACAGCGCTGAGCCAGGAGCCTTCAACAGCCAACCCCACATCAGCTCTGATCGAGCCGTCAACTTAACGCCAACGCTCGTCAAGTCACCACCCACAGCAGCCCCAGCCACGCCGGGCCAAAATGAGGCGAATCCCCTCGGTGACGAAGAATTGCCTTCCGGCGTACTCAACACCCCCGTTGAAGGCGGGCCGCCGTCAGCACCATCCGCCCCTGAATCGGCCCCATGAAATAGGGTCAGGTGAGTAGAGCATCGGCCATTTAGCCCATCTCGTTTTGGGAACCGGCGATCGATGACAAGTAACACTTCACGCGGAAAACTGCTGATGTTTACAGCCAGAGGGGAAGCACGCATATGCTTTGCACTCAGGTGACTAGAAGCCTTAAAAGTGAAAGAACCGCCATCAAACTTCATAAAGTCTTTACGGAAACCTGTTAAGCGCTTACAAAGATTTAAGAAACTCCCAGTAAGATATGAGGGGAATTACGGAAACTTTTTCCAACTTCTCTGCTAATTGCGTAAATTTGTAATTCCTGCCGGTATTAAACATTTGAAGCATTGGCCCAAGATAAAGTTTTCGTTGAGATGGTTCAATTTGTTGCCAGCGATCGACCGTCGGTTGATCTGAGGGCTGAGTGAGAACGTCAGTTAACCGGCTGACACGGGTGCTGAGCATTGCTGATTCGAATTTCAAGCGGGTAACTATGACGAGTTTTTTCTTTACTCCCCGATTTCGACGGCTTGGTCTGCCCAGCCTGCTATGTGGTGTGGCCAGTGCGCTAATCCCCAGCCTGGCTTATGCAGAGGTACCCCTGACTCGGGCCGATATCGAATCTATCTATAATCGGGTCGAATTCATTCCGGAGGGGCAGCAAGCCCGTCGAGCCAACCTGAATGACCGGTTGGCACTAGGCGATGCCCTGCGTACGGCAGATAACGCAAGAGCTGAATTACGCTTCAACGATGGCTCTTTGGCGCGCGTCGGTGAGCGAGCCACTTTTTGGTTTGTGCCCGACACTCGAGATTTTCGACTCTCCAACGGTACGGCTCTGTTCTTGATTCCTCCGGATCGCGGTCCCAGCAATATTCAAACTCCGAGCGCTGTGACTGGTATTCAGGGCACAGCATTGGTGGTTCGCCACATTCCAGGCGACTGCGACCTCGATCTTTTAGAAGAATGCCCCGGTCGCACCATCGTAATGGTGCTGACCGATAGCCCCAAAGGACCGGTCGAAGTCTCAACGCTTGATGGTCGGACCGAAGCCTTGACGGCAGGTAACTTAGCGGTCATTCAGGGAGAATCGATTCAGGTTCTGGAATTTGACTTGGCCCTGTTCTACCAAACCAGTCCACTGGTGGAGGGGCTTGATCTCAATAACCCCAACTTCGAAGGCAACGGTCAGCCGACCGATCCCGTGCGCCAGGAAACCTGGGAGGGTCTGCAGTCGCAGCAAGGGTTTGAAGGCAGCTATCAATTGAACCCTGATGTCGTTAGCCTTGACGCCACCTTAGGCGTGACCACCAGTTGGCTACTGCCCGCAGGGAATGTCGAAGTACCACAGTTGCCGGGCGCATTTTTACGAGACCCGATCGCCAATGGCAATACCGTGAGCGATCAAATGGGGCAGAGCACGACTCAGCCCGGGGCTTCAATGGCTTCGCCATCGAATCCAGTCTCGAGCACTAGCCCCGCTCGCGATGCCCTGCCAGCAGGCGTTTTACGCCCGACAGGGCCGAGCGGGCAACCCCCAACGACCGCGACGCCACAGCCACCGATGCCACCCATTGGGGGCGGGGGAACGCCGCCGCCATCAACCGGTAACCCGAGCAACCCGATTGGCACGCCGCCCCCAACCGTGGAACCAGTCAACCCGATTGGCACGCCGCCCCCAACCGTAGAGCCAGTCAACCCGATTGGCACCCCACCTCCCATTGGCACGCCGAATGAACCCGCGCCCGCGCCCGTAGAGCCATTCAACCCGACGGGTCAACCTGTGCCCATCACCAATGAGGTACCGGCTGCGGCCAACCCAGTCCAGCCCGAACCGGCGGTGTTTAATCCCATCGGCACCCAGGTACCCGAAAATTCAGTGCCCGCTGGCGTGATTACAGCTGATCCTGAGGCCCCGGCATCTGAGGGGGAAGTCCCGGTGACGACTGACCCACCAGAGGCTCAATAAACGGGCTGAGTGACTTTCAGCAGCCATAAGACTGCGCTCAACGCTCTAGACAGGCAGGTGGAGCGGTCTGTTATAGCTTGTCAGAGAAAGCAAAGTCTAGGCCACGGACACGATGTTTAGGCATGGCTCTTGCCCCGACTAGATGAACAACACACCGCTTGGGAAAGTGGAGCATAGATTCTTCTAGTCGGCAGTGTCGAGCAATTGTTCTCCAGACCGGCAACGCCAACGCTGATGGACGGCCTCACCTAACCAGCCGTCTATTGCCCAGACAAGTTAGCCTGAATGACGCGATAAACCTCAACCAGGGCTTGGCGTCCCTTGAGGGGGAGCTTACCCCATGATTCGACCTGAAACGTGTCCTGCAGATACTGGTAAGTATCCTGGCCGATCAGCGTCCGACAGGGGGTCGTTTGTCGATGTTTGTCTAAGCTTTCGAGACGCGAGGCGATGTTAACACTGTCGCCAATCACGCCATATTCCATCCGGTGATGGCCGCCGAGGCTGCCCACGACGATCGGCCCAGTGAAGATGCCGACTCGCATTTCTAACAGCGGCAACTGTTGGCTGGTGCGCTCTTGGTTAATTTGGGCAAGGCGATCGCCCATGCTGAGAGCACAGGCGACAGCGGCCTGGGCATCGCGGGCAATGCCCTCCGGGGTAGTGCTGGCAATGGGCACCCCAAACACGGCTAGCAGGCCATCACCGGTAAATTTATTGACGATGCCATGGTGTAATTGAATCTCTTCGGTCATGGCTTCTAAGTAGTGATTGAGCCATTCGAGCAGTTGCTCGGGGGGCGCGGTTTCGGCCAGGGTGCTGAAGCCTCTGATGTCGGTAAACATCATGGTGGCGACCATTTTTTGACCCGGCAATTTACCTGACTTTAAGAGGCGATCGCGATTGTCCCATAACGCTTGCGCGATGGCCGGTGAGGCCGTTTGACCGAGCAACGTCTGCATCATCTGCCGCTGCCGGAAGGATTGCTGCGCCTGATACGCCAACACCACACTGCTAGTGCCCACAACGGTGAGGGCAGGCGCGACCAGGGGCAGCCAGCCCTGGGTTAAAAAGAGGCCATAGCCCCCCGCCGCAATACCGACAAACAGACTCGATTGACTCGCCGTCAACATCACCGGATGACGCAGGTACCAAGCCAGCGTGCCCCCCAGCAGCCCCCACCCGAGACACCAGAGCCACTCTTGCCAGGGCTCACTGGTGCCCATTAGCGGGCGATCGCCCAGGGCCAGATCTAGCAGTTGGCTCACCATTTGGCCATGCACGACCACCCCCGGCATTTGATGCGTGTCATCCTGGGTGCCCGCCGTAAAGGGGGTATAAAACAGGTCTTTGACGCTGGGCGCGGTGATGCCGATCAGCACAATTTTGTCTTTGACCCAAGCGGGGTCGACCTCATCGTTGAGCACCTCTAGTAGCGTCACCTCGCGGCTGGGAGTGAGGCGATCGCGATAGTCCAGCATGATCTGATAGCCCGCCGTATCCTCCACCGCGTAGCCGCCAGCCCCGACGGTAAGGGGAAACAGCGTTGTGGAGCCGAGCTGCATATAGTCAGGATTGTGGGGACTAGCCGTCGGCCCCATATCTTGCGTCGCTAAATAGCGGGTGGCCAACTGCAGCGAAAACGAAAACAGCGTGACGTTGCCGGTGGGGGTGACCTGCTCGGCGATCAGCAGGGCGCGTCGCACCTTGCCATCGGGGTCAACCACAACATCGTTAAAACTCACCTGGGCCGGATCCATATCGGGTGGGGGCGGAATCCCCGGCGCGCCCGCGGGGTTAGACAGTTGAGTAATCACCACCACATTCGGAGCCTGCAGCGATCGCAGCAGCTCGTCTCGACCGGGCGGCTTGGGAATGGCGCGAAAGATATCTAACCCAATGGCCACCGGCTCGTGCTGCTGCAGCTTATCCAAGGCCTGAGCCACGGTGCCATCAGAGAGGGGAAACTCGGCTAAAGCATCTAGATCAGCTTCCGTAACCGTCACGATCAGCAGGCGATCGTCGTTGGCCAGGGGCATGGCCTCTTGACGCAGGCGCATCATCTGGTCATAGGTTTTTTGTTCCAGACTTTCTAGCACCCCCAGCTGGGCCACCCCCATCACGCTGGTGGCCACGGCCAGGCCCGTCGTGACGACGACCGCCATATTTTTACTATGGGCCTGGAGCCACTGCCATGACTGCCGAGCGACGGGCAAAAGCGACCCCAAATGATGCGGCTTCAGGCTAACCACAGAAGCTTTTCCTAATTGATGTGGTAGTTGCTGCAAGCACCCTGAGAGCGATGAGTCATTTCGCAGCCCTCTTACAGACAGCAGTTCAGCACTGTCTCGCGGCGAGAACCTGAATCCCAACTGCTCGCCAGCGCTGCTGGTCACAAACTCTGCGTTGGGGATACGACCCGTCCGCCCAGCTGATCGGCGATCCGCTTCTCAGCCTAGCCGCTACCCAACCAGACCGGCCTTCAACTCGGGCCTTGAGGCGAGATGACTCACTCCTGCTCAATCTACAGTAAAAATCAGCGCGACTCCGGAGAGGCCCTGGAATTAGCCCGAGTGCAGCCCTCCGCCCTGAAGCTACGCTAATGAATTTAGCGCCAGCCGCCAGCTATTCGTTATCCAATGGGCTCCAGTGCTGGTGCGAGCAGCGATCGGATCAGGATCTGGCCTAGTTTCAGCCGCTCAAACCTCACTGCCAACCCGGTTAAATTCTGAGTATTCTAAAAACAGGGAAACATTGCCCCAGGCTTGGCCGAGGCCTGTTCCTGATGCTCTCCAGTTCTGACGCTTGTCGCCCTATTTACCATGCTTGATCAATCCGTTCAGTTCTTAACCCCCGAAGAATCTGCCGATGTCGACAAAGCCCTGCTGACCTCCCCCGAAAAATTTCTTACCCGGCTGACCATTTCCACTAGCAAGCTGCTGCAAGCGATCGCGAGCGATCTAGAGTCATCGGTAGAAGACTTGACCCCACAGCAAATTATCGCGTGGTTTGAGGCCGACTCAAAACGCAAACAAGCCGAAGGCGTCAATGCCTCTGTCCTGAAATGGGACGCGGCCAACCTGGATGACTTGACCGCGGGCTAACCGCAACTTTTCCAGCCGATCGCGACGGGCCACGCTGCCGAGCGCTGCTCCGAGAACTTAAACTTTCCTGGCGATACCAATTACACCGTCGTTAATCTATGTCACCGTTAAAGAGGGTTGACTCTGCCTCAGTTCAAGGAGTCATGTGCTAAGACTAGAGCAGGCAACCGCCCTGTTGTCTGTTGTGAGTTTCAAATCTTTTGCAGGCTGGCTGTCGAAGGGTAGACGCGGCCAATGGGACTCAGCCCAAAGCGCCTCAAAACGATGGCAAAACTTGCTGGGAGGCGTCTCCCTGTTTGAGAAAATTTAGGAAGGAATTACAGAGTCATGGGGTTGTTTGATCGAGTCAGCCGAGTTGTTCGCTCTAATCTCAACGCTGCCGTTAGTAGCGCCGAAGATCCCGAAAAGATCTTGGAACAAGCCATCATCGACATGCAGGAAGACCTGGTGCAGATGCGTCAGGCTGTCGCCAAGGCGATCGCCTCGCAAAAACGGGTTCAACAGCAGTATGAGCGCGCTCACTCCGAAGCAAACACTTGGCAACAGCGCGCCCAGCTAGCGCTGCAAAAGGGCGACGAAAACCTAGCGCGGGAAGCCTTAACCCGTAAAAAGACGCAGAGTGAAACTGCGACAGCCCTCAAAGCTCAGCTCGATACCCAGCTCACCCAGGTTGATAGCCTCAAGAAAAATCTGATTGGTTTAGAAAGTAAAATTTCTGAAGCCAAGACCAAGAAAGATATGCTCAAGGCTCGCGTCAGTGCCGCCAAGGCCAACGAGCAGTTACAAAGCACCATGACCTCCATGAACACGAACAGTGCCATGGGGGCCTTTGAGCGCATGGAAGAAAAAGTCCTGATGATGGAAGCGAAGTCGCAAGCGGCTGACGAGCTCGCGGGCTCTGATCTCGAAAGTCAGTTCGCGGCCCTAGAAGCCGGGGGCGATGTCGATGACGAACTCGCGGCGATGAAAGCCCAGCTAGCCGGTGGATCGACCAGTCAAAGCCAACTACCCGCCGCTGACGAGCCGGTCGCGGCCCCAGCCGATGCCGTCGTCGACGCGGAGCTAGAAGCCCTCAAAACTCAACTCGATAACGTCTAAGTTCAAATTTCTATCATTTGATTAGACCGTGGGCAGGGGCAGAGATGTCTCTGCCTTTTTGCTAGGCCGCGTCATCGATTAAATCCAGAGCACTTTGACGATGGCCATTACCGCGCCCGCACCCAAACCAGCTACGGGCTAATCGCTTTGCAGCGCCAGAACTCAGCCGCTAGATAACAGCCCCTAGAGAGCGGGAACCGGGCATCTGGCAAAACCTACGATAAGGTGGAAATTGCCACCGCCACATCGCCGACCTATGCAATTTGCCGATCGCCTCGCCCCACTGCAGACCAATGTCTTTGCCGATATGGATCGAGCGAAGGCCAATGCCCGCCGGTCCGGGCAAACCATCATTGATCTGTCTTTAGGGTCTTCTGACCTACCGACGGCGCCTGAGGTACTGGACACAATTGCCGCCGCCCTCTACGACCCCAGCACTCACGGCTACTCGCTATTTCACAGCACCCGACCCTTTCGCCAAACCGTCGCCACCTGGTATACCGGCAAGTTTGGCGTCCCCGTTGACCCAGAAACAGAGGTATTGCTGCTGATTGGCTCGCAAGAGGGCACCGCTCACCTGCCCCTGGCGATGTTGAATCCCGGGGACTTTGCCCTGCTGACCGACCCCGGCTATCCCTCCCACGCGGGGGGCGTTCACCTCGCCAGCGGTCAGTTTTATACGATGCCGCTGCTGGCCGAAAATGGCTTTTTGCCCCAGTTCGCTGACATTCCAGCGGCGGTGTTAGCCCAGGCTCGCATGATGGTGCTGAGCTATCCTCACAATCCCACTACGGGCTATGCCACCCTAGCGTTTTGGCAGCAGGCAGTGGCCTTTTGTCAGACCCATGATCTGGCGTTGGTGCACGACTTTCCCTACGGCGATGTGACCTATACCGGCGAGCCTGCGCCATCAGTGCTGCAGGCCGATCCCGACAAAACCGTGGCGATCGAGTTTTACTCCATGTCGAAGTCCTACAACATGGGCGGCTTTCGGGTCGGCTATGCGATCGGCAACGCCCAGCTCATCGCAGCACTGCGACAGGTTAAAGCCGTCATTGATTTCAACCAGTATCCCGGCATTGTGCAAGGGGCGATCACGGCTCTGTCTGGCTCCCAAGACGGCGTCGCCCACACCGTCCAGACATTTCAACAGCGGCGCGATACGTTTGTGGACGCTTTAGGGCGGATTGGCTGGTCAGTGGAGAAACCGGAAGCCACCCAATATTTGTGGCTCAAACTGCCTGATCCTTGGGCCGAAGATTCCATCAACTTTTGTGTCAGGCTGGTGGAGGCGACGGGGGTGGCCCTGGCTCCGGGCCGAGGATTTGGCAAATATGGTGAAGGGTATGTTCGCGTGGCCCTCGTACAGCAACCCAACGTCCTCAAAACGGCGGTGCAAAAAATCCAGCACTTCCTCAAAACGGCTTGAAATCAGCTCACCCCCGTTCTGCCCAATGTGATGGACGCCGCGGCTCCCCCCCGCCCCCTGAACATCCAGCATTCTGAATCTCTTATTAAACCTGTGAACCGATGCCTCTCTCCCCGGATGAAACGAAACAGCTTTTAGAGCGCCTAGTCTTTGTCGATGGCACTGCTGACGAATGGGTGCAAGACGTGTGGGGGCTGAGCCCAACGCTGGGCGAAACCGCCGCTCGCCTAGTCGATGTGCTCAATGGCTTGATCGACTGCACCGCCGATGAGAAGTTAGAAAATCTGCTGCAGGGGTTTTATCGTGAGCAGTTTGACGACTAAGACAGGTCAAGCAGTTCAGACCCAAAGCCACCGGACTAGAGCATAACCGCACCCACATCACAGGCATTCGCTCAAAACGGAAAACGTCGGACAATGCGATCGGCCGCTTGAATACGCCAGTGCCGAGGCGGCTGCCGCCAGCCTCTAGACTTCGCCCACCCATCGTGACGATGACTGCTGTGGATTATCTCTAAGCACCGACGATCGCCCACAGGCAAGCATGGCCGCGCTGACAGGCCTAGAAACACCTACCCGCAACGGCAAAGGTCGCTATCAAATCAGGGCTTTACGGATTACAGTCAATTCGGTTACCATTAGAGACTGTGTTAAAACCATAAAACAACAGGCATTGAATGGCTAAGAAGAGCATGGTTGCGCGGGAGCGCAAACGCGAAAAAATTGTTGCTCAGTATGCTGAGAAGCGAGCGGCGCTCATGGAAGAATTCCAGAACGCTGAAGGCCCCCAGGCCAAGTTCGCAATTCACCGCAAGATTCAACAGTTGCCTCGGGCCAGCTCTCGCACTCGTTTGCGTAATCGCTGTTGGAAGACGGGCCGCCCTCGGGGTTACTACCGTGACTTTGGGCTCTGCCGGAACCAACTGCGCCAAATGGCTCACGAAGGGTTACTGCCCGGCGTGGTGAAGTCAAGCTGGTAAAGGCTCCGAATCAATCGGATTAATCGACTAATGAATAGGGCTGGGAGCGTCGCCACCAACTCCCAGTTAGTTTATGAACCCTAGATGCGGGGGTGGCAACTTGATGACATCTATTTGCAACGGAGAAAGTTATGTCGCGTTATAGAGGGCCTCGGCTCAGAGTTGTGCGTCGCTTGGGTGAACTACCCGGTCTGTCGCGCAAAGCGCCTCGCAAGGCGTATCCGCCCGGACAACATGGTCAGGCACGCAAGAAAAAGACTGAATATGCGATTCGTCTCGAAGAAAAGCAAAAGCTGCGCTTTAACTACGGCGTTAGTGAAAAGCAGTTAGTTCGCTATGTGAAAAAGGCGCGCAAAGCCGGTGGTTCGACCGGATTAGTCATTCTGCAGCTATTGGAAATGCGGTTAGATAACACCGTATTCCGTCTCGGGTTTGCCCCCACGATTCCCGCCGCTCGCCAAATCGTCAACCATGGTCACATCAATGTGAATGGTCGCCTGTTAGACATCGCCAGCTATCAGTGTCGTCCCGGTGATGTGGTGGCCGTCCGCGATCGCGAAGCTTCCAAAACAATGGTGCAGGGCAACCTGGAGTTTCCTGGTTTAGCTAACGTGCCGGTTCATTTGGAACTGGACAAAGACAAGCTGACTGCCAAGGTTAACGGCATCATTGAGCGCGAATGGATCGCCCTCAACGTCAATGAACTGCTGGTGGTTGAGTACTACTCCCGGAAGGCGTAGACCGCTATCCCTTGTTCAGAAGCGTTCACTTGATTGGATCGCTTTATTCAGAAACCTCCAGAGTCTTTTGACTTGGGGGTTTTTGTTGTGTTGGCGTCAGCGATCGCGACTTCTGAAAACGTCTCAGCAGACCATCACATCGGCCCCTCTCGGCCAATCCTGTCTGAGGCGCAACTTAGCTATCTGACGATAGCCGCATCTGATTAACCGCTTCGAGCGGCAGGGCTAAGGTATCTGCAATCTGTTCTGGACTCATGCCAATCGCTAACAGCTTCGATACGGCCACTTGACGAGCTTGCTCTGCCTGCTCGCGATTGATTCGGCATAGGTGGTCAATTTCTCGCCGGTTTGCAGGTCAAACCGGCGTAAGGCTCTAGGAACTTGACCATTAGCGACAACCATCAGCCCGGTGCGATCCGGCAATGGTAAGCACAGGTCTAACCCCAGCGACTCACTTCGCATCATCCAGATGCCATCCGCTTTTTCGATTAGCGGTAGAGGCTGATAGCTTCCCTGCACCAGCGTGAATCCCTGCAATTGGGGCATCAGATAATCGCCAGTCGGGTCATATTGAAAATATTCCTGGACGCCCAGTTGGGCATAAAGCTGAGGCTTTTTGACTTCATCCTGCTGGCGGGTCGTGCGAGAGGTGATCTCTATGACGAAGGCAGGCACCTTGTTGCCCTCTTCCCACGTTTTGTAGACCCGTCGCTGACGCTTAGTGACGCCAAACACCACAAATACATCGGGAGAAACCACGGCACGAGGGTTCCCTTCTTCGTAGTAAATAAAGAGATTGCCTGAGACATAAACCTGACTGCGACCTTGAAAAAATAGGTTCAGCGCTTCAACACAGTAGGTTAAGTAGTCCCGCGTGGGATCGCCCTCAGTCATAGGTTGCCCGTCAGACTCGGGGTAGTGAATAACAGTGCTGGATCTGTAGGTCATACAAAGCTATGGAACCCGCTAAGTTTGTTTACTCTAGCATTCGGAAATTATGGGAAACCCGGACAGCCACGGCCGAACGACGAGACTCTCAATCAAAACGAGGTCTAGCTGAAACGACCCACGCTTTGAAGGGACAGCCGCACCGATCAAGCTTCATACTTCACTGAATTAAGAGTTTTGGCTGAGTATACGTAAGGACTGAGACTCGGTAAGCTTGAATCACCTATGCCTGGCAGCAGCTTGCTTACCCAGAGGCGGTTACCACCTTGAACTCTCAACCGGAAACCGTTCCCTCAGTCATGGCTAAATAGTTAGCCCATTAGCTTATTTGCGGCGCACTCTACAGAGTGAGCATTCTAAATTTCCCATGCTGAAAAAACGATTGATTTACGTCACGGGCTTACCTCGGTCGGGTTCAACGCTGCTGTGTCAGCTTTTGGCCCACCACCCCGAGCTTTATTGCCCCGGCCATAGCTCGCCGCTGTGTTCTACGCTGATGGGGTTGCGGCAACACCTTAGCGACAACGACTTTCTGCGTGCCCAGCTCGATGTCGAGTTTGACCTCGTCTATCAGCGCTTGATGAATGCCTTTCAAGGCTTTATGAATGGCTGGTTTGCCGAAACGGATAAAGATTGGGTGGTGGATAAAAATCGCGGCTGGCTCAACCATATCGAAACGGTGGCGCAGCTCGACCCAAACTTTCGCATGGTGGTGTGCGTGCGGGAGCTGGGGCAAATTGTGGGCTCAATTGAGGCGCAGCACCAAAAGACGATTTTGCTCGACTTTCCTGATCATTTGGCCAACCTATCGCGCTATGGCCGGGCCGATAAATTGTTTGCTGATACCGGGGTCGTGGGTGGGCCGCTGGGCTCCCTCGAAGCGCTGCAAGATCTCAGCACCGAACTGCAAGAGCGACTTTACTACGTGGTGTTTGAGCACTTAATGCAAGAACCGGTATCCGTCATGCAAGGCGTCTACGACTGGCTGCAGTTACCCAAAGCCCAGTTTGACCCACAAAACTTGACGGTCAAGCCCCACGAAAGTGATAGCTACTACCGATTTAAATATCCCCACGCGACGCGCGACGCCATTGCCGCGCCCCACCCCCATGCCGTGCCGTCGCGCATTCAGCAGCAGTTGCAGCAGAAATATACCTGGTTTTACCAGACTTTTTATCCGGGTCTGTTGCCGCCACCCAAAGCGGATTCGGCATCATGATGCAGTCTGTCCCCATCTTCCATGAGAGTCGCCATCTGCAATTGCGCCGCACGGTACCCAACGATGCCGAAATTTTGTATGAACGGGGCTTTCGTCAGCGGGAGTTTATGCGCCTGTTTCGGCTGAATGATATGCCGACGAGTGTCGCTGCGGTACACAAACAGTTGGTACAACGACAGCAAATTCCACCCCAGCAAGAAACCTATCTTGAGCTGATGATCGTGCATCGTCGTCACGGCCCCATCGGCCTCTGCGCCCTGGCCGACCACTCATCTCTGCATCGGCGGGCCGAATACCTCGTGGGTTTGTTTGACACTTCGCGACGGCAACTGAGCTATGGCGTTGAAGCTGGGCTGATGTTAGGTGACTTGGCGTTTAATGGTTACAACCTGAACAAGCTTTACGCTTCGACCTATGCCTATAACCGACCGGCACAAAAAGTGCTGGAGAGCGGTGGGTTTCAGCTAGAGGGGTGCTGCCGTGAGCATATATTTGACCGAGTAACTCAACAGTTTGTCGATTTGCACAACTACGGTTTAACCGTTAGCCACTTTCGGCAATACCAGCGTTTAGTGCCGCTTTCCTTACGGTTATTAGGGCGTGACATCACTGTGCCTTCAATGCCCCCGAACTTTCAAGCCCGAGATAAAAATGCTCCTGCGAAGTCTGGGAATCGTATTCTGCGATCCGTTTAGCGACAGCATGATCTCCTCGTTGTCCTCGCCTCCTCAAGCTAGATCACCACACATCGCGACAGGACAACTAAACCCTGTCCCAGTTGAAAACTTGAGTTTTTGCGATTTGATCAACCTCACCTAACCTCTCCTTCGAAAGGAGAGGAACCGGAGTCCTGGGGCATTTTTCTTCAAGCGCAAAACCGGGATTTTCCCAAACCTCTCCTTCACAAGGAGAGGTGCCGCAGGCGGTGAGGTTTTGTTAGGCACAAAACTACAGGTCTGAATCTGGATGAGGTTTATCAGGGAAAATTTCCCTGATTTAAATCCAATCGGCAGTGACCGCTGTACCCATAACAGAACGACATGCGGTTAGAACGACAAATTCTCACCAGGGTCTAACCGCACTTGTGCCTCTAGCTCGGTTGCATCCAGCATTCTGACTTCTTTAATGCCAAAGGCTCGGGTGACGCTCACTCAGCCAGCACCGGCGATCGCCCTCGGCTCACTCACCAGCCCGCGATGCGCTGCCCTTTTGCATCGGTGCATTTCTCTTTAGGCCCCTTTACAAGACAACTTCTAATCATGGCAAACTTTAACGTTACTGAAGCAATCGACAATGGCCTCGGCGATACCGAAGGCACCCTGAGCTGGGCCATCTTGCAGGCCAACACCGATGGCGAAACGCTGAATAGCGGCGACCCCATCGGCAGCGACGACACCATCACCCTGCAAACCAACGTGCAGATCGATGGCGTGATGACCACCCTGCTAAACAGCAACATCGAGATCATCGGCAACGGCTTTACCATCGACGGCGACAGCAGCACCGACGCGGATACGGATGGCGACTTTCGTCCCCTGTTTGTGAAATCGGGCACCGTGACCCTTAACAACCTCACGATTACCAATGGCTTGGCCCAAGGCGGTGATGCCGGGGAAGACGGCGGCGGCGGGGCCGGGATGGGGGGCGGACTCTTTATCTATGATGGCGATGTCACCCTGAATAACGTCACCTTTGACCAGAACCAAGCCGTGGGTGGTAGTACTGGCGCTGGCAGTGGCGATGGTGGCGGCGGGATGTATGGCAATAGTAACGGTTATGGTGGCGGTGGCCTATTTGCCAGTAGTGCCGATAATGCGGGAGCCTACGGCGGCAATGGCAACTATCGGACGGGTGCGCCTAGCGACTTTGGCGGCGGTGGTGACTACAACCCCAATGGGACTGGGGGAGCTGGCAGCGGTGGAGGAGGAGTAGGTAACGGCTGCGGCGTGAAGGGTGGCGATGGCGGCTTAGCGAGAGACGCGGCAGAAGGCGAAAGGGGCGGC
>CALCCA010000151.1 GCA_937899725.1 uncultured Halomicronema sp.
GCCCGCTGCTTTTCCTGCTCGGCCCGTTCATCACCATTTAGTAGCAGATTGCCGTCGCTGTCCCACCAGCGCAGCCAGGGTAGCGTCTGATTCATATAGGCGCCTTCCCAGATGCCTAATTCCACACCCAAGGACGCAATAGGAAAGTGTTGCCGCTGGTTGGGGGGGCAACGCTGGTATTGATTTGCTATCAGTTCGTAGACGTCAACGGCGGCGCTATCAACGTCATAAATGGCATAGAACGGCACGCGAATGGCCTGTTCATAAACCCAAAATTTTCCGGCTTTGACGCCATCTCCGGCAAAGGGTGAGGTCGGATCGCGCTCTTCAGCACCACTCCCTGAGACAAATTCGATCACAATCAGCGGCGCGACAATTTCCTTCCACAAAACATAAGAGCGGCGGCGTTTACCCTCCAGCAGCGGCGGCACGTTGGGCACATAGAACCAGTCGGGGGCCTCGGCTCCCCGCTCCGGCGGTTCGGTGAGTCGCCAGTAGATGCCACAGTCCTGCCCGATCGCATATCGGCCATCCGAGTGGAGCGCATCCAAAATGGGGCGGATAGAGTCTGTGAGCAGCAAACTCTGAGGATGCTCCTGAAAGTTTTTCACAAACGTCCCATCCGTTTCGGGTAGCTGTGTGTGGTCTGGTAGGGTAAGGCTCGACTGAGTTGGGGTGGTTTGTATCACAACACTCCGCGAATGCGACAGAATTTAGCTATCGAGCAAACTATCTCAATCTTAAACTATCTGTTTTGCTGCAAGCATTTCCTCGGTGTCATGCCAAACTGCCGCTTAAACGCTGCGGCAAACTGAGCGGGGTTGGCATAGCCGACAATATTGGCAATTTCGGCCACGGTTTGACCGGGCTGCCGCAAGAGCTGCTCGGCCTGCTGCATGCGCTGTTGGGTCAAATAGGTAAAAGGCGTGACGCCAAACACTGCCTTAAACCCCTTTTGCAGGGTGCGATCGCTCATCCCCACCTGTTGCGCCAAGGTCGTTTGGCAGGGCGGCGATTCGAGCTGCGATCGCAAGATTGCCGCCGCGTGGTGAATGCGATCGCGGGTATCCGCCTTCAGTGACTGGGTTGGCAGGCTTCGCGGTGACGCCACTAGGCCGTCAAGCTGCAGCGCCATCAGCTCAAACACTTTGGCCTGCAGATAGGCCCGCTTAGTCATGCCCTGAAAGGGGCAGTGAATGATCTGCCGCACCACTAGCCGCATGGCGTCTGTCGTTCGCGGTGAAAAGCGCTGCTGCCAATTGTTTCCCATAGTTAGGGGCCGCAGCGAGGCAGGCAGTTCATCCTGACCGTTGGCAAAAAACTGCTGAAACAAGGCCGGCGTCATATGAATATCAACCCCAACTTGCCGCTGTGATGTTTGGGGCCGAACAAAGTGGCCTGGTTGAATACCGCTGCCGCCGATATAGCCTTGGCTGGCGTCTATTCTCAGCGGCCCCCCACTGGCATAATCGCCACTTTCAATGAGACCGGACAGATAGGCGCAAAACTGCACCGGATGCTCGTTTTCTGGCACTCGCTCGACCCAACCGTGCTGTACGACATCAATAATGCACAGTTCCAACCCGTCGCAGAGTTGCATCTCTCGTTTGTGTCCCTGCCCTAAGGCTGGCGGTTGGGTATAGAGGATTTCGAGGCGATCGCTGGACGTGACCGGCGGACAGTACCGTTCAGCTTCCGTCCAAATGGCGTCAATTTCATCGGTTGTCAGGTCAAGGCTCATAGGAGACGCAGGGACTTCCAGGATTAGTGAGAATTGGTGTCAATAATCTCGATTTAACCTGGAAAAGTCAAGGTAATAGCCATCATTGGGTAGCCCTGCAGCAGGGGCAGGGGCTGGCCCCAGGGTCTCCCGCTGAAGTGATTCGGCAAACCGGTTCTTGATCTAGACCGTCGCATCATCACTGATCCGGTTTCAGGAATACCTCTGGGTATTCCCCTCAGTCAGTTCTTGTAGATGCCTGCGCCTCTTAGCGTGGGGTCACGTTTTTGCCGCGATGTTCAATTATCTGCCTTGAACCCATTGAGGTGCTGCCGATATTTCTGATAAGGCGATAGGATACCTCTAAGTCAACATAATTGAGACCTAATCTCAGGAAAGGGCGATGCTAGATACCCCGGTAAGCGATTGTCGGTATTGTTCAGAGATCTCTAAAGCGCGGGGAGAAGACCCCATTGGTTCGGCCCCGCAGGTCGATTACTGGCTCTTGGTGGAACTGCCTCAGCCCTGGCCCACCACGATGTTTACTGAGAATCCTCTCATCCAGCAAATCATTCCCCTGATTAAACAGCTGGTGCTTAAGCGGGGCGTGATGGTCAGGCCGTTAGCGATCGCCCCCGACCCCGATTACTCAGAGCCGGGGCACACCCGAGTCCTCTATTACCAGCGTCCGGCGGCTCAGTTCGCCACTTACACCAAGCAAGAATATGTCTTGCCTGATCAGACCGCAGCCCCGCTCGTGATGGCTTTGCTCCACGGTCTGCTGGGTCAGCGCGTTGATCTGTCCTCCTTCGCCGCTTATCAGCGAGAGACCTCAGACCAGCGGGAGATGTTGGTCTGCACCCATACTCAAGTCGATTTGGCCTGCGGGCGCTATGGCACCCCGGTTTATCGGCATCTGCGCCAAACCTATGGTCAGCCGGAGCAGTCGCTGCGGGTTTGGCAAAGCACCCACTTTGGCGGGCACCAGTTTGCGCCGACCCTGATTGACTTGCCCACCGGCCAGCTCTGGGGACATTTAGCAATGGACGTGCTGCCGCAACTGATTCACCGCGATGGCGACCCCCGGCAAATGGGGCAGTTTTATCGCGGCTGGACGGGCCTGAGTAAATTTGAGCAGATCGCCGAACGCGAAGCCTGGCTGCAAACCGGGTGGGATTGGTTTACCTATCCTCGAACCGCTCACACTCGCCGCAAAGGGTTGACGGGTCGCCAGCGCTGGCTCTATCCGCTGCTGCGTTGGGTGCCGATCAAACTGCTTCAATTGTGGCTAGAGCGCTGGACCAGTAAGGCGGACTGGGTCGATGTAGAGCTGACGTATGACTCGCCCCAAGGCCAGGGCCGTTATCAGGCGCGCGTTGAGAAAAATGGCGAAGTTATTACAGCCCGCAACTCTGCCGCCAAGGTCAACGAACCGGTCAAACTGGCCCCCAAGCAGCAATATCAAGTCAGTCAGTTTGAGTCGGTGGGGGCGAAGCTTTAGTGCGAGAGGGTTAAAGGGGACAGGGTGTACGGTGCAGGGTCTGGCTGGTCCCTAAAGCCTTGGACTTTGATCGCCATGATTCTCATCGGTCTCGGCGGCCACCTCTACCGCCCCCTACGCACCGTGGAATCGACACTGCCCGACCCTTGAGAACCCGGCCTCTGCCACCACCCATCCTGGCGATACCGGGCTGGGTACATGCCGGCAGAACTGATGCGCCCCCACCGTCGCAAACGTCAGCTCAGGGGCCTGATGCCGCCCCGCCAACGGTGATGCCATACGGCGAAGATGAATCATTTAATTGAGAAAGACTTGCAACTAACGTTAAGATTCACCAAAGTCTTGTTGCGGAGCTGGGCAACCGATGAAAACACTGGAATCTTTTGGCTGGGCCTCTCTCTTGGCCCTGGGGATGGCGGCGCTGCCCTCGCTACCGGTGGCGGCTCAGTCGGCCCAAGAGGTGATCCAAACTGGGCTGGAAGCCTATGCAGCCGGTGAGTATGAGGCTGCCGCCGCCGCATGGCAACAGTTAATCGAACTCCAACCCGACAATCCTGATGCGCACAACAACTTGGGCGCGACGCTTTACTATCTGGGTGACTTGGACGGGGCGGCAGCCGCCTACCAACAGGCCATTGCCCTCGACCCCGATAGCGCCACCATTTACAACAATCTGGGGGTCGTTTTAGTTGAGTTAGCGGCCTATCAACAAGCGCTCGAACTCGACCCGGCAGTGGCGGAAGTGTACAACAATTTAGGCAACTTGCTAGATGGAGAAGAGGCCGTTGCCGCCTACCAAAGGGCGGTAGAGCTGAAGCCCGATTATGCCGCAGCCTACAATAACCTGGGCACGGCACTGGCAAGTTTAGCGCAGTATGAGGCCGCGATCGCCGCCTATGAGCAGGCGCTAGAGATTGAGCCGGATTTTACCGCTGCTCAGGAAAATCTCAGCGCTGTGCAGGATCGGCAGGAAGAGACCCTGGCTGAGTAAGTGACACTTTAGACACGACTTCCGCCCCACCACGCTCGACCCAGGGCTGATGCTGAAGCGGCAATGACCAGCTCTCTAACCCTCCCATAGTTAATGAGAGAAATTCGCAATCAATCATCAATTTTTCAACTGAATGCCTCTATGAAAACGCCAGCGGTATTAAATTGTTTTGATGATAATTGTTTTTTGCCCGGCAGCCCCAGCGATTCACGGCTGTTTCATGCCGATGATACTAGACTTTATCGGAAATAAGAGAGGGGTCGATTTAACCCACCATTTCCCCTGA
>CALCCA010000152.1 GCA_937899725.1 uncultured Halomicronema sp.
ATCTCAACCAGCAACTTGATTATTTTTCATCCCCCAGCGGATGACGTGCTCCCGATCTAGTCCTTAAAGCCAAATCCTGGGTTTGATGACTGGCTTATGTCCTCAAAGCGCTTGAGTGGTCTTAGTGCTTGAGCCTCAACATGATGGCGCGAATCGTTTGAGAATCTTGTCGCCATTCTCTGGCAGTATCACTTTCTTCTGGATCGTCGGTTGCTTCAACTCGGTCAGCCGTGATAGAAGCGACTGAGGCCACTAAGCCCACTACATTAGTCAACCCAAACTCTTGAACAAAGAGCTCTAAAACTTTATGCGCTAATACAGTCCCGGTTGTTTGTGCCATATTGACTCTCTACTGTGCCCTAGAAAAATCTGGCAGTTCCTCAGATGCTCTGCACGATGAGACCAACGTCTCAAGCCTAGTGACTTGCCAGATGGATGTCAACCGAACGGACACCTTTATTTGCCTCTAATGCTCTGAGACGATGAATGTATGGGAAAAGCCGGTGTCTCGCTCAAGCAAGTTTTAGAAAAATACGACATCTCTCAGTATCGACTCGCGAAGGAGTTGGGGGTTGAGAGGACAACGGTTTATCGATGGGTGCATGAAACCCGTGACCCGAACGCTGAAACGCTGCGGGATATCGCCAAAGCCTTAAAGACGCTGGAACCGGAAGCGGCTGCAGAATTTGCCCAGCTATTTTGGGGCGATGTGCTTCAGGGTGATGACTGACACTAGCGATCGCTGCTATGTCGAAGTTGGGCTGGCTGGTGGTTTCTCAAAATCAGCGTGTGGGGATTAGCAGTTCGGGGCAAGCAGTTGAGGATGTGAAAAGGAGCAGCACTCGTCCTGAGTACGGCATAGTATGTTTGCATTCATTCAGCCCAATAAACTGCCATGATTCATATCATCCGCAGCCGTGCGGAACCTGAACAAATGGGTCAAATGCTGGAGGCTCTGGGAATCTACATTAAACTGGCGGTAGATATCGAGCGCCAAATTCTCGCTGGAGGCGGAGAACTTCATGCGGATTGCGAGCTAGTTTTGTTGGATGATGGCAGCGAGCAGGCTAATGTTTGGGGCGCTGACTGGTATCCACTCAGGCAGACAGTGGGATACGAATCGCTCATCAACATTCGTCCTAGCGCGAACAATCGGTCAATGGAAATTCAAGCCCCTGCTCTACGGGAAGACATCAGCCAAATCGTACAGTCTCTTTTGGGTGACGTTGAATGGCAATAAACTGGGACATTCTTAAAACACAGTATCTTCAGGCGAATCGGGCGACTCAGCTAGACAGTTTGGCCTTAAATTTGACGCGGATTCAGCTTTTGGCGAAGAGCGGCACAGATGAGTCAGTGGCGCAGCATCTGGTCAGAGAAAGTCAGTTTTTTATTGAATGGGCTGTTCCAAGCATTGATTTGGAAACGGACGTCACCTTCGCAACTGAGTTGGTAGATCTGCAACGATTGCTGAGCCGATGGAAGTTGAGTTGGTCAGAGACTTGGGCTAGTGAGAGCAAGCGCCAGGAAATTGCTAGGCTGGCTCAGCAGTGGTGCGATCGCCTGCGACAAGTCGCATGACCATCGCATTCATGGGCAATGTGAGCTGCTAGCGGGCTAAAACTTGGAAAAATAATCCTTGACTTGCAAAGATGCCAGATGATTTGCAATCCATTATTCAACGTCTGTTAGCTGGAAATCGCGATGATGCTGGTGTGCAAGCGATCGCATCGGCTATCTAAGATGGTCAATTAGTTCTGGCTTCTTGGCAAAGGCGCGTTCTCATCTGGTGGTAACGTCGAAAACTCACAGATCCATCACTAGTAACAAGAATGTGACTGGCAATAATAATTTCGTTGTTTATGGAGCGGATGCCGAAGTAATTCAAAAAGCCTTGGCTCGGCGATCGCGCTGAAGGCGATCGCTCTTTGCTGGTGCGGCTGCTGATTCTGGGTAAGTCCAAGCTGATGATGTGTCACCGCGACAGTGGCGAGTTTATCAGCGACTATCAGAAGTCCACCTACGATGGTTGGAGACCGGCCCCGCGGGCCATCGCACCATCCATATCCTAAAGCAGCGCTATCGGGTCTACCTCATCACCAAGGACAAGCAGCTAATGTACGAATCGCCTTTGATGCTGACCACCAAAGGTTCCTTCTGCGGCAGCTTCGGTGAAACGGTGCGTAACTTCCACAGCGACATGAGCAAAGCTTACGGGGCGGCGACTGGAGCGAAGAAGCCACGGGGTGATCGGTTCATGGCGCTCTCGGTGCTAGCGGTGCGGGTGCAGCCGGAGCTTAAAGGCAAGGAGAAGAAATCTTGGGTCTGCTCGGTGTCGATCTACGGTCAGCCCGTTGCTGAGAATTGGAAGTCCTACTTCGTGGGCTACGACGCTGCGCTCAAAAAGCGCATTTTGAAATACTTCGAGACCTGGGCTGACTTTGGCAAGAGCGCGATCAGCTCTCCCACCCAGAGCCCAGCAGAAGAATCCACCTTTGGTTACGACGACTTCTAGATCCCTTTCCCACAGCCCGGAGAGTTCCTTCGGGCTGCTGCCCCTCCATTCCAAGGAACTCACAATGCCTCTTCCCTACGTAGACGTCCTCCAAAAATCATTAAGTAGCTCAGATTGTTGCAAAACCCTGATGTACAAACGTTTTAGGCTCTTAGCAGCCTCACGCTATATGATATAGACTGAAGCCCATTATGGCCTGAGCATTTTCTGGGGTGGAGGATGGAAGATAAAGATTTAGAGCAGCAAAACAAGATTACACTATTGCGAAGTCAGGCTTTAAGTGGATCACTCACCCAACGCGAAGCTATATCTGATATTGAGATCTACAAAGAAGTTATAAGTGGGCGCTTTGTAGAGGCTAAGTCTATAGATGAACATGAAAAGCTTCTTGTATTAAGAAAGCGACTTCAAGAATTAGATATAGAGACTAGGCAGTTGAATTACGCATAAAAGTCAGCGGAAATTCAACTCAAACAGGCTGAACAAAAAGAACTCATTCAACGCTGGCAGAATATTGCAGCAATCACAATTTCAATTGGTGTTGGTGTTTATCTTGTCCAAATTATACCTTTGGCAGGCTTATTGTTTTTAGTCTTAGGTTTAGCAAAGCCACTAGGTTACTCTTTGGGTGAAATAGGTGATTTCTTGGATGGATTGAAAAGTTTTCAAAAGGGCTCTAGTAAAATTTTTTCAGATCAAGGAACGCAGTACGAGGAGTCTGAAGATGCAAGATCCTAAATTGGAATCAGATGTGGTTATACCAATTCAATTTGAGGATGCCCTTAATACAGCATTCGTGATGAAGTCCCA
>CALCCA010000153.1 GCA_937899725.1 uncultured Halomicronema sp.
AGTGCTGCCAATATTAACGCTCTCTTGGCGGCATGACTTTTTCAGCAAGCCCTATCTAGAGCAAGGCAGCATCGGGAGGAACAGTTTCCCCCAATTTTTGGGGACGGAAGGGGGCCTTATTTTATTCGTGCAAGAGGTCTTTTCTGTTTCTGCCTGTGTCAGGCAGAAACAGAAACTGTTTTGAAAAGACGTTGAGTCTCGGGTGAATTGCTGCGCAATCAACCTCTGAATAAACGAGATCGATTGCGCTATCTACGCAGAAATTCGTTTGCCGTTCCAGCTTTGGCGGGCCAAATGTCGGCTCTTTAGGGAATGATCGGTCAATTGGCTGAGCCGCAGCCATGAAGTTTGAGGCCAATCGTCGAAATGTTTAGCGCTGGTTAATATTTGGCAGTTAGTGATGCGAACAGCTTTCGAACAGATGGTGTCGGCCCGTTTCGGGTCAGGCTGTTCATTTCACCGATGCCCATACCGACAGCAGCTACGCCACCCACTGCTAACGGCATGAGGTCGAGCGCTCTTACAACCGGGTGAGCGATCGCCTGGCAGAGCACCAGTTCATGATTAGTAGCCGCAGGGGAGAGTACAAAAGTTAAGTTGACCATTCCGTTGCGTAGCACCTTGTTATGGGAACGCTACTTTCAGGTCTTAAAGAACCAGTGAGAGTCCCCTAATCTTAACGATGTTTTGGGCAACCCAGACTGCGTAAGTAGAATTCTTCTTCCTACCAGTCAGTTACTTTTTACAGTCTTTCAGAAGCAATAAAATGAAGCGACGTCATTTCCTTTTATATTCATTTCTTTTAGCTGCAGGCTGTACTACAGCAACCAATAGTGGGACTAATCCCCAAGATGATAGTTCTCAGCTGCAGCCCTTATCAAAACTACGATTTGCCGTCACAGATGCCAAGGGATTGGAAGATCTAGAACGGGATTATGAACCCTTTCGGGCGGCTTTAGAAAAAGCTTTAGATTTACCCGTCGAGTTTTTTCCCGTTGAGGATTATTTTGCGGCCGCAGCCGCGCTGCAATCGAATGCTGTTGATTTGGTCTGGGCGGGGCCATCGGAATATGTGGTGATCAAAGCGCGAACGAATGCGGTACCAATTGTGGAGATACCTCGCCCTGAATACTACACCGTGTTGTGGGTGAGAGCCGATAGCGGCATCAAATCCATCGCTGAATTGAAAGGAAAAACCATTGATGTCCGCAAAGACGGGTCTACTGTCAGTCATCTGGGAGCCGTCAAGCTCTTGTTGGATGCGGGCTTAGATCCCCAAACAGATGTCACGCTGATCACGTCGGGTGAATATAGTCTCAAACCCTTGGAAACTGGGGCGGCCGATGCGATGACCCGAGCCCCCTATCGCTATCAAAACGCTTTAGCAGAAGCTGGAGCCTCTGAAAGTGACTACCCAGTGCTTATTCAGGGACAGCAGTTGCCCGGCGATATTTTCATTCTAGGGAGTCATTTTGAAGCCGCTAGGCGAGCCGATATTCAGGCGCGTATGTTGGCCAACCAACAGGATTTCATGGCCGCGATTGCTGCCGTTGAAAGCCTGGGATTCCGATTCCAGGGCTCTAGCTTGGTTGCGGCCGATGACGCTGTTTACGATTTAATTCGCGAAGTTTACACAGCGATTGGCCAAGGCGATTTCATTCAATAGCTAACAATTATTGGGCAAGTACTCTATTGGGCAAGTACTTTGCCATGATTTTTGGGGTCAATCGGCCACTCGAGGAACGACAACATCATCAGTGGCTCTGTTGAAGGACTTGTTGGAAGAGAGATTTATGATGAAGCGACGTCATTTTTTAACGTATTCTCTGCTATTTGCGGTGGGTTGCTCAAACTCTCAATTGACCGATGCGGCAGAGGGAAATCGGTCAGTCAAGCGTCCTGAAAAACTACGATTGGCAGTTACTGACGTGCAAGGATTGGCAACCCTGGAAGCCGATTATGGCCCCTTCCGACAGGTACTGGAAGAAGCTATAGAGTTGCCCGTTGAGTTTTTTCCCGTCGAGAATTATGTCGCGGCTGGTCCAGCCTTGTTGTCTGGCGAAGTTGACCTGGTATTTGCTGGCCCTTCAGAGTATTTAATTTTGCGAGCCCGAGCAGAGGCAGAACCCGTCATTGAGGTCACCCGCCCTGACTACTATTCCGTTATTGCTGTCAGAGCAGATAGCGAGATCCAATCCTTGACTGACCTCAAGGGTAAAGCGATCGCCATGCGGACTGAGGGATCAACGGCTGGCCATATCTGGCCCACGAAGCTGCTGTTAGATGCTGGGCTCAAGGTTGAAGATTTTCAAACCAAAATGCTCGACAATGATGGACTAAATGCGCTCTTGGCGGAAGAAGTTGACGCCTGGACTGCTTCTAACTCGCGCTATGCGCGGTTTGTAGAAGCAGCGGGGGCAACTGATCAGGTGCGGATCATCGTCGAGGGTGCCAGTCTGCCCAACGATATCTTTGTTGCCAGAAGTACGTTGGATCGGTCATTTATTCAAGATCTGCAAAAGCGCATGGTCGATAACCAGACAAAATTGTTAGAGGCGATCGCCTCGACTCCAGCGAATGGAAAATATCAGCAATCAACTTTTATCTCTGCCGCTGATAATCAGTACGATGAGCTGCGCGCTGTGTATCAAGCCATTGGTCAAGCAGCGGTGATCCAATAACCGGCTGAGTCATGTTGAGTCTTATGGGAGGGGAGCAGCACAGTGGCCAACGGTGTCCTTAGAAAATGTCAGTCTTCTCAAGAACTGCCAAGATCGACTGATATGAGTATGTTCTCTGCCCAGCCCAAATTTTTACTGAGTTATGAGTTCTTTGGGATTTATTCAAAAATGGGTCATGCCCCGCAAGCGCATTGCCCACGAAATTGGCAAAGGCTATGTCTTTGCGATTGGCATCGCCATCCTAGGGACTGGCGCTGGGCTGGTGCTCGGTGACTATGCCCAAAATAAGGCCAGAGTGCATGCCACCATTGTCCGCCAGGAAGAGAAACTCCTGAAGGACTGGAAAAGTCAGGTCTTGATTCTGCAAACCCATCCCCAAAGGCTTTTTGCCGTTACTCAAGACTCCATCTGGTTTCAATATGAAACTAGCAAGTTCTCTAACGATCTCGTGTTATTGGAGAATGCGCTAGCTGACGTTGAATCCTTCCTCCAACAACCCCAAAATGCGGCTATCATCGAAAATCATCAGGAGATTTTTGACTTAGCCCAAGGCACGTCAACCACCTTCAAAAATTACGCGACGTTTATTCGAGCGTTGTGGCCCACGATTAATCCTCAGGGAATTGCGGTCTCAGAACAAAGTAGTTCCCCGCAGCGATTGGCTCGAGCGCTCAATAACCAAGAGGCAAAACAATTTCAGGTTGAGTTTGATAATCTGCTGGAAACGCTGGCGCAACTAGAGCAAACTAGTGACCGCTCACGTCAGGAAGCTGAAGCCGCGCTGGCTAATGCTAACCGGCTACGCCTCAACATTATTGTGACCAGTATGCTGCTATCGATTGCGCTTGCCGTGGTGCTGGCAACGCTTACCAGTCGGGCGATCGCGCGACCACTGCAAACGGTGACTGATATTGCCCAGCGCGTTACACAAGATTCCAACTTTGATTTACAAGCACCCATTACCACCGAAAACGAAGTCGGTATCCTGACGCAGTCGCTCAACCAGCTCATCGGTCGAGTTAAAGAACTTCTGGAAGAGCAAGCGGCTCGCACGGTTGAGTTAGAGCAGGCCACCGCCTCTGCTGAGGCCGCCAATCATGCCAAGAGTCAGTTCTTAGCCAACATGAGTCATGAGTTACGGACTCCCCTCAACGGCATCTTAGGCTACGCCCAAATCTTGAGTCAGTCTCAAGCAGTGCAAGGGCGCGATCGCAAAGGGATTGAGGTGATTCACCAGTCGGGTTCTCACCTGTTGGCCCTGATCAACGATGTGCTGGATATCTCAAAAATTGAAGCCGGCAAACTCGAGCTGCATCCTAAGGAGGTGCAATTATCGGCCCTGTTGGAAGGCACCGTGGAAATCTGCCGCATCAAGGCTGAGCAAAAAGCCATTGCCTTTGCTTATGACAGTACCCCTCAGCTACCCACCTGCGTTCTGGTGGATGACAAGCGTCTGCGCCAAGTGCTGTTGAACCTATTGGGCAATGCCATCAAGTTCACTGACCAGGGGCAAGTGAGCCTCATCATTGCAGTTCTGAATCCTGACCGGGTCGCCGCTCACCCTGAGAGCAATTCCGGGGACAGGCTGGTCCAGCTGCGCTTCATCATTCAGGATACGGGCGTCGGCATGTCCCCCGAGCAACGGGAGAAAATTTTCTTGCCCTTTGAGCAGGTGGGTGATGTCGAGCGTCGTTCGGAAGGGACAGGACTCGGGCTGGCGATCACGCAAAAACTCTTGAAGGCGATGGACAGTACGCTCACTGTGACCAGTGAACCGGGTCAGGGGAGTACATTCGAATTTGAGCTAACCTTGCCCATTGCGCAGCGATCCCTTCTGGTCGACGCGCAGCGGTCTATCGTGGGCTATCAGGGAGACCCCCGCACCCTTTTAGTCATTGATGACAGTGAGCAAAATCGGGCTGTTTTGCTGAATCTACTTGAGCCCCTGGGCTTTCAGCTGGCCGTCGCAGAGGACGGGCACAGTGGCTTGGCACAGGCTCAAAACTGTCGTCCGGATCTGATTATTACGGATATTAAATTGCCTGATATTGATGGGATCGCGGTAATTGAGCAGTTGCGTCAGCAAGCTGACTGTCAAGACACCCCGATTATTGCGTCCTCAGCGAACGTCTTTGCCGCAACCTGTCAAGATTGCGAAACCGCCGGGGCTGCTGCCTTTTTGCCGAAGCCCATTGACGTTGCCGACTTGTGCAATACCTTGGCAAGGCTGCTGAACTTGGAGTGGCAATATGCGTCTGACCCGACTGTCGCTGACCCTAGCGACGCTCAGGCGACCGCTAGCCGCAGCCCAAAAGTCACACCGACAACACCATTGGTCGCACCGACACCAGCAGTGATAGAGCGGCTGTATGACCTGGCGATGCGCGGCCATATGAAGGGCATTCTAAAAGAGGCGGAACTGCTGCGACAAGACAGTACGTTGGTTCCCTTTGCGGACCGCATTCAGGCGATCGCGCAATCATTTCGTGAACAGGAATTGCTAGCACTCATTTCTCAATATAAGGGCTCTTAAACCCATGTCTCTTGCTGAATCCATCCACTCAAATCCGTCTCCCCCTGTTGAAGCTGGGGCTGGCAACGTTTTAGTGGTGGATGATACCCCCGCAAATCTGAGTGTCCTGTTTGATCTATTGGATGACGCTGGCTTTCAAGTGCTCGTTGCTCAAGATGGGTTGAGTGCTTTGCAAAAGGTAGAATATGCCCCACCCGATTTGATTTTGCTGGATGTCATGATGCCAGGAATTGATGGGTTTGAAACCTGTCGTCGCCTCAAAGCCAATCCAGAAACCCAAGATATTCCAGTCTTATTTATTACCGCCCTATCAGAGGCAGAATATAAAGTACGCGGCTTTGAATTGGGGGCAGTTGATTACATTACCAAGCCTTTTCAAAAAGAAGAAGTCATTGCCCGTGTAAAAACTCACATTAAACTGTCACGTCTCACGCAAACATTAGAAGACCAGGTCGCTCATCGAACCCAAGCACTGTCTCAATCTTTAGATGATTTGCACCAAATGCAGGTGCAACTGGTGCAGAGCGAAAAAATGTCCAGTCTGGGGCAATTAGTCGCTGGCGTCGCCCATGAAATCAACAATCCCATCAACTTCATTCATGGCAACTTATCCCACGTCAAAAATTATGTTCAAGATGTCTTGGATTTCGTAGAACTCTATCAGACTCACTATTCTGAGCCGGTGGCAGATATTCAAGCAGCAGCTGAAGAGATCGACTTGGAATTTCTACAAGAAGATTTGGCCAAAATTATCGATTCCATGCAGCTAGGAACTGATCGTATTTGTCAAATCGTGTTGTCGCTGCGTAATTTTTCTCGCGTCGATCAATCTGAATTCAAGCCGGTAGATATCCATGAGGGTATCAGTAGTACCTTAATGATTCTGCAGCACCGTTTGAAGGCAAGTCCCGAATATCCTGAGATCAAGGTAATCAAAGATTATGGTGAATTACCGCTGGTTGAATGCTATCCTGGCCCCCTCAACCAGGTATTCATGAATATTCTGGCAAATGCTATCGATGCTTTAGATGAATGGAATACCCGACGGACACCAGCAGAAATCAAAGCAAATCCTAGTCAGCTGACGATTCGTACCTCTGTTTTAGATAATCAGTGGATTCAAATCGCCATTGCCGACAATGGTTTAGGCATGCCTGAAGCAGTCAGACAACAAATTTTCCAACCTTTCTTCACGACTAAACCGATTGGGAAAGGTACTGGCATGGGGTTGTCGATTAGTCATCAAATTATTGTTGAAAAACATGGTGGCAAACTAGAGTGCTGCTCACAGTCTGGTCAGGGGACAGAATTTCTGATTCAGATTCCACTGCGTTAGCAGGAGCCAAGTGCCATGGTGGCTGTAAGCATGGTCAAATCGCCTTACATTTTTTGAAATCACGCCTTCAGTTTCTGCCTTAGTCAACTTTAGGCGCAGGTAATTCTTGCCCATTTTGGAACAGCGTGGCGCTTTCCACGGTGTCATCAGGAGCAGTGTTGAAGACAATTCGAAACTCTAGGACGCGGGCAAAAAATTCGCTCTCCGATGCGGCATACAGTGGAATTTTCGGCTGTCCGGTGCCTTGCAGGTAGAGTTGCCCCGACTCAACGGTTGTGATGACCTGAAATTCGGGGGTTACCTGGTAGGTGCCAACGTAGCGCTCTAAGACTTCAGGGGGCAGGGTCACGGCCTCTTCGTTTGCTGGCAGTGAGGCGGGCTGACCCTGGAGGATAGCGAGCAGCCCCTCGGCCATAATGGGGGGATTGGCGTTTTCGACATTGCTGAGTACGGCAATGGTGAGGCCTTGATCAGGCAGGCTGCCCAGGTAGCTAACAAAGCCGTTGATCCCGCCGCCGTGGGCAATAAAGCCTTGCTTGCCTAGCATGAGGCCATAGCCATAGGACGCGTCGGGAGTGGCGGCATCTAAAGCCACATGCGGGTGCTGCATCGCGGCAATGGCGGCATCACTGAGGATGCCGGATGAACGATTATCTGCATTTACCAAAAACTGATGCCAACGCACCAAATCATCCACGGTGGAATACAGCGCCCCTGCCCCAGCGGGCACCACCATATTGATGTATGCCGCCTGTTGATAGTCTTCGCCGGTGAACTGGTAGCCGTGCGCCAAATGGTTAATCACGGCCAGTGGCTGTTCATAGCCGGTGTTTTCCAATCCCAGTGGCTGTAGTAACTGCGTCTGCAAATAGTCGGCATAGGTTTGACCTGAGACGGTTTCGATGATTTGCGTCAGCAGCACATAGCCCGAATTGCTGTAGCGATGCTGCTCCCCCGGCTCAAACTCCAGCGGCAAGTCTTGAAAGCGGACCATCAACTCCGCGAGGGTGGTGGGCTGCTGCATCCATTCCAGATAGTCAGGAAAGCTGGTCAAGTTAGGGATGCCAGCGGTATGGGTGAGCAGGTGGTGAATCGTGAGGCGATCGCCTTGGGGATAGTCGGGCAAATAGGTAGAAATGGGCGCCTGCACGTCTAACTGCCCTCGATCCTGCAGTTGCAGAATGGCGGCGGCGGTGAATTGTTTCGTGATGGAGCCAATGCGGAATTTCGTCTGGGACGTATTCGGCACCTGATGTTCCAGGCTGGCCATGCCGTAGCTCTGGGCAAATACCGTTTCGCCATTCTGCATGACGATCGCGGTGCCCATGAATCGGCCAGTCTCGTAGTGAGCTTGCAAATAGGCCGCCATCTCGGCAGTCAAGGAAGCATTCGTGGCAACCGGGGTGCTGGCAGCAGGAGACATGATGAATTGCTCAGACAGGGTGGTTAGTCGGGTCGGCTTTTGTTGGGCGATCGCGTTCACCGATGGGTCTTTAGATGGTTGATTGGGGGGAATGGCCGCGATCGCGATGGGCGGTACAATCACCTCTACCAAAGTGGCAGCAAGCACCATCGCTAGATATTTGAAGATCGTCATTTATTTTTATTGGAAGATGATAAGGAAGTTCTGACACTGATTCTCTGAAACAAGACGATAAATCTGCCCCCCTTGCCCCTCTGCTCCCCAGCGTTGCCCCAATTGTGTTGGCAGTCCGATCAGGGAGAATGGACAGGGCAGAGGCTATTTTATGGAGCGACGCCAGAGGCCGGTGGCGATGACTTGAGCAAAGGCATAGAGCGACGTCAAAAACCAAAGGACAAAGGCATAGAGAAACCAAATTAAAGCGTAGGTATTAGTGGCAATCGCGCGATTATATTGCTGCAAATACTCCAACATTTGTGCCGGGGTTTGAATATCGTCAACGGTGGCGGGATAGCCAAACGTGTCAAGATTTCTGTTCAAGAAAAAAACGGTGGTACCGGCAGTAACGATAAAGACTGACAGCAATATTAAGTTCAGCTGAAACCATTGCAACTCCTGCTTGATTACGTTGGCCTCTTGATTAAAGCGGCGGCGCGACAGCAACAAAACGCCCACCAATCCAATCAAAATCACCGGCACAAGCAAGACGGGATTAAGAGTATTTAATCTGGAAATGAATTGAACCATGATGGCAAAATAGAAAGAATAGTCAGAGATAGTCAGACGAGCGTTGCTTTGTTGGTTTTCGCCGATGCTCTTTTCTTGAGCCACCAAGCCAGGCGAGGCTCAGGCTGATAGTTTTTTACTTTGGGTTTGCCCTCAGCTCTTTCGATGTTTAATTCATTCAGGTTGGCAACTACTGACCAAATCGTGCCAAATTTTTCCGACTTCAAATCCAAACAAATTGAACTATCAGACAAAATAGTTTTAGCTTTGCTTAAATCCATCTGCGAGGTTGATTCCAGACAGTCATACAGTCTTCGGTAGCGCTCTTGGGGCTTGCACCAGGCAATACCTCCTTGATCAAAAGGTGCCATTGTTGCCGTCTCAAACTGATTGGTGATGCAGATGAAGTGCTCGCTAGCGGGGGGATACCTAACAGTGCTGCTTTGCGGTGCCGTTTCTACCACGGCGATATTGCCCGTTGCGTCGGCAATTAAGAAATTATTGGCGGAGGCTACTTTGGCATTTTGAATAACTGCGATCGCCTCATCAACGGTTTTACACGTCTCTAGCACCTTTCTAATCACAAGGTGAAACGTGACGCCTGGTTGAATCATGGTGCCATTGACGAACGATAGGGCGATCGCCAGTCCTCGTTCATTAATGCCATCGCACCGGCCAATAAAGACATCGGACTGGCTGATGTAGGCAAACTTTTGGGCGGGTGCGATCAGGCAGCTTTCGGTCAGCTTTTTGAACTCAAAGAGCATGTCATAATTACGACCAAAAATCACGGAATCCTGATTTCGATAGGCGAATACGCTACATTTGCCCGTAGTATCAAACACGCCTAAGCCAGAGACAAAAGCGCCCAAACGGGCTTCGTCTACTTGCCAGCCTTTGGCAAACCCCTGAAATTCTGGAATCAAATCAGGATAGAACTTTTGAACTTCTTGATAGCATTGAGTCCCAAACTCAATGTTTTCTTCCGGGATGGCAGGAAATTGAATATTTTTCTGGAATAGTAGGCTGCCGTACTTGAAGCCCATGTCATAAAAACTGCCGTAGAGTCTGGGATGGTACATTTTGATTGATGTCTGAGTCCCCTAATTTGAAAGCTTTTCCGAGGGCAAAACCGTGCTGCTAGCCCATCACGTTTCATAGAATGCCAGTGAATAGTTATTACGTGACACCTACGGCTAGGTGATATCACCTCACCCAGTTGGGTGAAGCCCGGTTGTCCGAACCGGGCCAACGCTACAGTCTCACTGCCGTTCATCCCCCTTGGGCTACCCACCCTGCCCCTGCATCTATGAACCGGAAACCCCAGTCATCCTGCCGCAGGGCAGCTTTGCATCGCGAATCCTGATCAATAATGTTGAATCCGATCGCCTCAAGATTTAGGAATCAAGGGGCGATCGGATTCAACGTTATCAGTGCTATGTGTCTTAATCACAATGCAAAAAAATCACAATGCAAAAAAGATGCTTAGATCCCCGGTTTCTGTCGAAATATCGCTCACCTCAAGGCTGTGACTAAGAAACCAGAGATCTGGAACCGTTTCAGCCACTTAGGCTTGTAGGGTAAAGCTCTCGGCATCGAGCGTGGGTGCACCTTCAATGGTGGCAATCTGAGCACCATTGCCAAAGCCCTCTTCACTACCATTGGGGTTGTAGTACAGTGCCCCAGTAGTCGCGCCGTAGATGATTTTGGCTGTGCTCAGCGCCGCCTCTTCGGCACTGTTAACCACCGCAAATTCGTCAGCGGCCAGGGTGCCATCACCCATGTTGGTCAAAGCTGCGAAGAGACTCATGTCCAGTAAGATGCTGTCTTCGGCACCAAAGTTTTGAATTGAGTTAGTGCCTTGTGCTCCCGGAGCGAGATCGACGTCAAAGCCAAAGAAGTCGGCCCCATCCCCGCCAATGAGGATGTTGTTACCCCCGCCCCCAATCAGCAAGTCGGCACCCCCGCCGCCGATGAGGATATCATCGCCAGCGCCGCCAATGAGAATGTCATCGCCATCGCCACCGTCCGCCACAATCGGCGTGGCGGTGCCGCTGGCATTGAGGAAATCGTTGCCGTCTCCCCCGGAAAACACGACTGATTCTACTGTGCTGCCAGTCAGATCGCCCACGGTGAAGGAGTCATCGCCCCCTTGACCATTGATTTCAAACTGCTCGATTTCCTCATTCGTTAGGGTGAAGAGTCCCA
>CALCCA010000154.1 GCA_937899725.1 uncultured Halomicronema sp.
ATTTGAGCCGGTTCGCTCGAAAGACCCAGGGGGAAAGGAAGAGGGAAAGGGGAGATCGTTACCCGAGAACTCTGAGGGGCTTGGTTTTCTTGCTAAGTTTGATCGATGGCTCCCAGGTAAATGTGAGCTGATCGAGGTTTTGTGCATCTAAAGCATGTTTTCTAAGGTCTGGCTTGTACGGATGCATGAGTGGTCTTTGGCAAGGCCGCATCTCAACGCCCATGCCGTTAGGGATGCGCCAATAAATAAAGTGCTGTATGGATAAGAACAATTAATGCATCCCAACTGGGGCCAGCTTTTAGAGTGCTGCCACTGCTCAGTAATTGGTTCACTACTTCCACTAAAAACAACGCGACCAAGAACCAGGCGAGGAACTTTAAACGGGCTCCATGCCATGTCAAATGAGGCCGCAGCGTTGCTTGAGTTTGGTTAGGCTCGTTTAAGGCGGTCGATGTTATGAGTGCAATAATTCCTAGGTCATCGCCTCATCCTTCAATATGTCAAATTTTTACGAGGCTTAGCTTTTGGCTTGTAGTGCTCCAGTTTTGTCCCTGTGCCTGGCCTTTAGAGTTGAAAGTTACCCACATTGAAAAGGAGAGGCTCGAAATTTCGAGCCTCTCCTTTTCAATGTGGGCTTATCTAAATAGACATGATTGAAGCTGATTGCTCGACTTGGCCAGCGATTGCGCAATCAGCGCAACTGTCGATCAAGAAAGTCTAGAAGTGCATCCCAAGACTGAGTGTCGGCTTTGGGATCATAGCGAGAGGTGTCACCTTCAGCGCCCCACACGGTAAAGGAATGGAGCACGCCACCGTAGATTTCCATATCGTAATCTACTTCAGCCGCATTCAGTTCATCTGCCAGCATAGCGACGTCGGCCATCGGAGCTACCGGATCATTGCCGCCGTGGAGGATCAAAAGAGGGGCGGTGGTAGCACTGTAGTCTTGATCTTCGGGAGTGATTAAGCCGCCGTGAAAGCTGACAAACCCGTCGATGTCTGTCCCAGCACGCGCCATTTCGAGGGTGGCGGCTCCACCAAAGCAATAACCCATCGCCACCACGTGCTCTGGATCGACCCCACCCATGGTTTGGGCCTGAGCCAATCCGGCCGATAGTCGCTGTCGCATCGTGGCGCGATCGGCATAGAGCTTGCTACTTTCGGCGCGCGACTCCTCAGGATTGGCAGGGCGGACGCCTTGACCATAGAGATCGATCGCAAAAGCCGCATAACCTCGCTCTGCCAGCATCTGTACGCGACGTTGTTCATAATCGCCAATGCCGTTCCAGTCATGAATGAGTATGACAATAGGCTGCTCATCGCCAAACCCTTCATTGCTAGCAAAATACCCTTCGTAGGGCTGTCCTTCAATCTCGTAGACAACGGATTCAGCGACGATGTTGGCCTTGGCCAGCAGTGCAGTCAGGCCAATCATGCAGGCCACCGCCACCATAATTAAAGATAATTTCCTCAACACCAGTTGATTTCTCCAAACGTTATTTCAATTACTCGGCACAGTTTGATCCTAATTCTCAATGCTCCGACTCTCCAGGCAATTTGGGCAACGCCGAGGAAGCAAAGGGGGCGTCTCAGCAGAGGTCTAGCGAAAATAATATCCTCAGTCAGCTTTCGAGCGGTATATTGGAGCGTTGACTAGAGTTGCTCGTCTAGCGTTGGCTCAGGCGGGTTTAGATGACAGAGAAAGATGCCAAGCTCCTAACTCATTCTCATGCTGTGACGGTAATCGATTTTCAAGCGCATCCTTTACGGTGAGATAACTTCTTCTTCGACACTGTCGAATAGGCCCAAGAGAGGCCCAACCAAAGCGCCAAAGACAAAACCACCTGCATGAGCCCAATAAGCAATACCCCCTGCTGCCATCCCAATATTGGCGGGAATGCTCAGGCTCATCACCCCGTAGGCAGCCTGCTGCAGAAACCATATGCCCAGATAAAATACAGCCGGAACTCGCAGGGGTAGGAAGAGAAACCCGAGAGGCACGATCGTCAAAATGCGAACATTAGGAAACCGAAAAATATAGGCCCCCATGACGCCTGCGATCGCGCCACTGGCTCCGAGAGAGGACACCTCTGAAAACATGCCAAAGTACCACTGAGTAATGGTGGCGAGGGTGCCGCACACTAAATAAAACAGCACAAAGCGCAGATGACCGAGTTCTTCTTCGACGTTGTTGCCAAAGATCCACAGATACAGCATGTTGCCACCCAGGTGTAAAAAGCCCGCGTGCAAAAACTGCGCGGAGATCAGGGTAAACCACTCGTGAATCTTAAAAATGTTGAGGCTGTTGGCATGAAAGCTGGTGGTGAGCTGTTCGGGGACGACCGCCCACATCTTAAAAAAAGTTGTCAACTCAATCGGCGATAGCGTTAGCTCATAGAGAAAAACTAGAACATTGAGGGCAATTAGCCCGTAGGTAACATAGGGCGTAATTGTGACTGGGTTATCGTCTCTCAGAGGAACCACGTTTCACCAAACAAATCAATGCGATCGAAAATACCAAAAATTCCCGGCGGCTGGGCCTATCCACCGAAAGAATTTGACTGGGCTAAACAAAGTTCGCGAAGCCGCCACCCAGACAGGGTGGCAAAGCTGACGCAGCCAGGGCACGTTAATTATCAGGCCAACGCAGTCTGGGTAAAGCTCTGACGAATCGCCCCGATCACCTTAGGCTTAAGTGGCGCAAAAACCATCCAAAGTAGCCGAAAACCTGAGTCGATAAGGTTTTGAACTGCAATCAAACGCTCAATTTTACGAGAAAATTGAGATGAGGTCTGGGTGCCTGCATAGACTATGCCAATTGAGTGTGCCAGCTGTAAAAGTGTGTGAAACCCTCAGGGCAAAATCGGGTTAACGATTTACCTTAGGCATAGTTGATAAAAACAGCTGCCACATTTTGTCAATGTCTGTTTGCTAAAGCCTGTGGGCTGTTGTTGAGCCTGCCCCCATCAAAATTTTGTTGACCTTTTATCCAGCGAGTCTGTCATGTCTTTTTTACCCTTATTTGCAACTTTACTGGCGGTTCCTCTGGTGACAACGGAACCGGCTACGGTCGAAATTGCTCAGAGTGTCGAACTTGCTCAGAGCGTCGAAATTGCTCAAAGCAGCGATGCTTACGCCAACTGGATCTATCTGTACGACGATGCTTTTGAGAACAGCGCGGGGCAAGAAGTGGCCCAGCAGTGGTGGCTAAAACCTGGTATTGTGCGCCAAAACGACAGCGTTGAGTTTACGCTGTTGGCGCGGCGATCGCCCGTTAGCAGCAACGGTACCGCTGCTGCCGTGTTCGATTACGTCGGCAACTGTTCCAGCATGGGCTACGCGATCGAGCAGATTCAGATGCTTGACAGCAGCGATGCCACCATCGGTAGTCAAACAACTCAGCGCGTGATGGAATCCGCTGACCCCGACAGTAAGTTTTATGGGGTGTTGCAAGACGTGTGCGGTGGCGTTTATTAATTCACTGCCTATGTTCTGATCGAATTGCTGACGGCAGGGAGCTGCATTCCAGATAGGGGCATAAAGTCCATCCATCGCTCCCGCCGAGTCAGCAACTAGCCGGATTCTAAACGGTAGCTAACACGGTCGCAAAGTCAGCGGGGCTGAGACACAACGCATCAGCGCCAGCGGTTTTGAGTTCTGTCGCGGTGCCAAATCCCCAGGTCACTCCGATCGCCCTGACTGCGTTTTGCCGGGCTCCTTCGATATCGTAATGGCGATCGCCCGTCATCACTGCTGTCTCAGGGCGAACACTGGCATGGTTCAGCACATGGGCAATCAGTGCTGCTTTGTGGGCGCGATCGCCATTTAGTTCACTGCCATAGACGCCGGCAAAATAGGGTGCCAATTGAAAGTGCTGAACGATTTTTTGGGCAAAGATTTGAGGCTTTGAAGTGCAGACCCAGAGAGTATGGCTCTGTTGGTGTAGCGCCAACAGCATCGATGGGACACCGTCATAGACCTGATTTTCGTAGAGGCCGACCGTGGCGAAGCGATCGCGATAGAGCTGCACGGCTCGATTAGCCTGCGTAGGGGTCTCACAAACGGTTAGGAAAGAATCATGCAGCGGCGGACCAATCCACTGTGCTAGTTCGGCTGGAGCCGGCACTGGTACCTGCAGCTCATTTAGCGCATGACGAATACAGGCGGTGATACCCGCTTCAGGATTAGTAAGCGTCCCATCGAGATCAAATAAGAGATGCATGGTTAGGGAAATTGCTGGTAAACACGATATCCGTAGGGGCCGGTTTTGTGATGCCTAATATCGCCCACTGCAGTGAAGCTGAGCCACTCTAGCCCGCTGAAGTCGTGAGTTGACCAGCATCTCTATGCTAAAGGGCTGGCCCTTCCCAACTTGCGCGGACAGGGACAATCTAAACCCCACTCAGATTCAGAAATGTTCAAGCAGCTTAGTTGGAGTCAGATTGGTTTTACTCTTGATTCTAGAAGCTTACTTGCCTTAATATCTGGGGTAGAGAGTGTGCAAGATTAGCAAAAATAGTGCGATCAAGTGATCCATTACTTTTGGGGCTACAGCGCTATTGACCGACTGGTTTTTCACCACACATCCAATTCTTGTCATGTCTCAAATAACTGTACAGAGATCGCCACTTGGGCCATCGTCGTTAGCTTCTGCACAAGCGCTGTTGAGTGCAGCTGTCGAACATTGGGACGATACTTCAGCAGCTGATCAATACATTCAGCAGGCGCTAGCCACTGACGCTAATCTCGACGTTTTAATCAGTGCCTATCGGTATTACTTCTATAAAAGTAATGCCGCGATGGCGCTGCAGATGGCGATCGCCGTGTGTAAATACATTCAGCAGCTTGAACACTGGCCCAGCGATTGGGCGGCACTTCAGCCCATCCTGTTGTCACAGATAGAGATGCAGAGTGCGCGGCTTTACATCAGTGCCTACGCTGCAAGTGGAGTGCTGCAGGCTCGTCTTGGCAATTTGGCCTGGGCTGAAACAATCGCGAACCAAGTCCAGCAGTTACAGGCCAAAGAATTTGGAGCCGACATGCTGCTATCAATCCTCAGTTCACCGGCCGAGGAGGAGGATGACTAGCAATGGTAACCGTGATTTGTTGACGGCGGCTGGGGCCTTGAGGCAATCACCTCAAGATCCCAAACCGCATAATCGATGTCTTTGATCGACTCTCCTTTGCGGGCCTTGGCGTGGTTATGGGTTAAACGGTACGTTCGCCGGCAATTTCCCAATGCACCGAGACTCACTACCGATGAGTTGGCGATGTGGCTAGCCAGCGATCGCCCGACCCCGCTGCTCATTGATGTGCGTAAGACCGACGAATACCACACCAGTCATCTGCCGGGTGCTCGGCATTTACCGACGCTAGCGGCGATTCAGCAAGCGCCGATTCCTTCAAAGGCGACGGTGATTCTCTACTGCTCCGTGGGGTATCGCTCGGCCCGCTTGGTGCAACAGCTGCAAGCTGCAGGCTACCAAAGCGTTTTCAACTTAGAAGGCTCGATTTTTGAGTGGTACAACCGAGGGTATCCTGTGGTGTCATCTCAAGCGACTGCCCCGCCCATCCATCCTTACAACCGCCTCTGGGGCTTGCTACTGAAAGATTAGGCTTGCGCTTCCCTGTTTATTGCTGATGTAGGGTGAGAATGGGGTTGTGCGCCAAGCCGCCGTGCAGGAATTGGCAAAAGGCTGGAAAGACGACCCTGACACCTTGCCGATCCTCAAAGCCCACGCCCAAACAGATGACGATAGTGATGTGCGTCAAGCGGCGATTCAGGCGTTAGCCCAAGGGTGGAAAGACGACCTGACTTTGTTTGAACTGTGGTGCGATCGTGTTCTCAAAGATCCTTATGAACGGGATGAGTATGATGAATTGCTGGGTAGAAAAAACCCGCGCCAAATTGCCCTCAACGTGCTAGTGCAGCAATATCCTGACCACCCCAAAATCTTAGAACTGCTGCAAGACCGCACCCAAAACGACAACGACAAGCAGCTCAGAGAATGGGCAGCGGAGCAGCTTGCCAAGCTTAGGAACTGACCTTACCGACGAATTGCTTGGGTAAAGTCACAATCCGCTAATTGAGTGTCTGAAAAAGTGCAGTTTCTCAAATCCGCCTGGCGAAACGAGGTGGCGGCGTGAGATTTCAACGATCGCACTCCATCCAACACATTACCCAACGTAACCCCGACCAACACCACGGCCACCGCCGCGATAGTGAGTCCCCTACCCCAAGTGCCGGTCGTAAACAAATTGCTGCCACTGACCCACAGCAAAAAGGCCAAACCATAGGCCGCGATCGCCCCGAGCAGCCCCACGATCGATGCCACTAGCAGGGTGCGGACGAGCAGCGTCACCAAACCACCCAACAGACCGCAGGCGATCGCCCCCACTAGCGCCCATGTCGGATTATTGTCGGTGAGCCGTCCGCCATAAAAGAAACCCATCAGGGCGGCGATCGCTAGGCCCGCCAGCGGTTGAGCCAGAACCGCAATGCGCCAAGACAGCCGCCGCAAAAAGGTACTGACTGCCGCGATCGCCAACGCGATATACAGTGCCACAATATAAGGCCAAGCCGCTTGACCGGGCAACGTACCTAAAGCTCCGAACACCAGTGAACTGACCGCATGAAACATGAGCACCCCGAGCAGCGCTAACACCAAGCCCGCGATCGCCCAGCGCTGGGCCAGATACCCCGTGCGACACCGTAAAAAGTGGCCCCCCGCAAGTCCGCTTGATAGAAGTCACAGCCCCGCAGATCACAGTCTACAAAGTGCGCGTTTTGTAGCGTTTCCAGACGAAACGAGCGCCGTCGCAGGTCTTGGTTGATAAAACTAAGAGGAGGCAAAACCATAGCGAGTAACGACCGTGAGCAGTACCCGAACAGTGTGTTTTGGTTGGAGTTTGGGGATCGCCGGACTCATGATCCCGTTGCTAATTTACAGTATTGCTCAATGGCTGCGCCCCCCTCGCACCCTGGCCACAGCAATACTGTTTGCCGGCATCACCTACGAACGAGAGATTGCCGAACAGCCCTGGCCGCAAGTCATCCATATCGTCACGATTGACCTGGATGAGGCGGGGGTGGAAGTGCTGGTCAGTCCCGGTACGGCTGCCGCTGTCGAGGGTGAGCCAGCAGAGTTTGAAACGATCGCGCTGACCACGTCAGATTTTTTGGTGCAAAACGATCTGGAGCTGGCTGTCAATGCCAACTTTTTTGCCCCATTTTCTGAAACGACGCCGTGGAATTTTTATCCGGGGCCAGGGGATGACACGCGGGTCCTCGGCACGGCCATCTCCAATGGGGAGGCGTATTCTCTCCCTGAGTCGGCATGGCCCGCCCTCTGTTTTGGGCCGGATAAGCGGGCGCAGATCGCCCCTGAGGGCACCTGCCCGGACGGCACCCAGCAGGCGATCGCGGGCAAACAGCAGCTCGTCTGGGACGGAGCGCCCGTGCCGATCGAAGAGAAAGATACGCCCTACGCGCGGGTGATGGTGGCGGTCAATGCCCAGGGCGATCGCCTGTGGCTGGTGATTGTGGATGGCAAGCAACCGGGCTACAGTGCTGGGGCGACGCTGGCCCAACTGACCGAAATCGCCCTGCGTCTGGAAGCGGCGGCGGCGATTAATCTCGATGGCGGTGGTTCCACCACGCTGGCGATCGCGACCCCCCAGGGGCCACGCCCCATCAATGCTCCGATTCATACCAAGCTGCCGATGCGACAGCGTCCGGTGGCTAATCATCTCGGCTTTCGCGCCGCGCCGGGGCCAGATTCGTAGTTTGGCTTCAGCTCCAGAACTCGTCTATATTGACCGTTTCAATCTCTTGTTGGACTTCCTGAAAATAGCTGCTGGAGGTTAACGTGGCGACTTCGTGCTCCCGCTTTTGCTGATCAATTTCGATCTTTAAATCCTCTAACTGCTGGCGTAACTTGGCTTCCCGCTGTTTCCGCTCAGAGATGTCTTGCACAATGCCTTCATAAAACAGGATGTGGCCCTCGTCGTCGCGCACCGCGCGGGCATCAATTTGGGTCCAGATGATGCTGCCATCTTTGCAAAAGCAGCGATATTCAAAATCTTGAACGGCATCTTGAGTTTTGAGCAAGATCTTGAATTGCTGCCGTTGGGCCGGATCAACGTAGAGCTGCTCGCTGATATTCTCAATATTTTGAATCATCTCCTCGGGTGAATCGTAGCCATAAATCTGGGCCAGGGCGGGATTGACATTGATAAAGCGGCCATCAGGACTGGACTGAAAAATTCCTTCGAGGGCATTTTCGAAGATGCTGCGGTAGTTTTCTTCAGCAATGCGCAGCGCCGCTTCGGCGCGTTTGCGGGCGGTGATATTGCGCACCATGATCAGCACTTCGTCTTCGCTCATGACTAAAATGCGCACCTCTTCATCCTGCGACTGGCCATCGACCTGTAGATGCTGCTCGTAAACCTGAAGCTGTCCCGTTTTCAAGGCTTGCTGCATGTAATACAGGCGCTTTTGGGCGAGATCGGGGGGTAGGGAATCCTGCACGGTTTGACCCGGCAGTAGAGGTTGGAGCGTGGGATGCCCGGGCGCGTCATCGCCGCCAATAATATCTAAATAAGTACCATTCCCTTTGGCCAAAATCATCAGGTCAGGAATCGTATCGACGATCGCCCGATTCGTCGCTTCACTGTGCCGCAAGGCCTCAAAAGACGCCTTGAGCTGAGCCGACATGGTGTTAAAGGAAGTCGCGAGGGCGTTGATTTCCGTAATGGGGGTGGGGCTGGGATCGACTTGTTGATTCAGATCGCCGGTCGCCAGGCGATTCGACGCTTTGGCCGTCTCTAAAATGGGGCGGGTAATCCAGCGGGCGGTGAGCACACTGATGGCGATCGCCGTCGCCAACGCAGCCAGGCAAAGCAGAACGGTGTTGCGGGTGTTGGTATTGATTTGGGCCATAAATTCCGATTCCGGCACCACCACCACAATCAACCAGTCCAACCCAAAGCCATCTTGAAAGGGTAAGACCTCTAAAAACTGAGTGTCGCCCTTGACGTCAAAGGTGAGCTGCTGAGATCGCTCAATCTGCTCAAAGCCGTCAAAGCGATCGGCTAAAAAGTTGGCTGTTTTTTGCACCAAGACATCTTCACTTTCGCTCGCCAATAGCGGGCGCACCTCATCCCCGTCTTCCCTCATGAGGGGTTCATTGGTCGAGTTAGAAATCAAGTTGCCCTTCCGATCCACCACAAACGCTTGGCCGCTCTCCCCAATTTCGAGCTGCTGCAAAAACGTCCGAAATTCTTCCGGCAGCACAACATCTGCCGCACAAACGCCGAGCAAATTCCGACCGGAGCGGTCATAGACTGGCAGGCTAGCGGTAATGTTCGGCAACCGGGTCGTAAAGGCGATGTAAACATCCGTCCAAGCGGGTTTCTGAGCGGCAGCTGCCGCTTTATACCAGGGCCGCTGCCGCGAGTCGTAGCGGGTGTCGGCCTCGCGCAAAAAGAAGGTGCGTTGCCCCTGCACGTCTAAGCTATAAAACTGCCGCAAAAAGCCGGTGGACTGGTTACTGTAGGTCAGCTCTAATGAGCCATCGGTGGGCGATCGCAAAATGCCAAAAAACTCCCCCCGCTGAGCACTGCCACAATAGACCAGTGCCAGCGTATCGGCGATTTTCATCTGTTGATAGAGCTGACTTTCGCCATAAGCGGCACCGGGCACGTCCATCAGCCCTTGGGTAAAGGCATTGGCATTTAACCGGTTGATTTCGTGGGGCGTGGCAAAGTAACTCTCCAGTTCCTGCTGAATGCGCACGGTGAGTTCGTGACGCAGCTGACTGGCCAAATCATTGACCGCCTTTTGGCCATTGCGAAACGACAGGTACCCCACCAGACCGACGGTACCGACAATTTGCCCCACCCCCAGTAAAATCAACAAAATGCGCAGGGGTAGAGAAGTCGGCAGGCGAGAGAAACGCGACATGGCGAAAATCCTTACCAATTATCGGCATCGTTGCCAGCAATACACTCAGCGAGATCGTGGGCTGGCTGGGCCACGTTAAAGAGATGCAGACCAAAATCGTGGGAGAGCGCTTCGCACACTTTGATGCCCCGAGCGCTGTTGCCTTTGGCATCGAGCAACGGTGAAAAGGTGCCGACCCCCAGGGTGTTGGGGGCAACGGCAGTGATGCCCCCACCGACGCCACTCTTGGCGGGCATGCCGACACGATAAGCCCATTCGCCAGAGCCGTCATACATGCCACAGGTGAGCATGACGCTAATCACGTCCTGCACGTAGCGTTCATCCAGGGCGCGTTCGCCCGTCACCGGATTCACCCCGCCGTTGGCCAGCGTGGCCGATAGCATGGCCAGGTCTTTGGCCGTCACCATAATCGAGCATTGTTGAAAGTACAGATCCAGGGTTTCATCGACGCGATCGCTGACCATGCCAAAGTTCAGCATTAGATAGGCCATGGCCCGATTGCGAAAGCCAGTGGCTTTTTCGGACAGAAAGATCGGCACGTTGATATCGTGGTCACGACCGGTGTAGCGCTTGAACATGGCCAGCATACGCTTCAGCCGCTCAGTACTGTTGGCCCCTTTAACCAAGTCCGTCGTGGCGATCGCCCCGGCATTGACCATCGGGTTGTAAGGTCGATTGGTTTTTTCATCCAGCACGATCGCGTTAAAAGCCTCACCCGTAGGTTCAACACTGACCTTGCTATTTACATAGTCGCGCCCGTGATCTTCGAGGGCGAGACCATAGACAAACGCTTTCGAAATGGACTGAATCGTAAACAGCTGGTCGCAATCGCCGATTTCAAACACCTGGCCGGCTTTCGTGACGACGCAGATGCCAAACCACTCCGGTTTCGCCAGGGTCAACTCGGGAATATAGTCGGCCACCGCACCGTCATTCAGGGCTTGATAGCGCTCATGCAGCTCATGCAAATAGTGGCGAAACGGGGAGGTAACGGCGGTGATTGAGCTGGCTAAAGACTGCATGTCAGACATCGCCCTTACACCTCCATAATCTGTTGAGCAACTTGGCGAAATTCTTGACTCACCGGATGATCAGGAAATTTCGTGCAAAACACGCCTTCACTCGCGAGCTGCACCACGTCTTCTGACAGCGGAAAGACGCCCGCCACCGGCACGCTGTAGGTCTCTTCGACTTTTTGTTGCAACGCCTCCCGATTGAGGCTGCTGTAAACCTTATTAATCGCCAGCAGCATATTGCGCACTTTGAGCTGACGCGCCACATCTACGGTAACAGCCGTGCCCTGATAGTCCTGCTTGTCTGGCCGCAAAATCAAGACCAACACGTGAGAAATTGCAATCGACAGGAAGGTCTCTTTGGACAGGCCCGGATGGGTGTCGATAAAGAGATAGTCAAGATTCAGGGCTTTGACTAAGCCGCGAAACCCATCATTCATCCGTTTGACGTCGTACCCATCTTTGAGAATGCGGGCTATGTCATCAGCGCGGACGCTAGACGGTACGAGATAAAGCTGATCCGCAGCTAAGCCCACGTTGGCCCCGACATCATAGGCGGCATCGGTGATTGGCTTTTCATCCCAGAGGTAGTTATTGAGGGTGGCAGAAATTTGCTCGGGTTCCAGGCAAAATAAATTGTGAATGCCGGGAGAGGGCACATCGGTGTCAAACACGGCGACGCGATGGCCCTGTGCTGCCACGGTCGTCGCTAAGTTGGCCGTAAAATTCGATTTACCGGTACCGCCCCGATAGGAATGAACGGAAACAACTTTAGGCATAGGGCAGTTAATTTTAAGTGACGAAAACTGGCATTAGCATTCGTCACAGAGACCTTACAAGCTGTGACGAATGATACGAATTCTACCGTGTCGGCGGACGATAAAAGCCCAGTTGCTCACCGATAAACGCTCCGTGCCCGTTGTCCAAGAAATCGAGATCGCGCCTCGCATCAAAAAAACTTAACAAACCGTCAATTCATCAAGGCTATTGACGCAACTATATGGAACCCCAAAAAGATTAACCGAGGACGAAGCAGTGAGAATTCTCTATGCAAATTAAAGGTTGAACCCTACATTTTGGCCTCGAAATCATGTTGAAATCCAACATAATTTCGAGGTTGCAGTTAATTTTTGCTCCTCAGAGAATTGAGTCTTGGCCAGATCGAGAAATTCGACCGTCTGCCAGTGGTGGGTAGCTCCCCACCGCACTGTCGTGACTCAATCAGGTCATGCAACCACTCGGTTTTAGGGCCAGAGTGGCGCGATCGCGAACCAGCGACAACGGGCAGCCATCACCCAAAGCGTAAGTTGATTGAGGGTGTTGAGCTGGCTTTTCTAAAATGACTGAATAGAGGTTCGCCGTCACTACCTACAGGACTCATCATGTCAGGCACACCGACGCGATTAGATTTTATCGACAATCTACGCCTGTTTTTGACAGTCCTCGTCGTGGCTCACCATGCGGCTCAACCCTATGGCCCGACGGGCGGCGACTGGCCGCTTTTCAAGCCCGAACGGGCGGCGATCTTGGGGCCGTTTTTTGCGGTGAATGCGGCCTTTTTTATGGGCCTATTCTTTTTCATCTCAGGCTATTTTTTGCCCGCTGCGGGCGATCGCAAAGGCCTCAAGCGTCTCCTGCAAGATCGACTGCAGCGATTGGGGATACCGGTATTATTTTTTGCAGTGATCGTGTTTCCGCCAATTCTTTATCAGCTCGCTAGCCCCTCTATTTCCTTTCTCGATTTTTTTGTCCAGGTCTATGTCAAACAGCGCCAAATTGAAGTGGCGCACCTTTGGTTTTTACTGCATCTCTTGGGCTATACCGTCCTCTATGCCCTGTGGCGATCGGTTGCTCAGCGGCGTTCTGTACGCTCCATTCAGCCGCCGGGGCATCGCCTGATTGTGGCCTACTGGCTGAGCCTCAGTCTCATCACCTTTCTCGTACGCACTCACTATCCGATTGATCGATGGGTGAATCTCTTCGGCTTTGTGCCGGCCGAACTGGCGCATCTGCCGCAATATGGCAGCTTATTTATGCTAGGCATTGTGGCCTATCGACACCACTGGCTGGGGCAAATGCCGACGGCCCGTGGCATGACGTGGCTCAGGGTGGGGGTGGGTGCTGGTTTACTACGCTACCTCTACAGCGTGAGCCGAACTCATCTGGCCCTGCCGGAACTGATTGCCGGTGGCGGATTCGACTGGCGATCGCTGGTGTGGAGTGGTTGGGAAGCCCTCATCTGTGTTGGGCTTTGCCTGGGCTTGTTAATTCTGTTTCGTGATCGCTTTAACAGTCAAAACAAATGGCTAAAACTCTTGTCTGCCAATGCCTATGGCGTTTACCTTATTCATCTTCTAGTTATCCTCTACTGCCAGTTTTTGGTGGCTGATTGGGCCCTTGGCCCCTTAGTCAAGTTGGTGCTGGTTATGGTGGTGGGCACACCGATTTGCTTTGTCCTCAGTGCCCTGCTGCGGCGAGCGCCCTTGATTCAACTGGTTGTGCCCTGAGGCAATGCCTTCTCACAAAACCGAGCGGAACCGATTGGTCTGTGGGACGCCGCCTGGCAAACTGAACCAGATTTTCTTGTAACACCGAATGGCCATCAGATTAATACTGCTGCCGCAATCGCTGGATGTTCTCGCACTGCTCGTTGCGGTGCGAATGAGGCCCCGTCGCTCGAGTTTGCTACACTTGCCGCCGTCGGCACTGATGCTTGCCCAACAACTGATCAACGACTGTCACCTTCACAGTGATGCCCTCATTTTGCTGCAGCAACTCGGCAATTTCAGCCCGTGTCAAATGTGTCCATTGCACCGAATCATCCATGGGATACCCGGCGGCATGATCCGCAATCACTCGCAAAAAGGTCGCATTGATACCGTCGATACTTTTCGTCCCCATCCCGTCGTCGAATGCGGGGCTGATGGAGGGCAGACTCATCGGCTAACTCGCATGCCCCTGATTTAATAGCGCGATAGTCACAGCCCGATAAACGGCTGATATCACTGATGCCGCCATAGCCCAAGTTCACCGCTTCAACGGCGGCATAGCAGCGGCGTCCTTTTCGGACAACGACGTAACATAGCCAGGCATCTACTGTTCGATAGCTGCAGGGTATGACATTTTCATCACGATCAAGGGGCATAATGGATGGCCAGCCTATCGAATTGCTCAAAGCTGGGAGTTCATGTAGCCCTTATTACTAACTGACAAGGCATGCCATTCAGTCAATCAGCCCCTTCCTCACCAGCAAGCCATTCTTCAAAAGCTTACAACTAGCATCAACATCAGACATTGCCGGTTTTTCAGCGATTCTACTTACCCCAAAAACGTACCACTGCCTGGGGCAACTGGATTGCCCTCACCTGTCTTACTTTCATCCCTGGGAACCATAGCGTCCGGCATACCAGTCTTGTTAAGGAAGACCAAATCTTAACAATTCAGCGGTTAGTCAGGAGGGATTGTGACCATACTAGAAATATGTTCAGAGCCGATTGATCTACTTCTAAAAGTTCTAGGCGTAGTCAGCCTCGTCCAAAAGTTTCCAAAGTAGCGGACTCCAGCCATATCCGATAGTTATTTCGTTAAACTTTAACCGAATCCCATACTCTTGAGCATTTCAAGTCAATGCTTCAATTAGCCATTCACACACTAAAACTGCACCAAGCTTAGGCTGACGTAGTAGAGTTTTCGTATCGACAATAAAAGGCGTGGAGTCTATGAGTGCTTAGCGTAAGTCGCCACACTATCAATTAAGCTATAAGTCTGAAAGTTCAGATTCTAATAGTCAGAATATTTATGCCTACCATTAACTAGATTATCCCCATCCTCTTTGGCACGATACGAAAGCAGAAATATCAGCTCTCTTTCAGGGTGAACATGACAGCTTTGTTGAAAATCTAACTTTTTATGATTTGGTGAAAAACTTAATTAACGCGAGAATTAAATTTTGGAGTTACTTCATAGCCATTTTAATGCTCTATGGTTTTAGTGGTTACTGTTTATCCGTTTACCAAGCAGGAACGCTTGCTTGGAGCCTTACGGGCTTGATAATTCTATATGTTGCTGCAACTGGCAAGGGTGGGATTGTCTTGGCAAACGCATTATTAACCATAATTTTAATATTTTTTACAGTCGGCACGCCTTGGTCCACAATTCGCTTGACGTATATCCCGCTAAAACCTGTCCAATTTTGGGCACTATCTTTACTGTTGCTATGGTTTCTAGGGGAGTTAGCCATTTTCCTGCTAGCGTCCTGTGCAGACTTTCTTAGTCAACAAGAATTAAAGCGCTGGCAGCGTACTCTAATGCTCAGTTGTCTTAGTTGGTTAGCGATGGGTCTAGGTAATTTAGTTTTCAATTGGATTTCTATCTGGCAAACTATATAATCCCCATGACTTTACAAAATAGTTCGAGTAAACCGAATCAGAAACGTTATGGGCAGCGTAATGTTGATGATTACGTTCAGCTATTTGATCCTACTATTGCTCAAAAAATTGACCCTCAGAGTTGGCAAGAAATTCGCCGCGTTCTAAATCTGGCCATTCCCAAATCCGCACCCAAGATAATTGATCTTCGATTTAATGTTGATTTACTGATCTCTCGATTTTACATTGTTTTATTTGTTGGGAAAGATCGTCGTCAAAAATCTCGGAGCCATGAAGTTGAACGCTTATCAACTCGTATCGGCAACTGGATCACAGCTATTATTTTAATAGTAGCGATAAACTTGATAGCGAGTACATTAATCCTTATTGTGGCCTATCTTTTAAAGTCCTTTATCGGCATCGACCTGATGCCCGGTCACTTCCCAGACCGGTTGAAAGACATTTTGTCTTAATGATAAGTTAGAGAATAAATATAATCGCTCTTGAACCGAAAGCCAACCCAGGCATCGCTGTTGCTTAGGGGCCTAACCAATCAAGATTTAATGTGGCTGGAACCAATAAATAGCCTAAAGGAACAATGCTGCCTTTGCCCTCTCTAGATAAACCCTATTGTCAAACGTAAAGATAGAGTGCTTTTCCAACATACTTTCACAAGATTTACACTTTTCATTCATCATGCCTGTACCTCTTAGATCAGGGGCTCAGTACTTTTAAGATCGTGAATGATTCTTAGTGCTAATTTACCAGGTAAATCTGAAGCTGCCAACCGATACAGGATGAGTTGAATGAGTGCTCCATAAATTATGCCTTCACTGTAGTCTGTATAGACTTCATAGTCTTCGCTGAGTCGTCGATAGCAATTTATATTATGTTTAAATAATAATGAGAAACGATAGCTGACAGCGATATGGTGGGTCTAGTAGCTGTGTATTTTTGAGCCTTTCTGGGCAAACTGATGGTGCCATCAAGGTTTATATATGCCTAGCTCTGATAAAGCATCCACAACACCATCGCCAGCTGCTCAAAAAGCATTAGAGAGGTTCATTCGAACCGTCCCTCCAGAAGTTGCCAACACATTTTCTGAGCAACAGCTGGATGCTATGTTGCATTTCTTAGACTCACTATTTTGGAAGCGTCATCCGATCGACCTTCGCACATCAGTGCCATTCCTCTTTAAGCGATTTTACATCGTTCTGATTGCCGGCTCTGAAAAACGGTCAACCCAAAGACTACGTGATGAGAAGGGCCAGACACCCATTTGGACGACGGCCAATATTCTTCTGTTTCTCTTTTTGACAAGTACCGGACTGTTTATTTTTAGCGCTGGTATGCTAATCAGCAGGGCACATCTATCCCTACCCTCTCTGCCTAACAAAACTTTCCCGACCATCTATCCAAGTAAAGAGAATGAAGAAGATTGCGAGGAAAGTGGCCGCATTTGGCGGGATGGAAAATGCTATGACTATGAGCACAGTCCTGATTTCTAAATCCTGACGTTCAGTTTTTCTTGGGTTACCAGGTGTGAGTAGGTGGCCTTAAGTAGGGCTTGCTGAAAAAGTATTTTCTGACGCCTTCGAGAGAGCGTCAGAGCGATC
>CALCCA010000155.1 GCA_937899725.1 uncultured Halomicronema sp.
CCTCCGGGGAGGGGTGCCAAAGGCGGGGTGGGTGTCGATTCTGCCGCTGAGAATGGTTCAACCCACCCCCTTTATCCCTCCCCAGAGGGGAAAGAAACAGGTTTTGACTTAACCCGAATTGACGTTAAGTGTACGGTCACTGCGGAGCAAGAACGATTGACGGTGAGTGGTAGCGGAGAGACCATTCACCGCTGAAATCATCGTGTTTTACTGGAGCTAGCGATTTCAGGGCAACCGATGGATGTCTCAGTGATTGGGGCGAGTGGTGACTGCGGTCGGGAAATTGTTTCACAACTGGTGGCCATGGGCCTGCTCACCCCGACAGAACGGCTGCAGCTGGTGGGGCGAGCCGGGGGCCGCAGCAGCCAGATGTTGTACGGGTTGTGTAGCGATCTCAACGATGCCTACGCGGAGACCGCCCCCATGCTAGATGTGGCGCTCACGCCGGAAGCAATCGTGGCCGACGTCATTGTGATGGCAGCGGGGGCCACGGTGGGCGGTGACCTGACCTCGCGGGCCGAGTTGGCGTCGATCAACCTGCCTATTTTTGAGCGCTATGCCCAGGCGATCGCCCGCGATGGCTATGGTCACGAGGTAGTGATTATCGTGACCAATCCCGTCGAGCTGGCGGTTGAGGTTTTTAGCCGACACCTGGGCCGGCGGCGGGTGATTGGCGTCGGGGCCTACTCTGATTCGCTGCGATTTCGGCGGGAGATTGCCGCTGATTTAGGCGTCCGGCGACAGCAAGTGCAGGGCTTCATTGTGGGTGAGCATGGTGAAGGCATGGTGCCGCTGTGGAGCAGTGTCCGGGTGCACGGCATGATGACCGAAGAACTGCAGGCGGTGCGGCGTCAGCTGCAGCGCGATCGCTCCGTGAGTCAGTTTCCGGCTGAGGTGGCGAGCGCCAAACAGACCCTGATGGGCTATCTCCAACAGGGTGAGATTGTGCAGGCTTATCGCTATGTCGATGATCTGCCGCCTGATCTGCGCGTCGTGCTGAAACCCTTTGTGACCCACAATTCAGGCGCTAAAACCGTGACCGCGACCGCCAACGTCACCATTGATTTGGTGCAAAATCTGCTGGCGGGTCGCGAGGTGGTGATCTCAGGGCAGGTGCAGCTCGATGGCGAATTTTATGGGCTGCGCACGCCTCTGGGGGTACCGATTGTCGTCACCTCGGCGGGGTGGTCGCAGGTGGTGCCCTTGCAGCTCTGGGCCGAAGAAGCTGACCTGCTGCAAACGGCGGCGGCCCAACTTAATCGCCGCCTGCAAGAGGATTTAGCTCATGGCTGAACAACGTTGGGTATTTGTCGTTCGTGCGCTCGATCGCCCCGGCACCTTGACGGCGACGGCGGCGGTATTTTCGAATCGCGGGGTGTCGCTTGAGAGCATTTTGGCCAGCGGCATTGCCCCCACCACGCTGGAAAACGGACGGCTGATTCTGATTTTTCGTGCCACTGAGGCTAAGCAGGCGCTGCTGCAGCGAACGCTTGAGCGCCTCTCAATCATCTTTCAGGTGGATGCCTACACCTACGACGACGACCGGTTGCGGGCGATCGCGGTGGCTAAACTCAGCTCAGCGGCGGCGATCGCGCCCACTGCTGACTATTCCGTGGAAACCATTGCGACCACGGCGGCGGGGCGCATCGTCATGCTGACCGGCGCTCCAGCAGTGATCGAAACGGCCATCAGTCACCTGCGGGAGCAAGACAGTTTGCAAGATGTGGTGGTGTCTTACATCACGGTGTAAACCGCTCCCTGCTCACGGTTCGGCGGGACGGGTTGCAGTCAGGCCGGGGATTGCTATGGTGGAAGCAGCGATCGCGGCAACCGCCCGATCTGCTAGCAATCATTCACGGCCCATCGACCCCAGCGCTATGACTGACAACTCTACCCTCGAAACGCCGCCAGCTGAGCCCGAGCCTTCGGCCTCGACCGTTGACTCAGCCACCTCAGAACCCACACCGGCAACGGCTCCCTCAGAGCCCCCACCCAGTTTTGTCAAACTCGCCATGCGCAACATGGTGCGCAAAGGCGGCCAATCTTTGTTCCATTTCACCCTGACTGCCGTGTCGCTGGTAGGGCTGCTGATCGGGCTGTCTTACCTCACCCGCTAGCGTGGCATGACGACTCCGACGGTTGACGTCACCTTGCTGGGCGAATCACTGGCTACCGTGAGCGCGATTGTGCCGACTGACCAATGGCCCGTTTGGCTGCAGCTCTGGCTCACCCAGCTCGCCCCCGCTCACTCTCCCCTCAACGCCTACGAGATGAGCCTGCAGTTCACGACTGATGCCACCATCGCTCAGCTCAACCGCGACTACCGCCAGCAGGATCGGGCTACTGATGTGCTTTCCTTTGCGGCACTGGAAGATGCCCCCCTGCCGCCCGAAGTGTTGGCGACGATGCCGGTCAATTTGGGCGATCTCATCGTCTCGGTTGAGACTGCTCAGCGCCAGTGCGCGGCCCACGGCCATTCCTTAACTGAAGAGCTGGCCTGGCTGGTCGCCCACGGTTTGCTGCACCTGTTAGGGTGGGACCACCCAACCGAAGCTCGCCTGCAAGCAATGTGGACCTTACAGCGATCGCTCTTGGCTCAGGTTGGCCTGTCGCTCCCGGCCACGGCTTACACCATTGATAATTGAGCGTCTCAAGGGGCGGACTGGCGAGGAAGTTGGGGCCATCAGTGATGCGGGGGCAGATGCGTCGTCTTTGTTCAGAGCAGTCAAGCTCAACCCAGATAGAAGCTTGGGGCGTTGCTGAATCGAAGGATGGCTCTATCTGAGTTGCCAGTGATCTCGCCCCCTTTTCTTGTCTGCCCGAAGGGCTTTAAGCCCCCAATTCTGGGGGACTTTGAGAAATCTGGCTCCCCCAGAATTGGGGGCTGGGGGGCGAATTCACACCGTAATTCAGCAACGTCAAGGTGGGCACTGGCGGCGCCCTTGATGCACTTGCTCTTTGGCTTGCTCACCCGGCCACTCCTTAAGCCTAAACTCCCGACCTTTACCGCGAAAATCCACCCTGGGGCCACCCCTTTAACCGGCGTAATGAACAGTCTACGAACCCACTTCTGGACTATGCTAGGGCAGCAGAATAGGCTTTAAACAGACCGTTGGGCGCGATCGCCCGCTTCTTCTACCCTGACTTGTCGAGTGTTCACGACTTTTATGCCGACACCTTCCTCTGTTTCAGACTCTACGCCGGTCAATGGCAACCGTGACACCGTGGCCTCACCGGAACGGGTACACGCTTTTCAAGTGGCCCACAATTTAGGCTCCAGTTTCTTGTATGCCTGGCAGGGCATCTACTACGCGCTCCGTACCCAGCGTAATTTTCGCATTCATGCCCTGGCTACCGGGGTTGTTATTAGCGCCGGCATCGTTTTGCAGTTGCCGAGCGTCAACATTGCGGTCTTAGGCCTGACCTGCGGCGCAGTCATGGCGCTAGAGTTGATTAACACCGCATTAGAGGCCGTCGTAGACTTAACGGTTAAACAGAGCTATCACGAACTCGCTAAAATTGCGAAAGACTGTGCTGCTGGGGCCGTTTTTGTGGCCGCTCTGACTGCTATTTTGGTGGGCATCTGTCTGCTCGCGCCCCCTCTATTTGTCGCCCTGCAGCCCTATCTCTAATGCTGCTAACGCTAAGGAATCCTGTGCCATGATCGTCGTGATCGACAACTACGATAGCTTTACCTACAACCTGGTGCAATACCTGGGCGAACTCGGCAGCACCCATGCGGTCGCCCAAGATATTCGGGTCTATCGTCATGACGAAATCACGGTCGATGAGTTAGCACAACTCGCCCCCGATGGTATCGTCATCTCGCCGGGGCCAGGCCGTCCTGACGATGCCGGTATTTCTCTAGAGGTGATTCGGCGGCTCGGGCCGACGGTGCCCCTCCTCGGTGTTTGCCTAGGGCATCAAAGTATTGGACAAGTATTTGGGGGACAAGTCACCGCCGCCGCGGAGCTGATGCACGGCAAAACCTCCCCGATTCACCACACGGGCCAAGGCGTTTTTCGAGGGCTGGAGAATCCGTTTATCGCGACTCGGTATCACAGCTTAGTGGTCGCCTCAGCGACCTGCCCCGATAGCCTGGAAATCACGGCTTGGGTGCAAGATGGCACCATCATGGGCGTCCGCCATCGTGAGTATCCGCACCTGCAGGGGGTGCAGTTTCATCCTGAGAGTGTGTTGACAAAGGCGGGTAAAGCCCTATTGGGCAACTTTTTGGCCGATATCAAGGTGGCTGTCGCCGCCGCTTGAGTGAGGTTGCCATGCCTCTGATGCGCATTAGAGCGCCCAGAGCTGCCCTCTGTGTCCCTTGCATAGCCATCGGACGTGTTTGTTGGAAATGTGCAGCCGTTGGCGGTCAACTTGGCCACGCCGTTGAGACGTCTTCTCAGCGAATCCCGGTGATTCGACTAGCTGAATGAAGTGGGTCGCGGCATGTTGGATCGGGCGTGATGTTGCACCAATTATCCATGACACGGCGGCGACACCCCCAACGGATAAACCTGGGTCGTCAGATCCCTAGTTTCTTCGTGATGACTCGTCAGTGGCTCATTCTCCGACAGAAACCGGGGATCTGGGAACTCTAGTTTTAGAGCAATTCTCTGAAACTGGACTACAGAGCTGCCTTAACTGGACTACAGAGCTACCTTTCGACTCCGCTCAAGGAACGGAGGCTGAGCAGAGCGAGCTGACTTGTCTGTGGAGCTGTAATTTGTAGAACTGGTGTCAATCTTAGTTGAGACAGGATTGAGCCCTAAATCGCATTGTTAGGACATTTGGAGATGCGTTAGGGCATTCTATTGCCATGCTAAGGCGAATTTAAGGCAGTCTAAACTAGACCATTTGTGACTAATAAAATTGAATGTTAGTCGCCACGATGCCGGTCTGAGCGCCTCCACGGTTTATTAGGCCATGCCTAAATTGTCAGCACGCTAGCGTAGCCTCTCCTCAGGAGAATCGCTCACAGCACACTGCGATGATCGGTGAAGGTGGATACTGCATCCGCGATCGCTAGGGTAAGGATAAACCTATTGCCAAAGTTGTATTTTGTATAATTTAATACATTAAAATTCTCTCGAAGGAAACCTAACAAGCTCAGGGGCAGTCAGGGTCAGATGCGCTTGAGCGCTAATTACAGTGTCAACGGTTAAGAGTCAGCCGCCATGAAATTGCCTAGTCTGAACTTAAAGCAGCAAACCATGCTGATGGCAGTTGTGGCCAGTACGTTGCCAGTGCTTGCGATCGGAGCAGTCACCCATCAGGTCGCCAATCGAGTTTTGATTCAGCAAAATGAGACTGCTCAAAGGGCGCGAGCTGACGATCTCCAGCGCACGATTTATCTATTTATGGAGGAACGAGAACACGATATTCGGATCCTGGCGAATCTGAGCATCTTTACCCATACTGATTTGAGAGAGCAGGTTGCTGCTCAAGAAAAGGGGGAAATCCTCGATCAGCTGATGGCGTCATACGAGATCTATGACAGTATTGCAGTTTTTGATATCAAAGGTGATGTGATTGCTCAAACAACGGGAACAGCCCTGCGAAATCACCTCGATCGCAGCTATATTCAAGCGACTTTAGAAGCCGAACAAGTTGTCCTCAGTCAGCCGATCATTTCAACCACAGCGGGGACTTTTTCGGTTTATGCAGCAAACGTTATTCGTGATGCCGATACTCAGCAGGTGATTGGCTTTGTCAGGACACGGATGGCCGTTGAAGTCTTTAGAACTGTTCTTGAAAGCTATCATAGCGAACAGGAAGACTACTATTTAATCAATCGAAATGACGAAGTCTTTTTGGACTCAAATAACGTCTATCTCACACCAGTTCTGAGTACTGGAGAAACGTTTAATCATCCCAATCATGAATCTTCATTCCAAATCTATGATGTATTTCCGACGTTGGAGTCGCCAGTGCAGGCAGCACAGTCCACGACCTTGTTAGCCAGCAACACTCGCAACAACAACCAAGAATTTCTCACCTACAATCCACCCTTGGTAACCCAAAACTTGCCCGAGATAGGTTGGCAAACAGTGGTTACCAAAAATCGCGCTTTGGTGCTAGCTCCCCAACGGGAGTTAGAGCGCGTTGTGCTCATTGGCACGGGCCTGGCAGCGCTATTGGCAGGCATTTCTGCCGCTTACTTGTCGAATAAAATTATTCAGCCTGTTCTATCAGCGGCTGATACCGCTCAGGCCTTAGGCCAAGGGAAATTAGAAGCGCGGGCTGAGGTGATTGGCCCGCCAGAATTAAGGCAGCTGGGCAGCAGTATTAATTCGATGGCGCAAAGAATTCAGCAATTGTTAGCTGAAACAGCCCAGAAAACTGCCAATCTCAAGAACTTAAACCAGCAATTGTCTCAGCGGACTGAGCAGTTAGAGCAAGAAGTGGGTGAGCGCAAACATACCGAAGCTGCTCTGCGCCAATCTCAGGCTCAGCTAGTGCAAACCGAAAAAATGTCGAGCTTAGGTCAGCTAGTTGCGGGCATTGCTCACGAAATCAATAATCCCGTCAATTTCATTCACGGGAACCTGCGCCACGTTAAAACTTACACCGAGGATTTACTTGGTCTGATTGACCTCTATCAGCAGGAGTCTTCTGAGATGAGTGAGGGCTTAGAAGACGCAGTAGAGTCGATTGATCTCGCATTTGTGCAGGAAGATTTGCCCAAGGTGGTCGACTCAATGCAAATGGGCACGAGTAGAATTCGCGAAATTGTAAAGTCCCTGCGGATCTTTTCTCGGCTCGATGAAGTGGAGTCTAAAACTGTCAATATTCATGAGGGTATTGACAGTACCTTAATGATTTTGCAAAACCGCTTGAAGGCTCACCGCGATCGCCCAGAAATTACCGTGGTGCGAGACTACGGCTCGTTGCCGCCGGTGGAATGCTATCCGGGTCAGCTTAATCAAGTCTTTTTGAATCTGTTGAGCAATGCTATTGATGCTCTGGATGAGCGACAACAGCAGGATTCACGGCAAGCGCTGGCAACCGAGATCGGGATGATTCAGATTTGCACTCGGAGTTTGGCCAATGGTTGGGTGGAAATTGCCGTTCGTGATAACGGCTTGGGCATCTCGGTCGCTACTCAGTCAAAGTTGTTCGATCCGTTTTTCACGACTAAAGCGATCGGCAAAGGCACTGGCTTGGGCCTATCCATTAGCTATCAGATTGTGACTGAGAAGCACCGGGGCCACTTACGCTGCAGCTCGATGCCAGGCGAGTGGACTCAATTTACGATCGCCATTCCGATGCGTCAAACCTCAACCACGGTTGAGGCAAATCGCCTGCAGTCCTGACTGGACGCTGATCAACATCGACAAGATGTTTGGCCATTGAAGCCCGTTGGCGATCGCACCTTAAGGGCACTTTTGGGCATTCTCAGGAGGTCAGTTCAATCCGCTGCCAAAGCGCCTCCTCATTATGCGCCGCCTCAACAATCGTGCTTACGAGATTATTGCTCAGGAGATTAAGCGCCTAGTTCGTGATCCACTTGAAACCGTGCGTCGTGACATCGTCTTGCGCCGTTTAAACAAATTAAAACTGCAATCCGGCGAGCCATTGACCTATGAAGAGCTCAAAACTGAGCTTGAAGACATTTTTCCTGAGTTTGACCCGCAGGTCTTGCGGCGAGCGGCTAAGGCCAATCGTCAGTCTAGGAAATGGCAACTGCTAGGATTCGCCGCGATCGGCACCGCCGTCGCCGCTGGGGGCATTTGGGTGCTCAATTTACCGTATCCCATGATTCGGTGGCCAGTCTCTAGAACGATGCCCCTAGTGTTGTTGCCGAGCTATCTCAGCATGGATCGCAACTATCGACAGGCCATTTCGCTGGTGGAGCAGGCAGATCAGCTCGTTAATCAGGCAACCAGCGGTCAAGATATTGATCTGGGTGCAGAGAAAGTCGAGCAGGCCCAAATCCACCTCGACCAGCTACCCGTCTGGTTTTTGGGGTACTATCCCCGCACCTATTGCACCTGGATGAGCTGCACCTGGCGGTTTACCTATGATGAGTTTGCGACGGCGCGCAAAGATATTGGTCGCATGGAAGCCAAAGTCTTTCAAGAAGAAAATGCGTTGACGCTGTTGGCAGAAGGCACCACAGCCGTGGATGCGGCTATGCAGAAATATCAAGCAGCCGTTGAAACCCAGCCTAAAATGGCGGCGGCGGCAGACTGGCAGGCAGGCATGGACTTGTTGAACGAAATTCCACCTGAAACCTTGGCCGGGCGCTTAGGTCAAACCAAACTGGCTGCTTACCAGCGAGATTTCAGCCAAGTTTCGGGATTATTAGCTGGCGGTAACCGCACTTCGACACTGATCGAAGCCGCCGAACAATTTGCCTGGACGGCCTCGACAGAAGCCCAAAATCCGCCTCATTCAGCCGAAACTTGGGCTCGTATTGCGGGTCTTTGGCAGCAGGCAATCGCCCGCCTCGAACAGGTACCCGTCGAAGATGTGGGCTACACCGAAGCTCAAACCAAGCTGGCAGACTATCAAAACAAGCTGGGCTATGTCGAAGAACAGCAGATTAGTGAGCAGCGATCGCGGCAAGCTCTCGACTCAGCCCTCGCCAAAAATACTGATTTAGGAAAGCGGCTCAGCAATCTTGACCAGGCGTCCTATGCCAGTGAGCTGCAGAGTATCGTTAATGAACTCAACAAAGTTGCAGCGGGCACCACAGCCTATGAACCTGCTCAGCAACTGCTGCGGGCAGTACAAGATCGCTTACGAGAAGTGGCAGCCACTCAGTCATAAACGATTAGAGGCTCAGTCCAAGGTTTCTCGACCAGATAGTCAAACCGGCCGTTTCTTCTGATTATTACCCGCCCATCATCCTTATTCAACCAGTTAATCCACTTGAAGACTTTCTTGCTCCCGACTGTTTGAAGCTAGCCGCGATCAAGGTGTACAGCCCGTCTTGATCGTCTTGACCGGCGCGACTCAGCCAACAGTGAGCTACCGTTAAAAAACGGTGCACTTTTTTTGGAGAGTAGGACTGACGCCCTCGCTCGCTCTCCTCCAGCTCTGGGGGAGGGTAACTCTGGTTTCTCAAAACCGGGGAGCGAGGAGGCCAAAACATAGAGGCCACGGCATCAGTTCTGGGAGATTTGATGAGCGCCTTGAGTTATCAACAGCTCATGCTTGGGGATTGCTATTAAAGGGAATCTCTGGCGTTGATCAAATCAGACCTGAGCTAACCCGCCAGGGAATTTTGTGGGAATCCATCTACCATGTCTTCGACTCAGAATCTTTTGGGTGGGCGTTATCAGCCGATTCACCCTTTGAACACGCACGTCGCTGGTCAGACGCTGCTAGCCAATGATATTCAAGACCTTGACCATACCCAATGCGTCGTGCGCCAACTGCGCTTTCCGACTCGCAACCCCATGACGCGGCAGTTTATTCTCGGTCTGCTCAAGAAAAAAGTTCAGGTGTTGAAAGAGATTGGTCAGCATCCGCAGATTCCCGCCACCACCGCCGCTTTTAATGACGATCAAAGTTTTTATATTGTGCAGGAGTTTATTCCCGGGCGATCGCTGCGAGATGAACTCGCCTCAGCCCAGCCGTGGTCAGCGGCGGATGCGCGCGCCTTTTTGCGAGCGGTGCTGCCGGTCTTGGCCCATGCCCAACAACATGGCGTGGTGCATGGCAATCTCAAGCCCTCGAAGTTGATTCGCCACCAGGCTGCCGATCAGCTCGTCGTTCTCGACTTTGGTGGGATCAAGAGCGTCAGCCAAAATATTGCCTACAAAAAGAAAAGCTTCGTCCCAGTGCCTCAGTCGGCCCCCGCGCAGGCCTATTTAGCGCCTGAACAGTGGCGTCGGCAAACCCGGTTTTGCAGCGATCACTATGCGCTGGGCATGATGGTGATTCAAGCCCTGACCGGGTTGCCGCCAGAAGCCTTGCCCAGCGCCCAAGAGCCGACGCTGCAGACCGACATTGTGGCGCTGTTAACCGCGATACCAGACTTAGATGCCCCGACGAGTCTACTCTTGACTCGCATGGTGCATCCCAACCCAGAGCAGCGCTACCAGGCGGCCCCCGATATCTTGGCTGACCTCGACCAGCTGCAATCCTCCCAAAGTGCCTTCCCAGAGCTCGTGACTCAGGCGCCGGTGCCCCTATCGATCAGTCCCAGTGACGACTCGCGCCCGATGCGGACTCAAAAGTGGCCCTGGGGGCTAATTAGCATTGTCGGGTTAGCCGGGTTGGCCGGCGTGACCGGGCTGCTGGCCCTGAGGCTACCGCAGCGAGTCTTGGCCGGGCAGCAGTTGCAGACTGGCCAAGCTCTAGAGGCCGATGATCCAGAAGCGGCCTTAGCCCGCTACAATCGCGCCCTCGAGCTGCAGCCGCTTTATCCAGAGGCTCTAGCGGAGCGCGGGCAGTTGCACTTGACCATGGGGGATACCGAAGCCGCGCTGGCTGACCTGACTGAGGCGATCGCCCTCGCCCCTGAGCAATCGACCTATCCCTATGACCGAGCCAATATTCGGCTGTCAGTTGGGGATATTCAAGGGGCGATCAACGACTACACGCAGGCCCTCCAGCAGGACGCTCAGTTTGTCAAAGCCTATGTCAATCGGGGCAGCGCCCGCGCGGAATGGGGCGACGATCAAGGGGCGATCGAAGATTACACCCAGGCCATTGAGCTGGCTTCGGGCACCGAGATTCAGGCAGCGGCTCACCTCAATCGCTGCCTGTCTTACTCCAATTTGGGTAACCAGTCGGCGGCTTTAGACGACTGTGCAGCAGCCATCAATTTGCGACCCAGCCACGCGCTGGCTTACCAAAATCGCGGGCTCGTGCGACGGCGCTCGATGGATTATCAGGGCTCTCTGCAGGATTACAACATCGCGATTCAAATTGAGCCCAATAGCCCCGACCCCTATTACAATCGCGGGCTCACCCGCCAATCTCTCAATGATTTAACCGGGGCCATGGCCGACTTTTCGCAGGCGATCGCCCTCGACCCCAACTATGTGTTTGCGATGTACGACCGCGGCTTGCTGCAGGCTGAGCTGGGCAATTATGCCGCCGCCCTCGCGGATCTGCGCCAAGCCTCACAACTCTGCCTCGATCTGGGCCGCACGGGCTGTTATGACGATGCCCAATATCAGATCACCCGACTGCAGGCGGCCCTACCGGTCGCCAAGTCCGAAAGCAACTGAGCATTCGGACGCTCAGCCGGTAGAATACGGACGTTGAACCAACTGGCACCCCTCTATGGCGATCGCGGCCCAACCAGCTCCGACCATTCAGTTTCTCCAGATGCCCACCTCAGCGGCCTGGGTCGAGCAAGCGCTGGCGAATCTTGATACGGTGCTGCTCGATCACTCGCACTGTGAACGCAAAGCCGCTGGGGTGGCCCTCAACCTCATGTGTCGCTATCCGTCGAGTACTCGTCTCGTGCGCACATTGACGGCGATCGCCCAGGAAGAATTGAGCCATTTTGAACTAGTGAACCAGTGGCTCGAACGCCGTCAAATTCCCCTACGGCCCTTACCGGCACCGCCCTATGGGGCTGGTCTCAGCGCTCAGGTGCGGCGCGAAGAACCGCTGCGGCAGCTCGATTCGCTGCTGGTCGCGGCCCTGATTGAGGCTCGCAGCCATGAACGACTGGGGCTGCTGGCCACCCACTGTCCCGATCCGGAACTGGCCCAGTTTTACGGCAGCCTGAGGGCTTCAGAGGCCCGCCATTATGGCGCTTACTGGGTGCTGGCTGCTGACGAATTTGACCGCGCGGTGGTGAGCGATCGCTTAGAACGCTTAGCCGTGGTGGAAAGCCAACTGCTGGCCACCTTGCACCCGGAACCGCGAATTCACAGCTAACGTGCGCTGAGGATTGCCCCAGGGCGGACCTCGCTGGCCCGATTTAGCCGTCAGCTACCGTCAGCCACCCGTGAAAATCGGCTGGTGTCTGCGATCAACCTCACCGCAAGACGATAGTATAAATACGCTCAAGTACGGCATGACCAACATTCACGGTGGATGGGGAGTGTGGAATCAAAATGCAACGACGACGCTTTGTACAGCAATTAGGAACTGGGTTTGTCACTGCCTTGGGGTTGGGCATTACCTCAATGTGGCAGAAGGCGCAGGCGCAGTCAGCCAGCGTCAGGGTGCAGTGGTTAGGGCACACCTGCTTTGTGTTTGAGGGCGATGGTCGGCGGATTTTGGTGAATCCCTTTCGGGCGATTGGCTGTACCGCTGGTTATGCCGTGCCGGCGGTGGCCTCAGATGTCGTGTTGATCAGCAGTCGTTTATTTGATGAAGGCGGCACTTTAGAAGGGCTGCCGGGTAATCCGCCGATCCTCGCTGAGCGCGGTGAGTACGAATTGCCGCCGGTGCAAATGAAGTCGATCGAAGTCGATCACGATCGCGATGGCGGTCGGCGCTTTGGCAAAAACCTGATCTGGCGCTGGCGACAGGGAGGGCTGACCTTTGTGCATATGGGCGGAGCCGCCGCTGCTATTTCGGTGGAAGCGCAAATTCAGCTGGGCCGCCCCGATGTCATGCTGGTGCCGGTGGGCGGTGGCCCCAAAGCTTACGATGCCGAGGAGGCGATCGCGGCGATTCGCACGCTGAACCCCCGCATCGTGATTCCGACGCACTACCGCACGGGGGCTGCCGATGCCGAAAGCTGTGATATCGCGGGTCTGCAACCCTTTTTAGACCTGATGCGTTCCACCCCCACGCGCCAAGCCAATAGCAGTTCCGTAACCCTGAGCACAGCCGACCTGCCAGGGGGCGATGGCATGATTGTGCAATTGCTGACGAGCCCAGCAGCTTAGTCAGCAGTTCAGTTCAGTAAGAGGCTTGTTAACTCACCTGCCAGTTCTGCCGGAGCGGTGCATCGTCCGTTCGTCTACACGCCTCGTCAGTATTGGTAGAGGATTAGCGGGTCAGTTCCCCAGTCGATTATCGGAAATATTTGTAGGATAAGTGAGCGTGTCGTACCGGCTGGGGATGGGACGTTTTCCGGCTCAGGAAATCGCTCAAGAGTAGCGTCCTGCTGGCCGGAGTTGGGCCCTGACAGGTTCTGCTCAGGTTAAGACTCAGTAAGCGTCTTGAGCTTTGCTCGGACTCACCTTTGCCAGCATTGATCGCTCAGCTACGGTCGCCGGCAAGCAGTCGCGTCATCTCCTAGTCGCAGTCTATGGAACCATCGACGCGCATGCTCCGATTTCATCCTCCATAATCATTCGCCCATTTCCTCGTTACCTTCTACCTATGCCCATGCAAACGGTTTATCAACAGCGACGTCAGGACTTGATGGCCCTCATGGGCGAAGACACCGCCGTGTTTGCCAGCGCACCGATGGCGGTCATGCACAACGATGTCGAATACAACTTTCGGCAAGATAGCGACTTTTACTATCTCACTGGGTTTGACGAACCAGGTGCGATCGCGGTGCTAGCCCCCCATCACGAAGAGCATCGCTTTGTCCTGTTTGTGCGGCCGAAGGATAAAGATAAAGAAATTTGGTCAGGGCGACGACTGGGGGTGGAAGCCGCCAAAGCAGCCCTGGGCGCTGACGAAGTGTTCTCCCTGGAGGAGCTAGACGCTAAGCTGCCCGAATACCTCAAAGGGGGCGATCGCCTCTTTTATCACTTTGGCCATGATCAGGCCCTCAACGGCAAAATCTTGCGGCATTGGCAGCACCTGCTCGCGTCTTACGTTAAGCGCGGCACGGGGCCGACCGCGATCGCCGATGCCCGACTGCTGCTGCAATCACTGCGCCGGGTCAAACAGCCGGAAGAAATTGACCTCATTCGTCAGGCGGTGGCGGTATCGGTCAAAGCCCACAACTACGCCCGTGAGATTGCCCAGCCGGGCCGTTACGAATATGAGATTCAGGCCGAGATGGAGCATCTCTTTAAGCTGGCCGGGGGCGGCACCGCTTACCCGTCGATCGTGGCCTCTGGCGATAATGCCTGCATTCTGCACTATGTCGAAAATAATCGTCAGATGCAGGCCGGTGACCTGCTACTGATTGATGCGGGCGGCTGCATTGATTATTACAACGCCGATATTACGCGCACCTTTCCTGTGGCGGGCAAGTTTTCGGCAGAACAGCGCATTTTGTATGAGTTGGTGCTAGAAGCGCAGCTCAACGCGATCGCCGAGGTGCAGCCGGGCAAACCGTTCAACGCCTTTCATGATGCTGCTGTGCGGACGATTACGGCGGGCCTGGTCGAGCTGGGTCTGCTCGTCGGCGACGTCGATACTCTAATTGAAGAGAAAAAGCACAAGGCCTTTTTCATGCATGGGACAGGCCATTTTCTTGGATTAGACGTTCATGACACGGGCATTTTGCGCAATGCCGATAAAACCTGGAAGCCGTTTGCTGCCGGTAATGTGGTCACTGTCGAACCGGGTATTTACGTGACGCCTGACTATGAACCGGTTGAAGGCCAGCCAGCGGTGGACGATCGCTGGCGCGGTATTGGCATTCGCATCGAAGATGACGTACTGGTGACCGACGCTGGCCCGGAAGTCTTGACCGCTGGCGTGCCCAAGTCAGTCGCAGCGATGGAAGCTTAGGGACAGAGGAGCGGGGGCGCTAGATTGATCAAGTATCGTGAGGCACTGGGTTCGTTCGCGGAGTCGCTGACTGCTTACAGCTGCAAGGGGCGGCATTGAGCGTTGCCCGGGCGATCGCCCCAGTGGGCTTACCCTTCTAAAGTCACCGAAGTAATGCCCTGACGCAATCCCCGCTGTTGCCAGAGCCAGGCTTGCTCAACCAAGCCCAGCCGTCCCAATAGTGTGGCGAGGGTGACGAAGGGGCGATAGATCAGCGGCGACGCTGTGAAAAAAGCAATTTTTTGCCATTCTTCGAGCTGTAGGTGCTGAGCCGCGGTGATTTCCGGCTGGCGACTGGTTTGAATGGCCTGCAGAGCATCCTGCAGGCGATCGCGCGGCCACACGGACGATCGACCCAGGGCCATAAGCTGATTGCAGACGACGATCGCGTCTCGCAGCGCCATATTGATGCCTTGCGCCCGATTGGGGGCCATCGGATGAGCCGCATCACCGATGAGCAGCAAGCCCTCGGTAAACCACTTGGGGGCCTGACCAACGATGACATCTAAAAAAATCGGCCCTTCGAGCTGATGACGCTGCTGCCGAAAGTAGCTTGCCAGGGACTTTGGGGAGGCTTGAGCAAATTCTTCGGCCCAGTCGCGATCGCCCATCGTCTTCGCCTGGCCTTTGGCCACAATCCAACCGATTTGTAATCGACCATCCCAAGAGGGATAAAACGCAAACTGCCGCTGGCGCTGCAAACACACGGTAAACACCGTTTCACACAACAGCTCAGCGGGTGCTGGAAGCTTAAACCACAGCACGTCAAATTGAGTCGCCGCCTGGTTAAGGGCCAGTCCGGCCAGTTTGCGCAGGCGTGAATAACGGCCATCGGCGGCAATCACCAGATCGCCGGTGAAGTCGCGAGTTTCATTGCCACAGCGAGCTGTGACACCTTGAAGGCGATCGCCCTGTGACACCAATGACTGCACTTGCCAGCCAGGATAAAACTGAAAACTGGGAAAGGTTTGTGATCGCTCGACGATCGCCTTCAGCAAGGCCGACTGGTGAATCAGGTGCGTGGGGATCTGGCCCGGGGCACCCTGCGGTTCGACCACTCGCATGCGTCGTTTTTGCTCGATACAAAAATCCCAAGCGTCTAGCTGCCGCTGGGGAATGCCTGCCAAACAGTCAGCCAGTCCCATTTCCTCCAGGGCAGCGACTCCCGACGGCATCAAACCTTCGCCCCGAAACACGCGATCGAACCGGGTTTCTTGCTCTAGCAAGCTGACCTGAATGCCGCGCTGGGCCAGCAAAAAAGCTGTCGCCACTCCAGCCGGGCCAGCACCCACAATAATGACATGACCCATAGCTGCTGCCTGTTTGAGAGGGAATTTCTGGACTAACGGGGCGATCGTGGCGCTTTTTTGCGTAAGAGAGCAGGAGGGCGAGGGGGCGAGATTTTCAGCAGGGATATGAAGATGCTGGAAGAGCCAGACGGCAGGAAGATTGAAGAAATTGAAAGAGCGGGCAGCAATGCCATTGGGTGGCGTTAGGGCGATCGCAGGCAGAGTTCTCCAACTCATCCCAATCTTCCATCGCCAGCGGGTAGAACGATTCTGAGAGCTGACACCGCTATGGCGTTTCCTATTTCAAGGCGGCATGGCAGCGATTAACTCATCCCTCTGCCCCCCAGCCCCGGCGCTCCCTCGCCCCCCCTGCTTAACTATCTGCTCAGTCCCTTCTGCCTGTTAACCTCCCCTATCCCAGCCGCTTCAGAGTTCACAAAACTTCCGCGCATTATCAAACTCCACATCTTGCCAGGAGTAGGCAAAGTGGCTCACTGAATTGATTTCTGGCATACTCTGGCGAATGGCTTCCATCTGGGCTTCTAACGGGGGGCGATCGCGAATCGAGGCGCCCCAAGTCCCAGCGATCGCTGGCTTCACAAACTGACCGCCTTGGGGGCCAGCCACCGCCATCACCTGCCGAATCTCGTCCAAAATGCAGCCGGTATGACCGCAGACGCCATAGGCCATCGGGTGCCAGGTCATCCACGTGGGAAACCGATCCCAATATTGCAGGCGCGAGTCAAAGCCATTGCCCACCGCGCGGTTACCGCCAGGAAAAAACACCGCTCCCGTGCGGAGTCCTTCTTGTTGGGCAAGCTGCCCAGCGTCATCTAAAAAGTTCACTACGCCCTGTACGGCATGGGCCACGGCTAACCGCCATAGCTCATTTTCCAGGACGGGGCGCAGAGCCGTGGCTGACGCGCCACTGCTGTTAGATGGTTGTCGGCTTTGCCAGAGCGGCTCCGTTTCATTCGGAAACAAGCGCCCGACATCTTCTAAATCTTGATCGATCAGGTAGCCCCGGCTGATATAGCGCCGAATCAGTTCTTGTCCCTGATAGTTGCTGGCTCGCTGCAGCAATGAGTTACGCGAGGCATCTCCATAGATCCACAGATCAGCGACTTCACTCGCAACGGAGTAGGTGCCCGTGCCGCGAGGATAGCGCACGTAGTCAAACAAAATGCCTTGGGGCCGCCGCTCGGCGACTTCCTGCAGCATGACTTGAAAATCTTGCTGGGCCTGGAGACTGTAAGGATCGACAAACACTTCTTGGCTATTGCTGCTCTTACCGCTCGTGGCAAAGGTGTAGGAGCTTTGGCCCTGACCATTTGTCGCGAGAGTCTGTTGGCGATCGGCATTGAGGGTGTAAGAGTAGCCAAAGTTGAGCGTAAAGACCCAGGCATAGGTTTCGAGCCCGCGAGGCTTGCCCTTGGCGATCGCCTCGGCCAATAAATCGCGATTTTCGTAGCCTGCGGCCTTCACCACGGAAGGCCAGCGCGTGGGATTGTCAGCTGCCGGCAGTAAGACCGTGCCGCTATAAAAGGCTTCTAAATAGACTTGGTCGTAGCCCAGATTGGCAATGCGATCTAAAACCGCTTCTAAAATGCCAGGCTGCAAATCACAGGAATACAGCCTTAACCAAACTGCCTGGTCGCGCGGCCAGGTAGCGTTACGGCAGTTCGCCAGCGCACGGGCATGCTCCGCCACGAGCGCTTCATACTGACTGCGGGCTTGTTCATTGCCCTGTTCAAACACCGCCCGGCGTAGCGTCTCTTTGCGGGTCGCGTCGGCTTGCGAAATTTGACAGTAACGGTTGAGCTGCAGGGCCTGGGCCCGCGCAGGGGTGAGCGGCACAAATACTGCCAACAAGAGGGCCAACAACCCTACTCGCCACTGACCCATTGCCCATAACATTGACGTTAGCTGCATCGGAGAAATGGTCATCTCGCTATTCGTGTCCTCAAGCTCCCGCAAGTGTAGAAGAAGCGTCAATAAGTTACCAGGGGGTATCGAAAGGAATCTGTGATCCCCATCGATACGTTCCCCAATGGTGACGATTTTGACTCGGCGACGTTCCTGATGGGGGCCAGCAATTTTGCGGGTTGACTCAGTTCACATGGACTCAGTTTATTTGGCCTCGGCCCACGGGTGGAGCGTTACCCTGGCGTGGGTCAATCCGGCGACGTTGCGTTGTCTGAGGCTGCTTCATCTTCTTCTAGAAACGCTAACAGCGTGCCCAATCGCATGCGTTGAATGTAGGGCCAGCCACCGTTAAGCTCGATGTCTCGCAGCAGGGCATAGAGTCGCTGGCGATTGGTGGGCAGCGTCTCTTGAAACCACTCATCGCGAATGTAGCCGTGTAAAAGTTCTAACAATCGCAGCAGCTCTAACAGCGCAATCTCATCGCCCTGGCGATCGCGCCCCGCTTGCTCAATCGATCGCGCTAGCCTTTGCAGCTCCGGCGGCAACTTTTCTAGGTCTAAGGCAACGTGATCGCCCATTGGTATTACACTCCCATCCAGCCTTCAAACACACCCTCATTACTCTATCGGTTTCTTTCGCCGCGATCGGGAGATTAATCTTGTTTACAATTCTTCAGGTTTGCCGGAGAATCTAGCTGGTCTTCTGTGCTGGGGGGCTAAGCCATGTAGAATGCAAACTTGAGGCTTCACGTGGCACTTATCGGCGGATTATTCTCATCTCACAACACCCGGTTTGGGTCAGTGTTTATGAGGATGCCTTCGGTCAGGATTTTGATTGATCCCCGGTCATTTTGTTGCAAATTGACCGGGGATAGCGGTGAGCGCTGAAGGGTCGAGTCCACCAAAGCCTGCTTTTATAGTCTGTAATTACAGAACTCACATAGAGACTCTATTGCTTTTGAGGTTGACCATGAGGTATCGCGCGCTCGTTGCTGCTTGCTTGGCAGTATGCCTGGGATTTCTAACTGCTTGTAGTGGCGGCCCCGTGGCCACTGCCGACGTTCCCCTAACCTACGATGAAATCCGTAATACTGGGCTAGCAAACAAGTGTCCTCAGCTGTCTGAAGCGGCTCGGGGCACCATCGAGATTTCAGGTGACAAGGCTTATCAAATTGCCGGTCTGTGTTTAGAACCCACTAATTTCTTCGTCAAAGAAGAGCCGACTAACAGCCGCCGGGAAGCGGAATTCATTCCGGGTAAATCGCTCACTCGCTACACCTCCTCTCTGGATCAGGTGCGCGGGCAGCTGCGGCTTGAAGGTGACGGCAGCCTAACGTTTTTAGAGAAAGACGGCATGGACTTTCAGGCCATTACCGTACAGCTACCGGGTGGCGAGCAAGAGCCGTTCCTGTTCACTATCAAAGGGTTGACGGCTCGGTCTCAAGACGGCCTTAACGCCATCACTACCTACACTGATTTGAAAGGTAGCTATCGAGTGCCCTCCTACCGCACTTCGAATTTCTTGGATCCGAAGGGTCGGGGTTTGGCCACCGGCTATGACTACGCGGTGGCGCTACCGGGCAGTGGCGATAGCGAAGAACTCCGCCGGGAAAACATGAAGGCGTTTGACATTGGCCAGGGTGAAATCGCGCTGATGATTTCTAAGGTCGATGCGGCAACGGGTGAAATTGCCGGCACGTTTGAAGCGTTGCAGCCCTCAGATACTGATATGGGCACGGCAGAGCCGGTCGATATCAAAGTTCAAGGCATCTTCTACGGCTATGTCGAAGAAGGGTTTGAAGCCGCTTAAATCGTTAAGCGATCGCTCTGAGATGCTGACTTAATTGATTTGACTTAAGGGAGGTTAGCTAACCTCCCTTTTTTTATCGCCCTTGAATTTGAAGAGTGATCTTGGGGCTCCTCAACAGCGATGACTGTGCGCCTTTACTGGCGCTTACCGACATAACGGCAAATCCTCAGGGGCGTCGAAATTTGAGCGTCGGCAATTCTGCTGCTCGGCCACTCTAGCCATTACGTCGAGCACAATCACCGATTAGAGGGCTTATCATCGAAGCAATCCGGACACACGCCTCAGCGGCTCCCTGAGCATTTGCCATGACGACCCAGATGGCCGAGAATACGGCTCCCTTCGATCGCCCTCCGCAGCGAACCCTTGACGGCCCCAAGGCGAAGGGACTGCGACGCACCCTCCGCCTGCTGCGTTTGATACTGCGGCCCACGCAATATCTGGACGACAACGTGCGGCGCTATGGCCCGATGTTTCAGATTGGGGGCGACAGTTCGTCCCCGCTGGTTTATGTCGGCGACCCAGAGGTGGTGCGAGAGATTTTTCTACTGGATGGGACTCAGGCCCTGTCGGCACCGACGAATGCAGTGCTGCAGGTCATGGTGGGTGAGCATTCTATTCTGCTGCTGGACGGTGCGCCTCACCAGCGGCAGCGCAAATTACTGATGCCGCCCTTCCATGGCGATCGCCTACGCACCTATGGGCACCTGATTAGCGACATCACCCGCCAAGTAAGTGCCGATTGGCAACCGGGCCAGTCGCTGCTGGCGCGACCGCCGATGCAGGCACTGACGCTAGGGGTGATTTTGCAGGCGGTGTTTGGCTGGCGCGAAGGAGCACGACTGGCAGAGCTGCAGCGGCTCATGGGTACCCTGCTCGATTTCTTTGCGACCCCGATTAGTGCGAGTTTTCTCTTTTTTCCGGCGCTGCGAAAAGACTGGGGCGCGGCGAGCCCTTGGGGGCGCTTTGTGGCCCTGAGAGAACGGGTACGGCAGCTGATTTATGCCGAGATTCGCGATCGCCGAGCCGACTTGGCCCAGCCCGATGTTGACTCTCACGCCAAGACCGATATTTTGACCCTGCTCCTGCTGGCCAGGGATGAACAGGGTCAGGCCATGACCGATGCCGAACTGCACGACGAGATCGTCACTCTGCTGCTAGCCGGTCATGAAACCACCGCCTCGGCGCTGGTGTGGCTGCTGTACTGGATTCATTATTTGCCCGAGGTGCAGCAAAAGTTGCAAGCAGAACTGGCGGCACTGGGGCCTCAGGCTGACCCGATGGCGATCGCGCAACTGCCCTACCTGACTGCCGTGTGCCAAGAAGCCTTGCGGATCTATCCCATCACCCCGACCACCTTTGCCCGCGTACTGCGTGAACCGATCACCCTGGCGGACTATGACTTTGCTGCAGGCACAGCGCTTTTGCCTGCCACCTACATCATTCACCAACGCCCCGACCTGTATCCTCAGCCGCGCGAGTTTCGCCCTGAGCGATTTTTAGAGCGACAGTACGCCCCTCACGAATATCTGCCCTTTGGCGGCGGCCATCGGCGCTGCATCGGCTCCGCCCTCGCCATGATGGAACTGAAGATTGGCATCGCGACGCTGCTGCAAGACTTTGCGTTGGCGTTGCCCGACAGGCGGCCTGTACTTCCTGCTCGCCGCGGTTTGACCCTGGCCCCGCCCGCCTCAATGCGGCTCCAGGTGAAGTCGCAGCGGCATTCTACGCCAACCAGCAACCTCTAGATATCGACCAGACCAGACTCCTGGTTGAGCCATCTGACTGGCTGCGCCAATAGTCGTGTCTGTGTTTTTTAGCGACTAAATAATATATGTTCAACGTCAGATTTGATGGATGACATCCCACCTGACCGCAGTTATTTAGCAGAGCTGACGGATAATATCGACTTCTACAGGCGTTATATCGCAATGACCCCATCGCAGCCTGAAAACGGCAAAGTCTTATATTGACTAACCGGTGGTGGCATCAACGCGAAATATAGCCGGTCGTTGCGATCGCCCTATCGATAAAAGCGTGATCGCGTTTTGAGATGTATTCACGGAGATCGCGCAGCGTGCCTGTATCCAGTCCAGGTGAACGGCCTGAATGAGCTTCCTCAGGGCAGAATTCCCATGACTCCCTTGGTTGACTGAGATCTGCTGCGGTATCCCCGTTGTGTCGCTAGGTTGCCAAAGCCAGACTCAGCGCTTTTGGGTAAGCGTCATCGCGTTGAGGTCTCCGATATCATAGGGGCAAGGGCTTGATTGAGGGCCGCGATCGCGGCCTCCAGTGTCAGCTTTGGCTGCGACCAGGCAATCGTCCAAGTGCCATCGCTGCCGAGGATTTCGAGATCGCTATGGATGGGCGGTTTGCCCAACACATCCATCAGTTGTCGAGCCAAAATACAGTGACTGGTCACGTTAGTAATGACCGCGATCGTAAGCAGATCCTCAGAATCCGCGATCGCTTCCTGAAAAACAGTTTTAATCTGCATGACATCCCTAGCTAAAGATTTGTCAGTCAATGCATCAGGTATGGTCAAAATTTATTTTTGGCGGTTGAGAGTTCAACCGCCCGACTGAGAACTGATGTGCTGCTCTTTACCGATCAATTGAGACAGCCATCACAATCCATCACACTTTCCCGAGACCGCTCGGAAATATCTATCGTCATCTTAGGGCAAAGCTTGGGAAGCGATAATCTCTGAAATCGAACCATCAGCGGAGTGCTGTCTTCGAGGGTTTATGGTGAACTATTTCAGCTAATATTTTGTTCTGATACATACAAAATATCGAGATAAAAGCCGCCATTTTGACGTCTTTTTAAGAACAGTCAAAAAGCGTGTTTTTATTTATGAGTTTCTTGATTCGATTTTGCGGATCCAGATGATCTTAAGAGAACTTGAATAGAGTCAATTTTGAAGTCATTCATACAGAATACTCATGCGCGATCTTTCCTAATGATGCAGTCGGGTATTGTTCTCACAGAGGATCTTCGCCATGCAAATCGTTGGGTTGCTCAGCAAGTTTGATCAGTGCGTTTTGAATATGGCTCTGATTCATCTCTGCAATACCGAAAGCCATGTGGGGCAAGAGATGCGCCGTCAATACAAGGCGTGGAAAGACAATAGTGACGACCCGGTGCACAACCCCTGGCTAGATATTCACCGGTTCACCATCTACATCCCTCACCCCGATCAAGATTACGAAGACATTACCCTCGCAGACGGGCTCACCGAGGGGTATAACATTGAGGTCGAACCGGTCAAAGACCGCAGTAGCCTGATTTACGACATTCCCCAGGGCGGACATTTTGTGGCGGTAATGAAGCAAAAGCAAGTGGACGGTGACTTTGCGATTGCGGCTACTGGAGTGTTTGTGCGCTCCCTAGCAGTACTTAGTCTGGACGTGGTAGTTGATATTGCTCAAGGCGAGACTCAGCCCATTGTGATCAAGCATCCAATCATTCGCGACTATCCCCAAGATTGGGAAACGAAGCTCCGGTCATTTTTGCAGCAGGAACTCAGTGACGAAGCTTTACCGCGCCTGGTGGGATATGTCGATCGCAGCTTGAATGATGATTACCGCTCGCCGCGATGGTATGAGGTGCACCAGGCAGGCGATGGTTTGTTGACCCTTTGACCGATAAGGTTCATTCAGCTTTGGTGCCATTGCTTGCTGACGGCATGGTCAGCACGGGGACGGGGACGGTCTAGTCGACGGTGCCACCGTGGCTCGATGGTGCTAGGCCGGGCTGCTTGGCACCATGGTCATTCAATGTGCGCAATCCTGACTCTTGGCAGGGACTTGGCCCATCGTCAGGCGGGCGTCGCAGACCTCGCCTATCGGGGTTCACCTTACTGAATAAGTCGGGGCGGAACTCGTAACGCCACTTGATCTTTGGCCGGGTCGGGAACCGTGCTGCATCGCCACCGCTCCGACTACAGGGGAGCTTGAGAATGCCTGTTTGCTTAGAGTGAACGTCGCAGCAGATCTAGAGCGGAACAGCAACTGAGGTGCCGAATCCAGTCGCGTCCTCGCAGATTGCCAAATCGGTAGGCCTGACTACTCACCTGCCCCTCAGGCCCGGCGATGCCAATATAGACGAGGCCCACGGGCTTTTCGGCAGTGCCACCCCCCGGCCCGGCGACGCCGGTAATGCCGACGCCCCAATCTGTCCCTAAGCGCGCCCTGACGCCGGTTGCCATTTGCTCGGCGACGGGAGCGCTGACCGCCCCCAGCGTGTCTAGCACGGAGGGCGATACGCCCAAAAGCCCAATTTTGACGGCGTTGTCATAGGAGATGATGCCCCCCATGAAGTAGGCTGAGCTGCCTGCTACTGCGGTCAGCATGTGACCCAAGCCCCCCCCGGTGCAAGATTCGGCCACGGCCAGGGTTTGACCGGTTTGGCGAAGGCGATCGCCGACAACCGATGCCAAGGTGTCATCATCGCTGCCGTAATAGGGGCCGGGGGCCAGTTTGAGAATCTCGTCGGCCACTGGCTCAATCAGGGCGATCGCGGCGGCTTCAGACGCGGCGCGGGCGGAGATGCGCAGCTTGACGGTGCCCTGACTGGCGTAGGGGGCGACGGTCGGATTGTCTCGGTTAAATAAATGATTAACCTGCTCGGCCAGATCAGATTCGCCAATGCCCCAAAACTTAAGCGTGCGGCTGTAGATGGGGTCGGCGGCCCAGCCTTCGTCTTGCAGGTAGGGCACGGCGGTTGTTTGCCACATGACGTGCATTTCTTTGGGCACCCCCGGAAAGGTCATCAGCACCAAACCGGGACGCGGTTCCCAAATGATGCCGGGGGCACTACCAGCCGGGTTAGGCAGCACATCAGCCCCCTGGGGAAGCAACGCCTGCTTGCGATTGCTGGCGGCCATCGTACGACCGCGCCGCTCATATTTTTGCTGAATGTCGGCGATGACTGCCGGGCGTTCTGCTAGTGGGGCGTCAAAGAAGTCGGCCAGAGTTTCATGGGTGAGGTCATCGGGGGTGGGGCCGAGTCCGCCGGTGAATAACAGCAGGCGCGATCGCTCGCAGGCGATCGCCACCGCTCGCTGAATCCGTAAGGGATTGTCGCCCACCACAGTTTGGTAATAGTGGGAAATGCCGAGCTGGGCTAATTCCTGAGCGAGAAACTGAGCATTGGTGTTGACGATGTCACCGAGCAGGAGTTCGCTGCCCACGCATATAATTTCTGCACTGCCCTTCATGGGTTGCTGTTATCTCTAATGAAGACCGCCCTCATGACCAACCGGCTGGCGCGGCATGGCATGATGAAGGGCACTGAGACGATAATTCTATCGGTGATCGCCCAAAAATACCCGCCATCTACCCTTTGATCCTACGGTAGCCACTTCTGACGACTTTGTCTGTGCGCGTATGAAACTCTTTGTGCCTCAGATTTCTCCATCCTTTGGCGGGTGGTTGGGGGGCGGTTTGTTCTTCAGAACCATCGTCGCTTTGCTGTTGCCCGTCGGTTTTGATGAGGTTTACTACTACCTCTACAGCCGTCATCTCGCCTGGAGCTATTTTGACCACCCGCTGATGGTGGGGCTGACGACGGGCTTGGGCTGGTGGACGACGGGCTTGATCCTGCCCCTGACGCTGCGAGTGGGGGCGCTGGGGCTGTACACCTTGAGTCTGGGCCTGCTGTATCTCACGGCGCGGCACCTGTTTGACGAAAAAACGGGGATGCTGGCACTGGCAATTGGCTCCCTCTCGCCGATTTTGTGGATCGCCTTTGGCGTGCTGACCTCACCGGATAACGGTCTGATCTTTTTCTGGACGCTGACGTTGCTGTTAGCGGCGTGGGAGTTTATTCCCCATCGCTTTTCTTCTACGTCAAGTTTGAGCACTGCTAACTACCAGCCGAGTTACCGCATTGCGCTGATCGGTCTCACCGTGGGGCTGGCCTGCCTGAGCAAATATCACGGGTTTGTGTTGGGCGCGGGGCTGCTGGGGTTTTGTCTGACCAGTCGGCGCAGCCGCAGAGCGTTAACCTCACCGTGGCTGGCGATCGCGGTTCTGCTATTTGGACTGACGCTGCTGCCGTTATGGGTTTGGAATGGCCAAAATGAGTGGTTTTCGTTCCGGTTTCACCTGTTTATGCGGTTTGAGGGCGACGGCATGCCCAACCCCTACCGTGTTCTAGACGCGCTCGGCACCTGGCTGCTGGGCATGGTTTACCTGTTTCCCGCGATCGGGGTGCCGCTGTGGTGGAGCACCGGACAATCACTACTGTTGCATATTCAAACCTGGCTGCAGCCGCCGCTGACGGGCGGTGAATGGGTGGCCCGCGATCGCCTGGCGCTGATTCTCTGGCTATCTTTGCCCATTGCGGTAGGGTTTACGCTGCTGGGGGGCAAGCAGGCAATTTTTCCGGCTTGGCCGGCACCGGGCTTTTGGGGTTTAACGCTGCTGCTGGCCCACAGCGTCACCCGTTGGCGGGTGGTGATAGTGCGGCGCTGGCTTTGGGGCACGGGACTATTTTTAGGCACGCTGGTGCTGGTCGCGCTGCTGCATCTCTCGGTGGGCCTTTTGCAAAAGCCGGGCAATTTTAGCCTGTTGGGGGGCTGGGTGCCGGTGGCACAGGATGGTTCGACGGCGCTATTGGATGTAGGGCAGCTGCGATCGCGCTTTGCCCAAACCCCAGAGCTGCAGCAAGCTCTGGCAAACTCAGACTTTATTTTTACCGATGAGTTTTATCTCTCGGGCTATGTTGATATGGCCTTGCATCCGCTAACGCCACAGCCGATTACTTGCTTTAGTCAAGACCCGCGCGGCTTTGCCTTTTGGGATGAGTCGACGACCTGGTTGGGGCAAACTGCTCTGTATGTGACGCTGCAGAGTTTGCATGGCGATCGCGACGCTTTGGTCGCAGAGTTTCAGCCTTATTTTCAAACCCTAGAGCCGATGGCTGAGGTACCTCTCACCCGCGGTGGAACTGTTACCGATACTGTGCTGGTTTACCAAGCCAGCGATATGCAGCAGGTTTACGAGTATCCCTATCCCTAGGAGATTTCTGCCGCCGAGCGATCGCCCCCTGCACCGGTCTACTTTTTTCGCGTGCCGATGCTGAAGCTGAAGAATTATCCTGATCTGGTGCTCGCCCTCACGTTCCAAGAAATTGCCGCTGGTGAAGGCTGGGGAGCGATCGCCCTTCTTGATGTCTCACCGCCCGAGATCGTGGAGCGCAATGATAGCGACCACCTACGAGTCACAGTTGCTTGATCGCCTCTTTCATTTCATCGCCAGCGATCTCAACAAACGATGATAGCGATCTCGGAGCACAATTCTGGGAAGTACTTGGTGACAACTGTGCTGGGGATTTCCTACAGGCATAAGTTTTTCTGGAGGCGCAATCGCACTGCCGAACCTATAGCTTCAAAGGAATCGCACTATTTATTCTTCCTTCTTCAAGCACAATTCTCTCACATATAACTTAAGTTTTCCGAGTAAATCAGAAAATGAATCAGCTACCCAAAAGGCATTTTCGTCATCAGATGAACACTCAAAATATCTTGCACTATCCCAATAGTAAACCTTCCAATCTGACATATCCATAAGTAATGCGTTTCCTCCCGAATCTAATCCAATCGCTAGAAACGCATCACCTAAATCATCGGAGAGTTCTTCTCGCCATTCCTGAATGTCATCGTGAGGTCTTCCGATGCCCAAGAAGCGATCAACCAATGTTTTGTCATGACAGTCTGGAATCGTTAGAACTTGGTACTCTGGCTCACCTCCGTTGTGGTGAATCAGAAAATTGCGATAGTCCTGTGGAAGTGTACAACCAATTTCCTGTTCTAGTTTAATGAGAGCTTCCATAGAAAGTGGCGGTGTATTGTCTTTAACGAACTTCATTGCGCTAATTGCCTCTCTTCTTAACTGACACTCCGCCTCTATGTTTGATTTTGAGGAGATCGCGGATTTGCAGGGGTGGTTGGCGCAGCAGCGAACTGCTGAGGAGTGATAATGATCCCGGAGTCGCCCTCACGTTCCAAGAAATTGCCACCGGTGAAGGCTGAGGAGCGATCGCCCTTCTTTTGTTTCACCGCTAGCGATCGCAGGACGCAATTATGGAAAGCGTTTTGTGGCAAATGCGCTAGCGATGCGTGTTTGTCGTAAATCTCTTGACTACACTTTATATCGCACCGCCACAGATCGCGGGGGGCCATTATTAGGAGAGCTTAGTAATCAATGTGCAGGCAATCGCCTGCGAGACACAAATTTCTCATTGAGAACAGCAAAGTACTCTATCGATCATGGATAATTTTTGAAGCTGGCCAAAGCTTTCGTAGACAATATGATTGAGAATATTTCTACAGAGTGATGGCACTGATTGTTCGTCATATCTTGAGTTTCCAGTAAGTAGGTGGACAGAATTAATGGGCATCTCGGAAACAGCACTGCAAGGCTTTCAGAATCTCAGAGCTACGTTCAATTGCGGCCATGTACTTATCGGTCTGGTTTGAGGAGAGGAAAGATCATTCTAGAGATCTATAACTGAGCTGACAGATATTTTTGAGGCTATGGCTATTAATTGTAAACAGATCGGATTATCATTTACGTCTTGAGCGAACCCAAATTGTAAGCCATCTTCATAACCTTGATTGTTCACCATATTCCAGTACCAACGAATGTGCTGTCCGTATGCCCCCTCCCAAATTTTGTGGGGCATAAATTGGCTCAATTCCTCGCTTATTTGAGGATGTCTCTGATCAACGAAAAGGGTGTCATCTTCCTGATTGAAATAGATATATACATCACTTTTACTGAATTTTAGAAATATCAATTCAATAGCGACTTGCTCAGAAGAGCGAAAATATTTGACCTCGAGCAAGACCTCTATCGCTTCGATAACTCTCTCTAAAACGTGCTTTTCATGCATCTTGAAAGAACTCCATAGATTACGGTTTTACTTTCCTCCGTACTTCTGCCGCTTTTTGGAAGCCTGCTTGATGATTTTTAAAGCTGTGTCAGCATCCTGATCTCCTTTGGCAGCTCGATTGGCTATTTCTCCAACACTAGTTTGCTTCAAATCTGTTGGAATTTGGTTGACTTGGCTGGCTCGTCCTCCTCCTCTATTGCGAACTGCTTCAGCTGCTGGAACGTCTTTAAACTCTCCTAAGTTTCTAATTGCACGCTTGCCTCCTGGTGTAAGGCTTACCTCATCATCACCAGTGCTTTCAAAATAAGGTGGCGAGACTGGATAATCGTCTTTACTTCCAGGGAGACAGACGCCACCTTCCTCAAAGTCGGGGATTGGGCCATCATGCACCGTATGCTTAGGCCCCGAAGTTGCAGGAGCGCCATGGGGAGGGAGTTGATTTTCTATTTGAGGCGCGTCGCTAGGACCTCCTGGGAACGGTAGTCTTAGTGGACCACGCTCTTCTTCCGGCAGTCTGCTGATAGTCGGGAGAGCATTAACACCAGGGCACCTCGATTAATTGAAAAAGCAGTCTCAATATGAGA
>CALCCA010000156.1 GCA_937899725.1 uncultured Halomicronema sp.
TGAACCTCTAGAGTGGCTCTAAATGGTAGCTTTATTTACGCCAAGTTCAACTAGTTTAGCCCCTGACATCGGCCCTGATGGCGGCCAAACCATTGGCGTCGCCGTTTCCAGCAGGGGCGCTCAGACGACAGAACAGCGACGCTCAGCGCGGTGAATTCGGGCGATCGCCACGGAGTGCAGGCCTGGGCTAACCGGCCCAGACCCAGACCGCCCGATCGCCCTCAGAGCGATCACCATCACGCCACCCAGGCGCGTCAATAGAGCGAGCCGCACTGGCCAGCTGGCTCAAAATTCCAGCAGCCACTCTGAACTCCGTTCACCCAAATCGAGAGGAATGCTAACCGCCTTGCCCAAGCGGGGGCGATCGCGAGTATCCGCAATCACGCCCCGAATATAGTCTGCCTGGCCCCAGCCGACGAGATAAGTGGCCACCTCGTTGAGATGTGCCAGATACTCATCCTCCGATAGCGGAAAAGAGGCTTGCTCTAAATACCGCCACATCACCTGCAGAAAAATTTGGTTCTGCAAACGGCGAAACTGCACATCAAACGAATAGCCCCACTTAGACACGATGATTTCGTGTAGTTCTAGCCCCGTCATGGCCTTCGCCTCCCAGTGCAGCATTAATATTTTTTAACAACGTTTTGCCCAATCGATTCAGGGGCGTCTGGGGTGCCGACCAAGGCCTCCCCCGAAAACCCAGAACCCATATTATATGAGGGATACAGCCTTTTGGTTAGAAGCTTTGAAGCAGGCATCAGGCCATCCAAGGGGCATCGTTTGTTAGCGACTGAGTAATATGACCGCCGCGATCACCCGTTTCAGCTCAGCGGCCCGACCTCTTGCTACCGCTGAAATGCAATAATACTTAGCAAGAATCTGACTTTATTCTCATCTTATTCTTTTGTCAGCGTTCTCAGTTGTGGGGTGAGTTTTCTCCTCTCCGGTGAGCTGTGTGGTCGTCTGGTGATGACCCTGACGCTGATAGATCATCTTGGTCTCTTACTGAACGATATTTGTCTTTAGACTATGACTCAAGCTTCTGAAATGTCTTCTGATGTGCCCAGCCTTGGGCGACGTCAGTTTATGAATTTGCTGACTCTCGGGGCGGCATCTGGGGCGGTTGGAGGGATGCTGTATCCCGTTATTAGCTACTTTGTCCCCCCTTCCAGCGGGGGAGCAGGCGGTGGCACCATTGCCAAAGATTCCCTCGGTAACGACGTGGTCGCCAGTGAATTTTTGGCTGACAATGCCCCAGAGGCTCGGGTGCTGGCACAAGGTCTCAAGGGCGATCCGACTTATCTGGTCGTCACTGACGATGGCAACCTAGAAAAGTACGGCATCAACTCGGTCTGTACTCACCTCGGCTGTGTGGTGCCCTGGAATGCCAGTGAGAACAAATTTATCTGTCCGTGTCATGGCTCCCAATACGACTTCGCCGGCAAGGTTGTCCGTGGCCCAGCGCCGCTATCCCTAGCGCTGGCCCATGCCGATGTGACCGAAGACGGCAAGATTTCCCTGTCGCCGTGGACTGAAACTGACTTTCGCACCGATGAGTCGCCTTGGTGGGCGTAACTTTGGTGACGCATTCCTAGATTCGTTTGCTGTGTTGTTTTTCAAGTTTGGATACCTAAAACTTCTGATGAAGACCCCATTATTGAGCAGCCGTCTTCGCGCTGGCACCCTGTCTTGGGCACCTGTTGCTAAAGGTCTGTCTGTGGCGATCGCCACTGCTTTTATTTTGCTTTCTGGCCTAGTCGTGCTGCCAGAGTCGGCTCAGGCCTATCCTTTTTGGGCTCAAGACAAGTATGAAGTGCCCCGTGAGGCCACTGGCCGCATTGTCTGCGCTAACTGCCACTTGGCCGAAAAACCGACCTATGTAGAAGTTCCGCAGTCGGTCAAGCCTGATTCGGTCTTTAAAGCGGTGGTCAAAGTGCCCTATGACCTCGACACCCAGCAGGTGCTAGGCGATGGCAGCAAAGGCGGACTGAACGTGGGCGCAGTGCTCATGCTGCCCGAAGGCTTCAAAATCGCCCCGCCGGATCGCATTTCTGAAGAGTTGAAGGAAGAGGTTGGCAACACCTATTTCCTCCCCTATTCGGAAGCGCAAGAGAACATTCTCTTGGTGGGGCCACTACCGGGTGAGCAATATCAGGAAATCGTGTTCCCGATCTTGTCGCCCGATCCGGCTCAGGACAAGAATGTCAGTTTTGGTAAGTATGCGGTGCATGTGGGCGGCAACCGAGGCCGTGGTCAGGTCTATCCCACGGGTGTTAACAGCAACAACGCTGTGGTGAAATCGACTGTCAATGGCACGGTGACGGGTATTTCAGCGGTGGATGCCGGTGGTTATGAAGTCACTGTGCAGTCTGACGCAGGCGCGGCGGAAACAATCGCGGTACCCGCTGGCCCTGAACTCATCGTGTCAGAAGGGGATGCCGTCACCACGGGCGGCGCTTTGACTAGCGACCCCAACATGGGTGGCTTCGGTCAGGTCGATGCGGAAATCGTGCTGCAGAGCCCCGGTCGGATTAAAGGCTTGATTGCCTTTATCGCAGCGGTGATGCTGACGCAGATCATGCTGGTTTTGAAGAAGAAGCAGGTCGAGCGGGTACAAGCCGCCGAAGGCCTCAGCCTGTAGCGCACTCGCTGATGCGGTTGCCTAGCGACGCATAAACCATTTGGTTGAGAGGGTACCGAGAGGTGCCCTCTTTGCGTTGGGGGCGTGATCGCCCATACCACCTGACTGAGCCCGCCTTTGTTGGGTTGTTTTCAGGACGGCGCCCTAAATAACCTGAGTTCGGGATAAGGGCATCAGGCACGCTGAGAGTGGTTCAACCCACCCCATTAACCCCTCCCCAGAGGGGAAAGAAACGGGGGTTGGCTTAACCCGAACTAGCGTTAAATATCCACCCAGTGAGCGGACTCCGGAAGCAATCGGGGCCATTAGCCCTCGCGCTCAACGACAATGACGTTTTCCGTCACCTTCTCGAAGGTGTCATCGTGGCTAATCACAAACAATTGCTTGAAGCTGCGAATGCGGGCGATCGCCTCGGCCAAGCTCTCGCGTCGAGGTCGATCCATATTGGTGGTCGGTTCATCAAAGAAGGCAATATCGATATCGGCTAGCACTTTTAGCAGCGCCAGTCGCACCGCGAGGGCCGCACACATTTGCTCCCCTCCCGATAGGTTCACAAAGCGCCGGGTGTTGGGCCCCTCTTGCACCAGGATTTCGTAATCTCGCGTCCAGGTCAGGGCGACATTAGGGCGGTTGAGCAATTCACGAAAGAGGCGATCGCCCTCGCGAGAAATTTGCTGCACATAGCGTTCAGTAATGCGCGGCCCGGCTTCTTTATAAGCTTTGCGGGCAAAGTTGACGAAACGTTTGATGCGATCGCGTTGCTTCCGCTCCTCAAGGGCCGTATCCCGCTGTGCCGCTAGCGTCTTGAGATCAGCGATCTGGCGCTGTAGCTCCGCCAGCAACTGCTGCTGCTGCGGCAGACTACCCGCCAGGCGATCACGCTCAGAGCGCACCGTCTGGTAAGTCTGTGCGACCTGTTGCGCCATCTGCGGGTCAAAATCAACCTGGGCTTCGGCCAATGCAGTTTGCAGCTGGGTGGCTGCTTCCTGCAGTTCAGCGATCGCCTGGCGGACAGTCGACAGTTCTTGCCTCAGACGGGCTTCATCTTGAGCGGCGCGTTCGTATTGCAAATATTGTTGGTAGCCTGCCTGGTGGATTTGTTTGGCTTGAGTGTGGGTCGCAATGTCAGCATCTAGCGTCTCAAAGGTGTGCAGCTGCTGTTCGAGTTCGTCAAGCTGCTGTTGAATGCCGGCCTGCGCGGCCTGCATCTCGCCATAGCGCTTTTGCACAGTTGGCTGCTGCTGTTGCGATCGCGTTAGCACCGCACAGCGACTTTTAGGATCTTCGAGGGCTTGCCAGGCAGCCTGCACGGCCTGCAGGCGATCGCTGAGAGCCGCGCCCTCGTCAAGCTGTTGCTGTAGGTGGGCCACCCGCTCAATCAAGGCAGCTTGCTCGGTCTGTAACTGGCTCAATTGCTGCCGGCGCTCAGGCAACATAGCGACTTGATTTTGCTGTTGGCCCAGCTCGACTAAGCGCGTTTGGCAAGCCTGCAGCTGCGATCGCAACGCCTCGGCATCGGTCTGGGCTGACAGGTCATCTAAAATTTGCTGCACGGACGACAGCAGATCCTGGTGAACTGTGACCCCGGTTTCTAAAGCTTGTTGAATGGTCACTATCGCCGCCGACTCTGGCGGCTGGGTTGGGGGCAGCGCGGCCAAAGCTTGCAGCGCCTCGGCAACTTGCACTTGGGTGCGATCGCTCGTCGCTCGTCCTTGGCTGACCAATTGCTGCAATTCCGTCTCAAACTGCCGCGCTGCCTCTAGCCGACTGAGCTGCTGCTGCAGGCGATCGCGCTGGGGGGCTAAGTCAGACGCCGCCGCCACCGTCTGTGCCAAAGCCTGCAGACGATCGATCTCCTGGACGGTTTGGGTCACCTGCTGCGCCTGCTGCGCCTGCTGTTTAGCCGTGGCCTGGTGTTCGCCTCGCACCTGGGCCAGGGTCGTTTGCGCCTGCTGTAGGGCCTGGCGTTGCGCTTCTAACTCGGTCTGTTGCTGCACCTGGGGCTGTAGCTGGGCGATTTCTGCAGTGGCGGCCTCAAATCCATCCAGTTGCACTTTGAGGCGGGTGATATCCGCTGCGCGCAGCTCCAGCGTCTTCCGCAGCTTTTGCTGGCTTTTTTGCCGGGTCTGGCGTTCGGTCTGCTGGTGCGCCAGGGTTTGCAGGGCCGTCTCAGCAGCTTGATAGGCCTCGTAGGCGGGGCGCACCGCCACACAAATTTGGGCCGCTTGCTGAGCTTGTTCTAGGGACTGGGTCAATAGCGCGATCGCCTGCTGCCGCCCCGCCATATCAGCTTGGGTCTGCTGCTGCTGGGTTTGCAACTGCTGAATTTGGGTGGCTTGGGCCTGCAGGGCATCGCGTTCTTGCGTCAGCGTCTGGAGCTGCTGATCAAAGGCGGCGAGCTGCCCCTCATTGTGCGTAATTTCTGTTGCGATCGCCTGCTGTCGCGTCTGCAGTTCGTCCCAGGTGGCCAAGCGCTCCTCAAAGCGCGCAATTTCTGCCGTCACAGCTTCCGCTTTCGCTTCCGAATAGCGCCGCAGACTGTTCAGCTCTTTGTAGACCGTTTTGTACTCTTCTACCTTGAGCACCTTGTCAAACACGGTTTTACGATTCTCCGCCGTTTGCAAAAAATCGGCAGTAAAGGTGCCTTGAGGCACCCCGACAGTGCGGGCAAACAGTTCGCCCAAATCAGTGCCAGGGGCCACCCCCAAATGTTCTCGCAGCCAGGGCAACACCTCATCTTTGATACGGGTGTAGGGCAAGCGCTGATTGAGCTGGGGATCAAACAGCGTGTAACCCTTATTGGTGTGGCGCTGCACAGTGTAGGTGCGGTCATCTTGATGGGAGATGAACTCGACCGTGGCTTCGGCGCTGCCGCTGCCGTTGCGAATTAGATCGTCTTTGGCATAGTCGCCCAGATAGTTAAACAGCACCCAGGCGATCGCTTCCAAAATGCTGGTCTTGCCCGCGCCATTTTCGCCACAAATGGCGTTGGTACCCAGCGCAAAGGTGAATTGGCGATCGCGGTGAGTCTTAAAGTTTTTGAGGGTGACGGAAAGAATCTGCATAACCTCTATTTTGGCCCGTTAAGTAACGGCCAGCTGCACTTCGACAAAATCACTCAGCATGGCGGCAATGGCCCTTTGAGCAGCTGGGGCATGCCGACTGCCGCCCTCGGCATGGCGTCGGGTCTGGCCCGGCTCGCAGGTTCTGCGACTCTACCGCGATGACGCGTTGATTTGCGTTAGCGAAGCCATCTTCCACGGGCGTTGGTCTCAGGGCGATACCGCCGACTCATTCATACCGGGCAATCGCGATCACGGCCCAAACGCGATCGCGATCGAGGCGCATCAGTCTAAAGCCGGCAGGCTAATCCTGGCCACCAGTCAGGTCAGGCGTGAGTTCACTGCCCGCCCCGCCTAAGCAGCTATAGCGATAATCGCCGTAGTTCATCTCGGCCCCGCAGAGAATCGCCCCATTAAAGTTACCGCTGACGAGCACAACGTTGCTGAGATCAGCAGCAATTAATACCGCATCGACGAACAGAGAGTCCTCAATATAGGCATTGCCAAACCGAGTGCCATAGAGCGAGGCGGCCGTAAAATCTGATTCATAAAAAGTGGCCTCATGCAGCAGCGCCGCATCCAAGGTCGCCGCGATCGCCGATGCCTTGGCCAGGTAAGCACGGCTCAAATCGGCACCACTCAGATCGGCACCGTCTAAATTGCTGTGGTAAAGGTTGGCCTCAGTCAAGTTGGCCCGCTGTAAGTTAGCGCCGCTTAGATCTAACCGTCTGAGGTCAGCGCCCGAGAGGTTGCAGTCGGGGCAATCGCCGGTGCCAATCAGTTGAGTCAAGGCCTCGCGATCAAAAGCCTGACTGGGTGCGGCGATCGCCAAACCACTAACCAGGGCAAGGACGCCGCTGACCAGCCCCAACTGCTTTTGATACGGGCGATCGCTGATATGCATAGCTATTGAGTCCTCTATTTAGAGATGGTCAGGTGAGCGGCAAGAGCCCCGCCCGGGTGCCGGATGGGATCAGGCAACTTTTCATACGAATTGATACAAGTTACGCTTTCTGAAATCTTTCCAGAAAGATCTCAATTCATCGACAATTTGATCTAATAATAGCCATGCTCTAGGTGATTCAAGGGTTTTAGTTGGTAAAAGGGCCGGTCTTTACTTTCTCTTTACTGAATAATATTGGCGGCATAGGCTGCGAATTCTGCGTCATCATGGGCACCTAGACTTACGGCAATCGTCTCTACATTGGGTGAGATTCAACGGGTGAATTATGAAAACAATAAAAGCGTTTAAGTTTGTTGCAGTTGCCGCCGCCGCCACCATCGGGGTTCTCGGCAGCACGATTGCAACCCTTGCTGCCGATTTTGGTTCTTTAGAAGTTGACCAAAGTCAGTATCTATCAGTGGCGATTCCAGGCGGCAGCTTCATTCCTTATCAGCTGTGGCTGATTCGTGAGCGCACCCCTGGGGCGACCTGCTTTGACGTGAGTGGGACTGAGCCGGGTGTGGTTGATCCGCTGTGGCGCGAAAATACCAGCGGCTGTGCCCCGACTTCCGATTCGAATGGCTATTCCATCCGCGTGGGTGGCGAAGAGTTGGGATCGGCCTATTCCTTAGTCGTCAAAGAGTCGGGCGATGAGCTGGTGCTGATGGGTCAGCCCATCCGAGGCTCTTCCATTTTGATTGGTCGCACGGGCGGTATTAGTGCGAACGGCTATACCGAAATCAAGCTCCAGCCGGGCTGGCGCATTACCCAACGCACCTATGAAGGCGAGGCTCTCGGTCACTTTTATTACACCAATGATGCGACCCTGGCGGAGCTAGAGACCGATGACGGTGTGGCGATCAACCCGACCCCGACGCCCGATCCGACACCTGACGTGGAGTATCCTTTCCCCGATATTTCGCGGGACATTTATGCGACGGAAATTGCTTTAGCCGTTGACAAAGGCCTCGTCGCGGGACAGCAGGACGGCACCTTTAGCCCCGAGCGTCCGGTGACCCGCGAAGAAGCGGCTTCCATCGTGGTTGAGGCCCTAGGCACTAAAGGGCTGGCAACGGCTGTCGCGGTCACAGCTGCACCGTTTCCAGATGTGGCCGTCGATCGCTGGAGCGCTGAAAAAATTACGATTTTGAAAAATGCTGGCATCGTGACTGGTGATCCCTCTGGCAACTACCGCCCGACGGATACGGTTACCCGCGCTGAGCTGATGTCAATGCTGCGTCGCACCGCTGAAGTGGTGGCCTCAGCTGACGGGATTCGGCCGGAAGAAATTGAGCCGACGGGTGAAGTCTTTAACTTCTCTGACACCTCTGGTCACTGGAACGAACAAACCATCGGCGTGATGTCGGCCTACTGTGGTGTTGCGACCCCTTATAACGAGAGAGGCAGCGAGTTTCGACCCAACACCCAGTCTCTGCGGAACTACACGACTGCTGCCGTCTACCGGCTATTTGACTGTGGTGCCACCCCAGTTCAATAAGACAGTCTGACGCAGTGAGCGATCGCGGCCCGCCGATCGCTCGCCGAGACATCATCAGTGGGTAGCCATCAATAAACATTCGGTAAGGGGGGTTGTGGCGACAGCCCAACGCACCACCAGGGATGGCGTTGGTGCGTCACGCTAGGCGATGACACCCCCGACGATAATTAGGGCTTTCTACTGATTGCCCCTGAGGTCATTGGCCTCAGGGGCCTTTTTTTAGCACCAGTTCGGATTAAGCCAAATCTCGTTTCTTTCCCCTCTGGGGAGGGGCTAATGGGGTGGGGTTGCCCCCCTCTCAGCGGGATCGACACCCACCCCGCCTGCGGCCCCCCGCCCCAGAGGGGATTGACTGGGAAGCATGCCTGATGCCCTTATCTCAAACTCAGGTTATTTGGTGGCCGTCAAAATGCCATAGCGCACCAATCCACGCTGAAAGCCCCAGCGCATTAGCCCCAGCGCCAGGGCCCCCTGCAGGGTTTGCGCGCCCGCTTGCCACAGCCCCACAATCGCCTCCCACTGCAGGGCTGAACCAATCACCGCATCCCAAAAGGGGGCTACCGCATCAGACCAGTCAGCTGGGCGAACGGCGCGATAGCCAGCCTGGGTCGCCAGCTGGGCGTAGTCAGGCAGCGACAGCACATAGGGCAAATGGTAGACCTGATAAAGCGCGTCTAAATGCCACTGTTCAGACTGAGTGAGGGCACCCGCGAGGGAATCAGTGGGGCGGTGACACCAGGTGGCCATGAGCAGCCGACCGCCCGGCTTGAGCAAGCGATAGCTCTCTTGAAAAAACTGCCCTTTGTCGGGATAGTGCTCACCGCTTTCCATCGACCAGATCAGGTCGAACTGCTCATCGGGAAATGGCGTATTCAGCACGTCAGCGACTTGAAACTGGGCACGCTCAGCCAACCCGGCGATCGCGGCTCGTTCGGTCGCCCGAGCTGCCTGTTTTGGGCTCAGCGTCAGGCCCATGACCTCAGCATTGTAGCGATCGCCTAAATAAAGCGCGCTGCCGCCAATGCCACACCCCGCATCCAAGATCTTGTGAGCTTGCTGGACCTCAGCCCACTGCAGCAGGGCATCGATCAGGTCAACTTGAGCCTGCTGTTGGTCTTTTTGATGCGTGCCGGTCGGCCCATAAAACCCGTGGTGCATGTGCTCACCCCACGTCCGCTCCCAAAGGCCAGAAGACTCGTCGTAGAAAGTTTGAATGTTTTGATACAGGTCTGAACTCATGGCACTTTTGCGACTCCTAGGGCAGTGTAGTCTTCCACTGCAACTCCTGGAAAGCTGGCCAGATGTTTTCTCGTCATCAGCGGAAATTTGAACCCGTGATGCAGGGTCGAGCGGCCAGGCTTGACCGCTCCAACCGCGCCCCGAAAAATGCCATAACAGCATGATTTTCCGCCGCAAATAGGAAACAGCCCGACAACTCATGAAAAGATAGGGAGCGATGTTGCTGGCTTCTAGGGTTGCAAACCGCTGGGTTTGTTAGAGTCAGCCGCAAGCTGTCTTTCGGTTTTTAGAAATCCATGGGCTCGTTTGAAATGACCGTCCCGCGAACCATCTGCGCGGGCTTTTTGATGTTGATTGCGCTGGGGACGGCGCTACTCTGGTTGCCGCTCGCGACGGCAACCGGGCAGTGGAATGAACCGATCGTGGCGTTTTTTACCGCGACTTCAGCAGTCTGTGTCACGGGGCTGATCGTCGTCGATACCGGCAGCTATTACTCGCCCCTCGGGCAGTTCATCATTCTGTTGCTGATTCAGGTGGGCGGGTTGGGCTACATGACGGCGACGACCCTCTTGCTGCTGGTGTTAAAGCGGCGCTTACGGCTCAAAGAACGGCTGGCGGTGCAACAATCAATGGATATTCAGGAGTTGTCAGGCGGGCGATCGCTGATCATCTCGATCATTGGTATGACCCTGATTATTGAGCTGACCGGGGCGTTTTGCCTGATGCCCACGATGATGCGCGAACAGGGCCCGGCGCAGGGTCTCTGGTCCGCCCTTTTTCACAGCATTAGCGCCTTTAACAATGCGGGGTTCAGCCTGTTTGAAGACAGCCTAGTGCGCTACGTGCATTCGGGCTGGGTCACCGGGGTGATTACGCTCTTAGTGATTTTTGGCGGCATTGGCTACCAGGTCATTATGGAAGCCTTTTTGTGGGGTCGCGATCGCCTGCTGCGGCGCTCACAGCGCAGTGAGTTTTCCCTCAATTTCAAAGTGGTCGTCGTAACGACCTTGGTGCTGTTGCTGCTGGGCACATTCTCATTCCTCGTGGTGGAATATACCAATCCCGCCACATTGGGTTATTTCCCCTTCCAAACTAAGCTGTCGGCGGCTTGGTTTCAGTCGGTGATTGCCCGCACGGCTGGCTTCAACTCCGTTGACATCAACGCGATGCATGATGCGGCGTTGTTTCTGATGATTGCCCTAATGTTTATTGGGGCCAGTCCTGGTAGCACTGGCGGCGGCGTCAAAACCACCACGATTAGTCTGCTATTTATCTGCACCCGTACCGTTTTGCGGGGCTACGACGAGGTCCTAATCTACCGCCGTGAGATTCCCCCCATGCGGATTCTCAAAGCCATTAGCGTGGTCGTGGGCTCGGGGCTCACAGTGGTCGGTGTCACCATCGCGCTGGCCTTGTTTAATCCTGGATTCAACTTCTTAAGACTGCTGTTTGAGGCCGTTTCGGCCTTTGCCACGGTGGGGCTCTCGACCGGCATCACGGCGCAGCTATCCACACCCTCACAGCTGGTGATCATTGCCACAATGTATGTGGGTCGCGTGGGGGTGCTGCTCTTTATGGGGGCGCTCGTGGGTGACCACAGCCCCAGCATGGTGAAGTATCCCGAAGAAGATCTGTTGGTCGGCTAGTGCCGATGCCGGGTGCAGTGAAAGGAAACGCCAACCGCAGGGCAGTATCTTGACCTGCGGTTGGCGTACCTGGCGATCGCTCTCCAGCCTTTGTGAGTCAAAAGACAGGGCAATCGCCAGTCCGGCGAGGACGAGACTGCGGCCCCTGGGTTCGAACTTTAGGGATCAGAGCGCACTTAGGAGCGCTCAACCCAATAGCCAGCACTGCATAATACCCAAAAGAGTCCAAACAGCGCGTCGTTAAGATCAAGCGGCTTCCCAGGTGGGAGGCCGGTATTGGTAACATTTCAACCCAGTTTGCATAAATCCTTGAGCGAGCCGATTGGGCAGGCGGCGATCGCATCAATTGAATAATCGGCAACATTCTCATCCCCAAAACTGCGAGCCGTCTACCCAGCACTCTTAACCTCATTGTGAAATCATCAGTTCACCTGAGGCAACGTCTGAACCAGCGCAGACCGGTGCCGTCAGGGCGAGTTCAGCCAGCCAGCCGCAGTTCGTCGCGACGAGGCCTTTACAAAACCGGCGTCTCTACGAGTATGGTCTTGGCGAGAAATCTCCTTAAGCCCTCCAGTTAAACAGCCAGGGAAAAATCAGATGGAATTGTTAGAGATGTGGGAGCACAGCCTCAATGGGTTTGTGATGGTAGCCAAACTGGCTTTGGAAACCATCTCAGTTTTTTGCGTGGTGCTCGGCTTGTTAAAGACGATTCAGCTGACGTTCAGATTGCGCCATCGGCGGCAGCGAGGCGAAGATTTCCCCTTTAATCAACTGCGGCTCAAATTTGGGACTTGGCTCGCGCTCGCCCTGGAATTTCAGCTAGCGGCTGACATTTTGGCAACCACGGTCGCTCCCACAATGGAAGACTTGGGCAAACTCGTCATCGTCGCAGTTGTCCGCACTTTTCTGAATTACTTTCTCAGCAAAGAGATCGAGGCAGAGATGGAGCAGGAAAGACAAAAGCAGCTGCAGGAAGCCTGATACCAGTTCCTAGTGGTTGGACTGTCAAGGCAATTTTGGCAATGCAGGGGAGTCAAGGGAGCAGAGGGGCAGATTTATCGTTTTGTTTCAGAGAATTGGGAGAACGGTTGGTCGCGATCGCTCATCAGATTGATAGCCGGCACTGGTCTCTAAAAGGGTGATGGATCGCGAGGAGCCTTGATTTGAAAGGATTATAGCCATTCTCCCAGGAAATGCCTGGAATACTTACCTCACAATGCTTTTCAAGCTCTATCACCCCTCAACAGGACAGTGCCTGATAGCCGCACGCGAACAACACAGTTACGTCGCCGCTGCCGTCCCATAGCGCAGGAAATGCAAACCGCTGTAAAGATGAAAAGCTGGATCCCAGTTGCTGTCTTTGAGGCGGGCGAGTTCAATCTGGGGCTTGAGAGGGGGCAGCAGATCGAGAAACTCCACCGCCCCTTCGCCAAACTTGGTAAAGCCCTTGTGAATCGGGGCATCAACCTGCTGCTGTAAGTATTGAACCAACGCCTGCCACTGGGGCCGGGTCGAAAAGGCCTTGTCAGGAATGGCCTCAGCATTGGGCAGCGGATTGCCTTTGCGAAAGTCGTAGGTGCGATCGCAGAGCCGCAGCACGCAGCGCCGCTGATGACAGTGCAGATCAACGATCTCGGCATAGTCTTGCGTTTGCTCTTTGCGGGTCAGCTGTCGGCGGGCAGTCATATCCACCACGGATTCAAACATGGGGAGCTGACCCAAGACGATTTGCGAGATTTCTGACCAGTCAAAGGCGATCGCTCCCAACTGCCCCGTCGCATTTTTGCACACAACTTCGGCAGTAGGCTGCACCCGCCGAAAATTTTGCACCCGAAACACCTGAATCGCCTTGATTTCCGCATGTTTGGCCCAAAAGGCCGGTGTGTGAGCGGCAGTCAAGGCTTGGGTGTAATATTGCAAATCGCCAATCGGCCCCACCCGATACAGTCGCCACTCTCGACTCGGAATCTGCCACCGCGCGGTATAGGCATCAATGCCCGTCACCTGGGCTAACCCCTGGGCCGCGGCCTGCCGCTGCTCTCCCGTCACGGGTTCTAAACACAAAAGACCGGGCGCCTGCCCATCGGGTTGAGCGCGGGCGGCTTCGAGGGCGCTAGCTTGCGCCGCATCGCGTTGTGTCTGCACCCGCTGAATGCCCTGGCGAGCCTGCGCCATCACCTTGGAGTTGGCGGTTTGTCGTAGCAGTTTCAGATAGGTTTTTTCGGCCTGATCCCAGCGTTCGGTCGCCTCCTGATATTGGCCTGCAGCCAGCAAAAATTTAGGATCTTTAGCGTCTTTCTGCTGCCACTGCTGCAGTAGGGTTGCAGCGGTACGAAAGTCTTTTTTTTCCAAGGCTGCAGCGATCGCATCCTGCATAGGGGCTATCTCTCCCGCTTTTTGCTGGTTTCATTCTAAGCGGTGTTATCCCCAACCTGGTCTAGGGCTCAGTTCCCCGATGCCCATTGCCCACTTGCCATCATCACCTCAGGCCGCCCCTCCACCGACCAACTTGCCGCTGCCACTCAGCACACCCATACTCGCGACCGCTGCCGCCGCTCAAGCTGCCGGTTTACAGCAGTCGCAGTTGTCTGAGGGCCTCGTCTTCCGGATCGGCGGCTCGGGGCGCGCCTTCGTCTGCCTGCGGTTGTGGTGAGGCGGCCTCAAGCTCAACAGGGGCGTCAGCGATGAGCGCCTGGGCGGCGGCGACCATATCGGTCGCCAGCTCAGCCAAATCTTCGCGGTTGTTGAGATAGGTCTGCAGCGCTTCGAGCGGATCAAGGCTGTTGCCGGGGGCGAGTTCGGGCAGTCGCGATCGCGATTTTTGGGTGACGATTTGCGGATGAATGGTGTAGGTGTGAGCGGTTGCCAAGGCGGCAAAAATCGCAGCGTTATCCACCCCATCCACCTGGTCGGGACGCAGACTGTACAGCAGACGTACGACCGCATCTGATAGATCGTGCTTGGCGATCGCCCGCAACAGTTTTGCCTGTGGCTCATCCGCCGCCGTCAAATCAACCGTAACAGTGAGAAAAGGCCGCACCGGCAGGGGACAAAATTCGACCTGGGTGGCCTGTTTTTTGACCGTCGCCCAGACATAGCCTTTCGCTTCATCAGCTTCGCTAAAATCAACGCGCTCGATACTGCCGGGATACACCACAGGCGGCGACTCACAGAGCACTTGATACCGGTGAACATGGCCCAGCGCCACGTAGTCAAAGCAGGGTCGCGCCAGCAGCGCCATTGGCACGTTAAAGCCGCGCCCCACGGCAAGAAACCGCTCAGCCCCAAAGGTGGCCGTATCAGTCATCAGATGCGCTAACAGAATGGTGGGCACGGTTGGGTCAAGGCGGCGAATTTCACCCTCTAAGGCCACCCGCAGCCGATCTAACAGTTGCTGGCTCACTTCCGCCATCGACAGCCCCTCCATTTCGGGACGGGTTAATAAGGTAGAAGGGGTCAACCAGGGCAGCGTGATCACCTGCACCGGCCCGTTGGCAGTTTGGATCGTGTGCGTCTCTAGGCGATCGCCCACAATCACCCCTGGCACCCCTAACGTGCGATAGATACAGAGGCTGGCTCCGCCCTGCCCCTGGGCGTACTGATCGTGGTTACCGACTAGCAGCACGGTGGGAATATTGGCATCGGCCAGGCGGCGAAACTGGCTAGCAAAGGCCTGCTGCACCAGGGGCGGCGGCGTCGCATCCGGGAAGGCGTCCCCGCCAAAGAGCACTAAGTCAGCGGGGCTGGCGATCGCCCGATCAACGCACCGGCCTAGCGTCGCGACAAAGTCCTCCAGTCGGGTATTCATGCCCGTCTCAGGGTTGAGGCAACCGTGGGCAAAGCCGCTGCCCATATGAATGTCGGACAAATGCAGCACTGAGATCATCGCGCAGCCCTCAGGAGTACGAATGCACTCCTAAGTGTACTCAGATACGGCCAAAAGGCCAACCACGCGGCCCAATTCGCCGTATCTGAGCGAGCATCCATCCCTCGGCTGCTCTCTGACCTCGTCCCTTTCAAGGCGGGGCTTCTGTGCAACAGCCGATAGGCTAAAAAAAGATCCACGCGGCGAAAACCGAATAATCCTGAGAACTATTCGGGAACAGCCAGTAGGATGGCAAAAGACCCACTCTGCACCCGGCCCAATCTGCGATGAAGTCCATTATTGCCGTCGATCTGCCTCAAAATGCCTACAAAGTCATGATCGCGCCCGATGCGCTCGATCATGTGGGTGGTTGGCTGGCCGATCATCAAAAACCGTTGGTGCCCACCGGCCAAAAGCTGCTGGTAGTTTCTAACCCAGTGATTTTTCGGCATTATGGCGATCGCCTCGTCCAGTCTTTAACGGCGGCGGGCTATCAGGTCAGCACCTGCCTCTTGCCGGCTGGCGAGCGCTACAAGACCCTACGTTCCATCCAGAAAATTCACGATGCGGCCTATCAGGCCAAGCTAGAGCGCAAGTCGGCGATGGTGGCCCTGGGTGGGGGCGTGATTGGTGATATGACCGGATTTGCCGCCGCCACCTGGCTGCGGGGAATTGGCGTCGTGCAGATTCCCACATCACTGCTGGCCATGGTCGATGCTTCGATTGGGGGCAAAACTGGCGTTAACCATCCCCACGGCAAAAATTTAATTGGCGCCTTTCATCAGCCGCGCTTGGTAGTCATCGATCCCAACGTTTTGAAAACGCTACCGGCCCGTGAGTTTCGAGCGGGCATGGCAGAGGTTATCAAATACGGCATCATTTGGGATGCAGCGCTGTTTGAAACGTTGACCCAAGCCCCCCGCCTCGACCAGTATCGCTACGTCAGTGGCGAACTGCTGCAAACTATTTTGACGCGATCTTGCCAGGCGAAGGCGGAGGTCGTCGCTCAGGATGAAAAAGAAGCGGGGCTGCGAGCCATTTTGAACTACGGGCACACGATCGGCCACGCGGTTGAAAGTGCCACTGGTTACCGCACCGTCAATCATGGAGAAGCGGTGGCGATCGGCATGATTGCTGCTGGTCGGTTAGCAACGACTTTGCAACTCTGGCCCGCCGCCGCCGAACAGCGCCAAACTGAGCTCATCGCCAAGGCCAAGCTGCCCAGCCAAATTCCGCCGAATGCAGAAACCGAGCGGCTGATTGCCTTACTCCAGGCTGACAAAAAAGTCGAAGCTGGTCGAGTGCGGTTTATCTTGCCCAAGGCGATCGCCGATGTCTTTATCACCGATCAGGTGACTGACAATGACATTCGCCCGGTTTTGGCAGCCATGACCAACCCGTAAAATAATTCGTAGGGGCGAGGCATGCTCGAAGTTACGTTTTGGCGGCGTCCTAATCGCTAATTGAGCATGTCTCGCCCCGACCAGCGTCCCATCCACTCACCATTGCCATGCAACTTCAAGACCGCGACACCCACGCCCGCCCCTCGCTGACCCTGCCCACGAGAACCGCCACCGTCACCCGCCAAACCGGTGAAACCAACGTCCAGGTCACGCTCACGATCGACGGCACCGGCCAGTGCGAGGCGCAAACCGGGGTGCCCTTTCTCGATCACATGCTGCACCAAATTGCTTCCCACGGTCTGTTTGACCTTAGCGTGCAGGCCCAAGGCGATTACGAAATTGATGACCACCACACCAACGAAGATGTGGGCATCACGCTGGGGATGGCGCTGCAGCAGGCGCTGGGCGATCGCAAAGGCATCGTCCGTTTCGGCCACTTTGTGGCCCCCCTGGATGAATCGCTAGTGCAGGTAGCGCTCGATTTTTCGGGTCGCCCCCACCTCACCTACGGGCTCGAAATTCCCACTCAGCGGGTGGGCACCTATGACACCCAATTAGTGCGGGAATTTTTTGTGGCGATCGTCAACCACAGCCAAATGACCCTACACATCCGCCAGCTCGACGGCATCAATTCTCACCACATTATTGAAGCGACTTTCAAAGCGTTTGCCCGCGCCATGCGCATGGCCACCGAGATTGATCCGCGTCGCGCCAGTCAAATCCCCAGTTCTAAAGGTGTTTTATAAAAGGGCTGGAGAGCGTTGGTTCAATCTCGGACAAGTATTGCGTAGTAGAAGTTGAGACCAATGTTCATTGATCGGACTACCAAGGCAATCTTCCCTGCCGGGGGCAGAAGGGGCAAGGCCGCAAAAAAATAGCAGGCTAATGTTGAACCGGTTCTCTGCAACGAGACTATAGATCTGATTCCCCGGCTCCCCCGTCATCAATCTCTACTAGCCCCCATCTAACATCGCCGCGCCCATGAATCTACCTGAAGATCCCGATACGGCACCGGAAATCAATATCGTGCCGATGATTGACGTCATCTTTGTGGTGCTAACTTTTTTCATTCTGTCGAGTCTTTTTCTCACCCGATCTGAGGGCTTACCCGTTAACCTGCCCGGTGCCGCCACCAGCGAACAGCAACTGCAGGATTACTCGTTGACCCTGACGATAACCAATGGCGGCGATCTGCAACTGGGCAACGAGGCGACGTCGTTATCATCGTTGGCCTCGCTGGTGCAGGCCCGGCGGGTCGGCGATCGCCCGTTGCTGATCATTATTCGCGCTGACGCCGCCGTGCCCCACGGGCAAGTGGTCGCCGTGATGGATCAGTTACGTACTCTCGATAACGTGGGGATGGCGATCGCGACGCAGCCGCCATCACTGGCCCCGGCAGCCGAGTAGCCGGTAAGGCCCACGGGATAGGCCCAGCTAGCTGGAGCCGTAAGCACGCAATCATCAACGCGAGCGATCGTCAGAGCGCTGGCCCATACCGCTCACGCGACACTCCACACCATGAAGATCAGAGACCTTAGAATTCCGATCAAGGCAGCGGTCCGGTGCCATTCACTGAGCTGGAATCGTCGCTGAACCATCGCAGTCGGCGTCAGGCCATAAATCTTTAAGGTGGGAATATAAATTGTTACCCATGGCCTGCCGCCCATTTCCACACCTCCACAGCCGCCTCAAAGTCGAGCCGTAGGATCAGGTGCAGTCAACGAAAGAACTGGCCCGCTTGGTTTTCGGCAAAGCGCTAGATTTAGAGCCTCCTGACCGCATTCACGATTAAGCCCGCTAAATAAGTTGAGAGCTATTCTCAATAAGGAAATCTTCTTGCAAATTGTAGGGATCAGTCGCTATCATTGTCAACAAGGCGTCGCTGTTGAGAGGAGCATAATTTAGTGGCATATACCCCAGCCGCCCTCAAGGCTGAATTGAACGAACGCGGGTGGCGCTTGACCCCACAGCGGGAAATTATTTTAGAGACGTTTCAGAATCTGGCCAAGGGCGAGCATCTGAGCGCCGAAGATTTGCGTGACGTGCTTAAAGATGAGGGTGAGCAGGTGAGCTTATCCACCATCTATCGCAATCTCAAGCTGATGGCTCGCATGGGCATTTTGCGCGAGCTAGAGCTGGCTGAGGGCCAAAAACGTTACGAAATCAACCAGCCGTCACCCCATCATCATCACCATTTGATTTGTGTCCGCTGTAGTAAAACGATCGAGTTTAAAAACGATTCGGTGCTGAAAGCCGGAGCGCGAACCGCCAAAAAATCTGGCTATCACTTACTCGACTGCCAGCTCACGATTCATGCAGTGTGTCCGACCTGCCAGCGATCGCTCTTACCCGTATAAGCCACCTGGCATGACCACAGTTACGGCAGCCAGGTCGGGGCCACGCCGGTAAAGGGCAGCACCTGCGGTGCGGCTTGGGCTGGGGTACCTGTTAAGCGTTCCTCTGTTGTCTGAAACAGAGGCAGCAGCAAGTTTTGAGCAGCGCCATCAGGCGTCGGTGAGGCCACCTCCAGCGCGATTGCTAGACCGTCCGGCGAGATATTCATGCTGACGCGCGATTGAGCCGGAAAGGTCAGCAGCGGCACCAGCATTGGCGACTCATCCAAGGCGATCGCCGTGAGAAAGGGCTGTTCTTGGTAGTCAGCGCCCGGCAGCAGCTCACTCGCTAAGACATAGAGGATTTGGTTAGTGGGGTCAAACTCAGCGGCCAAAATCGAGCCGGTCGTATCCAGCAGGGGGGTTTCGTCACCATCAATGGTGACGAAGACCAGCGTTTCGGTAAAGCGCCGTTCCGGGTCGTTTTGGTTGAAATCGACCATCGCCGCGGCCGAACCATCGCTAGTGATATCAAACACGCGGCCAAACTCCGGCAAAAAGTCGAGCGGGTCAGCGGCGATCGCCCCCTCTGCCTGCAGGTCGAGCGGAATGATGGCGGTGCCTTGGCCCTGCAGCAGCAGCAGCGTTTGGCTGTCTGGCCCAATCAAAAACTCACCGCCAGGCTCAGTGTCTAGCCGCTGGGGCGCCTCGCCTTCGGGAATCACCCACGGTCCAAAATCGCTCGGGGAGGTGGGGTTCACCCGCTGCACCACGATCTTTTTGCCATTAGGGGCGAGGTCAAACGCCAGATTTTGATATTCATCGCCATCGAGAATCGGCGTGAGGGTACCGGCTGCATCGGGAGCAAACGAGACGTTAACCGCTTCGGTCAAAGATTGTTCTGGGGCCAGCGGCGCTAAGCCCGTGGCGACCGTGAAGAGGGAAGCCGTTGAACTGCCGGAGGCATCCGCTGCGGTCGGCACAGCAGAAAACAGCAGGCGCTCGCCCAAAGGGTACGGCTCAAAGTTGAGCACAGTCAAATCGGGCGGGGTCAGCGCGGTCGTTTCTCCCGCTTGCGAGAAATTGATCAACATCAGCCGGCCCGCTTCGTCAGCTTGGGTGCCGATGTAGGCAATCGCTCGGTCACGACTTTGAAAGCTGCCCGTAAAGGGCTCAAACTGGGTTGCCGTGGCCTGCCCGATCGAGAAGCGATCGCGGGCTTCTGGCAAGCGCACCTCATAGGTTTCCCCGTAGGGGATGGGCACATCTAAGGTGTAGGCCAAGCGCCGCCCCGCCCAGCTCACCCGGCCTGGCAAAGGCGGCTCAATTTGCAGATTTGCCTCCACGGTTTCAGGGTCCATCGGGCGCGTAAAGGTGATGGCAAACGCGATATTATCCGCGCCGACGGTGTGCGCCTGCCAGGAAAAATCGCGCACCTTGACTGTGGCATGATCGCCCAAAACGACGAGTAAAAAGGCGAGCACCACTAACCCCACCATCAACGCCAGCGCGATTTGATCGAGGGATGCCTGGGAGCGTCTCAAGGCTCGCTGAGCAGAGCGATTAAAACTCATAGGGATTCTTCGGCTCCGGCACCGGCAAAACGTCCTGCGGCTGAATCACCAAGCGGCGCTGACCATCCACGGTGTCAGTCATCATGGTACCGGTGATGTTCACCCAACTGTCGGGAGCAAATTCCCCGCGATCGCCCGACAGCTGCACCGGCAACCCCACCGGATAAGCATCGGCCGCACAGCAGGTCAGCACAAACCGCGCCGCCAGCAGATAATCATCAGGCCAGTTGGGCGGATGAATGACAAAGCCAGTAATGTTGACCGGCTCATCGGTATAGGCATCGGGCTCCGGATAAACGTTGAGCAGGCGGATCCAGTCAATCAGGGAACGCTCTTCGGGCGGGGTGTTGCGGGCAAATCGGCGGGGCTGCGATCGCGTCAGCGCCACTGGCTCCGCGATGCCCCGCGCCAGGGCCGTATCGCTGGTAAACGGGCGAGGAATATAAATAATGCCAAAAACGGCCACAGCCAGCAGCACTGCTAAGCTCCACCGCCGGGGCAGCAGCGCGATGTGAGGAGTATTCAGGCTTTTCGGCGACCACAACAGAGCCGCGCCGCGCCACAGGGCCATCAGCAAGAGTAACCAACCGGCACCAATCGCCAACCAGTGATAATCGGGATGCAGCAGCACCGCGAGGCGGCCCGTCCACCAATACCGCAAAATCATCAGCCCCCATAGCAGCAGGGCCAGGGCATCGAAAGCAATGGGCCAGGGAAAGGTCCGTTTCATCTCAGAGGGCTACCAGCTGGTGTAAAGGTTGACGGCTAACGTAAACACAAAGGTCAGCTGGGCGGCCAGCACAAATAAATAAATCACCGCGCGACTCTTAAAGGTCGTTAGGAGCAGTGAAATATTTTTGAGGTCAATCATCGGGCCAAAGACTAAAAAGGCCAGGATGGAGCCGCTGGTAAAAATGGAAGCGAAAGACAGAGCAAAAAACGAATCTACCGTCGAGCAGATCGAAACGACCCAAGCCAACAGCATCATCGCCAAGATTGAGGTGATGGGGCCTTGGCCCAGCGCCAAAATCCACTCGCGGGGAATCGCCACCTGCACCGTCGCCGCGATCGCGCTGCCCATGACCAACACGGCTCCGAGTTCGCGAAACTCTTGCAGCATCATCTCCAACACCGCCTGGGCCTTCACCGTCCAGGTAGCGCTGGGCAAAACTGCCATATCCATGGCCAGGGGCTGGTCGAGCTTCACCGGGCCCGTCGATTGCAGCAGATAGGTACCCCGGGTCAATAGCGGACTGTCGCTGGTTGCGGTCGCTAGCGCCGGTTCGGGCTCGGGGGGCAGCAGCTGCCGGGCGATCGCCGGTTGCAAAAAGGGCCGCAAGTCTTTCTGCACGCTAAAGACACAGGCGATAATCACCGAAATCAAAATCGTTAGCCCGACGCGCCAAAACACCATGGAGGGCTGATCGCGAAAGGCCACCCAAGTGGCCCAAAACACAATGGGGTTCACCGTCGGGGCCGCCAACAAAAAGCCAATAGCCAGCGCTGAGGGCGCGCCCTGCATCAGCAAGCGCCGCGCCACCGGCACGTTGCCGCATTCACACACGGGAAACAAACAGCCAAACAGGCTCCCAGCAATGGCGGCTAACACCGGATTTTTAGGCGTTAAGGCCACCAGCTTGCGCTCATCGACCAAGATCGCCAACAGACTCGAAAAAGCGACACCCAACAACAAAAATGGCGTAGCTTCGACGAGCAAGCTCAGAAATAGGGTCAGGCCTTGGTTAAATTGCGACATCGCCCCAGCCAGAGCAAACAGTGAAAGCATCAAATGCGCTTGAACTGAGGACAGTTAGAGTAGTCTCCAGGCTCAAACAGTTTCACTATGATAGTGCGTCGTCTGGCTGAACGACCTGATCGCCTTTTTATCGCCATCATCGAATTTTGATCACCACAGTCGAATTTTGCACAGGCTGATGTTGCCCGACAAGCAAACGTCGACGTCAGCACCGGGATCACGGCGGCGATCGCTGTACTTGCCACTGTAATAAAACTGGTTGTCTTCAATTTTGAACTCCGTGGGCAACGGCTGAGTGCAGGGCGGACATTCCACCAGAGCCGGCACCGCATCGTCGGCTTGCAGATGCGGCAAATTCACGTTCCAAAACTGTCCTGGCGGCAGCGGGTGGGCCATCAGCTTGGCCAGCACATGACGAGCTAGCCGGGTGGCCACCGCCCAGTCGATCGGGCGACGGTTGTGAATGTAGTGGGAAATCGCAATTCCCGGCACGCGCAACAGCGTGGCCTCCCGCACTGCCGCCACGGTGCCCGATACATACATATCGGCCCCCAGATTACCCCCGGCGTTAATGCCAGACAGCACCCAGGTGGCCTCCGGATACAGGTAGCTCACCGCCACCCGCGTGCAGTCGGCAGGCGTCCCCGCAATCGCATGTTCGCGCTCGTGACGCCGGTCCAGGGCGATCGCGCCACCGCGATTGAGTTGATGACTACAGCCTGACAAGGGACGATCAGGGGCGACGATAGCAGTGGGTTGGCCAGGGAGGGCCGCCTGCAGTGCCCGAATGCCCGGTGCATCAATACCATCGTCGTTGGTGAGAACTAAAGTCATGGGCCACCGTTGAGGAAAAGACAGACGCAGGGTTACAGCCCCGAGGGCTAATGGTCGCTGGGATAAAAACTCGAAGAACTGAATTTTACGCTATCAAGAAATAAAGGATAGGCTCCCATCGTCGCCGTTCGTTTCAGTGGCTAAACAGACCCGTGGCAGAACAGCTTGGTGGGGAAAGGCTTGGAGTATACCAAGCAATCACGTGTCCAAGCACCCGATTTCTTAAAACCGATCAATAGTCTGCGGCAAGTTTTTCATCGCAACCAGGTGCTTCAGACCCAAAATTCCGTGGCGACTATCCCGCCATGGTGCCAGCAAACACCTTGGCCGCTGGCCCAGTCATATAAACCCGATTGTCGCTGGCCGACCACTCAATGCGCAAAGGCCCTCCTGGCAGCTCGACGGTGGCGGCGCGATCGCAGTTTTCCGTCAGCACCCCGGCGACTAAAGCCGCACAGGCCCCGGTGCCACAGGCCAGGGTGGCGCCTGCCCCGCGCTCCCAAACGCGCATTTTGAGATAATCGCGGCTGATCACTTCAATAAACTCGGTGTTGATGCGCTGCGGAAAGGCCGGGTGGTGCTCAAACTGTGGCCCGAGCTGAGCCAGCGCGATCGCCGCCACATCATTCACAAAGGTAATGCAGTGAGGGTTGCCCATGCTGACACAAGTCACCGCCCAACTTTGATCAGCCACACCCAGCGGTTGATTGACCACTTGCTGAGCCGCGGCCGCCAGCGTGGTGGGAATCTCGCCTGCCCGCAAAATCGGTGCTCCCATATCGACGGTCACCTGCCCGTCGGGCTGCAGCTTCGGAGTCATCGTCCCCGCTCGGGTGTGAATGGCGTAGGCTTTAGGCGCAGCGACGACCTGACCAGCCTGGGTTTCTAACTCGGCAATGAACTGCGCTAGGCAGCGAATGCCGTTGCCACACATCTCGGGTTCAGAGCCATCTGAGTTGAAAATGCGCATGGTGTAATCGGTGCCCGCTTGACCTGGCAAGACAAAAATGACGCCATCAGCCCCAATACCAAAGTTGCGATCGCACCATTTCACTGCCTGCTCTGCCGTCAGCATCAGGTCAGCTTGATGCCGATTATCCACTAAGACAAAGTCGTTGCCTAACCCGTGATACTTACTAAATGCGATCGCCATCTTTCCCTTTCCTCAACGAGCTGCCGTTTCGGGCGATGCGGTCAGCCACTGGTCGAGACCAACTACCGCCTGCAACGCCCCCATACAGACCGCTATTATCCTAGAACTTTCCCCTAGTGTGCGCGATCTAAATCTTGAAAAACGGGTAACCTTAAGGCCAGTATGAGTCGTTCACAAACCGTCAAAACCGGTTTGCAGCCATGTCACTAGAACTCGAAACCGGACTACCTAGCACTCGATTGCTACAAACCTATTTGCGCGAAAAACGCACCGTAGAAGTTAAGCTCGTCACGGGCGATACGGTTACGGGCTCACTTTCCTGGCAAGATCCGCAGTGTGTTTGTCTGAATGTCGAGGGTGACTCTGTCATCGTGTGGCGCTCGGCTCTGGCTTATGTCAAAGGGGTTTAGGCAGCCCGTTGAGTCGCGCGAGCGAGCGCGAACCAGACGTTCTCGCTGCTGGCCCTCTGTTGCTAACCGTCACCCCCTTTCCCCCAACTTCGTCCATGAAACAGCACATCTCTTTCTATGGATTGCCGGGTCTCAACGCCGCCTTGAAAAAGCATCAATTTTCTTGGCAATCGGTTTTGTTCATGACCTTGGCGGGGGCCATTACGCTCTTTGTCACGCTGGCGCATCCACCCGCCTATGCCTACGACGTCTTGATCGCTCCCTCTGGGCCACGTCAGGGCGATACCGTGTCGATTATCTCTAGCGAAAGTCGGGGCAGCGCCCACGTGCCCGCCGTCTCCATCAACGGCACGGGTCACCCCACCTTTGCCGTGGGCAATGGCCGCTACCGCACGTTTCTCCCAACCAGTCCGCTGCACCCGTCGGGGGAATATATCATTCGCGTTGCAGGCCCAGAAGGGCCTCGTAATCCCATGGTGTGGCTCAGCGATCGGTCCTTTCGCACTCAACGCATTACGCTGCCCCCGAGCCGCAGTAACCTCGGCACCGACTACGAGTTTGATCAAGTCGCTGCCTTTAAAACAATTCTGAGTCCTGACAAATTGTGGAATGGCCCCTTGCTGCGCCCCAGTCAGGGCAGTGTCAGCTCGGAATATGGCGTTCGGCGCTACTACAACGGCGTATTTGCCGAAGATTACTACCACCGAGGAGTCGATTACGCTGCCGCCACGGGGTCACCAGTCATCGCACCAGCGATGGGCAAAGTGGCTTTAGTGGGTCGGGTTGCCGATGGCTTCGAGCTCCATGGCAACACCGTCGGGTTAGACCATGGCCAAGGGGTCGAGAGTATCTTCATTCACCTCAACAGCATTAACGTGCAGCCAGGTGAAATCGTTCAGGCGGGTCAAGTGATCGGCACAGTTGGGTCAACCGGTGCTTCAACCGGGCCACATCTCCACTGGGGCCTGTATGTCAACGGGGTGGCGGTCGACCCCAACCCGTGGCGCCATGGCTCTTTCGAATAGTCGATCTGCTTCGATGCCAATGGCTCCCATTTCGCTGCCTTGAGACTGATTTTGAGGTTTGCCGCGATTCGACACAACATCTCGCGGCCAGAGCCATCAGCCTGGTAGATCTAATGACTCTGGCCACAATTGAGAATGTTTTTCATACTGTGGCGACTGAGCTGCGAGACTGCCGAATCCTTAATTATGCGGCCAGAGAATAAAGCTGAGAAATTGTCCTCGTGTCGAATTTCAAGGGCCTCAGGGCACACTAGGCCCAGTCCCAGAAGACGTGTCGGAATCTACTGACATGCTCTGGCTCTAGTTGTCCTTTGAGCGATGTCGATGACGCAAACGGAGCGTTAGAATCCATGAGTATTGAAAATATTGTTGAACAAGCACTTAAAGACGGTTATCTGACGCCAGCCATGGAGGCCGAAGTCGGACGTATTTGCGACACGGCTTCTGAGCTTTCGATCGAAGAGTATATGTCGCTTGATCGCCTGATGGGGGCGCTGCTAACAGGAGAGGTGGTCGCCGTTCCTCGCAAGCAGTTCATCAACGTGATGGAAGAACTGGTACTCACCGAAGCGATTTCCCGCGTTGCCGAGATCGAGGCCAGCTCTAACTCAACGCTCGACCTGGGCGATATTGCCGCCTACGCCCTCAACCGCTTGCCGCCGCTTTATGCCACCACTGAAGAGGGGGCAGCCTTTCAGCGCAATAATGCCAAGTCTGAGCTATCAATACTGATTGCTGATCAGGTCAAAGAGGCGATCGCCCGCAGCCTTAATCAGCCCGAATTTTATCCTGAGCGCCAGATCTTAGGTAAGCCGCAGCCGGGTGAAAGTGTGCTGGGTCAGGTTAGCGAGCTGCTGCAGGACTATGCCCACAAATTTACGCCAGAAACCCAAGGGGCAGCGCAATAACGCCCGCGGCTATCCGCAATCGCCAAGATGATTGGGGATCATCGCCCCGGCTGATCGAGTAGCGGCAGTTGCTAGCCACACCAATCGCTAAAGCGATCGCCCAAACCCACTGGCTCTGATCGGGTGGCGCTTGCATTAGCAGAGCCATCGGCATCAGCTTCACTCACCCTTTAGACAATGCCCCAGCGAGCCATCGCCTTAGAGATCGGCAGCTGGGGTTGCCGGACGGTCATGGGGCGCTGTTTTGCTCTCGCGAACCATCTGCACCCCATGAATCGGACAGTCGGGAATTTTGTCAGACGCCTGTCGCCGATACCAAACTTGGTGACAACTGGCGACTGGACACCGATAGCGAGGACTAGCAACGACGCCCGCTTTGCCCGGTAGTGGCTGATAGGTTCGAATGATGGGTAAGATTGCTGCTGCCGGTTGACGGTCTTCTAAATAGAGGCGAGCCCATTCTCGAGTCGGCTCTGCTGACGACAAAACATTGAGGATACTGTTACTCTGCGCCTCTAAATCGGCAGCCGTGTTGAGGCTCAGATCTAACCGTTGCGCCATGATTTCGGCATCTGGATGAGTGAGTAGCTCTGACAAATAAGGACGAATTTCTCGGGCTGCCTGCAAAACATCAGCGGGGGAAGTCATGACGTACCTCAACTTGAGACAAATAGAGTTGTTTATAAAAACGGTATTATCGGCTACTCCAGTGATTTTAGCGCTGCCGTGTCATCCCGTTGGCGAGGTGGCGAGTAGACTGTGACTTCAGTCTCTGTACCCTGATTGACTGACAAAAGATGTATATAGAATCGCTGATGCGCTTGCCAGTAGGTCAACAGAGCTAGAGAAGAGGGAGTCAGCATTCTAGAATCAGATACCCCTCAAAACTCAAGAATGCTGTGAAAAAAACTCCCGCCTCTACCATGCCTTGATGAGTTGGTTGGGTCAAGGTGATCACTGGGCACACCTGAGTCACCTAACGACGTGTCTAGCGATGGTAGCGGCCTTGATTCAGACCGGCGAAGTCAATCTGACACGATGGACTGCCTACATTCCATGCCGGGGGCACTACGCTCAAAGTAAGCAAAGACGAGTCAGACGATGGCTCGGCAATAGCCGCATCAACGTTCACCGACTCTACAAACTCATCATCCAAGCAGTGCTGGCAGAGTGGCAGGAAGCTGAGCTCTACCTTAGTTTGGATACCTCGCTGTTTTGGGACGAGTACTGCCTGATTCGCTTGGCAGTCGTTCATCGTGGCCGCGCCTTGCCGCTCGCTTGGCGAGTCCTGCAGCATCCGAGTGCTTCGGTCGCCTTCGGTGACTATCAACAGATGCTGAGTGATGCCGCTCACTATCTACCGGCTGGCATCAAAGTGGTGTTGCTGGCCGATAGAGGCTTTGTCCATAGGGAGTTGATGAGCCTCGTGACCAAGCAACTGGGTTGGCACTATCGCATTCGGCTCAAGAGTACCGCCTGGATTTGGCGAGCTCACAAAGGGTGGCATCAACTAAAAGACTTTCACTTTGCCCCTGGCGCGGTGCTTCCAATACGTCAAGCTATAGCAAGCCGTAGAAGGGTCAGGTCGGTTAGAGTGAATGAAAGTTTGGAGAACTGCTGATGCCTGCCGCCTATAGTCTTGACCTGCGCCAGAAAGCAATCACGGTGATCGAAGCGGGACACGCCAAAGCCGCTGTTAGTCGGTTAATGCAGCAATTGTAAATTCAGAATTTGACAGTTTTCCAGCCCCACCGCGAGGATAGAACAAGCGGGTGGAGGCGATGGAATGGAAGAGCCACGGCTGAGTTTTGCGCTCATGCTGAGCTACCTGAATCGAGTGCTGGAGAGGGTTTCGGATCCTCGTCAGCCCAGTAATGCTCAACGCTATCACCTACGGGATCTGGTGCTAGGAGCCTTTGCGGTGTTTTACCTGCAATGCCCGTCCTTTCTGGAACATCAGCGCCAGATGCAGAGTCGCCACGGGCACAACAATGCCCAGCGGTTGTTTGGCGTGATGACGATACCGACGCCTAATCAGATTAAGAACGTGGTGGATGGGGTGAGTGCAGCGGTGTTGTTACCTGTCTTTCGCTGGGTCTACCAAGCCCTAGCGGCTCAGGGCTTTCTGACGGCGTACGAGGTGCTGGATGGGCAGCGATTGGTAGGGCTCGATGGCACGGAATACTTTTCGTCAGCCGCGATTCACTGTGACCAATGCTCCCAGCGCACCCATACGAGTGGCCAGGTTAGCTATCACCACGATGTGATTTTGCCCGTCATCGTCGCGCCGGGGCAGGAGCCGGTGATTTCCCTGATGCCCGAGTTTATTCGTCCTCAAGACGGCGCCCAGAAACAGGTATAGTGAAACCGCCGCGGCCAAACGGTGGATCACGGCTCATCATGAGCTCTTTGCCCCCAGCCACCTCACCGTGCTCGGTGATGACCTGTATCGTCGTCAACCGATGTGTCAGACCTGCATCGACCATCAGGTCAACTTCATTTTTGTCTGCCTGCCCACCTCCCACCTAGTACTCCCTGGCGGGAATACCTCGACCATTATTTAAGCCTTCAAAGCCTTCCCTTGGTAAGTCCACTTGAAGGGCTTGGCCATCGTGTCATTGAAATCTCAGTACAGGGACAAAAGTTTTAGGGCCTGATTAAATTCAGAGCGCCGCAGGGA
>CALCCA010000157.1 GCA_937899725.1 uncultured Halomicronema sp.
GATGAGCCGGAGAGCGCACCGGTTAACTCACTGGACGCCCTAGTGTCAGAGCTGACATCAGAACCAGGCCCCGCACCACCGGCGGCGATCGCTGATGACTTGGACCGAGAATCCTCTGCTTCAGCTCATAACGTCGCCGATGCCTCTGCTACCGAAACCGCTGAGGATGGCCCCGATGCTTGGCTCGCAGATCTCGATTTGGATGGTCTGGATGCCGACTTGGACGCTGACTTGCCCGGCTCAGGTGATGCCGCCCCGACATCGAGTGCTCCTACGGACGCCGCTGAGGCGATCGCTCTAGCCAATATCTTTGGCGACGACGCCACCTTGTCTGCGCCCATCTCGCCTTCAGCGTCAGACTCTGATTTAGAGTCGTCAGCTGTCGATGAGGCCAGTGCCAAAGCGGATGATCGCCGCCTCACCGTGGCAGATGCCTTTGGCTCTGAAATCGATGATTTGGCTGAGCCGCTGAGTGATGTTCCTCCTGAGACATCTCCTGCTGCCGACGTGGCCCTCAACCCGCCCGTGCCACCCACCACCGCAGAGTTGGCGCTGACTTTAGAAGAAGCCATCCCTCTAGAGCTAGAGCTGCCGGATTTTTCAGACAGCCTGTTGGAAATTGCCTCTGAGGCTGCTGACAGTGAGCCTACGCTCGCCGAAGACACTGCCAGCCTTACCTTGGACGACGATTTTTTCCCCGACGATGGTGCCGATGATGTGTCGGAGACGACGTCTACATCGCCGCCAGCGATGCCCGCCAACCCTGCTGTGGATCAGACCGCGCAGGATTGGTCGAAGTACGTGAGCGATGAGCCTGACGAGGATGGCTTGTTGGCTGCTGCCCCAGAGGCGCCGCAATCGTTAACGGTCGAGAGCGATACGGTCGAGACAGCGGAGGATTTTTTCTCATTAGGCGATCTGGACCTCGATCTCTCTCTCGATCTTGATGCCCCGGTTTCTGACAGTGAGACCAGCAGTACCGCAGCGGAGCTGTTTGCTGATTTCCCTGATGACCTGCCCGCTCCTGCCCAGCCCCCAGCTCCGACCTTGCCCCTGACTGGCTCAGTGAGTGATGGGTTTGTGGTTGAGGCGGATACCGCAGAGTCTGAGCAAACGCTTGCTAACCTCATCGCCGCCATTCCGGAAAACGAGAGCGACAGTCCGGAAGTTGCCACCACAGCAGAATTTACTAGCACGACTGCGCAGAACGAAGATGAAGCTTTAAGCGCGGCGCTGGATAACTTAGCCGGGCTCGATCTGATGGGGACTGATCAGGCCGCTGCAGATAGTGACGAGGCGGCCGCGATCGCGCCGTTGATGCCTGAGTTAGACGAGGCGATCGCAGCTATAACAGATGCCTCTGACCCAGCTGCGGTGGCGACGGCTAGCGACGGTTTTTGGACGCCTGAGATGGAGGAGCAAATGGCCGCTGATTTTGCTGCTGCCTCAGAATCTATCCCTGATGCTGACTCCACCCCCGATGATGCCGTTACTGCCGACTTGCCAGGGCCTCTTTCTGACGACGAACTGGCCAACCTATTCCCGCCCCAGCCGACTGATGACACCGTCACCGTCGCTCCCCTGGATAACCTGGCAGTCCTCTTGGACGCAGATGGCAGCACGGTGCCCGCCCCCCCAGAGATGGCCGCGGCGGCGACTCCAGAAGAGGATGCTGAGGTAGACCCAACCAGTGCAGACCCATTAACTTTCCGCGATGATGACAATCCGGTATCTTCGCCTCTAGAGATGGCTGCTGCTAGTCCAGAAGATGCGGCCGGGGTAGAGCTAACCAGCGAAGATCCACTCACTTTTCTGCCTGAAGACACTGATTTTGGCGATCTGTTTCCCCCGACTGATGAGGCCACTCCTGCCCCAGATGCGGCACTGCCAGTCACTGAGTCCGCATCAACCTCGTCTTCTGTAGACGCCGACCTCACCTCGTTAAACGCCGAAGATGACACGCCTGTAGACTCCGAGTTAGAGGCCGAGCCAGAGTCGACTGAGGCCGGTGCGACCTTCGGGATCGATTGGGATCCCATGGAATCTGACTTTGGGGACAGTGATCGTGACCTCGCTCATGATCTAGACAGCGGCACTGACGAGCCTGAGGGCTTCGCTGCCTCTCCCTTGTTTGAGCCGCTTGAGCCATCGTCAACAGAGATTTTTCCCGACGCTGAGAACAGTGATCAGACCAGCGAACTAGACAGTCTTCCTGAACGCACTGACGATGACTTGGCCACTTCGCCGCTGTTTGAGCCCCTTGATCTCTCGATGGCAGAGATCCCAGCCGCTGATCTAGCCGGTGATGAAGCCTTTCGCTCAGCCTTTGACGTTGATCTGGATCTGCCGCCTGCGATCGCTGACGACGATGCGGAAGATACGCCAGAAGCCGTCGATGTTGCCGTTGCTCTCGATAGTGATCGCGGGGAAGACCCCGAAGCGCCGACAGTGACGACTGAGTTAGACACCGAGTTGGCCGACGAGACCAAGCCTGTTGCCGCCGAGGAGACACCTGCCACTACCGAGAGCCGCGACGTGATTGCTCGCGACCCGATCCCGCCCCTGCCGGTGGAGCCTGCGACACCCGCTACCCCCGAGGCAGAGACCGCAGACGAATCTTTGGCGGCAACTGCAGACGAGTCTTTGTTTGCATCTTCTGGTCAGCTAGCTGCGATTCCGAGCGCTGAACCGGATGAGCCCGACGATGCGGTTGATTCAGGTTCTGGACTCATCGAGGAGTGGTTTTTGGGCCTCGACTTTGGTTCGGGTGGCCTATCGGCCGTCTTGATGGAACAGGGCAGTGGCACTGCCCATCCTCTCTGTTGGTTAGCCGAGTCTGAAGCCGACAATCCTGGAGCCGCTACTTTCCGCCCTGCGACGGTGGCGGCTTTTCGACCCAGCGCTAGCGATCAGGGGGCGCTATCAGAGCTACTCGCAGTCGGGCCAGCGGCCCTGCCGCAGCAGCCCCCTGAGAGCCCTGAGACATGGCTCTTGCAGAGTCCTCGCCCGTTGTTAAAAGTTGGCATGCCCTATCAAACCGCCGCTGGTGAGTGGGCTCCTGTGATTCAGTGGGCGGATGCTCAAACTGTTTCTTTGCAACAGGTCTTGACTGCGGTGACGGCGCTGCTGTCACTCATTACCCAGCCCGGTGAGTTGGAACTGCACCGCACCGCGGTGGGGTTAGACGATGAGATGTTGTCGGAGGCGCTAGCCAGCCTGCAGGGCGTGGTGTTGGGACTCCCCAGCAACTGGTCAGATACCTATAGTCTGAATATCCGAGAGGCGGTTTTAGGGGCGGGTTTAGTGGAGTCATCGAGTCAAATTTTCTTTGTCGAAGAGGCGATCGCCGCATTGCTCTCGGGATTACCCGATCCGAACGAACCGCCGCCCGAGTCTAACCGCCAAACGCAGACACTATACCAATGCACCTGGCAGGGCGGCACTGTCGTCATCAGCAGTGGAGCAACTTGTACCGATGTCGGCATCGTTGACCTGCCTCAGCCCCTAGATGCTCTCAGCCGTGAAGACTTTAAGTTGCGCAATTTGGCCTATGGCGGTGATGCCTTAGACCTAGACATCATTTGCCAGCTGCTAATCCCCGCTGAGCGGCGGCAGACGGTTCCCCCCAACGCTAGCCGCCAGGCCAGAGACGGATGGAGTTGGCAGGCCACTCTGCCAGAAGTAACCAACGCTCATTGGGACGACCTGCACCTCGAAGCCCTTGACTTGCCGCAGCTGGCCGAACCCGATACTAGTGCTCGCATCCATCTACGGCAGCGCTTAGAAGCTTCCAGACTGGGACAAAGTTTGTTAGAGGCCGCCCGATACCTCAAACTGATCCTGCAAAATCAGAACCACTATCAGCTAGAGTTGGCCGATCAATCCTGGCGTGTCCTACGACGAGACCTCGAAAGTCGGGTTTTGGTGCCCTATATTCAGCGGCTTAATCAACAGCTTAATGCTCTCTTGAGCCAAACCGGTTTAGCGTCTCAAGGCATCAACCAGGTGATTTGTACGGGTGGCAATGCCTCTTTTAACGCGATCGCTAAATGGCTGCGCCAAAAGTTTCCTAACGCCACGATTATTCAAGACACCTATCCCAGCAATCGCCCTCAAACGTGCAGTCGGGTCGCCTATGGTTTGGCTAACCTCTGTCGTTATCCACAGCTGCTAGATGTCCCTCGGCATCAGTACAGTGATTATTTCTTACTCAATGAAATGATTCGCACGGTGCCCGATACCCCCATGCCCTTTGAAGGCATTTTGCACCTGCTAGAAGAGCAGGGCGTCAACACAGATGTGTGCCAATCGCGCATTGCCGCCATCTTAGAAGGCCATTTGCCACCAGGACTGCGGCCCGATGCTTCGACCCAAGACTATCTCAGCCGCGCTACCCTAGCCAGCGCCACCTATCAGGAGCTGGCTGCTACAGCCTTATTCACTAAGCAAACCCGGCAAATCTATGTTGTCAACCCGCAGCAACGCGATCGTCTGCATGCTCACCTGGCAGCGCTCATGCAGTATAAACAACAGTCACTGACGGAACCGATGATTGCCCAACTTGTGACGCTCTAGCAGCGGTTGTTTAACCATGTCCCCTTGTTGTCTTGGACGCTACCTGCCGCTTGCTCAGTGGCCTAAAAGACAGTAGATAGGCGGTCGACTTCATGAGTACCACCAATACTAGGTGTGCGCGCTGGCTCCACCAACGGGGGGCAAGGGCGATCGCTCGCGCAAAATATTGCAGCGCTAGCACTCCATTGCTCGGACTGGGAGGACATTTTTGAAAACATTCAAATAGCAAGTATCGATAGCAATTAGCCCAGCAGGCAGACTTGGAAATTGTCAGGGCAGGGCGCTTAGCCAAGTGTTTAGCCATCACCTGGCTAAGTCCCTTTTCTTGGCGTCTGAGCTGACTCGACCAAGACTGTACTGACGATGCTTTACGATAAAAAATCTGTACTTTGGGAACGCCCACAAAAGCATAACGAGCGGCTAGAGTTAGCCACATATCCCAATCTTGGCCTGCGACAATTGCCTCATCGAATCCATCGACGGTTTTCAAAGCTTCGGCTCGTATCAATGGGTTAGACCCACTACCTAAAAAGTTTTCTTCTAATAGAGCCTCAAACACCTCACCGTTTGCCGTTGCTCGTCGCCCTGACTGAATCACCTGACTGGTTTCATCAATCACATCTGTCCAGCTATAGGCGACGGCAGCCTGGGGCGTTTGTTGAAGCGCTTCCAGCTGGCATGCCAGTTTATCTTTGGCCCACAGGTCATCGGCATCCAGAAAAGTCAAATAATGCCCACTTGCCCGCTCAATGCCTCGGTTACGACTCTTTTGGGGGCCACTATTGCTAAACGAAAAGACTCGAATGCGTGGATCATCTAACCCCTGTACGATAGATAACGTCTCATCTGTAGAGCCATCATCAATCACGATTAATTCAAAGTCAGTAAAGGTTTGCCTCAGAACCGATGCTACGGTTGCTTGAATTGTGTTGGCGGCGTTGTAGGCTGGCGTGATAACCGAAATAGTAGGCATAAACCGTGATTAAAAGAGGTGTTTATTGACCAGTACTGTTGCTTAATCTCAGAGAGTCTATAAAGCTGGCAAACCGTGATGGCACTTGCTAAGGGGAGGATAAATGACGTTTGCCCTGAGGAATCTGCGTTCAAACGCTATCCCCAAGACAAATTGTCTGTGAGGGTTTGGCCGTGCCTAAACCCTGGCAACTTGGGACGCCATTTTTGAGCAGCTTCCCTGACGCAATGATTAGGACCAACGGCGCACATAGAGCGGGCTTAGCAAGCTGCCTAAGTGAAACTCAAATTCGCAAGCTGTGGCTAAGTCAGCGTGCGATCGCCCGCGATGTTTCAGGATATGCAGGCCGAGCCGTTTCAAACTTCCTAAACAGGTGCGCATCACAATCACTGGCTTGCGCCACGGATTGGCTGTCATGAGGCTCAGTTGACAAGTTGCTAGCCCACAGCCTTTGGCTAGCATTAGCAAATAACTGCGTTCAAATCGCTGGGGCGGGATTTGGTGCACGGTTTGCAGCGCCGGGTCGTATAGAATCTGCCACTGATGTTTGTGCAGGTAGAGCAAGGGTTCGTAGTCGTCACCTTGCACAAATAAACCGGCGACCTTGCCGCCCAGGGTGGGCTCTGGTGGCACGCTATCGAGCCAGGCTTGGCGACGAATTACGAGAGAAGCGGCGGGGGGCAACTGCAATTTATCCGGCTCAAAGGCCATGACTTCAGAACCGTGGTTGCGGATCGCGAGGAAATTTTTAATTCGTTCAAACCCTTCGGGGGGAGGAACCTCATAGTTGCCGTCGATGCGGCCACCGAAGGCACCGGCCTGAGGATAGCGGCGGCTGAAGTCGACGGCTTCAGCAACCCAGTTGTTAGCCGGTAAGTTGTCGTCATCGAGAAAGCCGATGAGTTCACTCGCGGCTGATTGGACTGCCGTTTGGCGGGCAAAGGCTGCTCCCTGGCGCGGTTCGAAGGCATAGCGCAAGGGCACGTTGGGCAACCACTGGCGGGCATAGTCTTGAACCACTGCGGCGGTGTGGTCTTGACTGTTGTTGTCAACCACCAAGATTTCCCAACGAATGGGCTCAGCTTGAGTCTGTATTCGTAGGTGTTCTAACAGTTTGGGCAGGCGTTCAGCGCCGTTGTACGTGGGGATGGCGATTGTAATGTCGTAGACAGGGGGAGCCACTTCGGGAGAGGTCATTGGCCGGTTCCAAAATCACGTTGAGACGGCAGATTGCTGTCTCTAACATGCCCAGTCTCCCCAGCTAGGCGGCTAAGTAAATCTCACCAGGTTTACGCCCATTCTGGGCGCGATCGCCCAGTTTTTGGGGGCAGCTTGTTAGCCTTTGACGCTGACAGCCGCTTCGTCAGTGGCGACGACGGCGGTCTTGTCTTGCCGACAGGCAAACACCAGCTTGCCACTTTGGAGTGAAACCTGAACAAGACTACCTTCGGGAAAGGCTTCTTCCAAAATTTTTGTGGCGATGGGATTTTCCAGCTCTTTTTGGATGGCTCGTTTAAGGGGGCGAGCACCGTAGACGGGGTCATAGCCCACCTGCGCAATGTGATCGATCGCGGCCTTGGATAACGACAACGATAGCTTTTGATCGGCCAGACGTTTTTCGATGCGCTGTATCTGAATGGAGACGATCGCCCGCAGTTGCTCCTGCAATAGGGCATGAAAGAGAATCAGATCATCAACCCGATTGAGAAACTCGGGGCGAAAATGGCTGCGCAGTGCTTTGAGCACGCGATCGCGCATTTCGTCATAGCGGCTGTCATCGCCTGCCACATCCAAAATGTGATCACTACCAATGTTGCTGGTCATGATCACAATAGTGTTGCTGAAATCGACCAGATGCCCTTGCGAGTCAGTGATGCGACCGTCATCCAGCACCTGCAGCAAAATATTGAAGACGTCAGGATGTGCCTTTTCGACTTCATCGAGCAGCACGACTGAATAGGGATGCCGCCGCACTGATTCCGAAAGCTGCCCCCCTTCTTCGTAGCCGACATAGCCGGGCGGTGCCCCGACCAGCCGAGCGACCGCGTGCTTTTCCATGTATTCCGACATATCGATCCGAATGAGCGCCTCTTCGGTATCAAACAGAAAGGCGGCTAGCGCTCGCGCCAGCTCCGTTTTGCCCACCCCAGTTGGCCCCATAAATAGAAAGGAGCCCAAGGGCCGACCCGGATCGTTCATGCCCGCTCGTGCCCGACGAATGGCGGCGGCTACCGCCGTCACGGCCTCTTCTTGCCCGATCACCCGTTCGTGCAGGTGGCCTTCCAGACGCAGCAGCTTTTGCCGTTCCGACTCCATGAGCCGATTGACGGGAATCCCCGTCCACTTCGCGACCACTTCGGCAATGTCGGTCTCAAGTACCTGCTCACGTAGTAGCGTTTTACCCTGGGCTTGAATTTCGAGTAAATGGGCTTCTTTAGCTTCTAAATCGCGCTGCACAGCCTCCAGCTTGCCGTATTTCAGCTGGGCAGCTTTGTTGAGATCGTAGGCCCGTTCTGCCTGATCCACCTGCAGGCGCAACTGTTCTTCCTCTTCTTTAAGGGCATTGATTGCTTCGATGGTTTGTTTTTCGATGTGCCACTGGCCGCTGAACTGCTGCTGCCGTTCTGACAGTTCCTCAATCTCTTCGATGATGCGGGCGAGCCTTTCCTGCGCGGTGCGGTAAGCGGTGCCCGATGAGGCGTCTTCGCTTTCCAGCGAAAGCTGTTCCATCTGCAGCTGCATGAGGCGGCGATCGATCACCTCCAGCTCTTCCGGTTTGGAGGTGATTTCCATTTTGAGCTTGGCGGCGGCTTCATCGACTAGGTCGATCGCCTTATCCGGTAGAAAGCGATCGCTAATGTAGCGATCGGACAGCACCGCCGCTGCCACTAGTGCTGAATCGGCAATCTTGACGCCGTGATGCACCTCGTAGCGCTCTTTGAGCCCCCGCAAAATCGAAATCGTGTCGTCGGCAGTCGGCTGTTCGACATAAACCTGTTGAAAGCGACGCTCCAGCGCGGCATCTTTTTCAATATGCTTGCGATATTCATCCAGGGTGGTGGCTCCAATGCAGCGCAGTTCGCCCCGGGCCAGCATCGGCTTAAGCAAGTTGCCGGCATCCATCGTACCTTGCCCCGCCCCGGCTCCGACGACAGTGTGCAGCTCATCGATAAACAGCACGACCTGCCCGTCAGACTCGGTGACTTCGTGAAGCACCGATCTCAGGCGGTCTTCAAACTCACCGCGATATTTGGCACCCGCAATCAACCCGCCGATATCCAACGAGATCAGCTGCCGGTTTTTCAGCGATTCCGGCACGTCGCCGTTAATGATGCGTTGGGCCAAGCCTTCGGCGATCGCTGTTTTGCCGACACCGGGCTCTCCAATTAGCACCGGATTGTTTTTAGTGCGCCGTGACAGGACTTGAATCACTCGGCGAATTTCTTCGTCGCGGCCAATCACCGGGTCAAGATGCCCCTCCCGGGCCGACTCGGTTAGGTCGCGGCCAAATTTTTCGAGCGCCTGGTATTGACTTTCCGGATTTTGGTCGGTGACTTTTTGCCGTCCCCGTACTGCTTTGATGGCGGCCAGCAGCTCTGGCCCGCCGATGTCAAAGCCGCGCAATAGCCGCCGACCAATGCGTTCATCTTCGGCAAAGCCCAGCAGCACATGCTCGACTGAGATGAAGGTGTCCCCCATTTCCTGGCGGCTCGTTTCGGCCTGATCTAACATGCGATCGAGGCTTTTACCTAAATACAAATTGCTGTCGGCTGCCAGCCGCACGCGCGCCTGCCGCCGGGCAAAGGTTTCAATCTCTTTGAGCAGCCGTTCAACTTCTAAACCGGCTTTGGTGAGAATCGTGTTGCCGAGACCGTCTTTTTGTTCCAGCAGCGCCACCATGACGTGCTCAGCTTCCATATATTGATGGTTAAAGCGGCGAGCCACCGTTTGGGCTTCAACGATCGCGTCCCAGGCTTTGGTCGTGAACTTGTCTGGATCAGTGGGCTGCATAGTGGAGTAATCGACAACGGAGCGCGATTAAGTAAAAATCCCTAAGTGCCTTAGTGTATCAGGCTATCTCGGCGGGGCGTTCTCTTCAGTGTCAGCGCCGTCGCGACCAACCCCTGATCCGGCCTGAAACTTAAGCCTACTGATAATTCTAACGTGGTTCATCGGTGCTCTAGGGAATCTCGCTGGGTCTGTGGGGTGAGCGCCCGAAAGCCAAGTCGAGACTTCAATAAAAGCTTGGCGAGCGACCAGCTTCCCCTTTTTTTAGCAGAAAAAAGCTTGTGAATTAATGACTCAATTGGTGAACAGTAATTCGCATAAAAGTGCAAGCATGCTCGCAGAAAGCTCTGTCTAGGCACTGCGATCGCAAATTTATGATGAATGAGACAGTAATCGATAACTTCTATGAGTTTTTCGCTTGCCACTGACTTTAATCTCATGCAATTTCTTTTGGCACTGGCGACGGGCCGGGTAGTCAGTCTAAAAGACGGGTTTCATGAGGCTCACAGCCTTAGTTTGTTCATCCAAAAATGTCATTGCGATCGCCGAGATGAACCGTCGAATTCGGGTCTGAATGAGTCTATTTAGACTTTTTTGAGTCGCGATTTTAGCTTCTGCCATTCAGTTAAACAGCTCAACTTTTCCCAAGGCATTATTGCATACGCACTTGTTTTTTAGAGGAATAGCTCCCATGAAAACGATCCTTAAGCCCTTGACCGCAGTTGGTTTGCTCGCTTCTTTTTTAGCTGGTTGTGCCAAAATTGAAAGCCTGAGCCCGGGGCAGCTCACCGAGCACAACAAACCCGGCACCGTCATGATTCAGACGGTGCACAAGGCAGAATTCTCAGTTCCTGATTACACCTTAGATGATGCCCGGTTGGACGAGTTGGCTGCCGCGCTGCAACAGGAAGGCAGCATGTCTGAAGAGCAGGCCTTGGTCATGGTCATTGCTGAAGTCATGGAAGATCCGCTGTACTACTTTGCGCCCTTAAATGAACTCATCTACCAATCGGCTGAGATCAGTACAACGGGGTCAGCCTTAGCTGTGACCGAAGACGGCTATTTGGTGACCAATGCCCATGTGGTTTCATCAGAGCAAGACGATTTGAAATTTTCGCTCGCTGATTATGCGCTAGAAGATGTCGCTTATGACAGCTGTCAAATCGTTTGGGATGGCTTTGACGGTTTCTCTCAAGACGCGATTGGCGCTTTGATGGGGACTGAAGAATTTACCCAGCTTTGCTTAAATGCCCATGTCGAATACTACGCCCACTACATGAATTTAGATGCCCTGGAGACCGATATCTATGCGGCCATGGGTGGTGTCACCACGCTCGACGAGGTCTTAGAAGAAGGTCACAAGGCAACGGTTGAAGCGATGGGTGAACCGACCCCCGGTAAGGACGTGGCCGTGCTCAAAATTCAGGCTGATAGCATGCCCACTGTGAGCCTGGGTCAAGGCAGTGATTTGACGGCAGGCGATCGCATCTTTATCTTAGGGTATCCGGGGGCTGGTACCCTCGACGAGTCCGAAACCTTAGAACCTTCCCTCACTGCTGGGTTAGTCAGCGCTCGCAAAACGATGTCTGACGGCTGGGATATCTTGCAAACCGATGCGGCGATGAATAGTGGCAATAGTGGCGGCCCCGTTTTCAATGAAGCGGGTGAGGCGATCGGCATCGCCACCTTTGGCAAGGTCGATCCAGCCACCGGCGGCAAGGTCGAAGGGGTTAATTTTGTGATTCCCATCAATGTCGTCGAGGAATTTTTGGCTGAGGCTGATGTCCAACCGGCCCTGAGCGACATCTCCCAACTCTATCAAGAGGGGGTTAGTCAGTTTGATCAAGAACGGTTTCCCCAGGCCCTGAAAACCTTCCGCCAGGTGAGTGAAATCAACCCGGACTATCCCTATGTGCAAAGCTACCTCAGTAAATCCCAGAAGGCGACCAGCGAGCAACAAGGTTGGCCAGTACCTCTCTGGCTGATTGTGGTCGGCGGTACCGTTGCCATTAGTCTGGGCGGTGGTGGTCTCTACTTCCTGTCTCGACGCGTTAAAATCGGTTTGCCGCAGTTCAAGTGAGCTCTAATAGGCAAGTTTTTTCGACAAGTTAGCTAAAGGGGGACGGTCAGGGCGGCATCTTTTCTCAGATTTGCTGGCTCAACCGTCCCTTTTTTGAGGGCTTAAGCAACTTTTTGGGCGTTGACTGCATCGCCAGAACGCATCATCAATTAAGCACAGCAACCTGGGGAACAAGCACCTGCGCACCGACTCCATCACCTCAGCAAAAAACGGAGTTTGTCGTTTTGCCAGCGCTGTGACCCGTGATTGAAACAGGCCGATAGTTCCTAACCAAACCTGAGTTCGGGATAAGGGCATGAGGCATGCTTACCAGCCTTTTGAGATGACAATCCCCTCTGGGGAGGGGTGCCAAAGGTGGGGTGGGTGTCGATCCTTGCGCTGCAGATCGCAGCGGCAACTCGATGACTGATGAAGAGGTGCCAAAGGTGGGGTGGGTGTCGATCCTTGCGCTGAGAGTGGTTCAACCTACCCCCTTAGCTCTTCCCCAGAGGAGAAAGAAACGGGGTTTGGCTTAACCCAAACTGGTGTTAACCAACCGCTTGAGCTGCGGGCTGATCGGCAGTCTGGGTAGAGCTGTGAGTTTTGAGCTGAATTAGCTCCACCTTATAGCCATCAGGGTCTTGCACAAAGGCAATGACGGTCGAACCGTGTTTCATCGGGCCGGGTTCACGCACCACGTTGCCCCCTTGAGCTTTGATGGCTTCACAAGTGCCGTAGATATCATCTACGCCCAAAGCAATGTGACCATAGCCGTCGCCCAGATCATAGTTGTCGGTTTCCCAGTTGTAGGTGAGCTCTAGCACGCTGTGGTCAGACTCATCGCCATAGCCCACAAATGCCAGGGTGAATTTGCCGCCGGGATAGTCTTTTTGGCGCAACAGCTGCATGCCAAGAATGTCGCAGTAAAACTTCTTAGACGCTTCTAAATCACCGACGCGCAGCATTGTGTGTAGCAATCGCATAAACCAACCTCTGAATCTCAGTGAACAGCTTTAGTAAGAGTATAGGAAGTCTGAAGGAGAAGGGTGTGACGGGGTGAAACGGCAAGCTAGAGCGCAGGCAGGTGAGGGGGTGGGTGAGCCTAGAGGATAAGGGTGTTGAGGGCTGGAGAAATGGCAGATGTCAAAGTTCTGGGAAATGAGGATCATCGCGAGGCGAGGCCATATTTTACGCCGTAGCCCAGCAGCACGAATACCAAAATGGTGATGGCCCCAATCCCAATCGGGCTCGGTACCCAAAACTCGGCTTCCAGCTCATTCACTTCGCCAGGCACCAGTGACCAGGTCTCTTGGGGGGGGAATGCACCTGCGGGCGATTCTCCTGGGGAGAGGCTTGGCCCACGCACCCAGGGCGCCAGCAGCGTCACCTGTCCTGCCAGTAGCTGTTGTCCCTGCAGTAGGGGCAGGCCTGTCGCGGCTAGGTCTGGCACTGCCGTGAGATCAACCCGCAGTTTAAGGTGGTTATAAATGGCCACAAACCGGTTGCCCTGTTGGAGGGTCAGTTCTGCCTGGATCGGTTCACCCGCTGGCAGGGTGAAAGTGGTAGTAGCGTCGTCGGGGCTAAAGAACTGATTGAACTTGGTTTCTAGCGCTCGACCATTGCTAAAGGGAATCACAATCTCAAAGGCATTATCGCTCAGCCAGCGGGTGCGGCCACCCACCTGCTGGGTTCGCTCACCCAGTACGGCCAACCACTGCTGCAGTTCGTCGTTCGCCGCGATCGCGCCACCCCGCCAGCGCAGTTGTTGCACCAGTTGCCCGTGGGTTTGACTGTCAAATTGCAACTCTAGGTCATATTGCAAACAGCCCGTTAACAGCAGCACTATTAGCACCAACCCGACTCGCAATAGCTTTTGGAGCCAGCGCACCATAATTATCTGGTTTGTTTGAGTGACTACAGCGCATTATCAGCGAAGGCGGCCGCCGTGACAATTGGCCATAGCCGAGAGGGTGAACCATCATTGTCTGGGCGACGCTCTCTAACTGTCAGAGGTCGTTTGATCCGGTCTGTCCGCAACGGTGTGGAAAATTGAGGGTTAACCCGCGTCTGCCCCACAGCAGTGATCGATGCCCAAACTGTCTAACAGCAGATCACTAACAGCGTTGGCGATCGCAAACTCGCCATAGAAACTTTTGGAGAAGTCAAAGCCCTGCATCTCGGTGAGGATGGCCAACACCAGTGAGCCTAAGTCGTTTTCGCCCTCCATGCGTTGCCGCACAAAAACTTGGGCGGCTCGCTCTGCGATTTCTGCATTCACCGCTTCGGGCGGAAACTCCGTATTTAACCAGCGATGTAGCGAGGCGTTTAGCCACTGGCCCTCTTGTTCAGGATTTTCTGCTGGCGGCAGAATGATGGGTTCAACAGGCTCTGCCATGGCAGTAATGGGGACTCAGCTTACTTTAAAAACGAGTGGTCAGATGCTGGGGCATCTTGACTTTGATAGTGCCAAATTTTGCTCGGCTTCTCTACCGTTTGTTACGACTCCTCACAGTGCGACCGGTTCACCAGCGACAGCTTAACTAGGCTGAGTCATCGGCTGCTAGTGTCGCCAGTTGATACAGCAGCTTCAGGGGCTCAGCGTTGTAGTCCAAAAACGAAAAGCGATGCCAGAAACGAATCCGGCCATATTTATCCAACAAAAACTGAGCGGGCAGCGGCGCGCCCAAAGCTTGCCCCGTACCATACTGCCGAAAGACTGCTCCCAGCGGGTCGCTGAGCAGCGGCGCTTGCAAATTCAGCTCCGTCTTGACCACTTGGCTCTGTGCCAAGTCAATGCTTGTGACCAAAATTAGCTGACTGCCAGCCGCCCGAAACTTTTCAGCGGCAGTGCTCAGTGCCACCAAGTGAGGAAAACAGAGGGGACAATAATGGCGCTCTGTGAAGATGCGGGTAAAGGCCAACACCACAGGCCGCTCACCCCAATGTTGTGACAGCCGATAGGGCTGACGAGTCGCGACCTCCGTCAAGGTGAAATCAGGGGCGCGATCGCCCAAGGTCAGGCAGTTACTCGCTGGGAGCGGTAAGAAATGACGCCAAAAGCGCCCATTCACTAATTTAGATTGCAGCTCAGCAGAGGAGGAAAGACTGGTCATAGGAAGGGGCGTCAGGGCGATCGCTAAGCTCGTAGACGGCGGCGCTAATTCTGTAGATTACCGCCGCTGGCTTGGATGCAAGCGGGATAGAAAAACGGGCAGGGTCGGTTTAGCTGACATCAGTGGGGGATAACTTGCCGTCTGCCAGGGTAGAGTTGATCCATTCGAGCGATGGCTGTCCGCAGCGGTCTTTGAGGAACCTGCCAATACGATTAGACAGCGGCAAAGAATTCCTTCGATTTCACCGGGTCAGGGTTCATGGTCTTTTCGCCGGGTTTCCAACCCGCCGGACACACCTCATCAGGGTGCGTTTGGACATGGCGAATGGCCTGCAGCACCCGCAATGTCTCTTCGACGTTACGGCCAAAGGAGAGATTATTGACGGTTGCGTGCTGAATGACGCCCTCTTTATCAATAATGAACAATCCCCGCAGAGCCACTCCCGCATCGGGATCGAGCACATTGTAAGCAGCACTAATTTCTTTTTTTAGATCAGAAACAAGCGGATAGTTCAAATCACCAACGCCCCCCTGAGTCCGTTCAGTTTGAATCCACGCCAGGTGAGAAAACTCGCTATCAACAGAAATTCCTAAAATCTCTGTATTGAGGTCATCAAATTCGGGATAACGATCGCTGAAAGCCGCAATTTCAGTCGGACAAACAAACGTAAAATCGAGAGGATAAAAGAAAAGAACTACGTATTTACCGCGATAGTCAGAGAGCTTGATCGTCTTAAACTCTTGATCAACGACAGCGGTCGCGATGAAATCAGGGGCTGATTGACCCACACGGAGACAGCCTGCTACGGAACTATTCATAGACTCTCGTCCTCTGAGGTGCGGACTTGCTTGTGAAGACAGACGCGATCATCTCACAAAACACATAGAATATATCATGTTCTTATAAACCAGGCAGCGACCAGCCGTGTGACCTTTCTCAAATGCGATATTGAGTTCACGGCAAAGGTAATGCCCAAAAATCTGAAAAAGTCCGATGTTGAGAAGAACTGTCGATGCAGCCGGCACAACTTTAGCCAGAGCACCTCTTAATATCTTTAGAAACAAAGAAATCCAGGCTAATTGCTAACAGTTGAGAGAAGAATTAGCGCTATGAATCGAGGTGTTCTACCATTTGTCTTTATTGCCTCCAGCAGCATGATTAGTTGCGCCACTCCCGAGCCGTTGGTACCGCTGCAGTCCGTGTTAATCCCGGATGCTCTCCTCACCACACTGCCGTATCCGCTCTTTTTAGAAGATCTGAAAGCCGCCGAAGGGTACCGCCAAGCTGGACTTGCCGCGCGCCAGGCTGACGATTTTACGACCGCGATCGCCGCTCTGAAAACTGCTGTTGCCTTGGCCCCCAGAACAGTCTCGGGCTACGTCTTGCTCGGGTGGACGCAACATCTCGCTGGCGAGCGAGACGAGGCGATCGCTGTGCTCAGTCGAGCGATAGAACTGGATGCTGAGTACATTCCGGCCTTGAATGCGTTGGGCATTGCCTATTTGGTCAATGGCGATATTGACGCGGCGATCGCCACCCACACCCAAGCCAAAACGCTCAACCCTGAGAACGAAATTGCCTACTACAATCTCAGCCTGGCCTATCAGCGATTGCCAGATGTCGACGCGGCCATTCGTCACGCTCACCGAGCGACTGAGTTAGAGCCCTACAACCCCCACCCCTGGGTGGCCTTGGCCCTGGCTAACTGGAGCAATCAAGATGCGATCGCCGCGCGTGCTGCCTACAATCAAGCGCTACAGCTAGACGCCCGTTACTATCAGTCGGATCACTTGAACTATCTCACCCGTGCTGGGTTTAGCCGCAATCAAATTCAACAAGTAGTGGAGATTCAGCAGCAGGTGATTTAACCACCCGCAGAACTGGCCGGAGAATCTCGACCCAGTAACGAGTCTGACGGCTCTGGGTGCGAACACCTAAAAGTGCCAGTCACCAAGCACCCGATCTCTAAAGTCAGGCGATGATTCTGCCTTGACGCTCAGGGCTCAATTCCCGAACTCCGCCAATGAGGTCGTCCTGATGGCATACTCTTGGAACCATTGGGCGTTCCAGACAGCCATCAACAACTTCTTATTTTGACGACATGGTCAATGGCTGCTCAGCTGGCTGGCTGGGAGCTGCAGCGACAGGTGCCTGATCCACCTCTTCAGTCTCAAGGCGCTGAGCGATCTGGCGGCTGTCGGCCTCACTCGTCTGATATCGCTCCATTAAGTATTCCACCAGTCGAGGGCCTTGCAAGAGTGGCCCTCGAAAAGCCGGAGGGGGATTGAGTACAGAGCGCTTAATCTCTTCGTAGCTAGAGCAATATTGCACCCCGAGCGGTCGAACGCTTTGGGCAAACAAGAGCTGGTGATTGTCCACATGCTCGCCGTAGCTAGCCAGTCGAGGAATCACGACAAACGGTACCTTCTTGGCCGCTAGACCGCGAGTAGACCCTTGCCCAGCATGGGAAATGACTAAGTTAGATTGTCTGCTCAGGCTCTCCAGACGTTCAAACTCCAAGAACGGTGTGGCTCTCACCAAGGGATGGCGGGACACGACGCCTGGGTTGGTCGCGCCATGCTGAAATACGATCGCCTCGGTTACCACTTTTTCATCTAACAGCTGCTCTAGCCATTGCACCACACGGTCAAAGGGAAACGAAATCGTTCCTAAAGTCACAGTAATCATGGAGGCTTTTATCCTTCGGAAAAATATTTATAACGGCACTCACAAAATTATTTACAGGCCCGCAGCTCGCCCTTACCCGCTTCAGACGTATCCCCGATACAGGGCTTTGGGGTACTTTTCGACTAGGGTTGGCCACTGTACGTAAAATTCATCGGATACGCGATAGACAATCTTGCCAGAGAGGCTGAGTTCCTGCGATCGCGAGATGCTTTCGATGAAGACAAACTTGATGCCCAACAATTTAGTCAGCATCGCTGTACCAATCGCAATGCTCGCCCCAGTGGAGACCACCATGTCTGGCTTCTGCTGCAGCAACAGATAAAAAATTCGCGGTAGGTTCAACAACAACGTCATCACGTTACGAGGAGCCTGGTAAGGCATCCAGAAGACCTCTTCATCGCCCATGAGGCTCTCGGTATCTTTTTTGCGATCGGTTACCCACACTCTCTCGTGGAGCTCCCAGAAGCTTTTAAGGCTTCTCATGGTCGAAAAATGACCACCAGAGGTACATACCAGCATTAGCTTCATCGATTCAATCTCCAAAAACCCGCAATTCCTTGACAGCAGCCCCGTGAAAGATCGGCCAAAAACCTTTACCCACCGAATCAATGTGCTTGATGGAAAACCAAACTCAACGATTCACTTCGGTGGCATCGGCGAAGACATCTCTAGCTGCATAGACCAAAATCCTGTAGACCAATGTGCTGGATAACCCTGCCCTCGGAATTACGAAGACAGTTCGCAAATACAAGCTACTCGCCTAGCCTGATGTAAGTAATTATTCGGAGTTTTTGCTTGAAATGCCAATCTCTGTCCTGACAAGTTCATGAAAACTTTTTAAACTGATTTTCAGTTTAAAGATTCGAAGTAGATGTTTACATGTTGAGCCATAAATGTAACCAGCCGTCTCGACAAAAATACCGAATTAAATTATCTTGTTGAGTTGATTTGTAAAGTAAGGATTAAATCTAGGTCTAGTCTCTAACTGCCTGGGATTAAGGGCGCTGTCGGATGAGTTCGCTTGTTATTCAGCCTCAATAGCGTTGATGTGAAAACCGGCGATCGCTTTACATGACAAAGACGGTTGGGTCAGTGCCAATGTGCCCAGTATTGCTTTCTCTTCCGCGAGAGTACAGAGCGACCGTTGCTAATAGTCGCTTCACCATTGGGTTCTAGTCGGGAACTTAAGTGCGATCGCTGGAGTCAACTTTTCTCACTTCGCGCGAGCACGAGAACCTGATGCGTCGCAGGGCAGCAAGCACTGGCGGAAAAGGAAACGGTTAGTGCCAATGCTCACTGACAGTGAATATACGGGTATTGAGTCTTCAAAAAATATTGATGAGATGAAAAACTCATACTGATTGAAGAATAAAAAAGCGGGTAACGCGATTCGAACGCGCGACATTCACCTTGGCAAGGTGACGCTCTACCACTGAGCTATACCCGCAGAGCTGAAATTTCAGACGTTTAATCAATATCTCAAACGGCGATGCAGTTGTCAACATTTGACAACCTAATTCTTCATCTGCTAGGGCGAAGAGTGGGCCTACGTGCCAGATGTTGATTGAGCCGGAGCGACGGCCGCTGACGGCAGGCTGGGAGAAACGGTGCCGACCAAACTCCCCTGGCTTCCTTGCGGTAAGGCCTGAATTTGACCCATCAGGCTCGACATTTCTAGGGCGCTCATGGCGTAGTTCCAGCCCAGATTGCTTTTGATGCCAGCCCGCTCTAACGCTTGCTGCAAGGTGTCAGTCGTTAACACCCCAAAAACAATCGGCACCCCCGTTTGAAAGCCGACGGCCGCGATGCCCTTAGAGACTTCCGCCGCCACATAGTCAAAATGGGGGGTCTGCCCTTTGATGACAGCGCCCAGACAAATGATGGCGTTGTAGCGGCCCGTCAATGCTAACTGACGCGCCACCATGGGAATCTCAAAGCTCCCTGGCACCCAGGCGTAGTCAACCTGGTCACCATGAGGATTGACGTCAACCCCGTGACGCTTTAAGCAATCCTGACAACCTGCTAACAGCTTTTCTGTAATCAGATCGTTAAACCGACCAATCACCAGGGCAAACCGACGCGGACTGCCTGAGTGAAAATTTCCTTCAAACACTGCCATGAAAATTCAACACCTTAGTGGCTACACCACGAGGTAATTAAGACCACCGACGACGACGACCAAAACACCCCAGACTACGGAGCCCAGGAGGATTAGGCGCTTAGACTGTTCCCAGTTTTGGGGCGACGCATAGGCGACCGGTACCCCCACAACCATGACGAAAGATAAAAGAACCAGCGCAAGAAGTGCTAGCTGGAAGATGATTACCATTTTGCTAAAATCTCTTCTCTCAACACAGCGATGCAGGAACGCCCAAGCCGTAATAGCTGTTCGTTTCCCGCAATATTATTAGTAAGCTATCAGAAATGTGGGTGCGACGGAAGCCTTTGCCGTCAGCAACTTACCAAGTTTTGCGCCTACGCTAGCCATTAAGGACTGGGTTGATCGCCTATGAATGGCGTCGCCCCGCCCGACGCGCCGAGCGTTGACTCGGAATTTGACTCAGAGACCCTGCCCATGAATTTGGTGCTGTGCCACACGACGGCTGACTTTGATACCTTAGGCGCGGCAGTGGGCGTCACCCGGCTGCACCCCGGTACGCGGATCGTGCTGGCGGGCGGCTGTCACCCGACGGTACAGAACTTTTTGGCCCTCCACCGCGACGAATATCAGCTGATCGAACGGCGAGCCGTCAATATCGATGCTGTTGAGACTCTGACTGTCGTCGATACGCAATCGGCTGATCGCCTCGGGCCCATCGCGCCTTGGCTGACGGCTGTGGCAGCACGGGGAGGGACGATTACGGTTTACGATCACCATCTCTCTGGTGCCGATGCTCTGCCGGCGACACAGGTGGTGGTCGAACCAGTGGGGGCCGCTACCACTCTCATTGTGGAACGGCTGCAGGCCCAGTCCGTTGAGCTGACGGGGGCCGAGGCGACCGTGATGGCGCTGGGGATTCATGTCGATACGGGGTCGCTGACTTTTGCCTCAGCGACCGCGCGGGATGCGGCAGCCTTGACTTGGTTGATGCAGCAGGGGGCGAGCCAAAGCGCGATCGCCGAATTTGTGGAGCCAACGCTGTCGCCTCCCCTGCAAACCCTGATCGAAACTGCCGTGGCCAGCTTTCAGCAGGAGGTGCAGCCTGGCCATACCCTGGGGTGGGTGTTGCTGGAGACGACCCAATACGTCCCCGGCCTCTCGGCTTTGGCCGAACGGCTGATCACCTTTATGGATGTGGACAGTCTGCTCTTTGGGGCCTGGTTTCCGGCGAAGGAATCGGCTCAGAAACTCATGTTGATTGGTCGAGCGCGAGGACGCACCGCGGCTCATGGCGATCAACCCGGGGTCGATTTCCATCAGTTGTTGGCCCCACTGGGCGGCGGTGGCCATCCGACGGCGGCGGCGGTGACGGTCTCAACGACCGATCCGGTAGTGGAGTTTCAAACCGTTTTGGCGGCCCTGCGCCAACAGATTCCCCCCGTGCCTCGCGCTCAGGCGCTAATGTCGTCACCGGTGCGCACGATTTTGCCCACTACGCTAATTACAGCGGCCCAGCGCCTGTTGCTGCGCTACGGCCATTCTGGGCTGTCGGTCGTGAATGAGCAGGGGCAACTCGTGGGCATGATCTCGCGTCGAGATATCGACCTCGCGCTGCACCATGGCTTTGGTCATGCCCCCGTTAAAGGCTATATGACCACTCAGGTCAGAACAATTACCCCGGCCACACCGCTGCCGGAGATTGAAGCCCTGATGGTGACCTACGATATTGGTCGGTTGCCAGTGCTGGCCTCTGGTCAGCTCGTTGGCATCGTCACCCGCACCGATGTTTTGCGCCGTTTGCACCATGATCAGCAAACTGCGATCGCGACCGCCCGCGCTGATCATGCCCTTGCCCTCAATTCTGCTGCCATGGCCACGCCTCCTACAGCGGCCCAACTGTGGCAAACCCTACAGCAGCGGCTGGATGCCAGCCTGTGGGCCATGCTGCAAGTCATGGCTGCCGTCGCGGTTGATCACGGCTGGCAGCTTTATTTGATCGGGGGTGGGGTGCGAGATTTGTTTTTGGCGCCCCCGACGACCCTACTGCAGCTGCAAGATGTTGATCTAGTCGTTGACAGTGCTTACCAAACCCTCGAGATGGGGGCCGGTGTCGTGCTGGCAGAGGCGATCAAGGCGCAGCATCCTGAGGTCGAACTGCAGGTTTATGGCAAATTTCAAACGGCGGCGCTGGTGTGGCACGCTGGGTCAGGAGGCCATCCCTCCAGCCTGTTGGTCGATATTGCCACCGCCCGCACCGAGTTTTATCCTTACCCGGCGGCTAATCCCGAGGTGGAAGCGAGTTCGATCCGTCAGGATCTGTATCGCCGTGATTTCACTATTAACGCCTTGGCCATTTGTTTGACGCCCCCCCATCGCGGTCAGTTACTCGACTTCTTCGGAGGGTTAGTTGATTTACAGCGGCGACAGATTCGCGTGCTGCATGCCAATAGCTTTATCGAGGACCCCACGCGCATTTTTCGTGCCGTACGGTTTGCCATTCGCCTCGACTTTCACCTTGACCCACAAACGGAACGGTTTATTCGCCATGCGATCGACAGCGGCGTGTACCAACGGCTGCAGGCAGAGATGGCGCAACTGCCGGCGCTACAAACGCGGTTAAAGGCTGAACTCAAGTACGTTTTAGAAGCTGATTATTGGGAACCGGCGCTGGCGTTACTCAATCGCTTAGGGGCACTCATTTGCCTGCATCCTCAGCTGACGATGACCGATCGCCTGTGGCGTCACCTGCGCCGCCTGAGCCGCTGGCTATCGCGGGTGGAACTTTTTTCATCACTACTTCCCTATCAGATGCGTTTAGAGTTGCTCATTGCGGCCATTCCTGTCGTTGATCGCGGGGCGGTGGCGCAGGGCCTGCAGCTGCCCCAAGCCGCCATCACCCGGTTGGCTCAGCTAGGGCAGGCGGAAGCTGATATCTTGGCCGGCTTGGCGATGTGCGATCGCCCGAGTCAAATCGTGCAGCTTTTGCAAAACTACGACCTCGGAACTTTAGTTTTAGTGGGAGTCCGCCATGCGCAACCGACGAGTCGGCCCCTCTGGCGCTATTTAATGCAGTGGTCACAGGTGAAAGCGCCGCTGGATGGTCATGATTTGAAGCGGTTAGGCTATCCGCCCGGATCGCAGTATCGCATCCTGTTAAATGAATTATTGGCCGCTACTCTGGATGGCGAGGTGACTGATCAACCAGGCGCGATCGCCTTTTTGCAGCAGCGCCATCCCTTACCTCAGTCGCCGACAGGGCCTTAGTGTTCTAGGCGACTACTGCATGTCGCCCTAATCTGATATCAGAAACACAACAGGGTAGATTAAGAGAATCTAAAGCTCACCAGTCGTTTGCCACCACTATTCCCCGCTTATGTCGTTTGCTCCTGGGACTGCGCTGCAAAATGGTCACTACATCGTCGATGCGCTGCTAGAAGCGGCTCCGAATGGTGATCTTTACTGGGGTACCCATGTGGTCACCGGTCGGCGAGTCTTTCTGCAGATGTTGCCCGTTTCGTCGCCAGAGAGCAGCGCCGATCTCTCTGAGCTCATCGCCCACTTAGAAGGCCTGGCCCCGTCGTCGCTGTCCCCTTTGCCCCATCCGTTTAACCTGTTCAAAGGGGATGAGCAATCCCTCTGTCTGGCCATTGACCAGACGATTGGTCTGCCGTGGTCATCGGTTTGTGAGACCCCTGCACCGCTATCCTCCAAGCAAGCACTCGCGACGATTCGCCAGATTGCTAAGGGCGTTGACTGGCTGCAGCAGCAGGGCCTCGAGGAATTCGACCTATCGCCCAATCGAGTTTGGCTATCGCCCTCAACATCAGATGCAGTCGGCACCATCACACTGACCGGTCTGCCGCATCATGCCGGGGGCACCCCCAGCGATGCTGCTTGCCGGTCCCCGGTGTCGGCCTGTGCCTATTTACTGCAAAGCTTTTTGACTGGTGAGCTGCCCCCCACTGAAGACGCGGTGGCGGTCGCTCGACGGCTGCGTCAACAATTGCCTACCCTAAGTCCACTCATTGCTGAGGCCATTATTCAAGGCCGCCAAGTCGGCTTGGCTCTCACGCTGCCGCAGTGGCTTGAGCAATTGCCCGATGCCAGTGCGATCGCCCCCCTGAGCCATTCCCCACGGTTATCACCGCAGCCTCTCTCTCAGCCCCAACGACAGCAGCGCCCTCAGTCGCAGGTGTATCCGGCCTTGGCGGGCACGGCGCTCATCGCGGCGATCGCCGGCGTCACCCTGGGCACGACCTGGCGACTCAGTGCGCCGAGTTTGCCGGGGGCACTGCAGCTTGATCCCCAGCAGTCTTTTCCGGCCCAAGTCGATTGGTCTGGCGACACGCCCGATGTCAACTTCGAGAGCCCCTTTGTGCCCGGTCACTCGACCCCTCCCCCCCGCGAAGAGTGGTACGAGGAGCCCGAAATCTTACCTGAGGAACCGCTGTGGGAATCCCCTGCCAATGCTGCTGAGTGGACAGAGCCTGGCGCGGGAACGGCGCCAGCGCCCGAGTCACCCAATGAGGCACCGTTCCCCGGTAATGTCGAGCCCGACGAAGTGCCCCCGCCCCCGTTGGAAGAGGAACCCTTCGACAACGAACGGCTCCCCGCCCCCGAAATTCCGCAAGATTTTGCCCCACCCCCCTTAGATAAGTCGCCGGTATCGCCCGATGCTACTAGCCTCTCCGGTGGTAACGAACCCCCGCCGCAAGCCCTGACGGAAACCGAATTCAACCCCATGCCAGACCCTGGAATCGCCTCAGAGAGCTGACTTCGGCACTTACGTCAAGGCGCCGGGAAACTTGATGCTGTAGACAGAGCGGACTTTTAGACCAGCAACGTTATAATCTGGACGTGAGGTGTAACAAAGTGTGACATTATGAGTAGCCCTGTCGTCCATGCCTTTTTCATGGGTCGCGCCTTAGCCACGGCGATCGCTGAGCAGGTCGAGCAATCAATGACCGAAACGCTGAGCAATCTGGGCCGATTTGACGCCGAGCAGCGAGAGAGTTTGCGCAATTTCACCGATGAGGTGATGGCTCGCGTACAACAGCAAGAGTCGGCGGTTGCTCAAGACCCGACCACAACGTCCCCCGGAGCTGCTGCTAGCCCCCAAGATTTGCAGGCGACGATCGACAACTTGCGCGCTGAAATTGCTCAAGTTCGCGCAACTCTGCAACAGTATCGGGCATCTTTGAACTAGCTAGGTTCAACTGTCTTTTTGCGCCTATCTGTCCTTTGTTTTATCTAATTGCTTGTCCGGGAGTTTGAGTGTCTGCCGCCTACGATTCCGCCACGTCTTCATCTTCTCTGCCCGAGCAAGCCTCGGGTGGTCACTCAGTATCGACTGAATCGGCTGCTTCGACGCTGCCGTCAGGGGGCGAAGCGAATGCTCATGCTCTGATGGAGGTGACCGAGCACGCTTTGACCATTGGCTCACCAACGGCAACCGAACTCTCGCCCCCATCACTAGCCCCGACCGCGACTCGGCCTTCAGCCGCTGATGGTAAAGCCTATCGCTGGAATCGCAAACGCTACTCTCGGGTCAAGCGCTCCGCTGATATTTGGTCATTCGTTTTTCGATTTCTAGGGGCTCGCTGGCTCTACAAAAAGTCCTGGAGCTACGCTGGCGAGATGACGCCAGACAAGTTGGCAACCCGGCGACGCAGACAAGCTATTTGGATTCGCGAAACTTTTTTGGATTTGGGACCGACCTTCATTAAGTTGGGGCAGCTGTTCTCAACCCGGGCGGATTTGTTTCCGGCAGAATATGTTGAAGAACTTTCCAAGCTACAGGATCGGGTACCGGCCTTTAGCTATGAGTTGGCAGAGGAAATTATCACCGCTGACTTTGGCAAGCCCCTTGCTGAGCTCTACCAAAATTTTGACCCGATTCCGTTAGCGGCGGCGAGTCTTGGTCAGGTGCACCGGGCCCAGCTGCATTCCGGCGAAGACGTGGTGGTTAAGGTGCAGCGTCCGGGGCTGAAGCGGCTGTTCAAAATTGACTTGGCGATCCTGCGGGGCATTGCCGTCTATTTTCAAAATCATCCCGATTGGGGTCGTGGCCGCGATTGGCTCGGTATCTACGAAGAGTGCTGTCGCATTTTGTGGGAAGAGATCGACTATCTCAATGAAGGGCGGAATGCCGACACCTTTCGCCGCAATTTTCGGAAGCATGATTGGACCCGGGTACCACGCGTGTTTTGGCGCTATGCCTCGCCCCGGGTGCTGACGCTGGAATATATGCCCGGCATCAAGATTAGCCATTACGAAGCGCTGGAGGCGGCCGGCCTCGATCGCACTAATCTGGCTCACTTGGGCGCTAAGGCCTATTTACACCAGCTGTTGGATGACGGCTTTTTTCACGCCGATCCGCATCCTGGCAACATCGCGGTGAGTCCCGAAGGCGCGCTGATCTTTTACGATTTCGGCATGATGGGACAAATTCAGCCTATGACCCGTGAGCGTCTTATGATAACGTTCATAGGAATCGCCCAACGGGATGCCGAATTAGTCGTTTCCTCTTTAGTTGATTTAGGGGCTCTAGCGGCGTCGGATGACATGGGGCCAGTGCGTCGGTCTGTCCAATATATTTTGGACAACCTGATGGATAAGCCCTTTGAAGAGCAATCTGTTAGTGAAATCAGTGATGATTTATACGAGATTGCTTACGGGCAGCCGTTTCGATTCCCCGCCACGTTTACGTTTGTGATGCGGGCGTTTTCGACGCTAGAGGGTGTAGGCAAAGGGTTAGACCCTAATTTTAACTTTATGGAAGCGGCCAAGCCGTTTGCCACAAAGCTTATGAGTAACAATGATTTGTCGAATTCAACCGATTCACTGCTAGGTGAATTGGGCCGACAGGCCGCTCAGGTCGGCTCAACCGCCTTTGGCCTGCCCCGGCGGCTAGAGGATACGCTCGACAAGCTGGAGCGTGGCGATGTGCGGGTGCGCGTGCGGTCAATTGAGACTGACCGCATCTTGCGTCGGGTCAGCAGCGTCAACATGGCCACTAATTATACGCTGTTGGTCGGAGCTTTTGTGCTATCGGCGACTATCCTATTGGTTTATGGCTTTTTGTGGCTCGCGATCGCGGCCTTTATCGTTTCAGGAATTGCTGGCGTTGCCCTGTTGCGTTTGATGCTGCAAATGGGACGAGCTGATCGGCTGCCTTAGTGAGGGAAAGACAGGTCGATGAAGCTAATCTTTTCTGGAATGACCGACCCCGGTCTGTTGCGTTCGAGCAATCAAGACGCCTATTACGTCGATCCGCAGGGGCGATTTTTTATCGTCGCGGACGGTATGGGCGGGCATGCCGGTGGTCAAGAAGCCAGTAGTATTGCAACCGCGACCATTCGCTCATTTTTGCTGGATCATTGGGACTCAACCCTAGCGACCCCTGACATCTTGCATCGTGGCCTCGATCTCGCCAACAAAGCGATTCTGGCCGATCAGAGACAGCATCCTGAGCGGGGTGACATGGGGACTACCGCTGTCGTTTTGATGTTTCGTGAACATCAAGATCAGGCGATTTGGTGCGCCCATGTCGGCGACTCTCGCCTGTATCGGTTGCGCGGCCCGAAAATTTTGCAAATCACGGAAGACCACACGTGGATTGCCCGGGCCGTTAAAGAGGGCGAGCTGACTCCTGATCAGAGCCGCAATCATCCCTGGCGACACGTGCTGTCTCAATGTCTGGGCCGAGCCGATATGCACCGGATTGACGTGCAGGCGGTCGAGGCGCAGCCGGGCGATCGCTTTCTCCTCTGCAGCGATGGCCTGACGGAAGAACTCCCCAACACCATTATTGCTGCTCATCTCAAATCGATCAGAGCGGTGGAGAGCGCCGCGCAGGCGCTGGTCAACTCCGCCAAGAAGCACGGGGGGCGTGACAACATCACGGTGGTGATCGTCAACCTGTTAATGGAGAAGCTGGATCAGGACGGCCAAGATACCGACGTCGAAACCGGATTTGTCATCGAATAAACCGATGTTTTGGGGCTAGGGCATCCGTCGAACTCACCTCACCTGAGACTTGGAAGCCCGCCGCGACTTACTTTAGACGGGTGTCGTTTAAGTATTTGCCGACCAGCAGGGCGATGAGCACTGTTAGATAAATCTGTCCTGATAACCCTAAAAGCAGAGATAGAGAACGAGCGGCAGGCACGGCCGGCGTAATATCGCCATAACCAATGGTGGATAGCGTCACCAAGCTGTAATACATCAACGCGTTGAAGAGATCCGCTCTTGCTAACGTCACACCACCGGCCACAAAAGCGCCTGGGTGCGCCAGCTCTAACAAAATGGCGAGAAAGGTGCCAGTCAGACCAATCAACAAATAGCCCGCGATCGCCCCACACAGCACATTGCCGGTAACGCGATCGCTCTGGGCAATTTGAATAATGATTGAGACCGTGACCAGAGCGACAAATAGGCAATACGACGCAAAGGCAATGAGCGCCAGTTGGGGAAACTGGGGGCCGAGTAAAGACCACCAGTCGAGCAACAGCGTGAGCAAGCCCAACGCCATCATCTGAAGAATAATCTGCCGTTCACTGCTGGCCGCGACGATGCCCGACAAAATCACAAAGGTGAGCAGCAGCTTGACCGTGTAGGCTCCCAATCCTTGAGTGGGTAAAATCGGGTTGCAAACAATCAGCAGCAACAGAGCCGCCAAGATATAAAAAAACTTGGTTTCTGACTGTTGGAAAACCAACAGCCTAGAAGCAATGGAGCGACGACTGGGTTTGAATGGCATTGAGACGTTAAATTTATCCCCAGTCGTACTCTAAAAAAGCCTCTCCCAACAGCTCTTGAGCCGTGGTGCGAATTGTTTCGAGCTCTTCGACCGTCACTTGGCGATCTGCGTGAATCAGGGCTCGAATCTGCTGAATTTCCGTTTCTGATAGTTTGCCATCCGCCAAAGCCGCTTGCACCAATTCTCGCAGCTTGCCTAAATGAGCCTGTTCGTCTGCCGTTAAGTCATGTTGGCTAGAGCGTTCAATTTTCATCGGCGATTCTCCTAAATTATTAGTGGAGGTTGAAAATCTGGGCTGTGGGCTCAGCCACGCAACTCCCAGCTGTCTGCTAGAGGATGCTCTAGGGGAGGAAAGGCATCTATTCAATATGGACTAACTCCCCAGAGAATAGATTGAAAACATTATTATTTGTGAATAGGACTTACGCACAGCGGCGAGAAGCAGGGGTCTGCGCTCAGGGATAAGTCGT
>CALCCA010000158.1 GCA_937899725.1 uncultured Halomicronema sp.
CGAGCCAAGAGCTTGTTCCGCTTAGGCTTTGACCATTTGAGATATCTGGTTCTCAATCCGCTTAACTCTAATCAAGATGATTTCTCCCGTTCTCTAAAACTTTTGTCCTGTACTTAGGCTGAGCGGGTAACAAAGGGACTTGAGGCTCTAGTGGACAAAGCTTTGAGAAAATAGTCAGGCAAAAAAATAGGGAAGCTTCTAGGCCTCCCCAAACAAAATATGTTGCCTGCATCCTACCAAACGACGCTCCGCGCTCACCTGAGCGAAACCCAGTATCTCACCTTGCAACTGCTGTTGCTATTGCTACAAGTTCATCGTCAAGTCAAGCTCTCGATTCTCGCCAGTGTGTTTCCCCAACCGATTCACTACCGCAGTCGGAAACGCAACCTGCAACGCTTTTTGGTGCTGCCGCAATTGAGTGTCAAACTGCTCTGGTTTCCGCTGCTGAAGTACTGGATTCGTCAACGGCAAACCGGACGGCCGATGAATCGCGCCCAACGCCGCCGACTGAGAACACTCAAGGCTACTGGCTGGTAGCGATCGACCGCACTCAGTGGCAAGAACGCAACGTCTTCATGGTGTCTTTGGTTTGGGGCAACCATGCGCTGCCGCTCTATTGGGAGGTCTTACCGCAGCGCGGCAATAGTGACCTCAAGACTCAAAAACGGCTGCTCAAAGTCATCTTGCCGCTATTCAAAAACTATCCCGTCTTGGTGCTCGGTGACCGCGAGTTCCACAGTCCTAAGCTCGCTGAGTGGCTGGATTCTAAGGGCTTAGCCTTGGTCCTTAGGCAGAAGAAAGACCTGCACTTTCAAACCGCTGGCGAGACCGAGTACCAAAGGGTGCAAGACCTCGACATCCGTCCCGGCATGAGACAGTTTTATCCCGCTGTGACCGGCAACAAAGGCGATGGTCTCGGCCCGTTCCATCTCGCTATTGATTGGCAGCGTCAATATCGCGGCAAAGGCTCCCAAGCCCCCTGGTACAGCCTGACGAATCTCTCGCAGGTCCAGCAAGTGATGGCGATCTATCGCTGTCGCTGGGGCCTTGAACAACTCTTCAAAGACTGCAAAACGGGCGGCTACAACTTGGAAGCAACCCAAGTGAATGACCCGCAGTTTCTTGCTTTGCTGTTGCTCGTTGCCCTCGCCTACAAGCTGGCGACGTTCCACGGCCAACGACTGCGGCAATGACGGGTAGACCACGATGCCGGACGTCTCCCAGAACACCAGGACAAAACCCTACGGCAAAGTGACTTTAGTTTGGGACTCTATGGCCAACGCTGGATTTATGCCATGGAACTTTGGCATCATGGGGCGGTACAACTGATGGCCCTCAAGCCCCACAAACGGCGCTTTTTTCAGCGATGCCTACATGCTCTATCCCTCATGCAGAAAGCCTTCTAGCTGGGTTGTCACCCGTTAAGGTACTTAGGTCGATGACAACTGTAGAAAAGCTGAGAGTACTTTTTTTTTACATATTGCTCCTATGGCGAATTTTATGAAGTATTTTCTCCAACGATCGCTCTACTGTCTCCTTGGATTCTCTCTAGCGCTGGCCCTGACAATTCTCCATCCCATTCCTGCTGGCTTAGTTCACGCAGCTAGTGAATCTTCTGCAAGTGTCGCTTCCGAGAACGAAGCCTACAGTGCTCAGGCTCTCCAGGCTGAAACCTGGCTTGAACAGGGGCGCAGTGCCTATCAGGACCAGCGCATTGATGAGGCCATTACCGCCTGGCGAACCGCCGTTGAGCAGTTTGAGCAGCAGAATGCCCCGCTGCAACAGGCGCTAGCCCTGAGCTATTTGTCGATGGCCTACCAATATCGGGGCAACTGGCTGGAGGCGGAAACGGCGATCGCCCGCAGCCAAGAACAGATTAGCCAGTGGCAAGCGAGCGCTGGCAGCAGCATTGATGCAAAGCAGGGGCTGATTATTCAAGGGCAAGTGTTCAACACGCAAGGCGCACTCCAGTTTAGCCAGGGAGCGTTGAACGTGGCCTTGCAAAGCTGGCAGCAGGCTGGCGATTACTATCAGCAGGCAGGAGACATTCAGCGGTCGACGGGCAGTTTGATTAACCAGGCGAACACTCTTCAGGGTCTGGGCTACTTTTTGCAGGCGCGCGAGCGGCTCGACCAGGCGCAGGCCCAGCTCGATCAGGCCGATTCCTCAATTAAGGTGTTGGGGTTGCATGGCTTGGGCGATACGCTGCAAGCGATTGGGGATCTGGAAACGGCTGAAGGCTTATATCTAGAGGGGTTGGCGCTGGCGGAGGCCCAGGGCCTGATTAAAGAACAAGCGGCTCTGCTGCGGAGTTTGGGGCGCTTGACCCAGCGACAAGGACAGTCAGAAACCGCACTGAACTATTACCAGCAGGCTGCAGCGGTGACGCCTGACCCGCTGCAGCAGGTTCAAGCCCAGGTGGATAAATTTAGCCTGCTGCTCGAAACTCAGGCCTGGGATGAGGTTGGGTCTCTGGTTCAGCCGCTGTCGTCTCAGCTCCAGGCGCTGCCGCCTAGCCGGGCGAGTCTCTACGCCCAAGCTGGCTTTGCCCATCGTCTGATTCAGACTAAGCAAACGGAGGCTGTACCGACGGCAGCAGAGTTGTTAGGAAGGACAGTGCAGCAGGCACAGACGCTTGGCGATCGCTATGCTGAAGCCTATGCGATGGGTTATCTAGGTAATGCCTATGAAACCACTCAGCAGTGGGACAATGCCAAGGAACTGACAGAAGACGCGCTGCTGATTGCCCAGCTCCTCAACGCTAACGACATTGCCTACCAGTGGCAGTGGCAGTTGGGGCGTATTCTCAAGGCGCAGGACAAGACGGATGGCGCGATCTCGTCCTACAAAACGGCCTTTCAGTCGCTCCAGTCCCTCCGCTACGACCTCGCGGCGATCGCGCCTGACCAGCAGTTTTCTTTCCGCGAGAGCGTAGAGCCGGTCTATCGCGAGTACGTCGACCTGCTGCTGCGGCCGGAGGCCGGGTCAGAGCGGCTACAGCAGGCCCGTAAGGTGATTGAGTCGCTACAGGTTGCTGAGCTGAACAACTTCTTTCGGTCGGCCTGCATTGAGGAACAGGCGGTGGCGCTGGATGAGGTTGACCAGACCAACGCGGCGGTGATCTATCCGATTTTGCTCAGCGATCGCATTGAAGTGGTCGTCAGTCTGCCAGACCAGCCCCTACAGCACCATGCTGCACCCGTCTCTCGCGAGCAGGTAGACGAAACCGTACTTACCCTACAGGGCAATCTCGTTCGCCCCTTCGTCACCGCTGATGCCAAATCAGCCGGGGAAGAAATTTATAGTTGGTTGATTCGCCCCATCGAGGGTGACCTGCGCCAAAGCGCAGTGGATACGCTGGTGTTTGTGCTGGATGGGTCGCTGCGGTCAGTACCGATGAGCGTGCTGTATGACGGCGATCGCTACCTGATCGAAAACTACAGTGTGGCATTGACACCGGGACTCCAGTTAATCGCCCCGCGCCCGCTGCAGCAGCAAGGTTTTGCAACCCTGGCAGGCGGCCTGACTGAGGCTCGCGACGGATTCAGCGCGTTAGAGAACGTGGGCCTAGAGCTAGAAAAGATTGAGGCGACCGTGCCCAGCCAAGTGCTGCTAGATGAGCGCTTTACTAGCACCGCCTTTCGAGAACGGGTCGAAGCGTTATCTTACCCGGTGGTCCATCTGGCAACCCACGGTCAGTTTAGCTCCCGCGCGGAGGACACCTTTATTTTGGCCTGGGACCGTCGACTCAATGTGAACGAGATCAGCTCCATTCTAAGAACGGGTGACCAGACCCGCCGAACCCCGATTGAGCTGCTGATTCTCAGTGCTTGTCAGACGGCGACTGGGGATGACCGAGCGGCGCTGGGGCTAGCGGGGGTGGCAGTGCGGGCCGGGGCGCGCAGCACCATCGCGTCGCTGTGGAATCTAGACGATGCTTCGGGGGCATTTTTGGTGGGGAACCTGTACGACCAGTTGATCAGCCCCGAAACCTCTAAAGCTGAGGCACTGCGGCAGGCGCAGCTGACCCTGTTGAACGATCCAGATTACCGGGCTCCTTACTTTTGGGCAGCGTTGGTGCTGGTGGGGAATTGGCTGTAGGGGGTTATCCCGTCAGTCTATGCAGATAGGGTTTGAGCGAGTCATCGCCAAGCAAGTGGCAAAACGCAGGTCAACTCTGACAGGCAAGGGGTTGGCCGACAGCGGCCTGCTGTGGGTCTTCTGCAACCAAGACAATCTGACCCAGTTCGTTTTTGATCCAGCCTTGTACTTCAACAATTGGCTCAGCGATAGATACACTATCCGTTGCAGTTTCTGGCCCAGGCTCAGAAGCTGTCGATGCACCACCAGCTTGTTCATTACCTTCAATGGGCAGCACGTCTTGCCAAAGCGGAGCAACGGGTGAATCGAGTGGCCCCTGGGGGATGCCGCCGCGTCCTGTCACGACAAACTCGCTGCCAGTCTGCACAAAGGCTTCGCGACAGCTCTGCGAGACATCCGGTGCATCGAGAGTGGTAGGCAGTTCAGTGGCGGACTGGTTGGGGTCGATATCAGGGCTATCGACAGCAATGGTGCCAGAAACCCCGTTGCGAGAGCTGGCGGTGATGTCGCTGAGGCCGGTGCGCTCCAGGCGCGGCTCAATGCCGAAGATGCCTCCGGTAACGGTGATATCGACGTTGCCGCCGTCACCGTCGAAGGCGTTGGCCACAATGTCGCTGTTTTCGTTGGGGACAGCAATCAGGAACTGAGTATTGATCGTGATATCGCCGCCGTCGCCGCCCGCTCCCTGAGTCCCCGCTTCAGTCGAAATCTCACTGCCGTCTCTGAGAATCAGTGCCTCTTGCAGGTCAAAAGAGAGGTTGCCACCGTCGCTGCTGAGGGTGGTGGCGCTGATGTCGCTGCCGTCCAATAGAATCAGCTGGTCGCCCGTCACGGCGACTTGTCCGCCTGACCCAGTGCCTTGAGAGTTGACGGCAATGCTGCCGTTGTCGAGCGTGGTCAGTGGCGCATTTACAGTAATATTGCCGCCAGCACCGGTTGAGTTGGTCAGTGTGCTTGAGGTGACGGCGCTGTTGTCAATGACCAAGCTTTCAGACACATTCATAACGATATCTCCAGCATCCCCAATGCCTGAGGTGTTGGTCTGCAGTGTCGCTCCATTAGTGAGGTCAAAACTGTCCGCCACGACATTAATATCGCCCGCATCCCCAGGCTCTAAGAAAGTGGTGGTCGTAACTTCGGTGGTTATGACTTCAACGGGGGCAGAATTTTGCTCAACGCCGGTTAACTGGATTGTGTAATCACCGACTGCGGAACCGAACCCTGTCCAGCTTGCTAAGGCAGCGTTTTCGCCTGGCTCTCTCGGCGCGGTGATGGCGTCAAACCCGATATCGGGGTCGAAGCCACTGGGAAAAATTGCTTCGCCCAACTCATTGAGAGGAGTATCATTAAAACCACTCACAGCAAGGTAATAAACCCCTGCTGTTGCTGGCGTGAGCTCATTGCCAGTGGGTAATGTGGACTGGAAACATCCAGCGCAATTGGCGTCATCATCGTTGCCATAAACGCCCAGGCCATCAGGGGCGCTAAATAAAAATAGCTGGGTGTCTAACGAGGTTCCATCAACAGTACTGGCTGAAAACGTGCCCTCCCCAGCGAGATAGATTTGGTACAAATCGACATCGCCCTCTGCCGACAGCGAGCCGACAATGCCCGTGAGGGGTATGCCAGGCTGGTCGCTGGCGATGTGGGCGGTGTTTGGTGTCTGTCCAGCATCTTCCATTTCTGTAAACAAAGGCGACACATCAACTAGCTCTAAAGTCTCTACGGTGATGGTTTCCAACACGGGAATAGGCGCATCGGCAAAGGTTGAGGCCGAGAGTTCAACACCATCTGTCAGGGTCAATTGCCGCGTCCGCACTTCAATATCACCGCCATTGCCTGCGTCTCGGGTTTCCACCACCAGGCGGCCGGGACCAGTAATGGTAATCGACTCCGGCGCTAGAATTCGCAGGCCGCCACCTGGCCCCGTACCCGAGGTCGACGCCGAAACAACCGCGCCCTCTACCAAGGTCACAGTTAGGTCTGGGTTGGTCTGAGTTGAGTCTGGATTGGGGCGATAGGGCTGCAGGGTCAAGGTACCGCCGGGTGCTTGACCTGCCGTCTCAGCAAAGATGCCGACGATGCCTGCTAAGTCCATCTGGTCAGCATTCAGGCTGATGCTGCCACCGCCTTCGAGGTTAGTGGCGGTTTCGGTGGCCGTTGCTGTAATGCGAGCGGTTTCCGAGAGCACAAAGGTGGGCGTGTTGATAATGATGCTACCCGGGCGACCGGCACCGCTGGCCTCGACCGAGATCACCGGTTCAAAGTCTTGGACACCTTCACCGAGAAAAACCGAGTCGGTCGCGTTGACAACGACGCTGCCGCCATTGCCTGAACCGGAGGTGGCGGCAAAGATGCGGCCGCCGTTGCCTAGGTTGAGTTGTCCGACGTCGAGACGGATAGTGCCGGCGTCGCCGGTGCTGTTGGCATTGCTGCTGATTTGGCTATTGGTAAAGGTGACCTGACTAGGGCTCGTGATGGTAACACCACCTGCTGGCTGGCTACCGTTGGCACTGGCTTCAATATTGACGTTGCTGAGGATAATATCGCCGATGTTTTGGATGCGCGTATTGCCCGACTGACCCACATTGTCTGTGTTTATAGTAGTCACTGAATCGCCACCAAAAGGACCTGGAATTTCAACTTGTCCACTGGTAATTAAGCTCAGGCTTTCGATGGTTATGCGATCGCTGTTTCCTTGGATCTCAACGTTGCCGGAGTTGCCACCGTTCGAAAGCGTGAATATTTCAAGGCCTGAAATGGCAGAGGCTGCTTCTAAATAAATACCTCCTCCCATACCGGTTTCTCTGTCGAACTCTGTAACGGCGAATGCAAGTAGCTCTATCCCATTGCCCACAACTGAACCCGCAGGAGCCCTGAAACTAATGCTTCCTGCGCTTCCTGCAGGACCAGAGCTTGAATATGAATAGGTTGATACCTCTTCGAGACTCTCTTCAAATAACAAGAAAGGAGATAAGAGGATATCTCCGTTGCTAGAAAAGAGAAATACGCTTCCCCCGTCGCCGCTCTCAGTTGAACTCAAAGATGAGGATGAGAATGAGTTAGAGAATGAGGATGAGTCTAGATCGTCCTCAATGAGAATATTCCCAGAGGTTGATATTCTAATTTGCCCTCCGTTGCCGCTCTCACTAAAACCTGTTTTAGCCTGAGAGGTTGAGCCTGACCTTATCTCTCCCGAGGAATATTCTGTGCCCAAAACCTGATCATCTATGACAGTTACATCTCCAAAAGCCGAGATTTCAACGGCTCCTCCGTCTCCGCTGGTACTCGAACCCATACCACCCGACAATGAGGACGAGTATGTTTCCACGTTCCCTTCAACGAGCACGCTCCCAGCAACGGAAATTTCAACCGCCCCGCCGTTACCACTTTCACTGAAGTCTGTAGATGAGCTTGCATCTGACTCCGAAAATGCCTGCAGGCTGCCCTCAATACTCAAGTCGCCTGATGTCGAAAGGGAGATTGTTCCTCCGTCTCCACTCACACTTGTGCCTACTGTTGATAGAGAGGACGAGAGGGAAATTGGGTCACCTATTGCTATGTCGCCCAAAGTTGAGATTGCGATTGCTCCTCCATTTCCACTCACGCTAGTATCTGCGAAAGAGACAGAGTAAGACCTCAAAGAGCCCGCAGTAACATCACCTGATGTAGAGATTGAGATTGCCCCTCCATTCCCGCTCTCACTTGTCCCAAAGGATGAGGACGAAACTGATTCCGAACGCAACCAGCCCTCGATTGTAATATCGCTGACGGCAGACAGTGCGATCGCTCCCCCGTCCCCGCTCTGGCTTCCACCCAGACCTGCTGAGTTTGATCGTGAGAAAGAATCCGATGACAGCTGGCCCCCAATCGTAATATCGCCAGAGGAAAAGAGAGAAATTTCGCCCCCATTTCCGCTCTCACTGATGCCAGAGTTCGACCTCGACTCCGAGGATGAATCCAATCCACCGATAACAACATCTCCTAGAGCAAAAACTGAGATCGCTCCCCCATCACTGCTGTTACCGCTCTCGGAAGACGAAAACGAGCCCAGGGCGATGGAACCATAGCCATCGGGCGTCTCGAATGAGCCTGTGGTGACAACATTCCCCTGGGCCTCCAAGATGATCGGCCCACCCGCTCCCCCCGTTGTATCTGACGTATTGATGCTGCTCACCACAATGCTGCCGGGCGGCTGCTCGGCGAGGACGCCATTGGCAAACGTCGTGCCATTGACCACTTGCGGCACGTTAGCACCGTTCTCTAGCGCCACCCCCGCCCGCAAAATCGCCGCTCGGCTACTAGCTAACAGGTCTTCATCCGAGCCTGAACCATCGGCCACCAGTGTTGTATCTGGCCCGGTGATAACAATGTCGCCCGCCGCAATGCTGCCTGTCGCCTCCACCTTCAGCGCCACGCCGGTGTAGTCACCAAACACCACATCGCCATTGGCGGAGATAATTGGGTCATAAAAACTGACAAGGTTGCCCGGTGCACCGGCTAAGGTCAAAAACTGTAGGTTGCCGCCACTCTCAAAGTGGGCATCGCCAGAAATTACCCCGTCGCTGATTAAGGTCAAGTTGCCGCCGCTGACAAATGGCGCTTGCTCCAGGTGCTGTAGCGTCCAGATGTCAATGCCCTGGTTGCCCTGAATAGTGAGGTCGCCGCCCGATCGCGCCACCAACGGCACTGCCGCCGTATCGCGAATCGTGATCGTCTCCTGGGCCTGCAAGTTTAGGTTACGACCGGCCGACAGCCCCCCTTCTAAATACAGCTCTTGTCCCTGTAGGGTTAGGTCTTGCCCGGCTGCTAGCTGCCCAAAACTGTCGATGTTGCCCTGAGTCGGGGTGTTGAACTGCACTCCTAGCGGCACATCAATGGTGAGTAACGATGTTTCTGGGGCGACAGCGCTAAACTCGCTGCCGTCGGCAAACGCGAAGCTGTTCGCCGTCGAGACCACGAATGAGCCGCCCACATCCAGCCGCGCATTGGGGCCAAACACGATGCCGTTAGGATTAAGCAGATAGAGGTCGGCACCGCCGTTGACGCCCAGCGTGCCGAAAATGTCCGAGGGCAAATCCCCGGTGACCCGGCTAAAGATGCGCTCGACGTTAGCGGGATGGGCAAAATACACGTGCCCGCCCTCACCAATGCTGAACTGCTCAAAGCTGTGAAACAGGTTTTCCTCGCGCAGGGCACCACCCTGAATCAACTGCTCTACGGCGGAGACATCAATCAACAGCGAGGACTCGGGCCCGAGGGTGCCATCGGGGATGATTTGAGCAACGGCGCGGCTGGGAAGTCCGGCATAGAGCGCCAAGGTAATCAAATAAGGCAGCTTGGACGATGAGAACATTGCCATATACCCAACCAATTTTATGTATTGCGAGATAAAGTAGGCACTCTGTAGCCGAAGATTGTCTCTGTGATAACACGGTCAAAAGACAATTGCGCAACACTCTGTCAATTGTTGATAATCCGCCCAATTTTATCGGCGGCACGGTGCCCCAAGAAAGCGCAACCGGTAATACCAGTTCTCCAGAATAGAGCTACAGATTGTAATAGAGGGCTATGGGGGCAAGGGGGCGAAGGGGAAAGGATGTGTAGCTAGATTTTAGAGAATCGGTATAAGTGCGCCAGTGTGGCCAAGATTAGTAGCGCTTGAGGCGATCACCAGTAGACGTCTTTAGTGAACCCGCGATTGCTCTGCTGGCGAAGGACGGCATTGACTAGCGAGAGTCCATCGAATTGACGTTGAGAACGATAGGGCTGGCGCAAAAGCCCAAATCCCTCAAATCGGAAAGGTGTGTAGGAGCGGCTGACAAGGTCTATGCACCTGCCTAAGCGCGAAATTGGGAAAAAACCTTGAATGTTCACGGCTATCCTCGGCAAGTCACCGGCTGACCGACCGTAGCTTCCTGTGGGGCTTCGGCCACCAGCATAATCTGGCCTTGCTCATTGACAATCCAGCCCTGGGCTTCGGCAATGGGCACAGGCACAACTGCGTCATCTACCTCATCCGGGTCCACAGTGCTTTCAGGCTCAGGGGGGCTTGGGGCTTCAGTTTCAATGGGCAGCACGTCTTGCCAGAGCCTAACAGATGCGGAATCAAGCGGCCCCTGGGGGATGCCGCCGCGACCGGTCACGACAAACTCGCTGCCGGTCTGCACAAAGGCTTCGCGACAGCTTTGAATGACATCCGGCGCAGCGAGGGCGGTGGGTAGCTCAGCCGCGTCTTCCGTGGGGTCGACGTCGGGGCTCTCGACAGCGATGGTGCCGGAGATACCGTTGCGAGAGCTGGCGGTGATGTCGTTGAGGGGGGTGCGTTCAGGGCGCGGCTCGATACCGAAGATCCCCCCGGTGACAGTGATGTTGACATTGCCACCATCGCCGTCAAAGGCGTTGGCCACAATATCGCTGTTTTCATTGGGAGCCGCTACGAGAAACTGAGTATTGATCGTGATGTCGCCGCCGTCGCCGCCAGCGTCCTCAGTCCCTGCCTCGGTTGAGATGAGGCTGCTATCAGCAAGAAAAAGTAAGTTGTCAATAGCAAGAGCGATGTCGCCCCCATCACTAGAAACTGTTTGCGTGGAAATCTCTGATTGATTGACTAGGGTGAGCAGCGGAGTCGTAACGCCAATATCCCCCCCTCGCCCAGCAGGACTAGAGCTACCGGTGCTGATTTCACCCTGATCAAGGTCAACATTGCGTCGGCTATTGATTGTGATGTTACCGGCATTGCCCTCACCACGAGTGCTGGCTAAGAGGGTTCCTCCATCCAAGAGTTCTAAGGTATCGGTAACAATTTCGATGTCGCCGCCGTTGCCAATACCGCTCTCTGTTACCAAGCTAGATGCACCACTTAAAACCCTAACTCCCCCGAGCGTTAGTTCAGTTTCTCCGTCAAAGGTGGCGCGATCGCGAGCGTTGATGACGATATCACCGGCGTCGCCTCTCCCCCCGGTGTCCGTCGCAAGTACAGCTCCATTTAAGACCTCCAATATAGAGGTAGTAAGCTCAATATTACCGCCGCTGCCGGTGCCGTTCTCAGCGATTGTGGTGAATGCACCACTGGCTCTGCGACCTCCTCCGGCAAAGGTAGCAGTTTCGCTAACATTTAGGATAATGTTACCGGCGTCGCCCTGACCGTCCGTAATAGCTGAGAGCTGTGCCCCGTCCATGACCTGTAGCACGGAGGTGACAATCTCGACATTGCCGCCGTTGCCGACGACGCTTTCATCTACCGAGCTGAATGCGCCGCTGCGAACTCCTCCGCGTACACCCTCTCCAATGAAGGTAGCGCTTTCACTGGCATTGATAATAACGTCGCCTGCATCTCCCTTGCCACGTGTCGAAGCCACGAGATTAGCCCCATCGAGTACCTCAAGTACAACGGTGACAATCTCCACGTTGCCACCGCTGCCGACGCCGTTCTCTTCTACCGAGCTGAATGCACCACTAACGGCGATTCCATTTATGGCTTCTCCAGCAAAGATCGCGCTTTCGCTGGCGTT
>CALCCA010000159.1 GCA_937899725.1 uncultured Halomicronema sp.
GCTCCAAGGCCAAACTATACAACCCCAGCTGCAGGTCCACCATGTCAGCCGCAGGCATGGTTGGATTCTTCGCCGACTTATAATCAATCAGCTCCAGACCATCTTCTAAACTATCCAACCGGTCATAACGTCCCGTCAGCTTAAACTCCAGGCCGTTCATTTGGGTCAAACCCTGAATTCTGCCCTCCGTTGCCAACGGACGCTTCATCACTCCCAACGGCACAATCTCAGTCTCAAAATACCGCTGCAGAATCTGCCAACCCTCTTCAAGCTGGGCCGCAGTCAAGGCACAAATCTGATTTTCCCAGCAATACCGTAGCCATTCCTCAGACGGCAAGGGATCCTGATAATGCCAATCCTGATACAGCTGCGCCAGCGCACCATGCAACGCTGTACCCAATACAGCCGCACCAAACACTGACGGCTTCTTCAAACCGTACTCATAGCGAAAGTAATACGCCCTGGGACACTGGGCATAGGACTTGAGCTTAGTTGCCGAGAGAAGATACGCCATAGTCAGCATTCTACTGCTGACATTCAACTACAGCACAGGGCTTTATCAAGTTGTCATAAGAAACCTGGATGATGCGATCTCGATTAAGAGAGGGTGCGATCGCAATCTCCACCTTCAGCCCTGAGTTCTATAATCCACCTGCTGAATCCGCACCTCTTTCCCTGGCACCAATCCCAACCCAGCCGCACGACCACCCGGCAACTCCAACACCTGGTCCACCGCCTTACTCACCCCATACACCGGACACGGGTCCCCCGAACAAGGCGGCAACTCAGCCAGCACCATCTCCACCTTGCCATCCAACAGAAATACCGCATCAATCGGAAAATTCACATCCTTTGTCCACAGCACCTGCGCCTTGGGTCGCGGCAACTCAAACAACATGCCACGATTCGCAGGCAGTGAGTCTCGGAACATCAACCCAATCGTCTGTTCCTCAGCCGTCGAAGCCACTTCCAGTTCTATCGTTTCACCCCCAATCACCGCTTTCGCCGTCACCGGCAACTGTTGGGCCGCCATTGGCACAATCTTTTCGCCAGAACGCCCCAGTATAGGGTGACAATTACATAGGCAGCTAATCAGGGGTAATGACAATTAGGTAGTCCGGTGATATCAAAGCTCCCCATAGAGTAGTCTCTAGCATTAACCATTGACTAAGGCCGTTCATAAAGAAAGACACTAGGGTTGTACCTCTCCAAGAAAAAGAGACCGCTAGTGCCAGTCGCAATTTACCGCAATCAAGTAGAGCTGTATATGGAAACGAAACGCCAAGGCCAGCGTCAAGTGAGTGCCTCAGCGAAAGCCGGGATCTCATCACGTACCGCCCATCGCATCGATAGTGGGACCCATCGTCCCAACCGAGGGCGTCCACGAGACTGGAAAACGCGTCAAGATCCGCTCAATGGATTATGGGAAAGCGAACTAAAACCGTTGCTAGAGGCAGAACCCCGCCTAGAAGCGACGACCGTATTTGAAATCCTTCAAGAGCGTTATCCCCAGCAATATGACGACAAACTCAGAACAGTTCAACGCCGAGTATCGAAATGGAAAGCGCTGCATGGAAAACCGAAGGAAGTGATGTTTAAGATCCGCCATGAGCCAGGGGAGATGGGTCTATCGGACTTTACCCATCTCAAAGGTGTGACGGTAACCGTTGCCGGTCAAGCGTTTCATCACCTTCTCTACCACTACCGGTTGGCCTATAGCGGTTGGCAGTATGTGCAAGTGATCCAAGGCGGAGAGAGTTTTATCGGCCTATCCCAAGGACTGCAAAATGCCCTCCATGCCTGTGGCGGAGCCCCCAAGACCCATCGAACGGATAGTCTGAGCGCGGCCTATCGTAATACCGGGGGGCGTAATCCTAAGCTGACCCAGCTGTATGCGGATGTGTGTGACCATTACCGGATGGAGGCCACTCGCAACAATACGGGGGTTGCCCATGAAAATGGCGCGATTGAATCCCCCCATGGTTATTTCAAGCGACGCTTATGTCAGGCGTTATATCGTCGGGGCAGTTTTGAGTTTGACTCGGTGGCTCAGTACCAGCGTTTTATCGAGACGGTCATCGCGAAGCTGAATGGCAAGTGTCAACAGAAATTTGAAACCGAACGCCCCACCTTACAAGCCTTACCCCGCTATCGCACCCCTGATTATGAAGTCCGCAGTGCGAAGGTCAGCACCCACAGCACCATTAATGTACGCTGCATCCTTTACACGGTGCCCTCTCGATTGATTGGTCAGCGCTTAACCCTGCACCTCTATCATGACCGTCTAGTGGGCTTTTTGGGCACGACTGAAGTGGTGTCGCTGCCACGAATCCACGTCCATGGCAGTGACAAGATTCGCCGAGCACGCAGTATCAATTATCGCCATGTGGCCGAAAGTCTCCGTCGCAAACCCCGTGCCTTTCTCTACTGCCAATGGCAAGCGGACCTGTTGCCCAATGACCAGTGGCGGTCTCTATGGGATGCCCTCAAAACAACGATGGAGCCTGATAAAGCCGCTCGTTTGATGACCGAAGCACTTTATATTGCGGCCACCCAAGATAACGAATCCCAGGTTGCCGAGTACTTACACCTCCAATTGGAGCAGGCCAGTCTGAGTGTGGCGGGACTACAACGGGCCTTTGAGGCCACTCTAACGGCCGACCAATGCCCCACCGTCACCTCAGTGCAACATGATTTAGCTAGCTATGACCAACTCCTCACCACCGCCCCAGGACGTGCCCTATCAGACCCTGATGAGCACCCTCAAACACCTCAAGCTCAAACACTTTCTCGACCAGTGGCAATCCCTCGAACACCAAGCCACCCAGGAGCATTGGTCCTACGCCCAGTTCCTGTTGGCTTTGGCCCAGGGCGAAGCCAGTCGGCGCGAACAAAATCGCATCACCCGTGCCCTAGCCGAAGCGCAGCTACCTTCCGCAAAGTCTTGGACCAACTTTGAGTTTGACCACCTCAGTGAGTTCAATCCAGCCGCGATGATGGCCTTCGCTCAATCGATTGACTGGATAGAGTCGGCTAGCAATCTCTTGCTATTTGGCCCCAGTGGCACCGGAAAAACCCATGTTTGTGCGGCCTTGGGACGCTCCATTGTTGAGCTGGGAAAACGGGTTAAATTTGTCTCCGCGACTGCCTTAGTCCAACAGCTCCAGCTGGCGAAGCTCCAACTCGAATTACAGGCCGCACTGGCCAAACTTGACCGCTATGATCTCCTCATCATTGACGATCTCGGCTATGTCAAAAAGTCTGATGTGGAAACCTCAGTTCTGTTTGAACTCATTGCCCATCGCTATGAACGAAAGAGTGTGATGATCTCGGCGAATCAGCCCTTTAGTCAGTGGGATACTATCTTTACCGACTCGATGATGACCGTTGCCGCCATTGACCGGTTGGTGCATCATGCCACCATTTTTGAGTTTCAGGCTCAAAGTTTTCGTAAACAGGCCGCTGCTCAACGCTCGGCTAACGCCCAATCGTCACCTGCATAAAGTCTCAAGCTCATCCCACACCATAATCCCATTGAACTCCTGGTATAAGGAGCAATCGAGACGTCACCAGGATACTCGATGAGATTGATGTGACCATTTCGATAATTGTCATCGACACTCTGGCGCGATCTCCTTGGTTAAATCGTGGAAATGAGCGATCTCCTATGACTTGAAAAAATACTTTTTTAGACTCATGAAAAACGGTCAGAATTACCCCCTTAATTCCTTCCTCTTTTGTCGCCTATGTAATTGACATTTCACAGCCCTTAATCCACCCAGTGCCAACGTTCCAGGTAACGCTGCCCCCCAGGGTAACCGCAGTACCGCACTTTTAGAATGGATAGAAAGCCCTATCGGGCCAGGCCTAACAAAGCTAAAGGCGATTCTAGACGGGAGCACGTCATCCGCTGGCGGATGAAAAATAATCGAGTTGATGATTGAGATAA